>JBDLJH010000003.1:0-167266 GCA_039714395.1 Pseudomonadota bacterium | reverse complement strand
GCCAGCATCCAGGCACTGAAAATCATCCATAGGAAGGGGGCGATGGGGGCGATAAAAAAGGAGAGGATAAGCAGTGGGATCGCCAGCATCGCCATGTAGCCGAGTTTACGCAGTTCATCGAGTATCGCCTGTGGGGCATCCTTAATTGCCTGGGCAAAGCTGCTGCCCGGTGGCAGTGGCTGGCCGGTGAGGTGCTTCTCTACCGCCTCGGCCAACAGGCTGTTAAAGGGCGAGGCAATGATATTGGCGATGATGGAAAAGGTGTAGAACACTAGCAGCAGCGCACCCAGCGAGAACACTACCCAGAAGAACCACTCCAGCCACATTAGCCACTCCGGCAGGTAGCTGAGCCATTCGGTGACCAGGGTGCTGAACTGGGCGGCCAATACATAGATGGAGCCGATGAACAGTAGCACATTGATCAGTAGCGGGATGGCGACGAAGCGTCGTAGGCCGGAGGTGTTGAGCAGGGAGAGTCCCTGTAAAAGTCCTGCCGCGCCGATGAAGGGTTTTCCTAGCATAAGGTGTTCCTTGTTCTAATTTGTTTGCTTAAGGGCGTTTATACAGCAGATGCCCCATTGCGTGCCAGCAGCGCGCTACCGTAGGCCGCCTCGGTGTGTGTCGCAGGCAGCATCTCTACACCGAGCATTTGCCCCCGAATCCTTGTCCAGGCAGCATTTACGGCACCAGCGCCATTGCTGCGTACAGAGACCGGATAGGGGGCACCCAGATCAGCCAGTCGGTCATAGCCTGCTTTTTCAATACGTGCGATCCCCTCCAGTAGTCCCTGAAAGAATTGCACATCATCATCGGGGCGGGGAGTCAGGATCGGTTCCAGTTGCGGGTCGTTGATGGGGAAGCGTTCGCCTGGTGATGGCAGGGGAGTGTAGTTGAGGCCGGTGGGCAGCTCGGGCTTGAGTTGAAGGCTTAACCGGGCTATCTGCTCATCGGTGAAATGTTGGCGCAACACTGCCCCGCCGGAATTTGAGGCACCGCCTACCAGCCAGCGATCGCCAAAGGGGTGGCTGTAGACGCCATACTCGGGGGCAAATACCGGTTGCTCGGCGATCACCTTTAGCACCAGGGTCGAACCCAGGGCCGTGACGGCCTCACCAGGCTGGGAGGCCCCGGAGGCGATAAAGGCGGCGGTGGAATCGGTAGTGCCGCTGACAATAACAGTCTCACCACTTAGCCCCCAGCGTTCGGCCAGTTCCGGGCGGATCGGGCCAATGACCTGGCCTGCCGGAACCACTTTGGGCAGCAAGCCGGTAGACAGCTTGAGTTGTTCCATCCATTCAGGCCAGTTGCGGGTTACCGGGTCGTAACCGAGTTTGAGGGCGTTGTTGACGTCACAGATGCCGGGTTTGCCGCTAAGCAGGGAGGCGACCCAATCGGCCTGGATGTGGGCGCGAAGAGCATTTTTACCGTCATGTTCCAGCAGCCATAGCAGCTTGGCCAGCCCCGAGCCGGTGCCGTGGGCTGCACTTTCTCGCGGGGCGAGCTCACTGATACGCTGAGTCTGTTCGACGGCACGGCCGTCGTTGTACATCAGCCCCATTGTCAGCGGCTTGTTGTGCTCATCGCTTAGCAGTACCGTCCCGGAGGTGCCGTCAACGGCAATGGCGTGGATTGAGGCAGAATCGAGTTGTTCGGTGATCTCATCGAGCACCGCCTCTACAGCTTGCCACCATAGCTTAGGGGCCTGCTCAATGGCTGATCCATTGCGCAGCGGTTCGGGTAGTGGAGTACTGGCCTCGGCCTGCACCTTGCCTGCAGTGTCAATGGCGATGGCGCGTACCCCGGAGGTGCCGAGGTCGATGCCGATAAAGGTCGTTTTTTCCACGTTGCTTTCCTAAGCTCTATCCATGAAGGTGCTAGAGGTACCCTGGAGAAAGTTATGATGCCGAAACTAGTTAGTCTTGTCGCTACTGTATTGCTGTTGTCTGCCTGTCAACACGCCACGGTCCGTGATGCGGAGTCACCACGTTCGCGTGTGAGTGTAGGTAGTAGCTTTACACTGCATACGGCGTTAATTGTCCCGGTGGGACATGCCCGGGTGTTTCTGCAAGGCGGTGTGGTGGTGGCCAAGGGGGAAGTTGATCTTTATCGACCACACTGCAATGTTGAAGTACGCTCTGTCAGTGCTGGAGATAGCCATATTGAGCCAGATACCTTTGTTGTCACAGTTGTAGTGGAGGATGAAGAGGACATTGTTGATTGGAAGGAGTCACCGCGTTATGCATCGTTACTTGCCACTGCGGACGATAGTGTGGTGATCACGATTACGCGCTTTGTACGGCATACCCTGCAATCGGAGCGCCAGCCTGAGGTGATGCATATCACCTGTCATGGCGGTTTTGCTGAGCCGTGGCAGGTTGACTACCCGAGCATTAGTGATATCCGTCAGGTACTGGGCAAGCTGATTACACTAAAATTGCACAATACTGATTGATGCTTTAGGGCAGATGGCTCCCTGTTAGGGGAGGCTCACCGGTTGCGGTGGGGTCCAGTCGGCAGCCCGGTGCTCGGCGACCACCGTGGTGTAGATGCCACCACGTACGTTGAATTTGCCGGTAACACGCATAAAGCGGGGGTTACAGGCGGCGACGAAGTCGTCTAGCATGGTGTTGGTCACCTTCTCGTGGAAGGCGCCCTCTTCGCGGTAGGACCACATGTACATCTTTAGCGCCTTCAGCTCAATGCACTGTTTGTCGGCCACGTAGTCGATGTGGATGGTGGCGAAGTCGGGCTGGCCGGTCTTGGGACAGAGGCAGGTGAATTCGGGAATATCAATGCGAATGGTGTAGTCACGCTCCGGCATCGGATTGTCGAATGTCTCAAGTTCCTTACTGGGTTGGCTAGGCATAATAGTGTCTTTCATGGTAATTTTGTCGGCCCGGAATTGTAGCGGAAAAGCTGCCGGGAGTCTGTCTGCTTTGGGATGATCTACTGCGCAGATAAGAGAGCGGCCCCAATATCCCTGATTTTTCGTTGCGTAGAGTGACTATGCGCCTCAAAATCATGAATATTGGCTCATACACTCTTATTATGCTCGCTACGATCTCCCGCAGCAGACAGACTCCCAGAGTCGAAGCCATATTAAGGTAATCGGCCATAGGACGCGGGATAATCGCAGGTTAGGGACTAACACTTTGTTTTTATTGAATGATTGCCCAACCACTTTAATCTTTAACGAATATTGGTGAATGCTGTAACCCGGTGCTCACTATAAAAAATGGTATTAAACGACCCTTATGCGACTGAGTACGATTAAACTCGCCGGCTTCAAATCTTTTGTTGACCCGACCACCATCGGCCTGCCGACCAACCTGACTGCTATCGTCGGCCCCAACGGTTGTGGTAAATCCAACACCATCGATGCTGTACGTTGGGTGATGGGCGAAAGCTCTGCCAAGAATCTGCGTGGCGACTCCATGACAGATGTTATCTTCAACGGCTCCAATTCACGCAAGCCGATCGGTCAGGCCTCTATTGAACTGGTGTTCGATAATACCGATGGTACCGTTGGTGGTCAGTACGCCCAGTACAACGAGATCTCGATTAAGCGTACCGTTACCCGTGATGGTCAGTCGCTCTACCACCTTAACGGTACACGCTGCCGCCGTCGTGATATTACCGACATCTTCCTTGGTACAGGTCTGGGGCCACGTAGTTACGCCATCATCGAGCAGGGCACCATCTCGCGCCTGATCGAGGCCAAGCCCGAAGAGTTGCGCACCTTCCTCGAGGAGGCCGCTGGTATCTCCAAATACAAGGAGCGCCGCCGTGAGACTGAGAACCGCATGCGTCACACCCGTGACAATCTGGATCGCCTCAATGATCTGCGTGAGGAGCTGGATAAGCAGCTCAACCACCTGCAGCGCCAGGCTGCCACTGCAGAGCGATATAAGACGCTAAAGACCGAGGAGCGTACCTTTAAGGGCCAGCTGCAGGCACTGCGCTGGCGCTCGCTAGACGGAAATATGAAGGGGCAGGAGGGCCAGCTGCGTGAGGAGGAGACGGCGCTTGAGGCACAGGTTGCCCACCAGCGTGCTGCCGAGGCAGAGCTTGAACTGAAACGTGAGACTCACGTAGAGGCGACCGAGGCCTTCAATCAGATTCAGAGTGAATTTTACGGCATCGGTGCCGATATCGCACGCATGGAGCAGACCATTCAGCATGCCCGTGAGCGCTATCAGCAGCAGCGCCAGGATCTGGATCAGCTGGAGCGCTCGTGGAACGAGGCGCAGGTACATATCGACAAGGATAGTACCCGCATCCAGGAGCTGGATGCCACACTGGCCGAGCTGGAGCCCAAGCACCAGCGGGCCAAAGAGGCCGAGGAGCTCTCTGCAGCCACGTTGGCTGAGGCCGAGCAACAGATGCAGGAGTGGCAGGCCAAGTGGGAGACTTTTAACCAGGAGGCCAATGAACCCTCGCAGACCGCCCAGGTAGAGCGTTCTCGTATTCAGCAACTGGAGCAGCAGGATGGACAGCTGCAACAGCGATTGAAGCGCCTTGAAGATGAGCAGGGCATCCTTGTCGGTGGAAATCTCGATGAGGAGATTGAGCTGCTTACCGAGACCAGGGCCGAGGGTGAGATGAAGGCGGAGATGCTGCAGGAGCAGCTCTCAGGCGCCGTTGCTCGTATTAACGAGCAGCGCGAGCAGAACCATCAGGATAGTCGCAACCTGGATGAGATTCGTGGTGAGCTGCAGAGCAAGCGTGGCCGTCACGCCTCGCTGGAGGCGCTGCAACAGGCGGCGCTGGGCAAGCGTCAGGGTGCAGTGAGCGAGTGGCTTGCCGCTCAGAATCTGGACGAGGCACAACGTCTGGCCCAGGGCATTAAGGTGTCCGATGGTTGGGAGCGTGCCGTGGAGTGTGTTCTCGGCGATCATCTTGAGGCCGTTTGCATTGATGGTATGGATCCGCTGCTTGGTACCCTGGGAAGCCTGGAGCACGGTTCACTGACACTGTTTGATATCACCACGCGTGGTGAGGGCGTGAGTGGTGATAAAGGTGTGGCCTTGCTCTCCAAGGTCGATTCCAGCTGGTCGCTGAATGGCCTGCTAAGCGGTGTCTATGCCGCCGAGACGCTGGAGGAGGCGCTGGCGATGCGTGCATCGCTCCTGGGCAATGAGTCGGTGATCACCCGTGACGGTTTGTGGTTGGGTGCAAGTTGGTTGCGCGTGGTGCGCGATGCCGATGAGCGCTCCGGTGTGTTGCATCGTGAGCAGGAGCTTAAAGAGCTGACCGAGACTATCGATGGGCTGGATGAGCGCTCCGAGCAGCTGCAACAGAGCGTGGAGCAGGGGCGGGTGCAACTGAGCCAGCTGGAAGAGGAGCGTGAAAACAGCCAGCGCGAACTCAACGAAGCTAACCGTGGCCAGTCCGAGATTAATTCACAACTTAGCGCCAAGCAGGCGCGTGCTGAACAGATCGCCAATCGCCGTGAGCGGTTGCACTCCGATGCCGGTGAGTTGCAGCAGCAGATCGCCGACAACGAAGAGCAGATCAAGACCTCACGTTCCACCCTGCATCAGGCGCTGGAGCGTATGGAAGAGCTGGCACTGCAGCGCGAGGAGTTAAATGCGCGTCGTGACGAGTTGCGCGAACGTCTTGAGCAGTCGCGTCAACAGGCGCGTGGTGATCGTGAAGCTGCTCAGGAGTTGACCGTACGTATTCAGACCATGCGTACCGAACTCGACTCTACCCGACAGGGGCTGGAGCGGGTCGACCAGCAGCTGTCACAATTTGCCGAGCGCCGTGAAGAGTTGAAGCTGGCGCTGGCCGAGGGGGATGCCCCGATTGAAGAGAAGGGACTGGAGCTGGAGGCGCTGCTGGAAAAACGGATGCAGGTCGAAGAGCGTCTTAACGAGGCGCGCAGTCAGGTCGGAGATGTCGATCACCGTCTGCGTGAGCTGGAGAATGAACGTCATAAGGCGGAGCAGCAGGCACAGAATATCCGTAGTGGCCTTGAGCGCTTGCGCATGGGCTGGCAGGAGAGCAAGGTACGTCGTCAGACTCTACAAGAGCAGTTGGGCGAGGGTGGATTTGAGGTAGAACAGTTACTCGCAGAGCTGCCTGATGTGGCCAATATTCAGGAGTGGGAGCGCCAGCTGGAGACCATCGGCCAGCGTATTCAGCGACTCGGTCCGATCAACCTCGCCGCTATCGAGGAGTACGAGCAACAGTCCGAGCGTAAGAGCTATCTCGATGCACAAAATGCCGACCTTATTGAGGCGATGGAGACACTGGAGAACGCGATCCGTAAGATTGATCGCGAGACCCGTACCCGCTTCAAGGAGACCTTCGACAAGGTCAACAAGGGTCTGCAGGAGAAGTTCCCGCGCCTGTTCGGTGGTGGTCACGCCTACCTGGAGCTGACCGGCGACGATCTGCTTGATACCGGTGTTACCGTGATGGCTCGCCCACCGGGCAAGCGCAATTCCACCATTCACCTGCTCTCTGGTGGTGAGAAGGCGCTCACCGCTGTGGCGATGGTGTTCTCTATCTTTGAGCTGAATCCTTCACCTTTCTGTATGCTTGACGAGGTCGATGCACCACTGGATGAGGCCAATGTTGGCCGTTTCTGTAAGCTGGTTAAGGAGATGTCGGAGCAGGTGCAGTTCATCTTTATCACCCACAACAAGGCAACCATGGAGCTGGCCACCACCCTGGCCGGTGTCACCATGCATGAGCCGGGTGTATCGCGTCTGGTGGCGGTCGATGTGGCCGAGGCGATGGACCTGGCGGGAGTCTAGATTTCTAGTATGGATAGCCTACGTATTATTCTTGTTCTCAGCGGCATCGCATTAGTGGTAGCGATTTACCTGTGGGATCGCATCCGCTCGCGCAAACGTAACGAGCTGGGGCGCTGGCAGGACATGGAGATCGAAGAGAGTGAAGCTGGACACATCGACCCACTGATTAGCAACGACAATCCTTTCGATGATGAGTGGAAAGGTGAGGCGATCAAGGCCCAACGTGACAGTGGTGCGATGGACGACAACCTTGAAGGACTCAAGAATATCGTTGCCCTGAGTTCTGAGGGTATTGTTGATGACGGGGCCGAGCAGCCTAAGCCCGATGAGGCGGTGATCATTCTCAGCCTGATGGCCAAAGAGGGGAGTACCTTCAATGGTATGCAGCTGCTCGATGCGATGGAGTTGTGCGGGCTTAGCCACGGCGATATGGGGATCTTTCACTACACGGAACTGGAGAGTGGACAACCCTTGTTCAGTGTTGCCAATGTGCTGGAGCCGGGCAGTTTTGACAGGGATAATCTGGGCGACCTGGAAACGCCAGGCCTGGCCCTCTTTATGCGTCTCCCAGCACCGATCGACGGTGTTAAGGCGCTGTTGACCTTTGTACAGCAGGCCAAGCGACTGAAAGAACAACTCTCCGGCTCACTCACCGATGGCCAGCGTCGCGAACTGACCCGCGAAACCCTCGAAGATTTGAAGAGCACGGCACGTCGTTTTCGCGTGTCCACGGAATAAACCATGACATCAATTATTCCCGCCGACGTGCAGGCACGTGCGGCAGAATTGCGCAATCTTCTCGCCTACCATAACAACCGTTACTACGTGCTTGATGATCCGGAAATACCGGACGTTGAGTACGACCGCCTGTTCCGTGAACTGCAGGCACTGGAAGAAAAGTATTCAGATCTAATTACTGTCGATTCACCGACCCATCGTGTTGGTGGTGAGGCGTTGTCAGGCTTTACGCAGGTCACGCATGAAATACCGATGCTCTCCCTTGGTAATGTTTTCTCCGATGAGGAGTTGAGCGATTTTGATCGTCGCGTACGACAGGGATTAGATGTCGAAGAGGTTGAGTACTGCGCCGAACCAAAGCTTGATGGCCTCGCCATCAGTATCCGTTACGAAGAGGGGTTGCTGGTGCGTGCCGCTACCCGTGGCGATGGTGCCACCGGCGAGGATGTCACCCATAACGTGCGCACCATCGACAGCGTGCCGTTGAAACTGCTGGGTCAGGATTTTCCTAAAGTGCTGGAGGTGCGTGGCGAGGTCTACATGCCCAAGGCGGGTTTTGATGCACTCAATGCACGGCAGCGTGAAAAGGGTGAAAAGAGCTTTGCCAATCCGCGTAACGCCGCAGCCGGTTCGTTGCGTCAGCTCGACCCGAAGATCACCGCCACCCGTCCACTTACCATGTACTGCTACGGTGTCGGTGTGGTCGAGGGGAGTGCGATGCCCACCACCCACAGCGCAACCATCGACAGGCTCAAGGGGTGGGGGTTGCGTGTCTGTCCTGAGCTGAAGGTGGTACAGGGAGTCGAGGGATGCGCTGAGTTTTATCGCCACATCGGCGAGCAACGCGATAGCTTGCCCTACGATATCGACGGCGTGGTCTACAAGGTCAATAGCCTGGCACAACAACAGGAGCTGGGTTTTGTCTCGCGCGCCCCGCGCTGGGCCACTGCCCACAAGTTTCCGGCGCAGGAAGAGATCACCCTCCTTAATGATGTGGAGTGGCAGGTGGGACGCACAGGTGCGCTCACTCCTGTCGCCAGACTGGAGCCGGTACACGTTGCCGGAGTCGTCGTCAGCAATGCCACTCTGCATAACCCCGATGAGATGATGCGCAAAGATGTGCGCGAGGGCGATACCGTTATCGTGCGCCGTGCCGGTGATGTGATCCCTGAGGTGGTTGGCGTCGTGTTGTCGAAACGTCACGGCGGTACAGAGCCATTTACCACACCTACGCAGTGCCCTGTCTGTGGTTCCGATGTGGAGCGCGAGGAGGGCGAGTCGGTACCACGCTGTAGTGGGGGCCTTTACTGCTCGGCACAACGCAAAAATGCGATCAAACACTTTGCCTCACGTCGCGCCATGGATGTCGATGGCCTGGGTGATAAGTTGGTCGAGCAGTTTGTTGATGAAAAACTCATCGATGATGTGGCCGACCTGTTCACGCTAACATCTGGACAGATCGCCGGGTTGGATCGCATGGGTGAGAAGTCGGCGGAGAATCTGGTGGCCGCGTTGGAAAAAGCGAAGCACACTACACTGGAACGTTTTCTCTTCGCTTTGGGTATTCGCGAAGTAGGGGAGAGCACTGCTCGCACCCTGGCAAAATATTTTGGCAAACTGCCAATGATCAAAGAGGCTAGCGAAGAGCAGTTGATAGAGGTCGATGATGTGGGCCCCATCGTCGCCCATCACATTCACACCTTTTTCCGCCAACCACACAACATTGAAGTAATCGACAAGCTGCAACAGGCAGGGGTCAGCTGGCCGGATGTTGAGGTGATCGAACCTGGTGAACAACCGCTGTCTGGACAGACTTTTGTCCTTACCGGCACCCTTTCTCAAACGAGCCGAAACGATGCCAAGGATAAGCTGATGGCTCTTGGGGCAAAGGTTAGTGGTAGTGTCTCGAAAAAGACCAGTGTTGTTGTCGCGGGTGAAGCGGCGGGTTCAAAGCTGGATAAGGCAGAGTCCCTGGGTGTTGAAGTTTGGGATGAAGATAAATTACTTGCTATGTTGGATGAACATGGGTTGTAACTAGTAGGAGCACTTCCAGTGCGATTCCGAAGACCATCGCGGCAGAGCCGCTCCTACACGTTCGGCAGGTCATCAGATAGCTGCATCGTTTGTGATAATCAGGGGGCGTTGTAGGAGCGCTTCCAGCGCGATTCGGCAGAGCATCGTGGTAAGGTCATTCCTACGCAATGTACCCTTTAGTCACATAAAGTAAAGCCGGGAGTCCCCGGCTTTTTTTAATTATTTCTTCTGGTTGATCTTAATATCTGCTTTCTCTTTTAGCGACTGAATATATTTAGTCACTTTTTGTTGCTGTGCCACCTGAGCAAGTTTGGGTTTTATCTGCTCGAAGGTGGGTGGAGCTACATCCCGGTTATCCTCCATTTTAATAATGTGCCAGCCGAACTGACTCTTTACCGGGGCCTTGGTGTATTTGTTTTTTTCAAGCTGAGCGGCGGCGAGTGAGAATTCTGGTACCATTTGCTGTGGTTTGAACCAGCCAAGGTCACCGCCATTTTTCTGGCTTCCGGCATCGATGGAGTGTTTCTTTGCCAGTTTTTCAAAATCACCACCAAGATCGAGTTCGGTGATGATCTGCTCGGCCAGAGTCTTATCTTCGACCAGAATATGACGAGCCTTAAACTCCTTGAGTTTCAGGTTTTTGATATCTTTGTCATAAATGGCCTGCAATTCTTTGTCGGTGGTCGGTTTCTTTTTCATTTGATCATCGAGGGCGGCGGCAACCATGAGTCGCTGCTTGAATCGCTGAAGCTCATCATTAATAATCTTGCGTTTGTCTATCCCCTGTTTGACGGCATCCTGATAGACCAGCTCGCGTGAGAGTAGCTCGCTAAGCACGTCATTGGGATTGATTTCACCCCCTTTCCCTTGAGTGGCCTCATAGACAAAGCGCTGGAAGTCCTGTTGGGTGATTTTACTGCCGTTGACGGTGGCGATGACCTCCTCTTCGGCACTGATTGACGCTGAGAGTGTAAGGGCTCCGGCGGTGAGCAGGGGTAGGATAAAGCGTTGTGCTACGGACATGTAATTTCCTTTTAAGATATTTTATTTTGGTGTGTCGGCCTGAATGCTCAGGGCGTGAACTTCGGACTGCATCAATTCGCCCATTGCATCAAAGATCATGCGATGGCGTTGTACTGGGCTCTTGCCCTCAAATGAGTGAGACACTATCTGTACGATAAAGTGCCCGCCACCTTTGGCGCTGGCGTGGCCGGCGTGTTTGTGGCTCTCATCAATGATTTCCAGGCTATCGGGAGCAAAGGCGGCTTCTAGCTTGTCGCGAATCATTACCATACGTTGTTCGCTACTACTCATGGAAATACCTTCTTAAATGGTTTGACGGTGATGTGGGCGTAGACACCTGCGGCCATGTAGGGATCGGCTGCGGCCCAGATCTCTGCATCTTCCAGTGAGGGAAACTCGGCTACTATCAGACTACCGCTAAAACCGGCCTCACCGGGGTCATTGCTGTCGATGGCCGGGTGTGGGCCCGCTATCAATAGTTGTCCCTGGTGTTTGAGTTGCTGTAGCCGCTCCAGGTGTGCCGGGCGTGCTTGCAGGCGCAGTTCAAGTGAGTTTTCGATATCTTCGCTGATGATGGCGTAAAACATTATTTAGCTCTCGTTCTCATTTTCTAACTCTTTTTTTGACTCTTCATCAACCTGCTCGGGCATGTAACGGGCCAGGTAGAAGGCCTGACCGATGACGAAGAGGAAGGTCAGGCCCATCATGCCGAATAGTTTAAAGTCGACCCAGTTATCTTCCATCAGCTTGGCATGCTGGCACAACTGCAGCAGCTGGCCGCTTAGGCTGTCACACTGCTCTGTATCGACAATCGTACTGCCAGCAGCCTGATTCAGCTTGCGCTCTGCCTGGAAAAAGAAGCTGGCGACGTAGAGGTTGGCGAAGCCCATGGCGATAAAGAAGCCGACCCAGCTGAGGTTCAGGCGCTTCCAGACCTGCCGTGGGGCCTCAATGGCATGGGCCATCATGCGCTCGATGATAGGCTTCTTACCGACAAACTGACTACCGAGAAAGACCACGGCAAAGAGCCAGTTGACCGCCGTCGGTTTCCACATAAAGAAGGTCTTGTCCTGCAGCAGCAGGGTGGCGCCGCCAAGAACTGTGATAAGGCCGAGGGTGACGAGGTGCATGTTCTCGAAGCGGCGGTTCTTCAGCCAGAAGGCCGCTACCTGAAAAAAGGAGGCCCCTATTGCCACTGCGGTGGCCGGATAGATGCCGTAGACCTTGTAGGCGATAAAGAACAGGAGAATGGGAAAAAAGTCGAAAAGGAATTTCATTGCTTTACTGCGGCGTCCTACGAGTGGCTTAGGGAGCCTCTGAATCTATTCATGAACTCGTATCTCACGCCTAAAATATCCAGCTTCAGCGTTGCAATCCTTCGCAATAGCTCGCTATTACGCGCGGTTTGCGCCTTGAATCTGAATATTTTAGTCATAACCTACTTCGTCCAGAATAAATCAGAGGCTCCTTAGATAAATAATGGCAGTCAAATCTATCACATCCTCTACAGGATGGGCAGCGCAGTAGTGCTGCAAATCGGCTACAATATGCGGCTTATGTCCAGACGCTACGACCTTCATAGCCATTCTCTTGCCTCGGACGGAACTTTGAGTCCGACCGAGCTGGTACAGCGTGCCGCCACGGCTGGGGTAGATGTACTGGCGCTTACCGATCATGATGATACGGGCGGCATCGCCGAGGCGCAGCAGGCGGCGGCGCAGGAGGGGATCTGTCTGGTGCCGGGGGTCGAGGTGTCGGTTACCTGGGGCAAGCAGACGATTCACGTTGTCGGTCTTAATATTGATACCGCGTATGAGCCGTTACAGACCGGTCTGGCCCGCACGCGGGAGTACCGCAACTGGCGTGCCGAGGAGATGGGGCGCCGCCTGGCCAAACACGGTATAGAGGGGGCCTACGAGGGGGCCGTGGCCCGAGCCCATGGACGTATTATCAGCCGTACCCATTTTGCCCATTTCCTTGTTGATAATGGCCATGCCGAGTCGGTGCGTGCGGTATTCAAGTCCTTTCTCAAGCCCAGAAAGCCGGGTTTTGTGCCGGGTGACTGGGCCACCATGGAGGAGGCGTTGGGCTGGATCAATGGTGCCGGGGGCGAGGCGGTGATCGCACATCCGGCCCGCTATACCATGAGCGCCAGTAAGCGGCGTATGCTGCTGAGTGAGTTTGTCGAGCTCGGCGGCGCGGGGCTGGAGGTGGTCTCCGGCAGCCACAGCCGTGGCGATAACTTCAACATGGCGCAGTTGGCGAAGAATTATAAGTTGCGTGCCTCGGCGGGCTCTGACTTCCATGGCCCGGAGAACCCGTGGGTCGAGCTGGGTCGCCTGCAGACCCTGCCTGAGGGCTGTATTGCGATCTGGCAGGATTGGCAGCTGGGTGAGTGCGAGGGCTCTCGCGCCGCCTCCTGAGGCAAGTCATGTTATGAGCCAGTTCTTTCAAATTCACCCGGATAATCCGCAAAAGCGCCTGATCGATCAGGCGGTAGCGATGGTGCGTCAGGGAGCGGTGGTCGTCTATCCCACCGACTCCGGTTACGCATTGGGCTGCCACATTGGTGACAAGGCGGCGCGGGATCGTATACGTGCTATCCGTCGCATTGATGACAAGCACAACTTTACGCTGGTCTGCCGGGATCTGGGTGAGATCAGCACTTACGCCAAGGTGGACAACACCCAGTACCGTTTGCTCAAGGCGGTCACCCCCGGGGCCTATACCTTCATTATGCAGGCGACTCGTGAGGTACCGCGCCGTATCCAGAGCCGACGCAAGACCATTGGAATGCGGGTACCAAATAATGCCATCGTCAGTGCCCTGCTGGAGGAGCTGGGTGAGCCGTTGGTGAGTACCACCCTTATCTTGCCGGGTGAGCCCAACCCCGAGACCGACCCCTATGAGATTCGCCAGAGCCTGGAGCATGCGGTGGATCTTATTATCGATGGCGGCTACGGCAGCTTTGAGCCGACCACGGTGGTCGATATGAGTGATGAGGTGCCGCAGGTGGTGCGTCACGGCCTGGGCGACCCCGCCCCCTTCGAGCTGTAGGCGACAACGGGTATAATCGGCTAATGGAACATTTGAGTACATTGCAGCTGATTGCTGTGTCCCTCATTCCGGTGTTATTCGCCATTACCTTACACGAGGTTGCGCACGGCTGGATGGCTCTGCGCCTGGGTGATCCCACGGCGAGGATGTTGGGACGTCTTACGCTTAACCCTATTCGCCATATTGATCCCGTTGGGACAGTGTTGTTGCCTTTACTCTTTATTGTGACACTGGGTTTTGCCATCGGTTACGCTAAGCCGGTACCTATCACCGAGGCAAATTTACGTAACCCTAAGCGAGATATGGCGTGGGTTGCCCTTGCCGGGCCAGCATCGAATCTGCTGATGGCCATCTTATGGATGGTTATTGGCAGCCTGGGCTTTATGATATTGAATTCCGGCTGGGAGGGAGCCAGATTTTTGATCTATTCAGGGGCTATTGGTGGCTTTATAAATATCCTCCTGATGGTATTGAATCTGTTGCCTATCCCTCCACTGGATGGAAGCCGTGTTGTAAGCAGTTTTCTCCCAGGTCCTATGGCATGGCGTTACAATAAGCTCGAACCATTTGGACTGTTGATAGTGATGGCACTTATATTCACTGGTGTATGGGGAAAGGTATTTATGCCGTTGGTTTCGGCAATTTACGGATTGTTAGCTTCAGTGATTGGTTTTGCATACTAAAAAAAGGTAAATGAATTGAATCTGGCTGCACAAAATCAGCGCGTCCTTTCCGGGATGCGCCCAACGGGAAAACTTCACCTTGGACACTACCATGGGGTGCTAAAGAACTGGGTCAAACTGCAACATGAGTATGACTGCTTCTTCTTCGTCGCCGACTGGCACGCCCTGACCACCGAGTATGACAACACCTCCATTATTCAGGAGAGTGTGTGGGATATGGTGATCGACTGGCTGGCAGCAGGGGTCAATCCTGGTTCGGCCAAGCTGTTCATACAGTCGATGGTGCCGGAGCATGCCGAGCTACACCTGTTGCTCTCCATGAGCACCCCGCTGGGTTGGCTGGAACGTGTGCCGACCTACAAGGATCAGCAGGAGAAGTTGAAGGAGAAGGACCTGGCGACCTATGGCTTTCTCGGTTATCCGTTACTGCAAAGCGCCGATATTCTTATCTACCGTGCCACCCAGGTGCCGGTAGGTGAGGATCAGGTGGTGCACGTCGAGCTGACCCGTGAGGTGGCGCGCCGCTTTAACCACCTCTACGGTCGTGAGCCGGGTTTTGAGGAGAAGGCCGAGGCAGCAGTAAAGAAGATGGGTAAGAAAGCGGCCAAGCTCTATAACAATCTGCGCAAGTCGTTCCAGGAGCAGGGTGACCACGAGGCGCTGGAGAAGGCGCAGGCACTGCTCAATGAACAGCAGAACATTACTCTTGGTGACCGTGAACGTCTGTTCGGTTTCCTTGAAGGTGGCGGTAAGATTATTCTGCCTGAGCCGCAGGCGCTATTAACCCCTGCCTCGAAGATGCCCGGGCTGGATGGGCATAAAATGTCCAAGTCCTATGGCAACACCATCGCCCTGCGCGAAGCCCCGGAAGATGTGGAGAAGAAGCTACGCACCATGCCTACCGATACCAAGCGCGTGCGTCGTGATGATCCCGGTAATCCTGCCGACTGTCCGGTGTGGCAGTTGCATGAGGTTTACTCTAGCGATGAAGTGAAGGATTGGGTAAAGCAGGGCTGTACTACTGCCGGTATCGGTTGTGTGGACTGTAAGGGACCGGTGATTGATGCAGTGAAGGCCGAACTGGCACCGATTCGTGAGCGGGCACAGGAGTTTATTGAGCAGCCACAGCTGGTTCGCAATATTATCTCCGAGGGAAGCGAAGAGGCACGTGATGTGGCACGTGAAACACTCAACGAAGTACGCCAGGCCATGGGCCTCTCTTACCGCTAACTAAGGGACGATTATGAGTGAGCAGCCAACTATGACGGAGCAGCACACGCAGCAGCAGGAGGAGATGCCTTTTGCCGTGGTGCAGGGGGCACCGGTAACGGAGCTTCCGAAGGATCTCTATATTCCGCCACAGGCATTGGAGGTCTTTCTTGAGGCCTTCGAGGGGCCGCTGGATCTGTTGCTCTATCTAATTAAGCGACAGAACCTCGATATTCTTAATATCCCTATCGCCGAGATCACCCGTCAGTACATGGAGTACGTGGATCTGATGACGGATATGCAGTTGGAGCTGGCCGGTGAATATCTGGTGATGGCGGCAATGCTGGCCGAGATCAAATCACGCCTGCTGCTGCCGCGACCGGTAGAGGAAGACGGCGATGAGACGGATCCGCGTGCCGAGCTGGTGCGTCGCCTGCAGGAGTACGAACGCTACAAGCAGGCCGCCGAGGATATCGATGAGTTGCCGCGCATGGGTCGCGATACCTTCTCTATCGTTATCGACACCCCGGATAAAAAGAGTGAGCGTCCACAGCCCCACGTAGAGCTGCGCGATATGCTGCTGGCGCTAACCGATGTGATGCGCCGCTCCGAGATGTTCGCCCATCACCAGATTCAGCGTGAGACGCTCTCTGTTCGCGAACGCATGACCCAGGTGCTGGCGAAGATAAATCCGGATAACTTTATTGAATTTACTTCACTGTTCACCGTGGAGGAGGGGCGACGAGGTGTGGTGGTTACCTTTATGGCGATCCTGGAGCTGATTAAACAGTCGATGATCGAGATGATTCAGGCAGAACCTTTTGGCCCAATCCATGTTAAGGCAGTGGGTGCGGTCAGCGAAGAGGCGTAAAGTAAAAAGCATGTTAGATCTTACAGAACAACAACTAAAGAATATTGTCGAGGCGTCTTTGCTCGCTGCGGGTGAGCCGCTCAATATAGAGCGGCTGCTTAGCCTGTTTGAGGAAGATTCGCGTCCCGAAAAGAAGGTGATTGTCTCGGCCATTGAGTCGCTACAGGATGACTGTGAGGGGCGTGGTATTGAATTGCGTGAACTGGCTAGCGGATATCGTTACCAGGCGAAGAGTGATGTTTCTCACTGGGTCTCGCGTCTGTGGGAAGAGCGGGCACCGCGCTACTCGCGTGCCCTGCTGGAGACCCTGGCGCTTATCGCTTATCGTCAGCCCATCACCCGTGCCGAGATCGAAGACATTCGTGGTGTTGCTGTTAGCTCCAGTATTATGAAGACCCTGATGGAGCGTAGCTGGGTACGTATTATCGGCCACCGCGATGTGCCGGGCCGGCCTGCACTTTATGCTTCTACCAAAGAGTTCCTGGACTACTTTAATTTGTCTAGTCTGGATGAGCTGCCGACGCTCAGTGAGTTGAAGGATATCGATAAGATCAATGCCGAGCTGGACTTACGTTTGCCTGGTGAAGGTGCTGGGGCAGAGGGCGAGGAGGGTGAAGAAATCGCGCTTAGTATTGGTGCTGATTTCGAGCCGATTAACTACGATTAAGGTAAATCCAGTCAATGAGTGAAAAGCTGCAAAAGGTGTTGGCCCGTGCCGGTTATGGATCGCGCCGTGAGATGGAGAAGTGGATCGAAAACGGTCGCGTCTCGGTTAACGGCAAGATCGTCGGTCTTGGCGAGCGTGTAACTGAGGACGATATGGTGCGCGTCGATGGTGCTGTTGTGGCCAAGCAGAAGATGCAGCCACGCCGTTGTCGTGTACTCGCCTATCACAAGCCAGTCGGTGAGGTAACCAGTCGCGATGACCCCGAGGGGCGTAAGACCGTATTCGACACACTGCCGAAAATTAGCGGTGGTCGCTGGATTGTTGTTGGCCGTCTCGATATCAGTACCTCCGGTCTGTTGCTCTTTACCACCGATGGTGAACTGGCTAACCGCCTGATGCACCCCTCTTATAGCGTCGAACGTGAGTATGCAGTACGGGTGCTGGGTGAGGTGCAGAAGGAGACGGTCGCTCTGCTGAAAAGCGGTGTTGAGCTGGAGGATGGACCTGCTCATTTTGACGAAATCCGTGACACCGGTGGTGAGGGTGCCAATCACTGGTATCACGTGAAACTTAAAGAAGGTCGCAATCGCGAAGTACGTCGTTTGTGGGAATCGCAGGGTGTTACCGTTAGCCGTTTGACGCGAGTGAGTTACGGTGTCGCTACGCTGCCGCGTTATCTGCGTACCGGACGCTGGGAAGAGTTAAACGAATACCAGGTGAAAGAGTTGCGTGCCAGCGTCGGCCTGCAGACCATAGTGAAGCGCGACAAGAGTCAATTCAAAAACTCCGCCCCCTCGACTCGCAAGACCCGTCACGGCACTAGTCAAAGTCGTCGCCACCGCAAGAATTAAACCGTCGCATGCGGCTAATTACCGTCTATAACAATCTATTAAAACAGTACGGCCCACAGCACTGGTGGCCGGGCGAGACGCCCTTTGAGGTGATGGTCGGTGCGGTACTGACCCAGAATACCGCCTGGACCAATGTGGAGAAGGCAATAGCCAATCTCAAGGCCGTGGATGCACTCAGCCCCGAGGCAATCATCGCCGCCGATCATGACACCCTGGCTGAATGGTTGCGCCCCTCCGGTTATTTTAATATCAAGGCCACACGGCTAAAGAACTACTGTCACTGGTATCTTGAGCAGGGTGGTTTTGTTGGTTTGAATCAACGCCCGGATAGTGAGTTGCGCCATGCCGTGTTGTCGGTAAATGGTGTTGGTCCGGAGACCGCTGACGATATCCTGCTCTATGCCTTCGAGCGTCCGGTGTTTGTTATTGATGCCTACACTCGTCGCATTTTTTCCCGCCTCGCTCTGGTTGAGCATGACAGCGGTTATGAAGTACTGCGCCACTATTTTGAAGATGGGTTAAAAAAAGAGGAAAATCGTGTGGCACTGTTCAATGAGTATCATGCGCTTATCGTGTTGCATGCCAAGGAGCATTGTCGTGTTAAGCCGCAGTGCACAGGCTGTCCTTTGCGCCGTGGTTGTCTAAGTCGCTAGTCTAAAGTCGGATAAGCTTGAGAAGGAGGTTAATCTAATGATAGATGATCAATTTTTGGAGCAGGCGATAGCTCTGGCTACGACCTCGGTAGAGCGGGGGGGCGGCCCCTTTGGTGCAGTGGTGGTGAAAGGCGGTGAGGTCATCGGGCGTGGCACCAATGAGGTCACCCTTAATAACGATCCCACGGCTCATGCAGAAGTGCTGGCGATACGTGATGCCTGTAATAACATCGGGGATTTTTCCCTGATGGGTGCAACCCTATATGCCAGTTGCGAGCCCTGCCCAATGTGTCTGGCAGCCATCTACTGGGCACGTCTTGATCGCATCGTTTATGCTGCTAGCCGTGAGGATGCCGCAGCCGCAGGGTTTGATGATGGAGTGATTGCACGAGAGATACAGTTACCATTAGATGAACGCCACATGAAAACGCTTCAACTCGATGTTGATGGCTCAGTTCCGTTTCTTCATTGGAAAGAGAAGGAAGATAAGACCCGTTATTAATCTGTTTTGCTTAAGAGTATTCGGGACAATAAAAAAGGCATCCGAATGGATAATATCGCTCACTTAAACTCCCTGGGCGGTTTCTCTAGAATAGGGTAGCGCGTCTTGCTCTTCCTAACGGCCCTCGGATCCGGGGGCCGTTTTCGTTCTGGCAGAATAAATGGCTTCACATTAGCCCGTAGCTGACGCAGCTTGCTGGGGATCGTCCCCGGTGAGGCCACGGCGCACCATAGAAATTCATCTTGTATGTAACGCAGGGCCATAATGAAACTGATCCGTAGCGGTGAGACAGCCGCCTCCCTGGCGATGCGACTGATCTCCAGACGAATGAGGTTATACGCTAACAATATCCCCCACATCTCTTGTTTGACCCCATCCGATTTTTGACTGCGCAAGAGCATCTCATTGCGCAATTGACGGCGCTTCAGAACGTAACGGCTCCTCCCCCTGGCGTGCTCGAGCCTGGGCCAGGGCGCTGGTGGCAACAAAGGGTTTATCTGCCTCAGGCAGGGCCAGGTCCAGTTTGTCACACACATCCCCTATCGAGCGGTCGCGCTAAAGAGCGATCCCCAGCACCAGCCAAACCACTTGTTCGGCGGGTAGGCGACGACGGCGCAGACTGACCGTGCCGGTCTTCTTAAGGGCCTCCTCAATTCAGTCGGCGGGGATATCGCGCTGGAAAGTACTGAGGGTTTCAGGTGACCATTCGGCGGTGCTTTGAAGTTCTTCGGTAAAAGACATAAAAAAATCCGGCTCTGTGAATAACAGAGTCGGATTCTGATCCCATTTCAGCTTAAGGGGAAGGCCTTAACTGATAGGTATTGCCGTACTGCGGGGCTTTTTTTATGGCTGCACGGTCGAGAAAATTAGTGATCGTGACCTTCAGGTCCGTGTACGTGGCCATGCTCTAGCTCTTCGGCACTGGCTTCACGAATCTCAATGATGGTGACATCGAAATTGAGATTCTCACCGGCTAAGGGGTGGTTAGCATCGACAGTAATGTGCTCGTCATTCACTGCGACTACGGTAACGACCTGTGGGCCAGTCTCGCTCATGGTTTGAAACTGTGAGCCAACCTCGATTTCGTCCGCACCCTCAAACATCTCTTTGGGTACTTGCTGAGTAAGGTCATCGCTACGCTCGCCGTAGCCATCTGCAGGGGCGATGCTGACTTTGAGTGAATCGCCCTGGGCCTTGCCCTCCAGTGCGTTCTCCAGACCGGGGATGATATTTCCAATACCCTGAATGTAGGCCAGAGGGGCGCGACCCTCTGAGCTGTCGATGACGGCGCCCTGATCGTCGGTGAGGGTGTAGTCGATAGAGACGACCATATTGGCTGAAATTTGCATGTGAATTCCTTAGGATTTACTTGATAAACGCGCATAGTTTACGCGATTGGGCCGATGGCTACAAAGGTGGGGCCTAGTCGATGATCCAGTAGGGTAGCCCCTGGGCCTGAAGAAAGGGTTCTGCACCTTCTCCATATAACATGGCGATGGTTGCTAGCATGCCTGCTTCCATGCAACTTGGGGCATGAACGCTAATAGAGTGCGGGGTGTTCTCTACAGGCCAGCCGGTGTGAGGGTTAAGAATGTGCCCGTAGCGCCTGCCCTGATGCAGCAAATGGCGACGGGCATCACCACTGGTGGCCAGTGCACCGGAGTTGATAGCGATACTGCCAACACTTTTCTCACCGCTGGCTGCCGGGTCATCGATTGCGATCTGCCAGGGACTACCGTTGGCGCGTGGTTTATTGACAAACAGATCACCACCAAAGTTGATGACAAATGAGGCATCGGTTTCGGTGGCCAGTAGTGAGGCAGTGCGATCTACTGCATACTCCTTGCCGATACCGCCGAGGTCGATTTCCATGCCAGCCGGCAGGGTAATGAATGGTGACTTCCAGCCAGCCTTATGCCAGCCGATCTGCGGTAGGCAGTTTTCTATTTCTACCTGTGATGGGAATGGGCAGCCCGGATCGAAGTGCCATACCCGCCGTAACACCCCTGCTGTAATGTCGAAGAGTCCATCGCTGAGGTGATAGAGCTGGTCGGCATAATCGAGCAGACGGGCGGTTTCATCATCTACATCTACCGTTTTTCCATCATGATTGATGTGATAGATGGTGTTGCCCTCAAGGTATCGGCTGTATTTCTCTTCGATACGTTGTGCCTCATACACCGCAATTTCCAGCAGCCGCTGCGCCTTTTTGTGATCGTGGATTTCCAGCAGTAACTCACAGGGGCTGGCCATGGCATCGAAGCGGCCGATCCAGTAGTCACCACCGGAAGCTGCTCTTAGCTCATGTTTAACTTTATGCTTCATCCTGTATCAGAATAGAAAGCGATAACCAAACTGGATGATATTCGCGGTTAGTGTGGGGTAGAGATCGTAGTTCTGCTGGATGCCGATGGCATCGGCCGGGGAGCTCTCGCCCTCCTGCACCATCTGCTCAATCCGTACAGTGAAGTCACCACCGGCCAGCGGCATGCCAAATTTCACACCAATGGTTCTGCCTGTCATTTCGCCTAGGCGCAGATCGGAACTGGCATGGGTGGGGAGTGGGTCGCCCTCCACCAAACTGTGACGGAAGAAATCGGCGGCAGTTTGCTGGTAAAACCGCAGGTGTGGTTGCAGGTAGCGGCCATTACCCAACTCGCTTCGGTACTTGATGTCGGCAGTGTGGGCGTTAATCCCCCAGTCGTCCATAAAGTAACGGTAGCCCAGGTAGATTACATCCTCATTGAACTGATGGTTAAGACGCCAGTTGAGGATGTGGCTGGTGCGTGAATCGGGGCGCTTCTCATAGCGGTAATCGAGCGTGTTTCCGGTAACCGGCTCAATGACACTGAGAAACTTGTAGGGATCGGTAAGATAACCGCTGCTGTGGCTCACGCTGTAGTTGAGCTGGGTCAGGGTCTTTCTGTCGATGATCTGGGTGACGCCAAGCAGCAGCTCGACACTGTTCTTGTGCATGCCATCATCATCGGTGGAAACAGGTGCTGGTGCACTCAGCAGTTCCAGCTCTATCGGGGTGCCTCCCTCCACTGAGATCGTATCCATGGTCATGGCAAACCCCGCTGCCAGGGTGGTGTGGCGTTTGTTGAGGTCGAGCTTGACGGTGTCGGCGATGCTTAATGAGAGGAAGTCCTCTTCATTCGAGATACTGCCACTCAGGGTGTTGCGCACCATGCGCGACAGCTCCATTTCCCATTCGGCATCGAATGCTCTTCGCATGTCCTGAGTACTGCGCATCGGGGTCTCCCCCGCTGCGGTGGTATCAATGTCGCCGGAAGGGGAGGTAAATGTCTGTGCCGTATCGGTAGGGGTGGCTCCGTTGGGCGAGGCACCGGTAATGGTGTCGATAACACCACGCAGGGTAAGAAGGTCTCCATTCTCCAGGGTCTTGCTGGCGGTGATGACAGGCTCTATAACCTGAATACGGTCAGTCTCATCGTAGAACAGCAGGCCGCTCTGTACATCCCAGTCATCTTCATCTGTGCTGGATCCCTGTGCTGCGGCCACAAGCGGTTGTGCCAGCAGCGTGCAGGTAGCAGCGGCGAGGGCGGCGCGAATCGATGTGGGCTGTTTTTTTAGTTGCATCCGCAGCCACCTCCACCAATTCCCTGACCACCGAATGCGGCCTCTTTACTAAAGTAGGTGTGCTCGTCCAGGTAGTTCTCTACCGGGTCGACGATAAGCTGCATTTTCTCCTGGGCCAGCAGGTCGCGATCCCAGGGTTTGACCTCATTGAGGCCACAGCCGCCAAGCGTCAGCAGTAGTAGCGCACACAGGGGGGCTTTAAGATATCGTTCTATTTTCATTGTGTTAGCAGTTCTTCTATTTGTGATTCCAATGCGGCCCTGTCCCTGGCACGAAAACCGATGTGACTATGGTGGATCATGCCGTTGCGATCTATGAGGTAGGAACTTGGCATGCCCATGACCTGATAACGCTCAGCGGTCTCTCCTTGCGGGTCAAAGACGATGGTGAATCTCGGGAGAGTGGTGGCAAGAAAGCTCTTACTGTCATCCCGGGTTTTATCAAGGTTAATGGCAATAATTTCCAGTCCTTGTGCACTATATCGATCTTTTAATTGATTCATCCAGGGAAAGGATTTTCGGCAGGGATCACACCATGAAGCCCAGAAGTCGAGATAGACGACATGGCCCTTTTTCTCGGCCAGGTTTACCGGCGCATCGATACCCGGAAGGGTAAAGTCGGGTGCAGCATCCATTGCATGGGTGACAAGCGGTATTAGCTGTAATAGAAGGGCCAGCGAGGCGAATATGCCGCAGTGTCTCATCCAGCCTCTCTCTTTTTATTATGGTGTTATTGAGATAATAATCCTATCAACATTAAGGGTTTTTTAATACCACCGGGGAGAGATAAACAGCTATTTGCTGTGGTTGGGGGCATCTAGTGCCGCCATCGTCTCGTGGCTGAGGAATAAAGCGGGGTCGATACGGCTGTTGTTGAGGCTGATCGTCCAGTGCAGATGGGGGCCTGTAACACGGCCTGTCATGCCAACGGTACCGACTGTCTCGCCACGGGCCACGGTCTGGCCGATCTTCACGCCTATGCTGTCCATGTGACAGAACATGGTGATTAGTCCTTCACCGTGGTCGATGAAAACGGTGTTGCCATTAAAGAAGTAGTCGCCAGTCTCGGTAATGGTACCCGCTGCAGGGGCGATGATGGCGCTGCCCGTAGGTGCGGCAATATCGAGACCGCTGTGTGGCCTGCGCGGCTGACCATTAAAGAAGCGTTTTTTGCCAAACTTACCGCTGAGTCGTCCCTCAACCGGGGTGGCGAAGCCCAGCTCAGCCTCATGTTTTTCATCCCAGCTGGCGAAGGCTGCACGACTGCGCGCCTGATTATCGCGGATGCGATCCATATCCCTGGCGTAGGGGTTGACCATGCGTTTGTTCTTCAGGGTGATGTGTTGTTCCTCGTACTTTTTATCCTCAACCTTAAAGGTACGGCTGCCTGACTTGCCATCGACGTGGGTGCGCAGGGTATGGGTACCCGGTTTCGTGGCAAGGGAGAGGCCGACCAGTGCCAGCCACTCCCCTTCATGACGGCTCACCAGTATCCGCTTGCTCTTATAGTGCACTTCGGGTTTTTGCGTTGCCTCGCCGAGCTTGATGATGGCTATGCCGCCGGGAACCGCAGAGGCGCGTGGTAGCTCCAACGCCGTGGCCCACAGTGGGGTGAGCAGCAGCAGACCAAGCAGTAGTGTTCGTGTTCTATTTATCATCAATTCTCTCCTCGACACGGCACAATAGTTCGCCCTGCGCTAATTTGGCTCGAATCTTTGCGCCAGGTTCAATCTGTCGGCTCTGTTCAATAAGTGTACCATCTGCCTCACTGGTGACGATGGCGTAACCGCGGTGCAGGGTGGCCAGTGGGCTGACGGCCTCCAGGGTGCGTGCCTGCATACCGAGACGGCTATGTCCCAGTGTCAGCTTCTCATGCATGGCGTGGTGCAGTCGGGTTTGAAGTGACTGCTGCCGTGCCTGTAGTCGTTGCAGTTGGGCCTGCGGGGCGTGACGCTGTAGCCGTGAGATAAGGTTGCTGAGTCGCGACTGACGGTGATGCAGTTGGTTGCGCCGGGCGTTGCCCATACGCCACTCCAGCTCATCAAGTCGTTGGGCGATCTGTTGCAGTCGCTGACCTGGGTGGCGCAGTCGTTGCCGCAACCCCTCCAGCCGTTGCCGTGCCTGCTGCTGCTGTCGTGCCACCGTTTGTTGCAGCCGGTGCTGGAATGCCGAGACTCTTATCTGTAGCTGGCTGGCGTCGGGGCTGAGTAGCTCGGCGGCAGCGGAGGGGGTGGCGGCACGTGCATCGGCAACAAAATCGGCGATACTGATATCGACCTCATGGCCAACGGCACTGACCACAGGGCTGGGAGATTCGTAGATGGCGCGGGCCACACTCTCTTCGTTAAAGGCCCATAGATCCTCCAGTGAACCACCACCGCGCCCGACGATGAGCACTTCGCATTCCGCACGCTCTCCGGCCAGGCGAATTGCCTCGGCGATCTCATGAGCAGCCCCATCACCCTGTACGGCTACCGGATAGATCACTACACGGGTGGAGGGGAAGCGTCGATTGAGTACAGTAAGGATGTCATGGATCGCCGCTCCGCTGGGCGAGGTGATAACACCGATGGTATGGGGCAGGGTGGGCAGGGGACGCTTGCGTCCTTTCTCGAATAGTCCCTCCTGCTGCAGCCGCTGCTTCAGCTCATCGAAGGCGCGCCGCAGGGCACCGTCACCAGCCTCCTCCATGTGGTCGACCGCCAGCTGGAAGTCACCGCGATTTTCATACAGGCTGACGCGAACACGTGCCAGTATCTGACTACCGTCACGGGGTGTGAAGGCCAGATTGGTGGCGCGCATGCGGAACATGGCACAACGTACCTGGGCGAATTCGTCTTTAAGGGTGAAGTAGAGGTGCCCTGAGCGGGGACGTGCCAGGTTGGATATCTCGCCCTCGACCCACAGTAGTGGGAAGTTGCCCTCCAGCAAGGCGCGTGCCTCACGGTTGAGACGGGAGACGGAGTAGGTCTCTCTTTGCTGCTTGGTATCTGAGGCACGGTGTTTGGGCATGGGTTTATTCTAGCAGAAGTGCTGTGCGGGCTTGAAAGAAAAAAGGCCGCTAATAGCGGCCTTCTCCTGAATCTTAGTGCCAGATTCAGAATTTACTGACGGCTTCTTTTTGTTGTGCGTACTGCTTGAACGCATTTTCACTTTGGCGTAGAGCCTGCTGGGCCAGTTTGATCGCTTTGGCAGAGTCTTTGGCCGCAGAGGCCTTCTTTGCCGAGGCGATGATTTTTCCCGTATCACGCCACTGATAACCGACGGCAGCGACCTTCCTGCTGGCAGCCTCGGCCGCTGCAATGGCAATTGCTGCGTTCTCCGGGGTAGCCGGTATCTTGGCCGTCTGGGTGCTGGCACAGGCGCTGGCGAGCAGCGCGAGGGATGCGATAAACAGAGCTTTTCTCATTTATATCCTCCAATTGGGTTGGGATGTTCTGAGGGGGATCCAACCTCATTAACACGGACATTCGTGTTCGTTATTGCCGATTAGCGACAATCAATACAGCCTAGCCAGTTTACCCGGAGGGAGTCAAACTCTATAATGAACGGTTTACATAGACTTATAGACTTAGCGCGGATACCAAATATCATGAGAATCGCCCAGGAAGCCCTTACATTCGACGACGTACTGCTGGTACCGGCCCACTCTACCGTGCTGCCTAAGAATGTGAACCTCTCTACCAAACTCACTCGTGACATCACCCTCAATATCCCGATTCTCTCGGCGGCAATGGATACCGTGACCGAGCACCGCCTGGCCATCGCGCTGGCCCAGGAGGGTGGCATAGGTATCATCCACAAAAATATGACCGCCGAAGAGCAGGCGCATCAGGTACGCATGGTGAAGAAATTCGAGAGCGGTGTAATTAAAGAGCCCATCACTGTACCGCCTACCACCACTATTGGCGATCTGCTCAAGCTGACCAGTGCCGAGAAGATTTCCGGCGTGCCGGTGGTCGATGGTGAAGACCTGGTTGGTATTGTTACCAGTCGTGACGTGCGCTTCGAGACCCACTACGACGATGCCGTCTCCACTATCATGACCCCCAAGGAGAAGCTGGTCACCGTTAAAGAGGGAACCGACCGCGAAAAGGTCAAGGCGCTGCTGCATGAGCACCGCATCGAGAAGGTTCTGGTGGTGGACGACAACTTCCATTTGCGCGGTATGGTTACCGTTAAGGATATTCAGAAGGCGACCGACAAGCCCAATGCCTGTAAAGACGACTCCGGCAGCCTGCGTGTGGGTGCTGCTGTGGGTGTGGGTGCCGGTACCGATGAGCGCGTTGAGGCACTCTACAATGCGGGTGTTGATGTGGTGGTTGTCGACACCGCCCACGGTCACTCTCAGGGCGTGCTGGATCGTGTTGCCTGGGTGAAGAAGAATTTCCCCAGCCTGCAGGTAATCGGTGGCAACATTGCTACTGGTGCTGCTGCCAAAGCACTGGTCGAGGCGGGTGCCGATGCGGTCAAGGTGGGTATCGGTCCTGGCTCCATCTGTACCACCCGTATCGTCGCCGGTGTGGGTGTACCGCAGATCTCCGCTATTGATAATGTCGCCCAGGCCCTTGAGGGTACTGGGGTACCGCTGATTGCCGATGGTGGCATTCGCTTCTCCGGTGATATGGCCAAGGCGATCGTCGCCGGTGGTTATACCATTATGGTCGGTTCCATGCTGGCCGGTACCGAAGAGGCCCCCGGTGAGGTTGAACTGTTCCAGGGACGTTCTTACAAGTCTTACCGTGGCATGGGTTCACTCGGTGCGATGGGTGGTTCACAGGGCTCATCAGACCGCTACTTCCAGGAGAGCACCGAGGCCGACAAACTGGTGCCTGAGGGTATCGAAGGTCGTGTCCCCTTTAAGGGTTCAATGCAGCCGGTGATCCACCAGCTCCTCGGTGGTTTGCGCTCCTCCATGGGTTACATGGGTTGTGCCAACATCGAGGAGATGCGTACCAAGCCTGAGTTTGTTCGCATTACCAACTCCGGTCTTTCCGAGTCACATGTACACGATGTGCAGATCACTAAAGAGGCACCGAACTATCGCGTATAGTTCCAGCTCTGTAGGTGATCAAAAAAATGGCCCTTCTGGGGCCGTTTTTGTGTGTGATGTGAAATTTTTTGTAATTAAGTGTTGTAAGTCTACCGGTGGTTTCACCCGAACCTGTCGAAATTAATTGATAGTACCTTTCACGGGCATCTGTTTTGCTCTATACGTTAGCTATCAACAAGTTTGAGTACGGCGCCTATTATTTCCATATTTAGTTTATGGCCTTTCATGCTTGAAATTGGCGCTCAATCCTCCCACTCCCTGCTATGGAATGACAGGGCAGGAGTCAGGAGAGAAGCATGTTTATCACCAGAGCACGTCATAATCAGTGAGATATCTGCATTGACCATTATAGAAGAGATGCTGTCTCAAATTAATATATGAATTCAGCCGTAAGAGTTATCTCTATGCCTCATGCTCGAGTCATTACCTTAACATCGCTAGCTATGATTGCCTTTGCGGGTAATTCACTGCTCTGCAGGCTCGCCCTTAAGCATACCGACATTGATGCAAGCAGCTTCACCACGGTTCGATTACTCTCTGGGGCGGTGATGCTCTGGTTAATTGTATCTATACGTCATCGTGGCGCTGCTGGCCGGGGGAGTTGGCCATCGGCTTTTGCCCTGTTCGTTTACGCCGCCGGTTTTTCATTTGCCTATGTGAGTCTGTCTGCCGGAACCGGTGCGTTACTGCTCTTTGGCGCTGTTCAGGTAACGATGATTGCTTATGGTATCTGGAGTGGGGAACGGCTGCGGAAATTACAACTGGTTGGTCTTGTCCTGGCCTTTGGTGGGCTTATTGGGTTGCTGCTACCTGGTCTCTCCGCACCTCAGCTCGAGGGTTCCGTGTTGATGCTGGGTGCAGGTGTGGCGTGGGGTGTTTACTCATTACGGGGAAAAGCGGCAGGCGATCCAGTTAAGGTGACAGCTGGTAACTTCCTACGTACGGTTCCCATCACGATCGTGCTGAGTGTATTGATGTTTAGCCGTGTTTCTGTCGATATGGCGGGATTTTGGTACGCGGTTACTTCGGGGGGACTGGCTTCAGGAATAGGTTACGCTATCTGGTATACGGCCTTGCCCGGATTGAAGGCTACCGTTGCTGCGACGGTACAACTTAGTGTGCCAGTGCTCGCGGCTTTGGCAGGTGTTGTTTTTCTTAGTGAGTCGATCACCCTACGCCTGGCATTGGCTTCTATTGCGATTCTTGGCGGTATCACGTTGGTTATTCTAGAGAAGCAACGTGCCAGTTAAATCTGGACGGTGCACGATTCACGATTGGTGAGAATTTATTTCGTGGCTTTTAGTACGGCCCGAATCGGGGCGGGGTGGCCCTCTACGGTGCGTTTAGGGTCGTTGGGGTCGAGATAGTCGGCGAGCGATTCGAAGTGCATCCACTCGGTGCGCCGCTGCTCTTCGATGGTGGTGGGGCTGACGTCGATAATGATGACATCATTCAGCCCCGCCGCTTCCAGCCACTGCGCTATGGTGGCGGGTGAGGGGAGGGTATGCACATTTTTCATCTTGGCGTAGCGCCCCTTGGGGTGAAGCAGCTCGCCTTCTTCCCCTTCGATCACCAGCCCTTCGAGGATTAGTTCACCACCCGGTTTAAGATGACTAATTAACTGTTCAATATGTTCCATGTGATCCTTGCGGTGGTAGATCACGCCCATGGAGAAGACGGTGTTGAAGGCCGCATTGCCTGCGGGGATCTCTTCGAGTTTAAGCGGCAGGATATGCATTGGCTGCTCACCGATGAAGTGGCGCATTGCGGTGTATTGCATCACGTAGCTAATGGTGGGGTCGATGCCGATGACTCGTGTGGCACCTGCCCCCAACATGCGCCAGCCGTAATAGCCGTTACCGGAGCCGACATCGAGTACTGTTTTTCCCTGTAAATCGATTGCCTGTTCAATGCGCTCCCACTTCCAGTCGGAGCGCCATTCGGTGTCGAGGTGAATGCCGCAGGGGCAGAAGGGGCCCTTGCGCCAGGGGTGGAAGGCCATTAGGGTTTCACGGATCGCATCTTGTTCCGGCTCATTAAACGGCGCTGTGTTTTCGACCTTAATATAGGGAGCGGTGAGGTCGATGGCGGTTTGTTCAATGGGAGGCAGAGCCTTCAGGGCGGTGAGCCAGCGGGGGAGATCGCCATGTTTTGATAGCCGCTCTTCACTTAGTTGCGGCACACTCTGCAGCCAGTGGGCGATGGCTGATTGCTTGATCCATGCGTAGAGCTGGTCGTAACCAAATGGGGAGAGATCCATTAGTGGTGAGTCCAATTATTTGAAGGCGGCGATGGAGGCGAAGTTAAAGGCCTGAAACCAGGGCTCGACGCGGCGGAAGCCTGCCTCGGTGAGGCGTGCGCTATGCTGCTCCAGGGTGTCGGGTACCAGCACCTCCTCCAGGGCGGCGCGTTTCTGGCTGATCTCCAGTTCGGAGTAGCCGTTGGCGCGTTTAAAGGCGAGATGCATTGCCTCCTCAAACTGCTGCCGCCCGGTATCGCTAAACTGCAGCTTCTCGGAGAGTACCAGTACACCGCCCGGGTTGAGTCCCTCATATATCCTGCGTAACAGTGTCAGCCGCTCTTCGCCGGGCAAAAACTGCAGGGTGAAGTTGAGCACCACTACCGAGGCATTCTTAATCTCAACCTCGCGGATATCGGCGCACTGTAGCTCTACCGGCGTGGACTCAAGGTCGTGCTCGATGTTCTCGCGGCAGCGCTGGATCATCGATTCGGCGTTGTCGACGGCGATGATGGTGCAACCCGGTTGGTTAACACGGCGGCGTAGCGACAGGGTGGCGGCACCGAGGGAGCAGCCGAGGTCGTAGAGATTGCTATTGGCGGTGGCGTACTGTTCGGCAAACAGGCCGAGCAGGGCGATGATCTCGCTATAGCCGGGCACCGAGCGGCGGATCATGTCGGGGAAGACCGTGGCGACCTTATCGTCGAAAGCGAAGTCGACCAGCATCTCCTGAGGGGAGGCGTAGATGTCGTCGCGGCTGTTGTTGTCAGGCTGTTTCATGATGCACGCATTTTACGCTAAAGCGGCGTGGCTGTGGATGACTTTACTGTTGCAGTGAGTAGAGCAGTTCGATCTCTTCGGCCCAGATGCTATCGTCGATGGTTTCCAGCACCATGGGAATATTATCGAAGCGTGCATCGTTCATCAGGTAACGAAAGCACTCCAGCCCCAGCTTGCCCTTGCCCAGACTCTCGTGACGGTCTACCCGTGAGCCGAGTTCCGGTTTGGAGTCGTTGAGGTGCATGGCGCGCAGATAGTTGAAACCGACGATGCGCTCAAACTGCTCGAAGGTCTCGTCGCAGGCCTCGATGGTGCGCATGTCATAACCGGCGGTGAAGGTGTGGCAGGTGTCGAGACAGACCCCGACGCGACTCTTGTCTTCCACCTTGTCGATAATATGAGCCAGGTGTTCAAAGCGGTGCCCCAGTGTGGTGCCCTGGCCGGCGGTGTTTTCGATCACCGCGACGACATCGTTTGTCTGCTCCAGTGTCCAGTTGATGGATTCGGCAACGGTATCGAGAGAGGCCTCCTCGCTGTGCTTGTTAAGGTGGGCACCGGGGTGAAAATTGAGTAGCCTCAGCCCCAGCTGCTCGCAGCGCTGCATCTCATCGAGAAAGGCGTTGCGCGACTTCTGCAGCGGTTCTTTTTCTGCATGACCGAGATTGATCAGGTAACTGTCGTGGGGCAGTACCTGTTCCGGGGCGATGCCGACCTTTTCAAGATTGGCCTTGAAGGCGTTGATGCTCTGTTCGGTGAGCGGCTTGGCCACCCACTGGCGCTGGTTCTTGGTGAACAGGGCAAAGGCCTTTGCACCGATCTTCTCGGCATTCAGGGGGGCATTCTCTACGCCTCCGGCGGCGCTGACGTGGGCTCCAACGTATTTCATCGATTATGATCCTGGCTATTCACGGCTTGCAAAAACGAAGGCGATGATAGCAGTCAGGCTGATAACTGTCTTGTGGCGGGCGCGGCGACTGCGGTGTCACGAGTATGTTATTGAGTCGTTAGTCGCTAGTCTCGAGTCGAAAGTCGGTCAGGACGTTGACTCGCGACTAACGACTACCGACCAATGCCTGTATAATTCCTCCCTTTTTACGGGTTCTGAGATTTCACCATGTCCAAAGATATTCACGCCCAACGTATCCTGATCCTCGACTTCGGCTCCCAGTACACCCAGCTTATCGCGCGGCGTGTGCGCGAGGCCGGGGTCTACTGCGAACTGCACGCCTACGATATGGAGGAGGCGGATATTCGCGCCTTTGCTCCCAATGGCATCATTCTCTCCGGTGGCCCAGAGTCGACCACTGCTGAAGATGCCCCGCAGGCCCCCGCCTGTGTCTTCGAGATGGCGGTGCCGGTGTTCGGTATCTGCTACGGCATGCAGACTATGACGATGCAGCTGGGCGGTAAGGTGGAGAATGCCGATCACCACGAGTACGGCTATGCTAAGGTGCGTGCCCGCGGCCACACCGCGCTGCTTAAGAATATTGAGGATCACACCTCTGAGGAGGGCTACGGCCTGCTGGATGTGTGGATGAGTCACGGTGATCGTGTTATCGATATGGCCCCTGGCTTTAAGGTAATGGCCTCTACTGATTCGGCCCCCGTTGCCGGTATCGCCGACGAGGAGCGCCAGTTCTACGGCGTGCAGTTTCACCCCGAGGTCACTCACACCCAGCAGGGCCAGCGCATTATCGAGCGTTTTGTTCACACCATCTGTGGCTGTGAAGGATTGTGGACCTCGGATAACATCGTAACGAATTCCATTAATACCGTCCGTGAGACGGTGGGTGAGGATGAGGTGATCCTCGGTCTCTCCGGTGGTGTCGATTCATCCGTTGTTGCAGCGCTATTGCACAAGGCGATCGGCGATCAGCTCACCTGCGTCTTCGTCGACAACGGCCTGCTGCGCTACCAGGAGGGTGATCAGGTGATGGCCACCTTTGCTGAGCACATGGGAGTGAAGGTGATCCGTGTCGATGCGGAGCAACGCTTCCTTGATGCGCTTAAGGGCGAAGATGACCCGGAGAAAAAGCGCAAGATCATCGGCAACCTGTTCGTTGATATTTTCGAGGAAGAGTCGAAGAAACTCGCCAATGCCAGATGGCTGGCGCAGGGCACCATCTACCCCGATGTTATCGAGTCGGCTGGCGCCAAGTCCGGCAAGGCGCACCTTATCAAATCGCACCACAACGTTGGCGGCCTGCCCGACTATATGCAGCTTAAATTGTGTGAGCCGCTGCGAGAACTGTTTAAGGATGAAGTGCGCAAGCTCGGCGTCGAGCTTGGCCTGCCCTATGACATGGTTTACCGCCACCCCTTCCCAGGGCCGGGCCTCGGTGTACGTATTCTCGGTGAGGTGAAAAAGGAGTACGCCGACATCCTGCGTCTGGCCGACCACATTTTCATCGAAGAGCTGTTCAAGCACGACCTCTACCATAAGACCTCACAGGCCTTTACCGTGTTCTTGCCGGTCAAGTCGGTGGGTGTTACCGGTGATGGTCGCCGCTATCAATATGTGGTGGCACTACGTGCGGTGGAGACCATCGACTTTATGACTGCCCGCTGGGCACATCTGCCCTATGATTTTCTCGACCATGTTTGTCGTCGTATCGTCAATGAGGTGTCGGGGATTTCCCGGGTGGTTTATGACATTACTGGCAAGCCGCCGGGGACGATTGAGTGGGAGTAGGGTGAGTTAGCCCCTGTATACCGATTCTCTCCAAAGGCGACCGGATGGCCGCCTTTTTTTGTTTTGCTTTCCTCTTTGAGAAAAGGGGGGCGGGGAGATGATTGTCGGAGAACACCGGGGCATGGAAATAATTTCAAACACTAAAGACCGATGGTCCCGACATGCCAGTTGCTGACCTGGGTGCTGGCATCAGGGCTGCGCTCTGCAATAAATGTTTTCACGGTTTTTACACGGCTGGGCGGTACATCGACCTGTAACAGGATATCCCCTTCAGCCAGCCTGCCTCGAAATCGATCCAGCTGGGCATTAGGAATGCGGTTCCCTAGTAGATAACCGGATAGTTGAGCGCCGATCACCACTAGCCCAAACAGGGCTGATAGATACCAGGGGGCTGTTAACAGGGAAACGACAAGGGCGATGAGGGCAAAGATGAATATTCCCATACTGAGATAGAGGAAAGTGGTTTCACTGCGAATAGCCGCAGGCGATTTTTTGTGAATGGTGGCTCCGGGAAGTTCGGCCAGTTTGTGATTGTCATCAATGATAGCGTGGAGTTGCGAATCATCTAGTGCAAACTGCTCCTCCAGTTCGTTGATAAGGCCATGCACTGTGCGTTTGTCATGGAAAAGAAAGTAGAGGCTGCGATAGAGCATGATGCTCCTCCGTAATAGGTTGCTGAGGGGGAGAACACAGCACTCGACTACCGGGACAAGTGGCGTTCTGTTGTTAAGTGTAGTGCAAGTAATTTGGACTTTCCCTGTATCTGTCATGAGAGCATCATTCCCTTATTATTTTTGTGGACTGATGTGTAGTGGAATAGCTAGCCATCCTGATATCCCCTAGAATTACTCTCATACCCTTAATATCAAGAAGAAATCATGCTGCGCATTATAATATTTATCTCTATTTACCTTGCCGTTTATGGTGGTATGCACCTCTATTTTTACCGTCGGCTGCGTCGTGGTTTTGAGTTGGTGGATGGTAAGCGTATAGCCGTCATCGCATTTCTTGTGTTGATGGTGTTCGGGCCGCTGCTGACGCGGGGCCTGGAGTCAATGGAGTGGAGCGTGCTGGCTGGGCCCTGGGCTTTGCTGGTGTTTGGCTGGATGGGGGTGCTGTTTATGTCGGCGTCGCTCTTCTTGTTTGTCGATATTGCGCGGTTTGTCAGTTGGTTGTTGTACCGTGTTGCGCATATAAGGGTGGCGGACATGTGTCTGTGCTGGCGGCCATTTGTTATCGGAGTGGTCTCGTTGAGTGTGGTGGCATCACTTTATGGTTTTAATGCAGCGCGGCAGATTCATATCGATACGGTAACTATTTCTACCGACAAGTTGCCCGTCGGTGTCACCAGCTATCGTATGGTGCAACTGACGGATGTGCATTTGGGGGTGATGACCGATGAGGAGTGGTTGCAACGAATTGTGGCGGAGGTGAACGCCCTCAAGCCTGATCTGATCGTTACCACTGGCGATATTATCGACAGTCGTATTCCTTCGGCCCTGCCCTATAAGGATATCCTTGCCCAGCTGCAGGCAAGTGATGGTAAGTATGCGGTAGCGGGTAACCACGAATTTTTCGCTGGTATCGACAAGTCGGTGGCATTTATGGAGGAGGCGGGTTTTGTCATGCTGCGTGGAGAACGGGCGATGGCGACACCGTGGCTGCATCTGATGGGGGTGGATGACCGAGAAGGACGCTTTTCCGACGGTGCTGAGGTGGACCACGAGAAGTTGTTGATGCAGAGTGTGAATAGCAAGGTGCTCAATATTCTACTTAAACATCAACCAGTGATACGTGAGGAGAGTATCGGCAGGTTTGATCTGCAACTGGCCGGGCATGTGCATCAGGGGCAGATCTTCCCGTTCCGTCTGTTGACCTGGATTGCCTATCCGGTGGCGATGGGTTTGAGTGAGCTGGGGAATGGTTCGCAACTCTATGTGAGTCGCGGTACCGGTACCTGGGGGCCACCGATTCGGGTGATGGCACCACCGGAGATCACGGTGATTGAGTGGGTCAATAAGCCGTGAGGTGAAAATAAAAAAGGCGTGAACTCAGTTCACGCCTTTTTCGTTTTTTTGGGTGGTTTAGTGATTACCGCCCTTGCGATGTGGCTTCTTCTCTTTGCCTTTTGGTGGCCCTTTACGTTTAAAGCCCTTTTTATCACCACCGCCGCCTCCACCGTGCTGTTTGGAGATGTTGAGCTTCTGCCCGGCAACCCAGACATTCGCCAGGTGAGATAAGAGCTCTTTTGACAACCCTTCCGGTAGGTCAACGATGCTGTAGTCGTCGAAGATCTTGATACGGCCGATATTACGGCTTTCAAGATTTGCCTCGTTGGCGATGGCACCCACAATGTTACCGGGTTGCACGTCGTGTTTGCGGCCTACCTCAAGGCGGTAGGTCTCCATTCCCTCGTCGCCGCCGCGATAGGGCTTTCCCTTGCTTTTAAAATCACCACGATCTTTCTTAAACCGGTCTTCGCGTGGTTGACGTGCTGGGCGTTGCTCCTTTTTTAGTAGCAACGGGGTATCACCCTGAACCATTTGTGCCAGTGCTGCGGCGATCTCAATGGCGGGTATATTGTGTTCCTGCTCGTACTGCTCTACCAGTTGGTGGTAAAAGTCGAGGCCATCCTCGGCACCAATGGTATCAGTAATGCGCTGCTTGAAGTTGGCGATACGCTTGTCGTTGATCACCTCGGTGGTGGGCAGCTGCATCTCTTCGATCTTCTGGCGAGTCGCCTTTTCGATGGAGAAGAGCATACGTTTTTCGCGCGGTGCGATGAACAGGATGGCATCACCGTTGCGACCGGCACGACCGGTGCGGCCGATGCGGTGGACGTAAGATTCGGTGTCGTGCGGCACGTCATAGTTGATGACGTGACTGATGCGCGGCACATCGAGCCCTCGGGCGACGACATCGGTGGCGACGATAATATCGAGCTTGCCTGACTTGAGCGCATTGACGGTCTTTTCGCGCATCTGCTGCGGGATGTCACCGTTGAGGGCGGCAGAGGCGTATCCGCGTGCCTGCAGCTTATCAGCTAGATCCTCGGTGGCGATCTTGGTACGCACAAAGACGATGATGGCATCGAACTCTTCGGCCTCTAGAATACGGGTGAGGGCGTCGAGCTTGTGCAGGCCGCTGACGAACCAGTAACGCTGACGAATGCTCTCGGCAGTGGTGGTCTTGAGTTTGATGGTGACTATGGCCGGATCATTCAGGTATTTTTTGGTGATGCGGCGTATCTGCTCTGGCATGGTGGCGGAGAAGAGGGCGATCTGACGCTCTGGTGGTGTCTGTTCCATGACCCACTCTACATCGTCGATAAAGCCCATGCGCAGCATCTCATCGGCCTCATCCAGTACCAGGGCCTGGAGGCCGTCGAGCTTAAGGGTACCGCGGCGCATGTGATCCATCACGCGCCCCGGGGTGCCGACTATTACGTGTACACCACGCTGCAACTGTTTCAACTGGGGGCGGAAGTCCTGACCGCCGTAGATAGGCATTACGCGCATTCCCTTCATGTGGTGGGCGTAACGCTGGAACGCCTCGGCCACCTGAATTGCCAGCTCGCGTGTGGGGGCGAGTACCAGTACCTGCGGTACGTTTTTACTCAGGTCGATGCGCGAGAGGATGGGCAGGGCGAAGGCGGCGGTTTTACCGGTGCCGGTCTGTGCCTGGCCGAGTACATCACGACCCTCCAGCAGAGGGGGAATAGTTTCTGCCTGAATTGCCGAGGGGGTCTCGTAGCCGACATCTTCGAGGGCTTTGAGAATAGGGTCGCTAAGGCCCAGTTCGCTAAAAGCGGGCAGTGTGGGTGTATCTGCGGACATGGAGGGGTACCTGGAAAGCCGGGGTGGCGACAGCCCTATAGGGGTGTCATTAATTTAGTAATTGTAGCACGTATATAGGGTCTTTATATGGAATATTCAAATAAACTTATATACTCATTGATGATTGGCTGTGATTCAATAGTGCCATGATGACTGAAATAGAATCTCCCGATATCCACTGGATGCGTCGTGCGCTGGAGCTTGCCACGCTGGCAGCCCGTGAGGGTGAGGTGCCAGTGGGGGCGGTACTGGTGAAAGGGGGGCAGTTGATTGCCGAGGGACGAAACCGTCCCATCGCCGATCATGACCCCACTGCTCATGCCGAGATTCAGGTGCTACGTGCGGCAGGCAAGGCGATGAATAACTACCGCCTCTCTGGCACTACCCTCTACGTGACGCTGGAGCCCTGCCCGATGTGTGCCGGGGCGATCGTCCATGCGCGGGTTGAGCGTGTTGTCTTTGCTACCACCGATCCCAGAACCGGTGCTGCCGGTTCCGTCTATAACCTGTTGCAGAGCAATGAGCTTAACCATCGCTGTGAGGTGGAGGGAGGCGTGCTGGCCGATGAAAGCGCAAACCTTCTGCGTGGCTTCTTTCGTTCACGGCGCTGATTTGCCGGAATAACCATAGCCTTCTGCAGTAAGGGAATACCCGACTATACCGCTATATCATTCATCGCTATGCTGACGGCATAACGATTAACGAGGAGTCATTCCCATGCTGTGGTTGCGAGTACTTTCCCTTCTCTTTCTGGCATTAGTGGCCAGTCCGGTCCTGCATGCCGTCGACTATCCGCCCTCTGAGGTGGAGATGAAGCTGGTGCAGGTAGCTGAGCATAGTTATTACGTGCAGGGTATGGCGGGTACGGCGATTGAGAATGAAGGCTTTATCTCCAATGCTGGGGTGGTGATTACCGATGAAGGGGTAGTGGTTATTGATGCTCTGGGTAGTCCTTCGCTGGCGCAGTTGTTGATGCAGCGTATTCGTGCCATTACCGACAAGCCGGTGGTGAAGCTGATCGTTACTCACTATCACGCCGATCATGTATTTGGCCTGCAGTATTTCAAGGAGCTGGGTGCTGAGATTATTGCCCCCTCAGGTGCAGAAAAATATCTTGAATCGGAGGCTGCACAAGAACGTTTGGAAGAGCGTCGCTTTTCCCTTGAGCCGTGGGTCAATGATGACACCCATCTGGTGTGGCCGGATCGTTATGTCGATGCGGCGTTGGATATTGAGGTAGGTGGCGTGAACTTTCGCATGACCGTGATCGGTGATGCCCACTCCGATGCAGATATGAGCGTCTACGTGGAGAACGATAAGGTTCTCTACTCAGGCGATGTGATCTTTGAGGGACGTATTCCCTTTCTTGGCAGTGCCAACACCAAACTTTGGCTAAAGGTACTTGATGAGATGAATAGTAGTGAACTGGTGGCGCTGGTGCCGGGTCATGGTCCGCATCAAGGGGCACCGGTTCAGGCGGTGGGGATGACCCATCGTTATCTCGCCTACCTGCGTGAGACGATGGGTGCGGCGGTAGATGAATTGACTCCTTTTGATGAGGTTTATGCGCAGACCGACTGGTCAGAGTTTGAAAATCTGCCAGCCTTTGAGGCGGGCCATCGGCGCAATGCCTATCAGGTCTTTCTTTCTATGGAGAGTGAGTTATTGGCTGAGTAGGAGAGGCTCCTTAATTAAAGTGCCGGGCTGTCTATCTCGATAGCCTTTGGCGGCGGGGTGAAAGTCGGCTTATCCTTCTCCATCTGCCAGCTGAGAATAGCGTAGTAGCTGCGGATGTTTTCTACGTAACGTAATGCCTCATTGCCGCGGGCGTAGCCGTGCCTGGTCTTTTTATACCATTTACGTTTACGTAGCAGTGGCAGGTTATTTTTCACATCTTTCCAGCTATCGGGGTTACCACCGCGCTGCTGGGTGATCTTGCGGGTATCCTCCAGGTGGCCGTAGCCGATGTTGTAGGCGGCCAGTGCCAACCAGCTGCGATCCGGCTCCTGAATGCGTTCGGGGATCCTCTTCATTAACTTACTTAGATAAAATCCGCCACCACGGATACTCTCGACCGGGTCATTGCGCTCACTGACGCCGACCTCCTCTGCAGTGGCTTTGGTTAGCATCATAATGCCGCGTACCCCGGTAGGGGATACCGCATCGGGATCCCAGTGTGACTCCTGGTAGGCGGTGGCAGCCAACAGTACCCAGTCGAGTTTGAACTCCTTTGCGGTGTATTCAAACAGGTGGCGATACTCCGGCAGGCGTTGCTTGATGTGTTGCTGGAAGGTGCGGGTGCCAACGTAGTCGAAGTTCTTCAGGTGTCCGTAGTAGCGCTCAAGTAACCTGTCCAGTTCGCCGTTTTCACGAATAGTGTTGAAGTACTCACTGGCGGCCTTGAATAGTGAATCGTCCTTGAATTTTGGGAAGGCCCAGGCGAGGGGCTCAGGTTCAGTCAGGTCGAAGGCGACGCGCAGCTCGGGCAGGTAGCGCTGGTTCATTAATACCTCGTTGGAGTCGGCCACGGTGTAATCGATGAGGCGTTCCCACACCAGAGTAAGTAGCTCTTCGCTCTCAGCCTGCTTGTTTTCATTCCAGCTGAGGTTGTGGTATTCGGTGTGCAGGGCATGTAGTCGCTCCTCATGGCTGCTACCGGCGACGATCTCCAGGCTACCGTCAAGCTCGTTGAGATTCTTCGGCCTTTTGGTGCCGGTGCGGTAGACCAGTTGCTGGGTGATGTGTTGATAGGGCGGGGTGAAGCGTGCCCACAACTGCCTTGGTGGGGTGACGGTAAGACCGGCGGCGGCGAAGTCGGCTTCACCTTCTGCCAGGCGTGCCAGCATCTCGCTGACGTTGCCGGCTACTTCCATATGCAACTGCACTCCGAGGTGTTCAGCAAAGCCGCGGGCCAGGTCGTATTCCAGTCCTACCGGACCTTGTGGCCCCTCGTAATAGGTGGAGGCGGTGTTGCGGGTAAGCACCACCAGTTGCTGTTGTTTGAGCACCCGTTCCAGTTCATTGCTCGGCTGACTGCAACTGGCTAGCAGCGTGAGAAGTAGCAGCAACACGGTGAGTGAGGCTCTTTGCATGCAGTGACTATGTTGAAGATTCAGAAAGAACCCCATCCCATCTCCATTGAAATAATTACTCCATTGTTGGGATACAAAAGTGCGCCTCGGCATGGATTCAGAGTGTTTCGAGTCGGCAGCCGTTGTTGTCGCAGTGTAGTACGCTGCCTTGCTCATACCAGTCACCCAGAACACAGCGTTCAACGTTATTTTCGTGATGAATTGCCGGGCGATGGGTGTGACCGTGAATCAGGCGGTTGACGCTGTAACGCTGCAGATACTCTTTCACGGTATCGGCATTGACATCCATGATCGCAGACTCTTTTTCGCCGGTCTCTTTTTTACTGCGCTCGCGTAGCGATTGAGCAAAGGCGATGCGCTCCTCGGCACTCTTGCTTAGAAACCCTTCAATCCATTCAGGCTTGCGCAGCATTTTACGCATTTCGAGGTAAGGCAGGTCGTCGGTACAGAGCAGGTCACCGTGCATTAGCAGGGTAGGGGTACCGTAGAGATCGGCCACAGTGGGGTCGTCGAGCAGGGTCGCCCCGCTCATTTCGGTGAAGCGTTTGCTAAACAGAAAGTCGCGGTTGCCAGACATCACATAAAGGGGGACGCCACTGTCGCTTAAAGCGCGCATCGCATCAAGAATGGTCTGCACCTCGGGCGGGATAAGATCGTCACCCAGCCAGACCTCAAACAGGTCGCCGAGGATATAAAGTGCCTCAGCCTGTGCGGCCTGTTCGTTAAGAAATTTTAGGAACAACCCGCCGATGGCGGGCCGCTCGCTGCTCAGATGAAGATCTGAGATAAAGAGGGTAGTCATAGAAGCTTATTAGCCCTATTCAACTATCGCACTTTCTACTACCACATCTTCCGTGGGTACATCCTGATGGCCACCAGCGTTGCCGGTCTGTACGCCCTTGATCTTGTCGACCACGTCCATGCCGTCAACCACGCGACCAAAGACGCAGTAGCCCCAGCCGTCGGGAGTGGGAGAGCGGTGGTTGAGGAAGGCGTTATCACTAACGTTAATAAAGAACTGTGCCGAAGCGGAGTGGGGATCATTGGTACGCGCCATGGCGATGGTGCCGCGATCATTGGCGAGACCGTTGTCGGCTTCATTTTTAATGGAGTCACGGGGTTGCTTCTCTACCATGCCGGGCATCATACCGCCGCCCTGAACCATGAAACCGTTGATCACGCGGTGGAAGATAGTGCCATCGTAGAAGCCGTCTTTTACATACTGCTCAAAGTTAGCAGCAGTGATAGGTGCTTTCTCGTGATCCAGTTCCAGGCTAATGGTGCCAAAGTTGGTATTAATCTTAATCATTGTTTCGCTCCTGAGGATTTTTCAGCGGTTGAATTCAGTCGTGAGGCCTTGCTGATAAGCACGGTCTCTTTGGGTACGTTGCGGTAGGCACCGAGGTTGCCAGTGGCTACGTTCTTGATAGCTTTAACCACGTCCATGCCCTGAATGACACGAGCGAATACCGTGTAGCCCCAGGCACGCTGCGTCTTTTCGCGAAAGTCGAGGGGGGTATTGTTGGCAACGTTAATAAAAAACTGCGCGGTGGCCGAGTGGGGGTCACCAGTACGAGCCATGGCGAGGGTGCCGATGTTGTTGCGCAACATGTTGTCGGCCTCGTTGGGAATAGGAGAACGGGTCTCCTTTTTGTCCATCTCTGCGGTGAAGCCACCGCCCTGAATCATGAAACCGTCGATCACGCGGTGGAAGATGGTGCCATCGTAGAAGCCGTCGTCCACATATTGCAGAAAGTTGGCCACGGTCTTGGGGGCCTTTTGTGGGTAGAGTTCGATGACGATATCGCCCATGGTAGTCTGCATTACTACCTGTGGGTTGGCCTCTGTGGCAGCGGCCTGAGCTGACAGGGCCAGTAATAGCAGGCCTGTGAGGGAAGAGAGCAGATATTTCATGGTGGTTCCTCAAGCGTTGGCAAAGCGGCAATGATATCGGCTCTGCCTCCAAGGTGAAAGAGCAGGGGAAGGGATCGGGTGCGTCATTCTGCCTGACGCGCTATGTTATGGACATCTCTGGAGATTTTTGGAAGTGCGATGAAGAGTAGCAGGGTACAGCGGCTGGCAGGCATGGGGGGCGTGGTCGAGAGTGAAAATGCGCGTGCCAGAACCTGGGCCGCGCGTTTTGAGGTGCCGATGCTACTGCTTGCGCTGTGGATCCCGCTGCAGTGGTATATGGAACTGAAGGGGCTGCTACAGCCATCACTGGGACGGTTAGCCGACTGGCTGGTGTGGTCGCTGTTTGTGCTTGAGACGACGGTGCTCAGTACGCTGGTGGCGGATCGAGCGACCTATTTGCGACACAACTGGATGAATCTGTTGATCATTGCCGGTGGCCTGCCACTGATCTGGAACATTACCCCGCTGGCCGGTATGTTGCGCAGCTTGCGCTTATTGCTGCTGCTTAGCCTCTTTCTGCGTTTCTCCTCCACGGTGCGAGCCATGCTGCGTCACAACAGTATTGGCGCGGCGCTGGGGGCGGCAGCAGTGGTGATCCTGCTCTCCGGTCTGGTGATGGCGGCGATCGAGCCGACGGTGCACTCCCCCTGGGATGGTATCTGGTGGGCCTGGGTTACCGTTACTACCGTGGGTTATGGTGATATCGTGCCGCAGACCCCGGCGGGCAAACTCTTCGGAGCCTTGCTGATCCTGCTCGGGGTCGCTCTGTTTGCTCTGATGACCGCCAGTTTCTCCTCCTTCTTTATTGGCCGTGATGTCTCCAAGGTCGAGCAGGGTATCGAACGTGATGTCTCCAAGCTGGAGCGGGAGGATGTCGATATACGCAGTATGATGGAGCGCCTGGCCAGGGTGCTGGCGAGGCTGGATGAACGTATGGCACTGCTGGAGCGCAAGGAGCAGGAGGTGAGCCAGGTGGAACACTCCATTGCACGGGAGTTCGATCAGGAGCGGCGTAAGGAGATAGCGTTGCACACTCTTATCGAGAAGATGGGAGAGAGCCTGTCGCGCATTGAGACACGGCTCGAAGGGGTAGAGCGGCGAATGTGTGATAAGTATAAGTAGGTTTGCTACAGGTGGGTGGAACTTTGTCGTACACCGCCGTTTCGGCTACCATGCGCGGCTGGAGTAACCCATATAATAGTTACTGTAACGGAAAGAAAAACGATGGCTTATCAGCACCAACTCAAGGTCCATAACAATCTCACTAAGCGGTTAGAGCCCTTCACCCCGATCGACTCGAAACAGGTACGCATGTACGTCTGTGGCATGACCGTTTATGACTACTGCCACATTGGCCACGCACGAGTACTGGTGGTGTTTGATGTGATCCAGCGTTATCTACGCAGGATTTATGGCAAAGAGTCGGTTACCTACATCCGTAATATCACCGATATTGATGACAAGATCATTGCCCGTGCCAACGAAAGCGGTGAGGATTTCAATGACCTGACCGGACGTTTTATTGCGGCGATGCATGAGGATGCAGACCTGATGGGCGTCGAGCGCCCCGACGATGAGCCGCGTGCCACCCTGCACATGGACGAGATCCTGGAAATGATCGGCAAGCTGATTGAAAACGGTTACGCCTATGCCGCTGACAACGGCGATGTCTACTACGATGTTTCCAAATTTGAGGGATATGGCAAGCTCTCCGGCAAGAATCCTGATGACCTGCGTGCCGGTGAGCGTGTGGCGGTTGATATGGCGAAGGATGACCCGCTCGACTTCGTGCTGTGGAAGGCGGTCAAGCCTGGTGAGCCCTATTGGGAATCACCCTGGGGCAATGGCCGTCCCGGCTGGCACATCGAGTGCTCGGCGATGTCGACCCACGCCCTGGGTAATCACTTCGATATTCATGGCGGCGGGCTGGATCTACAGTTCCCCCATCATGAGAACGAGATCGCGCAATCCGAGGGGGCCTGCGGTTGTCAGTTTGTTAACTACTGGCTGCACAATGGCTTTGTGCGTGTCGACAACGAGAAAATGTCCAAGTCGCTGGGCAACTTCTTCACCATCCGCGAGGTACTCAAACGGTACGATGCCGAGGTGATTCGTTACTTCATATTAAGCTCCCACTATCGCAGCCCGCTTAATTATTCTGACCAGCATCTGGACAATGCCAAGGCTGCATTGACGACTCTCTATACCGCACTGCGTGATGTTGAAGTGGGCACCGTCGCTGAGGGTGAACATAGCGAGCGTTTCTTCAAGGCGATGGATGATGACTTTAACTCCGCCGAGGCGCTGGCGGTGCTGTTTGAGCTGACACGCGAGGTCAATCGTCTCAAGGGGCAGGGTAGTGATGCCAGCGCGGTGGCCGCCGAGCTGAAGGCACTGGCTGGACTGCTGGGATTGTTGCAGCGTGATCCGGAGGCATTTCTTAAGGGCGGCGCGGGTAGCGGTGAAGGCCCCGATGATGCGGCCATTGATGTAATGGTAGCGGCCAGGGTGCAGGCCAAACAGGATAAAGAGTGGGGCGAAGCGGATCGCATTCGTGACGAATTAAAAGAGCTGGGTATCGTGCTGGAGGATGGTGCCGCTGGCACCACCTGGCGCCGAGAGTAAAGGTGAATTGCTGTTGAATGAATTAATTTTCACATGGAGTGTGGCATTACCGCCTCTGCTGTTTACTCTGTTGCTGGGCTGGAAACCAATACGTCTTCTGTGGCGGGCTCGCCGTCGTCAAAGGTTAATCAGTGGTTACGGGGTGGCGCGCCTGAATAACGTGGTGCTGGAAGATGGCATCGGTGGTCATAAGGTGTTGGAGCATATTTTACTGACCCCTGATGGTCTGCTGGTGCTATTGCCGCGTGACTGTGATGGTGCACTCTTCGGTGGTGACAAGATCGACAGCTGGACGCAGATGGTCGGGAATAAAAGTTTCCACTTCGAGAATCCGCTGCACCAGCTGGATGAGTTACTAGCGATTCTACATTACCACCTGCCGGGGATTCCAGTGGAAGGACAGGTGTTGTTCCGTGGCCACTGTCGTTTTCCCAAGGGGCGGCCAGAACGTCTTTTATTGCTCGAAGAGATGGTGGGACAGGATAGGCGTGTTGATCAGGCTATTGTGCCGGTGCTGGAGCAGGCATGGCAGAAATTGCAGGGACAACCGAGGGCTGAAAAAGTGGCAGACGATCCCGTTTATGCGGTATCGGCCACTCGTCTTTGGCTGGCGGCAATGTTGGTGCTGTTAACAGTAGGCTGGCTTGGCTGGCGTTTGCTTTAGTTGGTGGGGTTTGAATGTTGGTACATAGAAATACGCTACCATTATTATTGGGTGAGTGTCTTCGTCCCATTGCTGCGCTAAAGCGACTTTTTTTTCTATTATTACTGCTTTTCTGCGCCCCGGTACTGCTTGCATCAGAACCGGTCACTATTGGTGTGCTCAGTCACCGTGGTGATGAGGCTACCCTGGCCCACTGGTCAAAGACCGCCGATTATCTCAGTGCAGAACTCCCCGATTATCGTTTTACCATTGTACCGCTCGACTTTTCCGAGGTAGATCCGGCTGTCGGCAGTGGCTCGGTCGATTTTATCCTGGTGAACCCTGCGATCTATGTAAACCTGGAGGTGCGTCACAGGGTATCGCGTATCGCCACCATGAGAAATCGTTGGAAGGGTGAAGCCTATAATCTGTTTGGCGGGGTGATCTTCGCCCGTGCCGAGCGCTACGACCTGAATCGCCTTGAGGATTTGCGCGGAAAAACCCTGATGGCGGTGGATGAGACCTCGCTGGGTGGTTTTATGATGGCGGTGCGTGAGTTAAAGGCAGTAGGGATCAACCCTTATCGTGAGATTGGCGAGATCAGCTTTGGTGGTACCCACGATAATGTGGTGATGGCGGTACGCGATGGACTGGTCGATGCCGGCACAGTGCGTACCGATATTCTTGAGCGGATGCAGGATGAGGGGCAGATTAAGCTAAGCGAGTTTCGCATCATCAACGAGCATTCTTATGAAGATGGGGTAGAGCCAGACCCAGACTTCCCACTGGTACACAGTACCGCCCTCTATCCTGAGTGGCCCTTTAGTAAGGTGCAGCACACCTCTAATCTTCTTGCCAGTCGTGTCTCCATTGCTTTGGCCGAGATGCCCGAAGAACACCCCGCGGCGTTCAGCGGTAATTATGCCGGCTGGACCATTCCCCTCGATTACCAGCCGGTACACGACCTGCTGCAGGAGCTGCTATTGCCCCCGTATCAGCACCTCAAGCGCTTCACTCTTGGTGATGTGTTAGGGCGCTACTGGGGATGGTTGCTGAGTGGTCTGTTGCTGTTGCTGTTTATGGGCGGCATGACGACCTGGGTGTGGCGTCTTAATCGTGCCCTGGCCGGGGCGAAGCAGCAGCTGGAGCGGCAGCACGCCCTGATCCTCGACTCCGTGGCTGATGGTATCTATGGGGTAGATACCGAGGGTAAAGCCACCTTTGTGAACCATGCGATGGAGGTGATCACCGGCTGGAGTGCCGAAGAGCTGATCGGCAATAACCAGCACCTGATCCTCCACCATACCTATGCAGACGGTAGCCACTTTCCTGGCATGGAGTGCCCCGTGTACCACACCTTTCGTGATAATCAGGCCCGCTTTGTGGATGATGATGTTTTCTGGTGCAAAGATGGCAACAGCATCCCGGTGGAGTATTCCAGTACCCCGATTCGTAACGCTCGTGGCGAGGTGGCAGGGGCGGTAGTGGTGTTTCGTAACACTGCCGAGCGTAAGCGTGCCGCAGAGGAGTCACGCCAGCACCAAAATGAGATGGCCCACGTCGCCCGCCTCAGTACCATGGGCGAGATGGCCTCGGGTATTGCCCACGAACTGAATCAGCCGCTCTCGGCGATTAGCAACTACACCCGTGGTTGTATCCGCATATTACAAAACGCTGAGATGGCGCAAAAGGGGCAGCTGGTCTCGGCGATGGAACAGGTTGCTATCCAGGCAGAGCGTGCCGGCGAGATTATTCGTCAACTGCGTCGCTTTGTACGCAAGGAGGCTCCGGAGCTTGAGTGGGTAGATCTGGATGTATTGATTCGTTCACTACTCAGCTTTATCCAACCCGAACTGCGCAAGGGTGAGGTGAAAGTGGAGCTGAACCTTGCCTCAGGTCTGCCGGCGGTGTGGATTCATGCCATTCAGCTGGAGCAGGTGCTGCTCAATTTAACCCGTAATGCTATTGAAGCGATGCAGAATAATGAGGGTGAACGGCATCTTGGTATCAGTACCTATCAGGAGGGAGGTGCGGTTTATCTGCAGGTGATTGATAACGGTCAGGGCATAGATACTAAATTGCAGGAGAGGCTATTTACCCCCTTCGTTACTACCAAGAAACAGGGGATGGGGCTGGGTCTCTCCATTAGTCAGGGGATCATTGAGTCCCACGGCGGTAAGATGACGCTGGAGAGCGTCCTTGGCAAAGGCGCGTGTTTTACTATTATGTTGCCGCTACGCGGCGAAGGCGTGAAAGATGAGTGATGAGGCAACGGTGTTTATCGTTGATGACGACGAGGCGGTAAGAGATTCCCTCTCTTTTCTAATGCAGTCCGTGGGGCTGAAGACCGAGAGCTTTGACTCCGCTGACAGTTTCTTGCAGGCAAGTCCGACGCAGCATGCGGGTTGCCTGTTACTTGATATCCGTATGCCGGGCATGAGCGGGCTGGAACTGCAGGGGGTGCTGGAAGAGCGCAATATTCGTTTGCCGGTGATTTTTATCTCTGGCCATGCCGATGTGCCGATGGCGGTGCGTGCCCTTAAGGCTGGGGCCTTTGATTTTGTTGAAAAACCGTTTAATGATCAGCTGCTACTCGACTGCGTGCAGCGAGCCATTGAGGATGATCGCCAGCAGCGTCAGAATGAGGTGCAGCTGGATGAGTGGCGGGTCTTGATGAGTAGTCTGACACCCCGTGAGCGGGAGGTGATGGCTTTGGTAGTAGATGGTGCCGCCAATAAGGTGATTAGCGCCACCCTCGGGGTAAGCCTGAAGACTGTTGAGGCGCATCGCGCCCGTGTTATGGATAAGCTTAAGGCTAAATCTCTTTCTCACCTGGTACGTATGAGTGTGGTACTCAAGGCGGCGCAAAAAGAGACTTAGGGTTTACCCTGATTTCCGGAGTAATCATCCCAATATTATGAGCAGCTAATCTTCTGCATAATGCACCTCAATTGCTGGCCCTGTGAGGGGTCTTCAATAGTCATCTTAGGATGACAGATTTAAAAGCTGTGGTAGCTTTGTAGTTAGATACACCTCCATATTGGGCGCTGGAGCGCCCGCAGTATTCCTTGTAGGCAACGGATTGCCATCTTTTTTCCTTATTTCTTTCAGTAGTACCTCTGCTGGTTTGCATTGTCATAGGCATCGTGCCATCGTCTGGCGCTGATTTTCCCTAACTAACGGTGATCCTGGTGACGGGTAAGACGGTATTCGACTGGCATACCCTGTGGCGTATGGCACTGGGCCATCAGCGCAAGCTGCTGCAGGCCCATGTGGTAGCGTTGTTTGCTACGTTAATGGCGGTACCACTGCCGTTAATGATGCCGTTGCTGGTCGATGAGGTGTTGCTGGAGAAACCGGCAACCCTGGTTAGCGTCATGAATGGCCTCTTTCCCGAGGCGTGGCATGGGCCGGTGCTCTATGTGGTCGCTATCCTGCTGCTTAGCCTGATACTACGTTTTGCTGCACTACTGCTTACGGTGTGGCAAAACCGCTCTTTCACCTGTATCGCCAAATCGATTACCTTTGCCATGCGCCGCGAGATGTTGCAGCGTTTGCGGCGTATCTCCATGAAGGAATATGAGACTCTGGGTAGCGGCACCGTCACCTCCCATTTTGTGACCGACCTTAATGCCGTTGATGAGTTTATTGGCAGCTCCCTGAGCAAGACCCTGATCTCAATATTCACCCTGATTGGTGTGAGTACCATTTTGTTGCTGATGCACTGGCAACTGGCGTTATTCATCCTTTTTCTCAATCCGTTGGTGATCTACTTTACCGTGGCCTTTGGCAAGCGGGTAAAGGAGCTGAAGCGGCGCGAAAACAGCGCCTTCGAGTTATTCCAGCAGTCTCTTGGTGAGACCCTTGAGGCGATTCAACAGATCCGTGTTGCCAACCGTGAATCGCACTTTATAGGACGGGTAGTGGAGCAGGCGCGTGGTATCCGTGAGCACTCCGCGGCCTTCTCCTGGAAGAGCGATGCGGCGACACGCCTTTCCTTTAATATATTTCTCTTCGGTTTCGATAGTTTCCGTGCAGTCGGTATGTTGATGGTGGTCTTCTCCGACCTTACGGTAGGTCAGATGATGGCGGTATTTGGCTATCTCTGGTTCATGATGGCACCGGTGCAGGAGGTGCTGAACGTACAGTACGCCTACTACAGCGCCAAGGCCGCGCTGGGACGTATCAACCGCCTGCTGGCACTGGATGAAGAGCCGGACTACCCACACCTAAGTGATCCATTTGCCGATAAAACGACGGTAGGGCTGAGCGTACAGGGGCTGTGTTTTCGCTACCGCGATGAGAGCGACTGGATCCTCAATAATGTAAGTATGGATATCGCCCCTGGTGAGAAGGTGGCGCTAGTGGGGGCGAGTGGTGGTGGCAAGTCGACACTGGTGCAATTGATTCTTGGCCTCTATCCGCCCGACAGCGGGCAAGTATTGTTTGATCAGGTACCGGTGACCCAGATTGGTCTTGATGTGGTGCGTGAGAATGTAGCGGTGGTATTGCAACACCCGGCGCTGTTTAGCGATACGGTACGTGCCAACCTGAGCATGGGTGAGCAGGTCGATGAGGAAGCCATGTGGCATGCGCTGGATGTGGCGCAATTGCGGCAGGTGGTGGAGCAGTTGCCACAGGGACTGGATACCTTGATTGGCCGAGGCGGGGTACGTCTCTCCGGCGGTCAGCGTCAGCGTCTGTCCATCGCCCGCATGGTTTTGAGCGACCCCAGTGTGGTGATCCTGGATGAAGCTACCTCGGCCCTTGATGCGCAGACAGAAGCGCTGCTGCACGGCGCGTTACGTCAGTTTCTTGCCGGTCGCACCACCCTTATCATTGCCCATCGACTCAGTGCGGTAAAACAGGCGGATCGCGCCTACGTCTTCGACCAGGGGCATATTATCGAACAGGGCAGTCATGATGAATTGCTGCAGTTTGATGGTGTCTACAGTCGTCTTTACGGTGAGCTGCAACAATAGTTTTTACGGATGGGTGATATGAGTAAGAAGATAGACTTGGCACACTTCCGCCAGCTGTTGCAACAGCGACGTGATGATCTACAGGCACTGGCCGAAACCAGCCAGCAGGCGAGTGCCACGGTGGAGCTGGATCAGAGCAAGGTAGGCCGGCTCTCGCGCATGGATGCACTACAGGCACAGGCGATGTCACAGGAGACGGAGCGTCGCCACCAGTTAGAGTTGGTACAGATTGGGGCGGCGTTACGCCGGATAGAGAGCGGTGACTATGGTTACTGCCTGGAGTGTGATGAGCCGATTGCCGAGGAGCGTTTGGCCTTTAATCCGGCGACACCGCTCTGTATCCATTGCGCAGAGCGTAAGGGGTAAAGTGTAGCGTGTAGGGTGGATAAGCGAGAGCGCATCCACCATTAATTTTCAGGTGTCGCGCCGGTCCGCCGAGTCGACGGTGTTTTGCAGCAGGGTGGCAACGGTCATCGGGCCGACGCCGCCGGGTACCGGGGTGATCCAGCTGGCGCGTTCACTTGCTGAGGCGAACTCCACATCCCCCACCAGTTTGCCGCTCTCCAGGCGGTTGATGCCGACATCAATAACGATGACTCCATCTTTTAGCCACTCACCCTTGATCATCTCCGGGCGACCGACTGCGGCGACTACCAGATCAGCCTTGCCGAGCTTCTCCTGCAGGTCACGGGTCTTGCTGTGGCAAATGGTGACGGTGCAGCCGGCCATCAGTAGTTCTAAGGCCATTGGACGACCGACGATGTTGGAGGCCCCGACAATTACCGCATCCAGTCCCTTGAGATCCACGCCAGTGCTCTGCAGCAGGGTCATTGAGCCGCGTGGGGTACAGGGGCGCAGGGTAGGCATTTGAATGGTGAGACGGCCGATGTTGTAGGGGTGGAAGCCATCCACATCCTTATCAGGGTGAATACGCTCGATCACCGTTGCCACATCGATATGCCCGGGCAGCGGCAGTTGCACCAGGATGCCGTCAACGGTGGAGTCTTCATTGAGCTTATCGATCAGTGCCAGTACCTCCTGCTGCGAGGTCTCGGCGGCCAGGTCATGTGCCAGTGACAGAATGCCAGTCTCTGCGCAGCCCCTGCGCTTGCTGCTAACGTATACTTGGGAGGCAGGATTCTCACCTACCAGTATCACTGCCAGCCCCGGCGCTCGTTGTCCCCTGGCCTGGCGTGCATCGACACGCTGTTTAATATCCTGGCGGAGTTGGGCGGCGATAGCCTTGCCGTCGATGATCTGTGCGCTCATTGCTTGTTCAGTCCCAGTGGTGTGAAGGTGCGCTATTTTCTCATGCAACCCGTTGCGATCCAAGCGCAGAGAGTTTGCTCAGGGCAGCATGTAAATATTTCTCGCGGGGGAGTTGACCAAGGCGGTATCGGCGGGTAGTATGCCGTCTTCGCGCGAACAGGCCCTTTTGGGGACGTGTAGTGCACGGGGTATAGCGCAGTCTGGTAGCGCGCCTGCTTTGGGAGCAGGATGTCGGGAGTTCGAATCTCTCTACCCCGACCAATATTGTGTTAGATAGTTGTAAAGCTCGTATTATGCGCCTGTAGCTCATCTGGATAGAGCATCGGCCTTCTAAGCCGAGGGTAGCAGGTTCGAGTCCTGCCAGGCGCACCACATTGCGCAGTGCCTGGTAGAAATAGCAGTTCAATGGTGGGCGTAGCTCAGTTGGTAGAGCCCTGGATTGTGATTCCAGTGGTCGTGGGTTCGAGCCCCATCGTCCACCCCATTCAATAAACGCCCCATGACCAGCCGGTCGTGGGGCGTTTTTCTTTGTATGGCTCTTATAAAGTATCTGGCCAGGCACTTGATGTTGTCGACTTAACCCCCAATAGATCTGGGTTAGTGTCACATTAATTGAGAAATATAATGAAACTGCATTTATTCCTGCCATTGCTTACCCTGTTATCTCTCCCACTCCATATTATGGCTGAGTCACAGCGACATTATGTCGTGGGTTTTGCCCAGGATAATATGAGTAACGACTGGCGTGCGGCACAGGTCAATGAGATGAAACAGGCGCTGGAAAAATATCCCTTTATCCGTTTTGTGCACACCGATGCAGAAGGTAGCGCAGCACGCCAGGTTCTCGATATGCAGCGCTTGGTAGAGCAGGGTGTTGATGTGATTGTGACCAGTCCGCGTGATGTGAAGATAATGACGCCTGCCATCTCTGCCATTTATCGTAAGGGCATCCCCGTGGTGCTGTTGACGCGACGTATTTTGAGCGATGACTACACTACCTTTATAGGTGCCGATGATAGGCAGATTGCGCGCAACGCGGCTGAAGAAATGGTGACCAGGCTGGGGGGTAAAGGGCGCATCGTGATGTTGCAGGGTGTCCCGACGGCTACCACGGCAATTCAGCGGAAAAAGGGATTTGCCGAAGTGATCAAGGCACACCCTGATATCAATATTGTTGCTGAACCCGTTGCTAATTACAGCAGGGTGGATGCAATCCGGGCCGTTGAGCAGTTGATTGCTGAGGGTGTGGAGTTTGATGCCATTTATGCCCATTCGGATAGTATGGCTGTGGGTGCACGCATGGCGATGAAAATGGCCGGTATCGATCCAAAAAATATCATCATCATAGGTATTGACTATATCGACGAGGCCCGTGCGGCAATACGTGCTGGAGAGCAAAGTGTATCATTTACCTATCCTACCGCTGGAGGCGAGGGTGCAGCGGCGGTACTAAAGATCATTCAGGGAAAAACAGCAACGAAAGACCAGGCTATTCCCTTTGCAAGGGTAACCAGTGATAATGTAGAACAAGTCGAAACCGTTTTTGAATAGTACGAACTCTTTCAAGGGAATGTTTTGCAGTATTTAAGCCTCAACAACAAGATTCTGTTATTGCTTCTCAGTTCCATTGTTATGGTGTTGATTCTTGTTGGCACCATTTTCTCCATACAGATCACCCAGTTGCACGAGACTACATCACGAGCTGAGCTGAGCAGTAGTGCCGATTTGATGCGTGTCGACCTGCTGGCAAAATCAGAACACCTCATTGAAACCAGTCTCCATACCGTACAGGATGAGAATATCCTGGCCACCCTGAATCTTATCTCCCGCTATCAGGACACCACAAATTACCAGAACACGGTGTTTGATGCTGAGAAGCATAAGTTGGTATCTATCCTTGATGAGCTATTACGTGCCGGGGGTTTCTCTTCGGCTGCAATTTATCAGGAAGATGGAGGCTTGATCGCCTTTAATGCCAGAAGCACTTATGGTGAAGCGAGTGGTTATCAATCATATAAGGATGGAAAACCACTGTTTGTACCTTTGGCTGGTGCCGATGAGTCGATTTCCACGTCAAAACTCTATCAAGAAGTTGAGAAGTTACAACGCCACCAGGAAGGTGGTAAGCCGGTTATCAGATTTCATGCGGGAGTGGATGACGCCAGTGTTTTGATGGATGCCGTTATACCGTTCACGTTGCAACAGCAGGCTGAAGAGGGTGATCGGGTTATAGGATGGTTGCGAATCAGCCATTATCTGGATCAGGGCTACCTACAGGAGATGGCGCAAAAACTGAATGCCAATTTGGCCTTTATTGAAGGCGAAAATTATATTGCCAGTGAAGGGTTTATTCCTGATTTAGATGCGCATAAAACCCACCCGGCTCCTACACTTCAGATCACCAATGAGGTTATTTCAGATATTTCATGGATGTCCGTGGATGGTGTCCTTGAGGCTCATCTTGCCTTGCCATTCGATAGTTATGAGGATGTCCATTTAGTGCTGGGTGAGGGGACAAGCGACCTTGTTAATAACCTTAATCTGTTTGCCCGCTCAATATTTTTTGTCTTGTTGCTGGCGGGCGGGATAGTGGCCCCCGTGGGGTTCTATTTTACTCGTCGTTGGGTCAGCTCGCCGATCCGGTTACTGACGGATATGGCGCACGATGTTGCCCGGGGGGCACGACCTAAGGCTAGTGGTTTTACTCGGCATGATGAGCTGGGTGTGCTGGCCGATACCTTTGTGATGATGTCCTCTGCGATCAGGGGTCGAGAAAATGAGTTGCGTGGCAAGCAACGCCAGATTGAAGGCTTTGTCGGGAATGCACCTGCGGTGATCTACATAAAGGGCCGTGATGGCCGTTTTCAGTTGGTTAACCCGCTTTACGAAAAACTTTTCTCGGTGAAAAATGAACAGATGATTGGGCAAACTGATAGTGTGTTGTCCAATAAAAAGGTCGCTGCACAGCTGCGTGCAAATGAAGAGCTAGTCTTTTCTACATTAGAACCAGTTCAAGTTGAAGAAAATATCCCTCAGAGGGAGGAGCTGCACACTTACCTGTCAATAAAATTTCCGCTGTTTGATGATGATGATAATGTCATTGCGGTGTGTGGGATCTCTACCGATATTACAGAGCGCAAACGTACAGAAAATGATCTATTGCTAGCCAAAAATATCATCGAAAACGCCAATGAAGGTGTAGTTGTGACAACACTGGATGGTGTGATTATTGATATTAATGATGCCTACGAGCGCATTAGTGGTTACAAGCGTGAGGAGGTGTTGGGAAAAACTCCAGCCGTCAATCAGTCGGGACGTCACGATGAGGCGTTTTATAAGGCAATGTGGGATGACATTGATGCCCGTGGCTACTGGCAGGGGGAGATATGGGATCGTCGCAAGAACGGTGAGGTCTATCCCAAGTGGCTCTCTATAAAAAAGGTCAGAAATGGTAAGGGCGAAGCGACACACTATGTTGGTATCTTCTCTGATATCACCGCTAAAAAGGCCACTGAGGAACAGTTGGAGAAATTGGCCTATTTTGATGCCCTGACCGAACTTCCTAATCGCATATTGTTCCGTGATCGTCTTGGGCAGGAGATCGCGATGGCACACCGGCACCAATCCAAGGTTGCATTATGTTTTCTTGATCTTGATCGCTTTAAGTACGTCAACGACACCCTGGGCCATGTAGCTGGTGATGAGCTGTTGAAGATGGTAGCCAACACTCTGCGTGGTGCTGTACGCGAGGCTGATACCGTCTCTCGTTTAGGTGGTGATGAGTTTACGATCGTTATTCCTGATATCGAACATGATGAACAGGCATCGACGGTAGCGAATAAAATCATTGAAGAGTTGGGGCAGACCTGGCTGCTGCATGGTCACGAGGTACATATTGGTGTCAGTATAGGTATTGCAATTTATCCTACCGATAGTGGAGATGTTGACCAGTTGATTAAACATGCTGATATGGCGCTCTATAAGGCAAAGGATGAAGGGCGTAATAACTTTCAGTTCTTCTCAGAGGCGCTGCAAGCCAGTATGTCAGACCGAATTCTAATGGAAAAATATTTGCGCAAGGCACTGTACAACAAGGAGTTCTCTCTCCACTATCAGCCAAAATACGATCTAACGGATGACACTCTTTCAGGGATGGAATCTTTAGTTCGCTGGAAGCATCCAGAGCGGGGCCTTGTTCCACCGGGAGATTTTATCCCCTTGTGCGAGGAGACCGGACTTATTGTTCCTCTTGGTGAGTGGATTTTACGTGAGGCATGCCGTCAAACTTCTGAGTGGATAAGGAATAATGGTCAGCCAATGACTGTTGCGGTGAACTTGTCTGCCAGACAGTTTCAGCAAAAGAATTTAATAGAGTTGATAGAACGTATTCTTGATGAGACAGGGTTGTCAGCGCAGTTTCTGGAATTGGAGCTTACCGAGAGTATGGTTATGGATGATGTCGATAGTGCTATTGAAACTATGCATGCTCTACGTGATCTTGGCTTGCGCCTGGCGATTGATGATTTCGGAACCGGCTACTCCTCACTTAGTTATCTTAAGCGTTTCCCAATCAATACACTTAAAATTGATCAAAGCTTTGTAAAGGATCTCGCCACTGATTCTGATGATGCCTCAATTGTGCAGGCAATTATCGCTATGGGTCGACAGCTTGATCTGCATATTGTCGCTGAGGGTGTGGAGACTGGAGAGCAACTCGAGTTTTTGCGTAATCATGGATGTAAAGAGGTTCAGGGCTACTTTATGAGCAGGCCTCTTCCCTCGGATGAGTTTACTAAACTGATTAGTCAGTGATATTTCGTTTTTTGTTTCAGTAACACTTCGGCCAGCGATCTACCACCATGCCTCTACCTGAATCCTTCCGTGTCCAGGCCGTATACTCCCGTGCTACCTCCAGCTACAGGTCTGATAATGGTATTGTGTCTCGTCGCCTTCGCTGTTGGCACCAGCACTGGAGTAAAGCTAGCCGTGAAACTCCATGGCTAATGTCGAAGCTTAGGGAAATCAGGCCGAGCAGGAGTGGCAGGCGAGGGGTAGGCAGCATGTGACTTCTCCGTTATTTCGTATCTAACCGACCTAAATTAGGTTTTTTTGTAAATTAACGGGCTGTTGCTAGTCATGCCACTCTGAGAAGACCACCGCCCGCCGAGTGCTATTTTGCTGGGCTTTCAGATAGAGGGTGGCTTCCAACTGACTTAAGGATGCCACCTGTTGCTCACTGATCTTGGCAAAGGCAATGAGCTCGGTTGCATGGTAGGAGCGCTCGGCTATTAGTTCGCGTGCGCTGGCCTCGGCCTCTTCTATAGTGGGAGAGATTACACAGGCATCGGCTGTCCATGTTATCGTCGCGACGCTAGCCCTGGGTGATGTGCAGGCAAAGTGGAGTATAAATGTGGTCACTTTTTACCGTCCTGTTTTTATGGGAGAAAGAATCTATAAAGTGTAGTATTTCAGCACAATCTTGCTGTCTCTTTGTGTGCCTCAGTTATGAGGTGTGTCATATGACCTGTGTAAAGTGTGTAATATCACCCATAATTTCAAAGTCATTAAGATTAGATGCAATAAAATCAATCAGATAGATATGGCCTTAATTTTGCCTGTAACTGGTAAATTGTGTACAGGCTTCTCGCTTGCAGGGAATTGTGGCACGCTTTTTTATAATGATTTATGCACTCTTTAATTAGCTATTAAACGGAACAGGTGGAAAATGAAAATGCTAAAAAATCTTGTGTTGCTTCTTGGTTTGTCTCTTAGTGGATTCGCCCAGGCCGACGGTCATCTGATGGTCGATAATGCCTGGGTACGTGAAGCGCCACCAGGAGCGATGGCTCTGGCTGGATATATGAAGCTGCATAACCATGCAGATGTGGAGCGTGTATTGATTAAGGCTGAAAGCCCAGCCTTTGAGAGTGTAATGCTGCACAAGACGGTCATGGAGGAAGAGGTGTCGAAGATGATGCACCAGCATATGGTCACTATCCCGGCGAACGGCATGGTTAGCTTTGAGCCCAATAGCTATCACCTGATGATGATGAAACCCAAGCAGGCATTGAAATCAGGTGACAAGGTTGGCGTTACTTTGCATTTTAAAAATGGTGGTGCTCAGCAGGTGGAGTATGTGGTGCGTGCAGCTATGGGTGAGATGAATCACGGCGGTCATGACATGCATTAATGCTGATGGTCGGTAGAGATAAAAAAGGGTGCTTTAAGCACCCTTTTTTTATCTTACCTCTCTCTAAGAGCAGCTTAGCGACCCAGGGTGTATTTTTTTATGCGATAGAGCAGGGTGTCTCGGGTCAATCCTAGTAGACGGGCAGCACGAGTGCGGTTGCCGTGGGTACGGTCAAGAGCCTGCTTGATCATCTCCTGTTCCAGCTCTTCCAGGCGGATGCCATCGTCGGGCAGGGTGAAGCCATCATCGTTACGACGGTGGTTATTTGTAAACATATCGACAGGTAGGTGTTCCAGGTTAATTTCGCTTCCAGCGTTGAGAATCAGCATGCGCTCGCAGAAGTTTTTTAATTCACGGATATTACCTGGCCAGCTGTGCGTTTCGAGTTGGGTGATGACCCGGTCGCTGAAGCTGGGTGCCTGCAGGTCGTGCTTCTCCGCCAGCTGTGTGCTCAGCGCTTGTAGTAGCAGTGCCACATCGCCGCGGCGGCGGCGTAGTGGTGGTAATTCCAGTGGTACCACGTTGAGGCGGTAGTACAGGTCGGCACGGAAGCGCCCCTCCTGCACCATTTGATAAAGATCGCGGTGGGTTGCGGCAATAATGCGCACATCTACCGTAGTGGGAGTGGTATCTCCCAGAGACTGACACTCACCCGACTCAAGAAAGCGTAGTAGCTTTGCCTGGATATTGAGTGGAAGTTCGGCGATCTCGTCAAGAAGCAGCGTGCCCCCTTTAGCGGCGCGTATGCGCCCGGGGCTGTTAGCCGTGGCACCGGTAAAGGCTCCTTTGCAGTGACCAAATAGCTCCGATTCAGCCAGCTGCTCTGGCATCGCGGCACAGTTAATGGCGATGAAGGGGGCATCGCCACGATGACTCTCCTGGTGTAGCGCCTGGGCCAATAGCTCCTTTCCGGTGCCACTTTCGCCCAGGATCAGCACACTAACGTCAGTCGCCGCAGCGATCTGCGCAGAGCGCATAACGCTGTATAGCTCAGGGGAATTACCCAGCAGGAGAGTGTCAAAGGCGTTCATCAGAGACCAGAATGATAGTGATACCTCAAGGATACCTTGTTCTATCCTACGGGACAAAGTCGGGATTTTTTGACTAACAAGCTACAGGATACTCGACTTGCTACGGTGATTAGGTATAATCCTCAGCCGTTAACCTCTATGCGAAAGTGGCGGAATTGGTAGACGCCCTGGTTTTAGGTACCAGTGGGGCAACCCGTGGGAGTTCGAGTCTCCCCTTTCGCACCATATCCTTTCAGCCTCATCAATTCCTTAGCTACGCTTTTCCTTCGAGATCGCCACGGGCAGGTGGTTATTCATCTGCTGTGTTGATGATATAGTGCCATATAGACACCGGTTGTGTGTATGTAAGATTACTTGCAGAGAGGGCTTGCTGCATTGAGAAACCACAATAAAAAACCAGGGTGATAGCAGATGTTATGGAGAAAAAATGTCGTCACCTGAGCCATTTACAATGAAATCTATGCATTTTCCACAATTGCTGACTGTTTTGATATTTGTTCTACTGCAGGGATGTAGCTCTTTGCCGCATGTCAATGAGAGCGAAGGTGCTGTTGGCAAGGTACTGTCTGATGAGGGTAAGAACGGTGGGGGGACTGATGCACAGGCAAGTGGAATGGCGCGTGTTGAATCGAGCGATTCCACAATAGTTGCAAACATAAGTCGAGCAACCCCACCTGTTGAAGTAACAACGTCTACAGTAACAATAAAGCCAAAGAAAGAACCTGTGACGAGGTCTGTAACGAAGCCCGTAGCGAAATCCGCAGTGAAGCCCGAAGCGAAGCCCGTAGCGAAATCCGCAGTGAAATCCGTAGCGAAGCCCGTAGCGAAGCCCGCAGTGAAGCCCGTAGTGAAACCCGTAGCGAAACCCGTAGCGAAATCCATAGCGAAATCCGCAGTGAAACCCGTAGCGAAGCCCGTAGCGAAATCCGTAGCGAAATCCGTAGCGAAATCCGCAGTGAAACCCGTAGCGAAGCCCGTAGCGAAGCCCGCAGTGAAACCCGTAGCGAAGCCCGCAGTGAAACCCGCAGTGAAGCCCGTAGCGAAGCCCGCAGTGAAACCCGCAGTGAAGCCCGTAGCGAAACCCGCAGTGAAACCCGCAGTGAAGCCCGTAGCGAAACCCGTAGCGAAACCCGTAGCGAAGCCCGCAGTGAAACCCGTAGCGAAGCCCGTAGCGAAATCCACAGTGAAACCCGCAGTGAAACCCGCAGTGACAGATGTAACTAAATCTGTGCTAAAACCGGGGGTAAAATCAGAGTCCAGTTTGGCAACGCAGCAAGTCGAGACTCCTGCATGGATCTTAGCTGCGGGAAGAACCTCCAGAGGGGAGGTTAAGCGCTTTGAAAAGAGGGCAATAGCGCGCGATTTGGGTGGTGCTGTCAAGACGGAGTTGATAGTTGCCAATGGTGTACCGATTGAGATGGTGAGGGTGCCCGGTGGGGTTTTCCCAATCAGTTCTCTGCTCGGTATTTATGACAGCCTGCCAGTTAAATCAGCCTATATCCGATCATTTATGGTGGGACGCTTTGAGGTCAGCCAACAGGTGTGGCAGGCGGTGATGGGGTTCAATCCGTCGCATAACTCGTCATGCGCTCATTGTCCGGTGAATAGCATCAGCTGGGTAAATATCCAGGAGTTCATTTCCAGGCTGAACAGGTTAACTGGGCGCAACTTTCGCCTAATTAGCGAGCTTGAGTTCGAATATTCCTGTCGTAGCGGTGAGGGTGAGGGACTTCGCAAGGGGTATTGTGGTTCTGATAATGAGGATAGCCTTTCCTGGTATTCGGTAAGAAGCCCTTATGAGCAGAAACCAGTCGGAGAACTTCCTTTACAGGATTTTCAACTGTACAACGCCAAGGGCAGAGGGATCGGTTGGGGCTATAATTGCTGGGATGGTAGCTATTATGTCACACCTCCTGAGTATAAGGGGGCCGCCCCTGACAAGTGTAATGGCGGCGCGCTTCGTGGTGGTGCCTGGTACTATGAAGACCGGTTTCTTGGTTCTACCTATCCCCTGGACACAGACGTTTTACCTAACAGGTATATCGTTTACGGAATACGCTTAGCCCATGATATCTAGAGTGGTAGAGCGCCTACCTCAATAGAGGTATGTATAGTGCTTTAAATCACTATAAGTAGTATGTATAGTTACTTGAATTATAACGGAAACTGTAAAAAGTGTGACCATCATCACGTTTGTGCTATATTCCGTTGAAATAAGTGTGCAATGTTGCCTGTAACAACTTATAAACAGACTGAAAACGTTGGTTTCTTTGTGAGTGCTGCTGAAGAATGATAATTATAGGTTGGCACTCGTGTATGGTTACAAATATTGATCAATCAATTATCCGTTAGCCTTGTATTGATGCCATATGGCATTTAAGAATGGTTAGTGTTGTAAAGGGAAGTGGATCTTGTTCTCAGTAATTTTTGCCTACTCAGAAATTCTCATGAAGAAGCTATTCTCAGTATTGGATAGGGGCGTCTCTTGTCATGAATGATACAAACGCTTTTGTTTCCATGGGCGAAATTATTCGGCAGATTAAGGTGCTGGAGGGTTTTGGCAAGACGGGATCACTCTATTTGATGACTCAGAGCGGTGATGGCGGTGTTATCGTTCTCAACGATGGTGTGGTGGTTGATGTGGTGTATAAATCGGTTCAGGGAACCGGTGCTCTACCGCTAATTCGACGTATCCCAGAGGCCAAGTATTTCTTTAAAAGCGGTGAGACCGATGAGGTTAGAAGCGCTTCGGCCAAGCAGACAAGCCTCTCTTATGGTCAGACCCTGTTCCGTATGTTCGAACGTGAACTGGTCGGTGTGCCAACTGCTCTGCCCATTGCGAATGCTGAAGTGAAAGAGGAGCGGCCAGTTTCGACAAAGAAAAAGATTCTGGTAGTAGAAGATAGCCGGGTCGCCCGTATTGTGCTGTGTAAGTTCTTACAGGATCACGGCTACGATATTGTTGAGGCGGCTAACGGTCAATCGGCACTGTCACAGCTGGCTGTGGATGCCCCGGATTTGGTGGTACTTGACCTTATTTTGCCAGATATCGATGGTTATGAAATATTCGATGCTATGAAGGCGAATGAGAAAACTCGCGATATACCGATAATCATTCTTACCTCACGCGATTCACTAATGGACAGGCTTCGAGGCAAGATGTCGGGTAGTGATGAATATGTGACGAAACCGTTTAAAAATGAAATATTGCTGGATAAGCTTGAAAAGTACCTGAGCTGACAGCACTAAATAGAAATAAAGGCTACTCTCAATTAAGGGCGGCGTATTGTATTAATAACGGTCTATGATAGAAAATATGGTATGACACGAAAAAAGCTGCTCATCGTTGACGATTCGCCACTGGTACGAAAGACACTTCTCGATCTGTTTAAGGACGAGGAGTCTGTCGATGTCGTTGGCGAGGCAGAAAATGGCATCGAGGCCCTGTATAGCGTCTCCCAGCTCAAGCCTGATGTCATCACCATGGATATCAGCATGCCTGGTATGGATGGCCTGAGTGCCCTTAAGCACATTATGATTAAATCACCGACCCCGGTGGTGATGCTCAGTAGTCTTACCAAAGAGGGGGCCCCCTCTACCTTTGATGCCCTACGTTTTGGTGCTGTTGATATTATATCGAAACCCTCGGCGATAGATAACGATGGTGCGCTGGATGAGCAGGCGGCAGATATCCTCAGCAAGATTGAGTTTGCCAGTCAGGTCGAGGTTGGGGCGATAAAGTATATTCGTCGTAAAAAGGGCGATGCACAGCAGAATAAGGTGTTTTCAACTACCGATGTTGCCAGCAGGGTAGTGGCGATGGGGGCTGCTGAGGGCGGTTTTGGTGCATTGATGAAGATCATTCCACACCTTAATCCCAATGCAGATACGGCTTATCTGGTTACACTCTATGCGGCCCCACACCATGTGGAGGCCTTTGCCCGCTACCTGGACAGCTACGGTGAGCTGCAGGTGAAAAGTGCGGAGCACGATGAGGTGCTACGCCCAGGCGTCTGTTATCTAAACTCGGGTGCCAACTATATGACGCTACACCGGTACCAGAATGAACCGGTACTGCACGTTAGCCCGGCGCCCTTTGCCTCGCGTAAGGGCTCTATCGACATGATGTTGTTCTCTACAGCCGATGTGATGCAGGAGCAGTGCATGGGTGTACTACTCTCCGGGTGTGGCAACGATGGTGTGGAAGGCTTGGAAGAGATCGTCCGCATGGGGGGGAACTCTCTGGTGCAGGAGCCGAGTACAGCCTTTTGTAGTGACATGATTAACAGTGCAATGATGCAGGTTGATATTGCACATATTGAGAATGATTCGCAGATTGCAGTGGTACTAAACGATATTTTGGCAGTAAGTTGATCACGAGTTTTTATTTTAATTGAAATTTCCTTCATCTATGTAGATGGTGTTGGGTAATAGATGGTGTCGGGTAATTGAGGTAAGGAGTAGAACAGATGAATAACACAAGTACAGGTCTTTTTTCGAATATGCGCCTACGGGCAAAGGTCGGACTGAGTTTCGGCCTGATGCTCCTGGTACTGCTTAGTGCGGTAGCCATCACAATCTACGAGGTGGATGATGTTCAATTCCTCTCTAACCGGGTAGCGGAGCTGCGTACGCCAACCGCTGAGGCCAGCCTCAGTATGATCAACGGTGTCAATATGTCACTGGCGGGTCTGCGTGGCTGGATGCTGCTAGGTAACCCACAGTTTAAGGATGTCCGGGCCGATGCCTGGAATACCTGGATCGACAAGCCTGTAGCTGATATGGATGAGCTCTCGAAGTCCTGGACCAATCCGGAGAACGTCAAACGTCTCAAGGAGCTGAAGGTCGATATTGAGAAATTCCGCAAGTTCCAGCAGGAGATCGAGGATATCGCCCAGACCGATGACGAAAACCCGGCGCTGAAGATACTCTTTAATGAGGCCGCACCGCGTGGTACCAAAATGGCGACCCTCATTACCCAGCTCATCGACCTGGAGGCGAAACTCGAGGGGAGCGACCTGCGTAAGTCCATCCTCTATATGATGGCGGATATTCGGGGTACCACCGGTCTGGGTCTGGCAGCGATTCGTGCCTACCTGATCTCGGGTGAGGACCAGTTCCGTGAGCGCTTTAACACCCTGTGGACAAAGAACGAAAAACGTTTTAACGACCTCTCCAATGCCTACCAGCACCTCACCCCGGAACAGCAGTCGGCCTTCAACCAGTTCAAGAGTGTACGCGATGAATTTAAGGTGTTACCACCGAAGATGTTCGAAATTCGCGGCAAGGAAGACTGGAACGTGGCCAACTACTGGCTGGCAACCCGGGCGGCACCGATTGCCGCCGGTATCGTTGCCACACTGACCGACATGGTAGAGGACCAGAAGGAACTGCTGAGAAAGGATACCGATGGGGTGGCAGAGCTGGTAACGGAGCTGGATACCCTGCAGCTTATTCTGGGTGCAGTCGGTATTATGATTACCATCGGTCTTCTGATGATGGTAAACAGAGTTATCATCAACCCCATCATTCGCGTGGCGGATACGGTACGTACCATCGCTAGCGAGCGTGACCTGACACACACCGTACCGGTTGAGAGTCGTGATGAGATCGGCATGATGTCCGGCGCACTGAATGACATGATTAAGGTGATTCATAGTGCCTTCGATGTTGTAAGTGACGCGGCGAAGGAGGTGGATAGAGGTTCGAACGACGTGGCCGGACGCGCCTCGGCAAACCGCTCTCGTGCGCAGCAGCAGTACGAGCGTGCGCAACAGTCGTCACAGGTTATCGGTGAGATGGGGACGACTGCCGGTAATGTACGTTCCGCTACAGAGGCACAGCAGAACGCGGCGATCGAGTCCCAGGGACGAGTGGCCGAGCTGCTGGAGAAGATGAAGAAGGTAGCCGATACCACAGTTGCTTCGGATAATGAGGTACAACAGACCCTGAACCGTGTAGGTGAGATGGGTCAGACCGGTGCCAAGGTTGTGGCCAGTGCCCAGTCGCAGGAGCAGTTGGTGGGCCGTGTAACCAATTCTATCGAAGATATGGTGAGTTCGGTTAGCGAGATGCAGAACGCGGTAAACCAGGCGACCGAGTTTGGTAAGTCGTCACTCGATGCAGCGGAGGAGGGACACACTTCAGTATCGGCGACGGTAGAAGGTATGCGCTCCATCTCCGAGTCATCTGAGCAGATCTCTGAAATCATCGATGTAATTACCGAGATTGCCGAGCAGACCAACCTCCTCGCTCTTAACGCGGCGGTAGAGGCGGCCCGTGCCGGTGCACACGGTAAGGGTTTCGCGGTGGTTGCGGACGAAGTTGGTAAGCTGGCGCAACGTTCTTCTGAGGCAGCCAAAGAGATCACCCAGTTGATCAAAGACTCAAGCTCCGGCGTAGCCGAGGGTGTACGCCTCTCCGATATGTCGCAGCAGGCACTGCAGAAGATTGACCAAAGTGGACGAGTTAACATGGAGGCTATCGACGCTATCTCCAACTCGGCACAGGGTCTTAACGATGCAACACAACAGGTACAAACCCTTATCGAAGAGCTGAACGTGGTGGCCCGTGAAATCGGGGGCATGGCGGGTGAGCAGGGTGAACGCCGTGCCGCAGCTCAACAGGCGCTTGACCTGGTGGTAGATTACTCCAAGTCGATCACTGAGCTGGTAGGTGAGGCGAGTGACAACGTTCAGGACATCAACACCCAGATGGAAGGGGTTGTGGAGCGTTCCAATGAGATGAATAAGATGACCGGCGAGCAGGCAACACGTTCGCAAAAGGTATCGGCTATCTCAGCTGAGTCAGCCGAGGCCGCAGAGGCGACCGTGGAAGGTGCCGGTGTGGTTGTAAGTGTAACCGAGGATCTGCAGAAGCAGTCCCAGAACCTTACTGAACAGGTACAGCAGTTCAAGATCTAAACGGATTGTCACCAGCAGCAGCCAGTTAATCGTACTGTTATTTAACTGGCTACTGACTGTACCTATATTCAGGGGATAGTGTTATGGCGGAAAGAGTAGGATTTGACAGAACGGAAGAGAATGAAGATGAGGGCATGTTGCAACTTGTCGGCTTCAATATTGCTACCGAGCAATTTGGTGTCGACATCCTCATGGTTCAGGAGATTATCCGTTCTGCAAAGGTCACTGCAGTGCCAAACTCACCGGAGTTTGTCGAAGGTGTAATTAACCTGCGCGGTAATATCATTCCGGTGGTTGATTTGCGTAAACGTCTCTACCTCTACAATGATGCGTCTGAGACAAAACGCTCTTGGGTGTTGATTCTTAACATTAGTGATCGCGTTGTCGGTTTTATTGTCGATGAGGTAACACACGTTATAAAGGTGCCTGAGGATAGTGTGCAACCACCTCCAGATATTGTGATCTCCGGTCTGGAGAGTCAGTACATTCAGGGTGTTTGTGAGATGGATAATGCGCTGCTGGTAATTTTGAATTTCTCTCGAGTTTTATTTAGCGATGAGTACAACATGCTGAAAGATCTTGAGAACGAAGAGATAGTTCTTGAAGAAGAGATGATGGTTGAGTAAGCCATCATAGACTGGGTAAGGTAATGGGTAAAAATGTTCTAATAGTCGAAGACTCCGCAATGATGCGTAAGATCATCACCAAGGAGTTGGTCAATGCCGGTCACACCATAATAGGTGAGGCCAGTAACGGTGATGAGGCGATAGAGATGTACAAGAGTCTCAGTCCTGACGTGGTGACTATGGATATTACCATGCGCGGTATGGACGGTTTTACTGCCGCAGAGGAGATCCTTGCGATTGATCCGGCGGCAAAGATCCTTATCCTCTCCAATCTCAATGAAGAGAAGTATCGAGAAAAGGCGCAAAAACTAGGGGTTCTTGGCCTGGTTAACAAACACAAATCAAGTGAGATTCTTGAACTCATCGAATGATCGTTCACCTGTCGGCGTCCCCCATGGCTGTGTGCCAGTGATGCTGTCGAACGACAATACGAAATGGAACCCTTGATCATGTTTAGGGAATGGTTATGAGTAATATTGATTTGTCGCTTCTTCCAGATTTCATCGTGGAAGCAGAAGAGCACCTCGAAGAGATGGAAGCGCTGCTACTCAAACTTGTGCAGCGACCTGATGATCTGGACGTGCTCAACGATATCTTTCGTCCGATCCACACCATCAAGGGCGGTGCACAATATATCGGTCTGGATAAAATTTCGCACTTATCTCACCGTCTTGAGGATCTGCTGGACCTTCTGCGCGATGGCTCCATGTCCTCTAATTCCGAGATTGTTGAGACGCTAATTACGGCGACGGACAGAATTGCACTGTTGGTCAAGGAGTTGGAGGCAACACAGACAGAAGACTCTGACGTTGAAGACCTGGTCGCGCTCCTTAATACCTTCATTGATGGCGATGCTGGTGCGCCGGCTTCTGTAGAGAGCTCTCCCGTTGAGGAAACGCTGGATGAGAGTTCTGCTTCCTCCTATGAGGCTGAAGAGGACCAGGAGTTATATGGCATTTTTGAAGCGCATCTACAGGAACACTATGGTGAACTGGCCGCGTTGATACAACAGCTTTCTGCCGGTGGTGATACCACAGCACTGTTAGAACAGTCACTGAGCGTATTGGAACAGATGCGCAGTTCGGCGAATTACATGGATTATGTGGATCTGGTTCACCGCTACCAGATCTGGAAGAGTGATATTGAAACAGTATTGCAGGAGGTCCAGGGAGGCGGGGCGCCACAACTCAATACGCTCTCTCGCAATATGTCCGATTTGGCAGAGCAGTTTCCTGTCCTTAAATTGGTTACTGTTTCGCCGTCAGTAGATGTCGGTGAACAGGTATCTGCCGCTGAAGATTCGGGAGATGTTAGTGATGCGGTTGCCCGTGCCTTTGCCGAAGAATCAGAGGCGGATGTCAGTGATGCCGTGGCTCGTGCCTTTGCCGAGACCTCCGCTAGTGATGTTGCGCCGAGTGCTTCGGCTCCGGTAGAAGCATCGCCAGGCAACATTGATCTCTCCTTACTACCCGATTTTGTTATTGAAGCGGAAGAGCATCTTGTAGAGATGGAGGCGCTACTGTTGCAACTAATGCAGCAGGCAGATGATCGTGATGTATTAAATGAGATATTTCGTACCGTCCATTCTATAAAAGGTAGTGCCCAGTACATTGGTTTAACTCGGGTGTCACATCTCAGTCATGTGATGGAAGACCTGCTCGATCTCCTTCGTGAGGGAGCCATTGAGTCCAATTTTGATATTGTTGAAACACTCATTACGGCGCGCGATCGTTTCTCGTTGCTCAATGAGGAGTTGAAGCACCATCAACAGGAACAATCGGGTGTAGATGACCTGGTCGCAGCCATGAGCCAATGGTTGCCCACTTCAGAACAGGTCTCAGCAGAGTCAGCCGCTACATCACCGGCTGCTAGCATACCAGCTAGCCAGGGCTCTTCTGCTCCTTATCATGACGAGGAAGATGAAGAACTATTTGAAATCTTTATTGCTCACCTGCAGGAGCAGCACGACGAGATTGTTTCGTTATTGGGTGGTTTGGCCGGTGGTGCCGATAAGGTTGAATCTTTGGCAGCTTGTGAGGCAGTACTCGAAAAGATGTCTGCCTCGGCTAACTACATGGATTATGTTGAGCTGGTTCAACGCTATAAGATATGGCAAAACGAGATGCTTAAGGCACGTGAGGATCTGTTAGCAGGAACAGAAACCTCCATCGCCTTTATGCAGCATAATCTGGATGAGCTGGCTGCGCTGTTTCCACAATTGCGTTCAGACCAGCCTGTGATGGGCTCTAGTGACGATGCCACTATTAAGGTGGTAGTGAATGAGCCGGTAGTTGGTGGTCTGCAAGACACTCTGGCCAAGAAAGAGACGGATGAACGCGCCGCTGCAGTACAGGGCGATGCCGTCTTTAATGAGCAGTTGTTTAATAGCCTTGCTGGAGCACTTGATCGTTCCATGCCAAAGGTATCAGGTGATGAGTACGATACGCTCAATAAGATCTTTGACGAGTTGGTTTCTGGCGAGCCTGAGGCGGGTGTTAAACCGGCATTGGCTGCATCTAAAACTGCGCCCAAGGAAAAGATGCCAACTCCTGTGAGTGAAGTGAAGAAGAAAGAGTCTGCGGAAACCAAGATCAAGAAAAGTGTCCGTGTTGATGCAGATAAGATTGATATCCTGATGAATCAGGTGGGTGAACTGGTCGTTGATCGTTCCTATTTCTTCCAGCTGATGAGTGAAATGCGTAATCTGCAACGCCACCTCAAGGAGACTATGGGTCTGGAGCAAAAAGAGGTGAAGTTGTTGCGTACCTTTACCTATCGCCTCGGTGAGGCCATTGCATCGCTGGGTCGTACTTCCAACGACCTACAGGAAGGTGTGATGAAGATGCGTATGTTGCCCATCTCGCAGATCTTTAACCGCTATCCAAGATTAGTGCACGACCTGACTAGAAATAGTGATAAAAAGGTCAATCTGGTGGTTAAGGGTGAAGACACCGAACTGGATCGCATGATTGTCGAGGAACTGTCTGACCCACTGATCCATATTATCCGTAATGCTGTTGATCATGGTATTGAAACAGGCCCTGAGCGCCAGCAGAAAGGTAAGGAAGATGAGGGGACACTGGTACTGGAGGCATATCAGGAGAGTAATCACATTGTTATCGAGGTTACCGATGACGGCAAGGGAATCGATCCGGAGAAAGTTCGTCAGAAGGCGATGGATAAGGGCCTGTATAGCGAGGAAGAGCTGGAGCGCTTTAGTAATGATGATTTGATCGCTTTGATTTTGACCGCTGGCTTCTCCACTGCTGACAAGATTACCGGTACTTCTGGCCGTGGTGTTGGCATGGATGTGGTGAAGAAGAATATTGAGAAACTCAACGGTACTCTGGAGATTGACTCCCGGGTCGGCGTGGGTACTCAAATGCGTCTGAAGATTCCGCTTACCCTGGCCATTATTCACGCATTGATGGTGCGCGTTAGCGACGATCTCTTTACTATTCCGCTGGCTAACGTGGATGAAACTGTACGCATCTTCAAGAGTGAGACTTCTACTGTTGAGGGTGTTGAGGTTATTCATTTGCGTGGTGAGACGTTACCTATTTTCCGTCTTTCTACTCTGTTTGGTGAGGAGCGAGAGGACGAGAGCGACAAGTCTTTTGTTGTCATTGTGAGTGTTGGTGGCCAACGCACCGGCTTTGTCGTGGATGAATTGCTGGGCCAGGAAGAGGTGGTAATCAAGCCGTTGGCCGATTATGTACAGGATAAGAGTGGATTCTCTGGTGCGACGATTATCGGTGATGGGCGTATCTCTCTCATCCTCGATACTTACGAGATGGTGCGCATGACGGCCAATAAGCAGGCAAAAAAGCAGCAGGTGCAGACCGAATATCTTAAATCGAAGATTAGAAGGACGGGCATGCCTGCTGACACAGCCGTGATCGAGGATAGCGAAGAGTAGGGCCGAGCGGCCTGTCTATTACGCACTTAAGTGAAATTTTGACTATGAACAACAAGATAAAAGTTCTCATTGTTGATGATGCCTCCTTTATGGTGAAGGCGTTGCGCGACATTCTTGATTCGGATAATGATATTGAGGTGGTCGGTAGTGCGCGTAATGGCAAGGATGCAATTGACAAAATAAAAAAGCTGCAGCCTGATGTGATAACGCTTGATGTTGATATGCCGGTAATGGATGGTATCCAGGCAATCCGTCATATTATGATCGAGTGTCCCGTTCCCATCGTTATGCTTAGCTCACTATTTGCGCATGGAGACATCACCTTTGAGGCCTTGCGTTTAGGCGTGGTTGACTTCCTGCCCAAACCATCGGGGGCGATCTCTACTGATATTCATACCCAACGTGTTGAGTTGGTTGAGCGAGTCAAACTTGCCGCCTCAATTCAGTTGCATAATGTACGACGGGTAAGGCTAAACAAAATTGATACACGTGAAAATATTGCCAGCCGTTATCAGTATCAATCGCTTGATCACCTGATCACTATTGGTACCACTCTGGGTGGTCCGGGTTCAATCATTCGACTGCTCTCTTCATTGCCTCATGATGTACCGGCAGCAATTGTTGCCATGCAGGACATTGAACCAAAGATTCTTCCTGAATTTGTTAATGAGTTTGACCAGTATTCATCGTGGAAAATTGAGTGTGGGAACAAGGCTACAGCCCTGCAGCAAGGTGTCTGCTACATCTGTTCCACCAGAGAGCCGATGAAGGTCGATGTTAACGGGCATGGTGAACCAGTGTTGATGCCACTGGACTCTGATTCCTTACCGCTAAGTGCATTATTCTCATCTGCAGCAGAGGTTTTTGACAATCACACTGTGGGAGTGCTCATGACCGGGCACGGGGATGACGGTAAAGAGGGGTTTGCGACGATTCAACAACGTGGTGGTTTGACTCTGGCGCAGGAGACTACAACCTGTGTCTATCCTAACCTAACCCAGTGTGCTATTGAGAACGGTGTTGTTGATAAAGTCGTTTCGATCTCGGATCTATCATCGAAACTGATCGCTGCGGTGATGGGCTCTGAGACTCGTGGTGTAGTATAAATGTGCCGCCAAAGAATATAATAGGTAACTTAATGATTATCTCATGCCCCAAATGCGGGACTAAATATAACGTTGATAAACAACGCTTCAGCAAGCCGAACTCCAAGGTTCGCTGTGTGAAGTGTAAGAGTGTCTTCTCTGTTCGTATTGTGAAGAAAAGTAGTGCTGAAGCCAGCAAGACCGATACAGTCACCCCCTCACCAGTCCGCAAAGCTCCTGTTGATAGCAGTTCCTGTGTGACGGTAACCATATGTAACCAGAAGGGTGGGGTGTCAAAAACCAGTACCTGCCTAAATTTGGGGGTATCCCTGGCTGCTCAGGGAAAAAAGGTGCTATTGGTGGATTTTGACGTACAGGCTAACCTTACCAGTCTGTTAAATCATCATGGGGCCAAGTCCTTCTTTGATGTGATGGGTGGTCATGATGCGAAGATTGCAGACTACATCCTTAGCACGGACTACGGTGTATCGCTTTTACCATCGAACAGCAAGATGGCACTGCTCGCCAAAAAGCATATGCAGCAGGGTGACTTTGAGTATCTGTTGGCGGAGAAGTTGATTGAGATCAAACCAAAGTTTGACTATATCATTATCGATACCCCTCCCTCAGGCGACTTCTTTACCCTGAATTCACTGCTGGCCTCAGATTTGGCCATCATTCCCACTCAGTGTGAGTATCTTTCACTCAACGGGGTTGAACATATTGTACGCATGATCTCTGTGATCAATGATAAACGTGGCCACGGGTTGAAGTACAAGGTACTTGTTGCGATGTACAATAAAGATATTACTGCTGCCAATGTTATCCTTGATAAACTTAAATCAAAGTATGCAGGCAATTTGTTAAATACGACCATAAATATGGATGGAGCGGTGCAGGAGTCACATATTACTCAGAAACCGTTATTCCATTACAATAAAGATAGCGATGCGTCACAGAGATATATTGCGCTGGCAAATGAGTTGTTGGGTCTGCGTATTAAATAACTTATGAAATACCTATTGTTAAAGTACTCTTATCCGCTCATCTCCTTTGCGGTTGTACTTATTTTGTGGGAGATGATTGTTAGATTAAGCGGATGGAGTTCGCAGGTCTTTCCTGGACCACTAGTGGTTGCCGAAGGTGGCATGGAACTGTTGTTGAATGGCAAGTTATTACGTGACTCTGTGGCCAGTCTGTATCGTGTGACTACCGGTTTTTATCTGGCAGCATTGGTTGGTATTCCATTGGGTATTGTTCTGGGACGGATGGACAAATTTAGTAAATTTGTTAATCCATTGATTCAGTTTCTACGTCCCATTTCGCCACTGGCGTGGATCCCATTGGCGATGTTGTGGTTCGGTATCGGTGAAAAGCCTGCTGTTTTTCTAATCTTTCTCTCCTGCTTTTTTCCACTGGTCACATCGACGGTTATTGCTGTTCATTCGATTAAACCCATCTATTTTCAGGTCGCTGCCAACTTCGGATTTACACCTCGTGAGGTGTTACTCAAGGTGATCTTTCCTGCCATTCTCCCGGAAATTGTTACCGCACTGCGCATGACTATTGGCATCGCATGGTTGGTTGTGGTGGCCGCCGAGATGATTGCTGTGCAGTCAGGATTAGGTTATTTGATCCTTGATTCACGTAATGCACTGCGTATGGACTATGTGATGGTTGGCATGGTGACTATCGGTGTTATTGGTCTGCTGCTCGACTATATGATGCGACGCCTCTCGGAGATTGATGAGGTTAAGTGGCGCACCTTAGCGTCATAGGAATTGGTGTCATTAAATGAGCAAAATTAAGCTTGAGAGTCTGTGTAAGGATTATATTGATCGTCGTGCTGGTGGACGCTCTGGCACCGATGAAGAAACTCTTGGCAAGCAAGTTACAGTGCTGGATGGCATTGAGCTGGATATTGAAGAGGGGGAGATGGTCTGTATCCTCGGGCCGTCCGGAGCAGGTAAATCGACGCTGTTACGTATTGTTGCCGGCCACGATAAAGCTAGCTCCGGCAGGGTATTGATTAACGGTAAAGAGATTGATGGTCCTAGTCAGGACAATATCTTCGTCTATCAGCAAAACGGCCTGCTTCCCTGGTATTCAGTGTGGGAAAATGTAGAGCTTGGTTTGCGCCATATTGATAATGAAGATGAGAAGAACAACCGTATTCATGAATATATCGATATTGTTGAATTGACCGGTTTTGAACACCACTATCCGCATCAGCTCTCTGGTGGTATGCAGCGTCGTGCCGAGCTGGCTCGTGCGTTAGCGGTTAATCCTGACATACTATTTATGGATGAACCGTTTACCGGACTCGATTATCTGACCCACCTCAAGATTCGTGAAGAGGTGATCAATATGCACTCCTTTTATCAGAAGACCACCTTGATGGTGACGCACTTTATTGATGATGCGTTGATTATGGCGGATCGAATCGTTGTGCTGGGTGAGCGGCCAGCCAAGGTGATTATGGTTGAAAAACTTGATTACGCCCGCCCACGTAACATTGAGTTGGAACCGGGTTTACGTGAATTACGCGATAAAGTCTTCCTGATGTTAGGGGTGAGTTATGTTGCGTAATAAATTCTGGTCTCTGGCCAATGATAATTTATCAGTTAAGCTCTTTGCGCTCCCCTTAATCTGGCTGATTGTAATCAGCGCGCTTCACTACAGCCTTAATTTTGAGACTAGCGATCGCAAGACCTTCCGAATGGGTTATATGCCGGTGATCACTAATATGGCTGCCCCGTTGCTGGACTATGCCACGAAGGAAGGGGAGGGGATACGTTACAAGGCGATAAAGTACTCCTCGTTTTCTGAAATGGCTGAGTCGATTCGTAATAATCAGATCGATGCCGCCTTTATTATCGCTCCACTCTCTATTGTGTTGCGTCAACAGGGTGCCGATGTAAAGCTTGTCTTCATCGGCAATCGTCATGAAAGCACTCTGGTGACTCGCAAGGAGCTCAATATTACCGAGTTTCCGCAACTTGCGGGTAAGACCATCGCGGTACCGATGCGCTTTTCCAGCCACAATCTCAGTGCCTTACAGCTAGCCAGGCACTACAAGCTGGATGGTGAGATCAATATTGTCGAAATGAATCCGCCCGATATGGCCTCGGCCCTTTCTGCCGGTTCGCTGGATGCCTACTATGTCGGTGAGCCCTTTGCCGCGATGACTCTTCGCTCGGGCGAGGCCTCGTTGCTAACCTATGCAGAAGATGTCTGGCCTGAATTCATCACTAATTTAGTGATTGTTAATAACTCGCTCGTCGAGTCGGATCCACAGTTGGTGCAAAATTTCGTCACCTCTGCAGCCCGCTCAGGTCTGTGGGCGCGGAAAAATCTGAGCGAGGCGGCGACTATTGCCTCCTCCTACTGGAATCAAAATCTAGATTTGGTTAATTTTGCCCTCAATACACCTGAAGATCGCGTCGTTTTTGACGAGTTCACCCCGAAAGAGGTGGAGATGCAGGAGATTGCCGATATGATGGTGGAAAATAAACTCACTCAAAGTGGCAGTATTGAAGGGCTGATCGACGCCAGATTTGCTGAAAACGCAGACCTACAGAACATAACCACGCTACAGAGCATACTCATTCGACAGTAATACCCGATACTTACGCTAGTAGGGTCCTTAGAGGCGATATTCTATTTATAGATGTTTGCTCTGATCTGATTTATCATAGGCGGTTTTCGGGAGAAGCGAAAAACCGATGTAAAACCGCCACTTAGGCTAATTTACATAGATTTATGTCGGCTTTCTCCTGGTTGTGCTGCAACTCGTTGAATCTATGAGAGAAAATTAGTGTTTTTTCAGTCCTGTCAGGGCTGCCAGAGGACTTATCTTCGTAGAACAGGCAACCGGAACCCTTCCCCGAACCGCTCATTCATTGCCTCCTGGCCTGTTAATTACGGGCGGGGAGGCTGATTAATATGTATTCGTTATTTGATAGTTGAGGTGTAAAAATGCAGGTTTCAGTTGAGACAACCAACGGTCTTGAGCGTCGAATGACTGTGGAGCTCCCTGTAGAGCGCATTGATGGTGAAGTGCAGAAACGTCTGCAGGGTATGAGTCGGACCGTTCGTGTGAAGGGTTTCCGTCCCGGTAAGGTGCCACTCAAAGTGGTTGCCCAGCAGTATGGCAAGCAGGTTCGTGATGAGGTGGTTGGTGACCTGATTCAGTCCACCTACTTTGAAGCCGTGAGCGAGCAAAGTCTGCAACCTGCCGGTATGCCCACCATCGAGCCTACTGTCAACGAGGCGGGTAAGAATTTAGAGTTCACCGCGACCTTTGAGGTAATGCCTGAGCTTAGCCTGGCCGATTTCTCTGGTGTAAAACTGGAAAAACGCGTTGCTGAGGTTAGCGACGGAGACCTGGATAAGATGATGGATACCCTGCTCAAGCAGCGTGCCTCATGGGAGGCGGTAGAGCGTGCTGCAGCTGAGGATGATCGCTTGAATATTGACTTCAAGGGCACCATTGATGGAGAAGAGTTCTCCGGCAATGCCGGCGAGAAAGTCCCTGTCACCATTGGTGCCAACCGCATGATTGAGGGTTTTGAGCAAGGCCTGGTAGGTGCCAGGGCTGGTGATGAGCTGACCCTGGATCTCACCTTCCCCGAAGAGTACGCCCATAAAGAGGTTGCTGGTAAGCCGGTGCAGTTCGCCGTTAAGGTGAACAGTGTCGAGGCATCAACATTGCCGGAGCTTGACGAGGAGTTTGCCAAGAGTTTTGGTATCGGTGATGGTAGCCTTGAGTCACTGCGTCAGGAAGTGCGCCAGAATATGGAACGCGAAGTGGCGAGTGCATTGACTGAGGGTAATAAGCAGGCGGTGATGGATAAGCTGGTTGAGCTCAATCCTATCGAGGTTCCACAGGCACTGGTTGAGAATGAGGCCGAGACCCTTAAGCAGCAGATGCAACAGCAGATGCATACGCCGGATGGCAAGTCTGGCGTGCAACTTGATAACGAGATGTTCCGTGAGCAGGGACAGCGTCGTGTCTCACTGGGTTTGATTCTCTCCGAGCTTATTAAAGCTCAGGAGCTGAAGGCCGATGAAGAGAAGGTTCGTGCCAAGGTCGATGAGCTGGCCTCTACCTACGAAGACCCTAAGCAGGTTATCGACTGGTATTATGGCGACAAGAGCCATTTGTCACAGGTTGAGAGCCTGGTGCTGGAAGATGCAGTCGTGGAGTGGGCATTCGAGCAGGCCGACGTGACGGAAAAGAGCGGCACTTTTGATGAAGTGATGGGTCGAGCTTAATCTAGACTAAGCTAAAGGAAACTGAAGCAATGATCGATAACAGCAATATGAGCGGTGCACTGGATACGAAAAATCTAGGTTTGATCCCGATGGTGGTTGAACAGACCTCCCGTGGCGAGCGTTCCTATGATATCTACTCCCGCCTGCTTAAAGAGCGGGTGATTTTTGCCGTGGGTCCGGTGGAAGACCATATGGCCAATCTGATTGTGGCGCAGCTGCTGTTCCTTGAGTCAGAGAACCCGGATAAGGATATTCACCTCTATATCAATTCACCCGGCGGCTCGGTAAGTGCCGGTCTGGCCATCTATGACACCATGCAGTTTATCAAGCCACAGGTCAGCACTATGTGTATTGGTATGGCGGCGAGTATGGGTGCCGTATTGCTGGCGGGCGGTGCAGAGGGAAAACGCTTTGCTCTGGCACATAGCCGGGTGATGATTCATCAGCCGCTGGGCGGTTATCAGGGGCAGGCGACTGATATTGAGATTCATGCGCGTGAAATCCTCAAGATCCGTGAGCAGCTCAACGGCATTCTTGCTCGACACAGTGGCCAGCCCATTGAGCGTATCCAGCAGGATACCGAGCGCGATAACTTCATGAGCGGTAGCGAGGCGGCAGAATATGGCCTTATCGATCAAGTACTTGATAATCGTAGTGGTGAGGATGAGTAACTCATTCTGATCGAATGGCTGGGCCATTTTCTCAATCCATAGCGATCTGGGGGTTGAAAAATTGCGCCAAACTCTGCATGTTTGACTTAATATTGATAGTAATACGGGAATAGGCGATGCCTGATAAAACGACCGGCAAGGGTGACGACAACGGCAAATTGCTCTACTGCTCCTTCTGCGGTAAGAGCCAGCATGAGGTACGCAAGCTGATTGCAGGGCCTTCTGTCTTCATCTGTGATGAATGTGTTGAGCTGTGTAACGACATCATCCGCGAAGAGATTCAGGAGGAGTCCAGCGGTGGCGATGCCAGCAAGCTGCCGATCCCCCGTGAGATTAATGAAAGTCTTGACGAGTATGTGATTGGCCAGAAGCGGGCCAAGAAGGTGCTGTCCGTTGCTGTTTACAACCACTACAAGCGTCTTAATGCTGAGCAGAAAAAGGATGATGTAGAGCTCTCCAAGAGCAATATTCTGCTTATCGGCCCTACCGGCTCGGGTAAGACCCTGCTGGCAGAGACTCTGGCACGTCTGCTGAATGTACCCTTTACTATTGCCGATGCGACTACCCTTACTGAGGCCGGTTACGTGGGTGAGGATGTGGAAAATATCATCCAGAAACTGTTGCAGAAGTGTGACTATGATGTGGATAAGGCACAGACCGGTATCGTCTATATTGATGAAATAGACAAGATATCGCGCAAGTCTGATAACCCGTCTATTACCCGTGATGTATCGGGTGAGGGTGTACAGCAGGCACTACTTAAATTGATTGAGGGTACCGTTGCCTCGGTCCCGCCGCAGGGTGGGCGCAAGCACCCGCAACAGGAGTTTCTACAGGTAGATACCGCTAATATCCTCTTCATTTGCGGCGGCGCTTTCGCCGGGCTTGATCGGGTGATCCAAAATCGCTCTGAGAAGGGTGGTATCGGTTTCTCAGCCGAGGTAAAGAGCAAGGATGAGAAGAAGACCTACACCGAGATGCTGCTCAGCGTTGAACCTGAGGATCTAGTGCAGTATGGCCTGATCCCTGAGTTCGTTGGACGCCTTCCGGTGCATGCCACTTTAGAAGAGCTGGATGAAGATGCCCTCATCGCTATCCTTACCGAACCTAAGAACGCACTAACCAAACAGTACGCCAAGTTGTTCGATATGGAGGATGTAGAGCTCGAGTTCCGCGAGGATGCGCTGCATGCTGTTGCCTCTAAGGCGATGGATCGTAAGACCGGAGCTCGTGGCCTGCGCTCTATTCTGGAGACGACCCTGCTAGATACCATGTACGATCTACCCTCCATGGAGGGGGTGAGCAAGGTGGTTATCGACTCAGGTGTTATTACTGGTGAATCCGAGCCGCTATTGATCTACAAAAGCACCGAACAGAGCGCCGCCGCTGCAGCCGATTAGACCAATAGTGGACGTAGTTTCTGTGCTACGTCCACAACTATATTTCCCTTGAATACCGCGCCAATAGGCTACATAATTAAAACCATAGCAAATAACTTGGTTATTCTTTGTATGTGGCATTCGGCCTCAGTGGAACAGCCTAAAAAGGTGTAATCCGATGGATGATGCTAAGGACAAGATTTCAGAAGTAAGTGAACAGCTGCGCAGCATGCCTGTGTTACCACTGCGTGATGTAGTGGTCTATCCGCATATGGTGATCCCGCTGTTCGTTGGTCGTGATAAGTCTATTAAGGCCCTGGAAGCGGCGATGGAGGAGGATAAGGAGATCCTGCTGGTTGCTCAAAAGAGCGCCTCAGAGGATGACCCTACTGAAGAGGATGTTTACCGCATTGGTACCCTCTCTACTATTCTGCAACTGTTAAAACTCCCTGACGGTACCGTGAAGGTACTGGTAGAGGGGGGACAGCGCGCTAAAATTGTTAACTTCATCGAGAATGAAGAGTTCTTTACTGCGCAGATCTCGGTGCTGGAGGCTGAGCCCATTGATGAGCGTGAGGCCGAGGTACTCTCCCGCTCGGTGCTCAATCAGTTTGATCAGTACGTCAAGCTCAACAAAAAGGTACCACCGGAGGTACTCACCTCACTTGCTGGAATCGAAGACCCCAATCGCCTGCTCGATACCATAGCCGCCCATATGGCGTTAAAGGTCGAGGAGAAGCAGGAGATCCTGGCGATTACGGATTTACGTGAGCGCTTTGAGCATCTGTTGACGATGATGGAGTCTGAGCTGGATCTGCTGCAGGTGGAAAAGCGCATCCGTGGTCGCGTCAAAAAACAGATGGAGAAGAGTCAGCGCGAGTACTACCTTAATGAGCAGATGAAGGCGATCCAGAAGGAGTTAGGCGATCTGGATGAAGCCCCCAACGAGATGGAGGAGCTGGAGCAGAAGATTGAAAAGGCGGGTATGTCCAAAGAGGCCAAGGAGAAGGTTACCGCTGAGCTGAGTAAATTGAAGATGATGTCTCCGATGTCTGCTGAGGCAACCGTGGTGCGCAACTATATCGACTGGTTGGTGCAGGTGCCATGGAAGAAGAAAACCAAGCTACGCCACGACCTGGCGCGGGCTGAGAGTGTGCTGGAAGAGGATCACTACGGCCTGGAAAAGGTGAAAGAGCGCATCCTTGAATACCTTGCGGTGCAGAAGAGGGTGAAGAAGCTCAAGGGGCCGATTCTCTGTCTGGTTGGGCCTCCCGGCGTGGGCAAGACCTCTCTGGGCAAATCTATTGCCCGTGCCACTAATCGTAAGTTTGTGCGTATGGCCCTCGGTGGGGTGCGTGACGAGGCTGAGATACGTGGCCACCGCCGTACCTATATAGGCTCAATGCCCGGTAAGATCGTGCAAAACCTTGCCAAGGTAGAGACCCGTAATCCGCTATTTCTGCTCGATGAGATTGACAAAATGGCCTCTGATTTCCGTGGTGATCCTGCCTCGGCGATGCTGGAGGTGCTCGACCCAGAGCAGAACCATACCTTTAACGACCACTATCTGGAAGTCGATTATGACCTCTCCGATGTGATGTTTATCGCCACCTCTAACTCGATGAATATCCCCGGTCCACTGCTGGACCGCATGGAGGTGATCCGTATTGCAGGCTACACCGAGGACGAGAAGCTCAATATTGCCCGTCGTTATCTGGTCTCCAAGGAGATGAAGGCCAACGGCTTGAAGGACGATGAGATCATCATCGCTGATGACGCGCTGCTCGATATCGTGCGCTTTTATACCCGTGAGGCTGGAGTACGCGGGATGCAGCGTGAGGTGGCCAAGATCTGTCGTAAGGTGGTGAAGGAGCTGGTCGCTGACGAGTCGCGTAAACAGATCAGCGTTGGAAGCGATAATCTTGGTGATTTCCTTGGCGTACGACGTTTCCGCTATGGTCTGGCTGAGGAGTCTGATCAGGTCGGCCAGGTTACCGGTTTGGCCTGGACTGAGGTGGGTGGTGAGCTGCTGAGCATTGAGACCGTAGTTGTTCCTGGCAAAGGTAAACATACCGTCACCGGCCAACTCGGTGATGTAATGAAAGAGTCGATTCAGGCGGCGATGAGCGTGGTACGTAGCCGTGCCAGCAGCCTTGGTATTCGCCCCGATTTTTACGAGAATAAGGATATCCATGTGCATGTCCCGGAGGGGGCGATCCCCAAAGATGGTCCCAGTGCCGGGGGGGGGATGTGTACTGCACTGGTCTCCGTATTAACCGGTATTCCGGTACGAGCAGATGTAGCGATGACCGGAGAGATCACCCTGCGTGGTGAGGTATTGCCCATCGGTGGTCTTAAGGAGAAACTGCTGGCGGCGCATCGTGGTGGTATCAAGACTGTAATTATTCCTGAGGAAAACCGTCGCAATCTGGAAGAGGTGCCAGATAATATCAAGGAGAATCTTGATATTCGCCCGGTTAAGTGGATCGATGAAGTGCTTGATATTGCCTTGGTGAGCAAGCCTAAGCCCCTTTCTGACGAGGAGATGATGGAGTTTGTCAAGTCAAAAGAGGGTGAGAATCAAAAAAATCTGCAAACACATTAAGGTGTGCAAGGGTAGAAAATAATATTCTAGTTTGTGTCGTTATCGCCTTTTTACATGAACAAGCTCTGCTAAGTTGTTAATAGCTCGTCAAGCATTGTACAAAGCTGAATAAAACTTCGATTTTACGTCGTACTTTGCTTGACAGTAGTAAGAGCCTATTGGTATAAATTTGCCAAGTTTTTATTGCTGCCAACCATTCAACTTGAGTGGCAGTATTTTGTAAGTGTTGTAAGTCTTATCTAAATAATGGACTAAGACAAAATAATCCTACCTACTGGAACGAGGGGAGAAACCTATGAACAAATCCGAAATGATTGATGCCATTGCTGAAGGCGCCGATATATCTAAAGCTGCTGCTGGTCGTGCACTGGATGCCGTGATCGGTACAGTAACCGACACCCTGAAAAAGGGCGAGACCGTTAACCTGATTGGCTTTGGTACTTTTGAAGTCCGTGACCGAAAGGCACGTACCGGCCGTAATCCGCAAACCGGTGCAACCATCCAGATCGCCGCTGCCAAATCTCCAGCTTTCAAGGCTGGTAAAGCGCTTAAGGATGCAGTAAACTAGCGCGCCTTTGAAGTTACGGGTGCTTAGCTCAGCTGGGAGAGCATCGCCCTTACAAGGCGAGGGTCGGGGGTTCGATCCCCTCAGCACCCACCAAATAAAAACAGTAAAATCCGGAGCGGTAGTTCAGCTGGTTAGAATACCGGCCTGTCACGCCGGGGGTCGCGGGTTCGAGTCCCGTCCGCTCCGCCAATATTGATCCAAGGGCGCATTTTATATGCGCCCTTTTTTCTTTCCGAAATCCATAAGAACATGGCATCAGGAACATAGTCGATATGCTTCAGATTATTCGAGACCGCTCCCAGGGTGTATTCGCCTGGCTTATTGTTGGATTGATTTCCATTCCCTTTGCCCTGTGGGGTATAAATTCCTATTTTGGTGGCGGAGGCGATGACAGCATTGCCGAGGTGGATGGGGTAAAGATCTCACCGCGGCAGGTGCAAAGTGCTTACCAGCAGCAGCGGGATCGTCTGCAGCAGATGTTTGGTGGCAAGATTCCAGAAGGTATCTTTTCCGAGGAGATGATGAAGAGTCAGATCCTGCAGCAATTGATCGAGAAAGAGGTGTTGATTAACGCTGCAGCGGATAATCGTATGAGAATCGGTGATGCTCAGTTGGCCAATACCATCAAGGGTATTGACGCCTTTTATCGTGACGGAAAGTTTAATCAGGAACAGTACGAACGAGTGTTGGCACAGCAGGGGATGTCGCCACGCCTGTTTGAACAGCGTGTACGCCGCGATTTGATCGCCAGCCAGCTTAGTGATGCTATTACCGCCTCAGAATTCACCCTTGATACCGAACTCGATGCCCATTTGCGCCTGCAACAGCAACAGCGCGATATTGGTTATATGGTAGTGCCGGTGAGCAAGTTTGAGGGTGGGGTTGTGGTTTCCGAGGAGGAGATCCGAGCCTACTACGAGAGCAATAGTAGCCGTTATATGCAGCCGGAGCAGGTGAAGATCGACTACCTTGAGATTAAGGCTGCCGATATCACCTCTGCCATTGAGGTAAATGAGGAGGAGATGCGTCAACGTTACGAGGCGCAGAAGCTCAATTTCCGTACCGCTGAGGAGCGTAAGGCGCGTCACATCCTGATTCAAGTTGCTAACAGTACCGCCGAGTCCTCGCAAAGCGAGGCACGTACAAAGGCTGAGGACTTATTGCAACGCATTAACAGTGGTGAAGATTTCGCCAGTTTGGCTAAGGCTGAGTCGCAAGACCCGGGTTCTGCCAACAAAGGCGGTGACCTCGGCTTCTTCGGCAGAGGGGTTATGGACAAGGCCTTTGAAGATAGTGCCTTTAGCTTGCAAAAGGGTGAGGTAAGTGGTGTTGTACGCAGTGCATTTGGCTTCCATATTATCAAGCTCGATGATATCAAGGGTGGTGAGACCAAGCCCTATGAGCAAGTTGCTGCTGATCTGAAGTCTGAGATTCAAAGCGAGCGTGCCGCTGATATCTTCTATGACAATGCAGAGCAGCTCGCCAATCTTACCTATGAGCAGCCTGACACCCTTGGTGTGGCCGCTGAACAGCTGCAGCTTGAGATTAAGAGCAGTAACTATTTTGTGCGTAGCGGTGGTGGAGTAGGTATTGCTGCCAACCCCAAGGTCATCACTGCTACATTTAGTGAAGATGTACTTGTTCGTGGTAATAACAGTGAGTCTATCGAGCTGGCCGATAACCACCTTGTAGTATTACGGATAAACGATCATAAGCCCGAGGCACTACGTCCCTTCGAAGAAGTGAAAGCAGAGATCGAAGCTACTATCAAGCGGGATAAGGCCACGGCAAACACACTGACGCAGGCCAGCGCCCTGTTCGCCAGGTTACAGGCGGGTGAGGAGCCTGAGTCTTTGGCTGCATCGCTGCAGCTGGAGTGGAAGCACCATAAAGGCCTGAAGCGTGATGACAGTGAGGTGGAGCGTAGCATTGTTCAGACAGTTTTCCGTATGCCACACCCTGTAGCCGGTGGATTCAGCCGTGAGCAATTAACCTTGCCTGGTGGTGACCAGGCTCTGGTTTCTGTTTATGAGGTTAAGTCTGGTGATGTTACTGCTGTAGAGGCAACTTTCCGTAGTGATGCTATGCAGCGCATTGAGCGTTCTAATGCCAATGTCGCAGAGTTGGCACTGACTGCCGGTCTACGCGAGCGTGCGGAGATTACTACCAGGCAGTAAAGCCAATCAGAGGGATGGGGTGCAAGATGCTTAAGCTAAAACTTCACTGGCAGATTTTGATCGCTCTGGGTCTTGCTGTTATTGCAGGCCTTATTACCGGCAAGGATGCCGGGGTTCTCGGTGTCACTTTCTATTCCATCTACGAGTTCTTCGGCACGCTGTTTCTCAATGCATTGAAGATGCTCATCGTGCCACTGATCGTCTCGTCGATTATTGTTGGCATTGCCGGTATTGGTGGCTCAGGCTCACTGGGTAGACTTGGCGGCAAAACACTTCTCTATTATGCCACCACCAGTCTATTTGCTATCCTGATTGGACTGGCGGTAGTCAACACGATTCAGCCTGGTGTTGATGAACTGGGGCCTGTCAAGGATCGCATTGGTTTCAGTGCCGATACCTCGGCTATTGAGGCGAAGGTCGAGGGCAAGGGGGCCGGTGATGTAGTCGATATCTTCGTGCGCATGGTACCGACCAATATCGTTGCCTCTGCTGCCAATGGACAGATGCTCGGCCTGATCTTCTTTAGTCTGTTGTTTGGTTTTTTCATGACCAAAATTCAGGAGGATTACGCCGAGACGCAGTTCAACTTTTGGCAAGGTGTCTACGAGACGATGATGCGCATTACCGACTGGGTGATGGTCTTTGCCCCTATTGGTGTCTTCGCTCTGGTCGCCAAGGTAGTCGCTAGCACCGGTTTCGATGCCTTTATGCCGTTGCTTTGGTTCTTCCTCAGTGTAGTGATGGCCTTGGCCTTCCATTTCTTTATCACCATGCCGCTGCTGCTTCGTTTTGTTGCCGGGGTCAATCCTCTGCGCCACTATCGCGCAATGATGCCAGCGCTGTTGACTTCATTCTCTACGGCTTCTTCATCGGCCACTCTACCTATCACCATGGAGTGCGTGGAGAAAAATGCTGGTGTCTCTAACCGCACTAGTTCCTTTGTTCTTCCGTTAGGGGCAACAGTGAATATGGACGGTACCGCGCTTTATGAGTGTGTTGCTGCCATGTTCATTGCTCAGGCCTATGGTATTGAACTAGGCTTCGCTACACAGTTCACGATTGTTCTGGTTGCGTTGCTGACTTCTATCGGCGTGGCCGGTATACCTGCTGCCAGCCTCGTTGCTATCTCCATTATTCTGGCTGCGATAGGTCTACCTGCAGAGGGAATTGGTCTTATCCTTGCTGTTGATCGCATTCTCGATATGATGCGTACCTCTACTAACGTTTTCTCTGACTCCTGCGGTGCTGTAATCATCGGCAAGTTGCAGGGGGAGCAGGGCATATTGCAAGAGACTAACAATACAAGATAGAGTGGCGTCGCTGAGCTCTTCGGGCGATAATTGGGCTCTATGAAGCGTCAATATTTTCTGGTCATACTTTTATTCGGTCTGTGCTTAATGAATGGGGCTCAGGCTGCCAGTTCTCAGGCTATGGGTTATACGCCTAAATACGCCAACGGTTTTTCTCACTTTGATTATGTTAATCCTGATGCACCAAGGGGTGGTGAGCTGGTGCTCTCTTCGGTGGGCAGTTTCGACTCCTTTAATCCCTATATCCTCAAGGGCATTAACGCAGAGGGCTTAAGTACGCTGATGTTCGAGACCCTGATGGTCTCCAGTATGGATGAACCCTTTAGTCAGTACGGCTTGCTGGCAGAAGATGTGGTGCTGGCCTCGAACAAACTCTCGGTTACCTTTCGACTGCGTAAAGAGGCACGTTTTAACGATGGCTCCCCGGTGCTGGCTGAGGATGTGAAATTCTCCTTCGATACTCTGGTCGGTGAGAAAGGGCATCCACAGTACGGTTATTACTATGCAGATATTAAGCGTGTGGTAGTTGTGGACGAGCGCACGGTGCGCTTTGAGTTTGCCAGGGTCAACCCGGAGCTACACCTGCTGGCTGGTCAGATCCCGATTTTCTCGCGTAACTGGGTGGGGGGTAACGCTTTCGACAAGGTTGCATTGGAGTTACCGATTACCAGTGGCCCTTACCTTATAGATAAATTCGACCTCGGTAAGAATATTACCTATCGTCGCAATCCTGACTACTGGGGTAATCATCTGAATGTGCGTCGTGGCATGTTTAACTTCGAGCATGTGACCTACAAATATTATCGTGATTTCACCGTGGCACTGGAGGCATTTAAGGCCGGGGAGTTTGCATTTAATCATGAGTACAATTCGAAGAAGTGGGCACGTGATTATGGTGGTCAGAAATTTCGTGACGGGCGAATCAGCAAGACCTTATTGAAACACTCAAATAATGCCGGGATGCAGGGGTTTGTCTTTAACCTGCGTCGCCCGTTATTTCAGGACAAACGGGTGCGCAAGGCGATCAGTCTGGCGCTGGATTTTGAGTGGTCGAACCGCCAGCTCTTTTATAATCAGTACCAGCAGTGTGACAGCTATTTTAGTAACAGTGAACTGGCGGCTAAAGGGCTCCCTGAGGGCGATGAATTAGCATTACTGGAGCCTTTCCGTGATCAACTCCCGCCGGAACTCTTCACTCGGGAGTGGCGTCCGGCAACCACTTTACCGCCATCTTCCCTGCGCAGTAATCTTAGACAGGCTAAGGCACTGTTGCAGGAGGCGGGTTGGCGTTATCGTGACCACGCCCTGCGTAATGATAAAGATGAGGCATTTCGGTTTGATGTGGTGCTGTCGCAAAAAGGTTTTGAGCGCATCCTTGCCCCCTTTGCACGCAATCTCGGTAAATTGGGTATAGACGTTGATTATCGTACGGTGGACTCGGCTCTCTACAAGCAGCGTCTCGACACGTTTGACTTTGATATGGTTGTAGGTAGTTTTGGTCAGTCGCAGTCACCCGGTAATGAGTTGATGGGGATGTTTCACTCCTCTTCAGCGGAGCAAAAGGGAACCCGCAACCTTTTCGGTATTAATGATCCTGTGGTCGATGCGCTGGTAGAGAGGGTGATTTACGCCAGGGATAGGGCGGCCCTGATGACTGCTGTTCATGCGTTGGATCGTGTGTTGCTCCACGGCGAATATTTGGCCCCACACTGGTTTATCGGTAGCCACCGTGTCGCATACTGGAGCGGCCTTTTCGACCAACCGGAAACTCTGCCGCTCTATTACGATGCCACCAATCTGGTTCTTATGACCTGGTGGGATCTGCCTAAGGGAGAGACTAATTAGTCATGGCCGCCTATATTCTCAAGCGCCTGTTGTTGATGATCCCGACCCTGTTTGGTGTGTTGTTGATTACCTTCAGTGTGATCCAGTTCGTACCGGGTGGACCGGTGGAGCAACTGGTAGCACAGATGCAGGGGCAGGGGGTACATGGTGAGGCGAGTGCAGGAATTGAAGGACTCTATCGTGGTGCTAAAGGACTGGATGAAGAGCGACTTAATGAACTCAAGGCCTATTACGGTTTTGATAAACCGGCGTGGCAACGTTTTGTCGAGATGCTCGGTAACTACATGACCTTTGATTTAGGCGAGAGCTTCTTTCAGCATAAGTCAGTAACAGAGTTGATTATCGACAAACTACCGGTCTCCATTAGTCTTGGAATGTGGACTTTCTTACTCACCTATCTCACCTGTATTCCCTTAGGCGTGGCTAAGGCCGTGCGTGATGGCACTCCCTTCGACGTCGTCACCAGTACACTGATTCTAATTGGTTATGCCATACCCGGCTTTGTACTTGGTATCGCCTTACTAGTGCTATTTGGTGGCGGTAGCTTTTGGGATCTATTCCCGCTACGAGGTCTTACCTCAGACAACTGGGAGCAGCTGTCCTGGATTGGCAAGGTGACCGATTATCTTTGGCACATGGTGTTGCCGGTTACGGCCATGGTCGTTGGTAATTTTGCGGTAATGACCATGCTCACCAAGAACAGTTTTATCGAAGAGTTGCGCAAACAGTATGTGCTGACTGCGCGTGCCAAGGGACTGGGTGAGAATGCGGTGATGTATAAGCATGTTTTTCGCAATGCCATCATCCCGCTCATCACCGGCTTTCCTGGTGCCTTTATTGGTGCCTTTTTCACCGGTTCGCTGCTGATCGAGACTATCTTCTCTCTCGATGGCCTGGGCCTGCTTTCTTACGATGCGGTAATGAAACGCGACTATCCAGTGGTGATGGGATCGCTCTATCTGTTTACCCTGCTGGGATTGTTTGCAAAGTTGCTGACCGATATTAGTTATGTATTGGTCGATCCGCGTATTCAGTTTGAATCGGTGGGTAATCGCTAATGTCGGCGTCTGTGAACACTGCCTATTCCATGAGTGCCTCGGCACGAGCATGGCGACGATTCAAGGCCAACCGTCGTGGCTATGTCAGTTTGTGGATTTTCAGCATTCTCTTTGTATTGAGCCTGTTTGCTGAAGTGTTGTCCAATGACAAGCCGCTGATGATTCACTATCAGGGAGAATATTATTTCCCCTTACTGCAAACTTATCCGGAGACGGAATTCGGTGGTGATTTTGTTACCGAGACGGATTACCTCGATCCTTTTATTAAGGAGCAGATGAGCCAGGGTGATAACTGGGCGCTCTATCCGTTGAATCCATATCATTACAACACGATCAATTATTTTGCTGAGTTGCCTAATCCCGCAGCGCCATCGGATCAAAATATCCTCGGTACCGATGACCGTGGGCGTGATGTACTGGCAAGGCTTATTTATGGCTTCCGGCTTTCGGTACTATTTGCCTTCGCCCTTACCGTAGTAGGCATCGTTGTTGGTATTGTCGCCGGGGCGATTCAGGGTTATTTCGGTGGGCGTACCGATCTTATTGCACAACGGCTGATGGAAATCTGGGGCTCGATGCCTGAACTTTATCTGCTTATTATTTTCGCATCTATCTTTAATCCTAGTGTAGCCCTGTTGATTGTGTTGCTGTCCTTGTTCGGCTGGATGGGGCTGGCAGATTATGTACGTGCTGAATTTTTAAAGGGTCGGAATATGGATTATGTGACGGCGGCCCGAGCACTCGGCCTCTCCAATCGTCGCATTATGTGGCGTCATCTGTTACCCAACTCGATGACACCGGTAATCACCTTCCTGCCGTTTCGTATTAGTGGTTCTATCCTGGCACTGACCAGTCTTGATTTTCTTGGCCTCGGTGTGCCCCCTAGCACGCCAAGCATCGGTGAGTTGCTTTCCCAGGGTAAGGAGAATATTGAGGCATGGTGGCTTTCACTCACCACCTTCACGGTATTGGTGGGGACGTTGATGCTGCTGATATTTATCGGTGAAGCGTTACGTGAAGCCATGGATGCCAGGAAGGGATGATGAGCACTAAATCATTACTCGAGATTGAAAATCTGAGTGTTGCCTTTGGTCTCGCTGGTGAGCGTGTGCCAGTCGTTGAGGGTGTCAGTTTATCCATGCGGCCAGGTGAGAAGCTTGCCTTGGTGGGGGAGTCTGGCTCCGGTAAATCGGTAACAGCACTATCGGTGCTCCAACTGCATGAACGTGCGCAAACTGACTATCCTACCGGCTCGATACGCTTTAATGGCGAGGAGCTGTTACACAAAAGTGAAGCGGCCATGCGTGGCGTGCGTGGTCGTGAGATCGCGATGATCTTTCAGGAGCCGATGACGGCACTTAATCCTGTCTATCCCATCGGTGATCAGCTGATGGAACCGCTGTTCTTGCACGAGGCACTGGATCGCACTGCCGCACGAGACCAGGTTATTAAGTTGTTGCAACGGGTAGGTATTCCCGATGCAGAGAAGCGTTTCGATGCCTTTCCCCATATGCTCTCGGGTGGTCAGCGTCAGCGCGTGATGATCGCGATGGCACTGGCCTGTCGACCGAAACTGCTGATCGCCGATGAGCCGACTACGGCACTTGATGTGACGATACAGAAACAGATCCTGGAATTACTCGACGAGTTGCAGCGTGAATTCGGTATGGCGATATTGTTGATCACCCATGATCTGAATATGGTGCGCCACTTTGCCGATACCATTTGTGTGATGGAGAAGGGGAGGATGGTGGAGCAGGGCGAGGTGGAGAGTGTATTTGCCGCGCCGCAACACCCCTATACCAAAAAGTTATTGGCGAGTGAACCGGAGCCGCTGGTCTCCAGCGATGAGCTGCATGGTTTCGATAAACAACGTCCATTACTTGATGGCAAGAACATGCAGTGTATTTTCCCCATTAAGGCCGGTTTCTTCCGCCGCACGGTGGCTGAGGTGCGTGCGGTGGACGGGGTGGATATTTATATTCGCCCCGGCGAGACCCTCGGCATTGTTGGCGAGTCAGGTTCTGGCAAGACTACGCTGGGCATGAGTCTGCTGCGTCTGCAGAGTGGTCAGGGAGCTATTAGTTTTAATGGTGAGCGTATCGATCTGCTAAGTGAGCGCGATCTACGTCCACTGCGTAAAGATATGCAGGTGGTATTCCAAGACCCTTTCTCCTCTCTCTCACCGCGTATGACGGTGGAGCAAATTGTTGGTGAAGGCCTGGCACTGCACTTTCCAGAATTAAACTGTGAGGAGCGGTTGGCGCGAATTATAAAAGGACTGGAGGAGGTGGGGCTAGATGAGACTATGTTGCATCGTTATCCACACGAATTCTCTGGTGGACAACGTCAGCGTATCGCCATCGCCCGTGTGGTAGTGCTTGAGCCGAAACTGGTATTATTGGATGAACCAACCAGTGCACTTGATATCTCTGTGCAGAAGCAGGTACTTGGCCTGTTGCGTGATCTACAGTTGCGTCATGGCATGAGTTATCTCTTTATTACCCACGATCTGAAAGTTATTCGTTCCGTGGCCCACCGTGTACTGGTGATGAAGGAGGGACGTATGGTGGAACTGGGTGATACTGAGAAGCTCTTCACCTCTCCTGAACACCCCTATACAGAAACATTATTACAGGCGGCACTGTTCCGCGAGGTGATTTGATGGAGTGGACAAAATATATCCCACTGGTTTTGATCGGACTGATGACGCTGTTGCAGATTTACATTCGTTTCTCAGCACGCTTTATGAAGGGTAAGTCATTACCACAGCTTCATGGTGTGGTGGATGATTCACTGTTGAATGATGAGAAACTTGTGCTCTACTTCACAAGTGAATATTGTCACCCCTGTAATGAGATGGCACCGATGATTGAGCAACTCACCAAGGAGCTGGGTAATGTGGTAAAACTCGATGCGCTAGAGCATGGTGAGTTGGCAACCAGTCTGCACGCACGGGGAGCCCCTGCCTTTGTCTTTGTCGAGCGTGGGCGTATTGCTGGAGTACATCTGGGTTCTCTTTCCGAAGCGCGACTGCGTGCGCATCTGATTTAATGCGCATCGACTACTCGATCATCGTTCCTGCTTACAATGAAGAGAAGTGGCTGCCACTTACCCTTGAGTCTCTTCACCTGGCAATGGGCAATATTGAGTTATCGGGTGAGATCATTGTAGTCGACAACAACTCCTCTGATGCAACCGCCAGTGTGGCAGAGCAGGCTGGTGCACGCGTGGTATTCGAGCCCGTAAATCAGATTTCTCGGGCCAGAAATGCTGGTGCAAAAGTGGCAATGGGGAAGTACTTTGTCTTTGTCGATGCCGATACTTTGATAAGCACAGAACTGTTGAGTCGGGCGTTGGACAACCTCTCAGGCAACTGTTGCGGTGGTGGGGTGAGAGTGAAATTTGATCATGTCGAACGCTTTTCCGTGCGTGCTGGTCTTGCATTCTGGAATGGTGTTTCTCGTCGCTTGCGCTGGGCAGCAGGTTGTTTTGTTTACGCCCGGCGTGAGGGATTTGAAGTGGTGGGGGGGTTTAGTGAACAGGTCTATGCTAGTGAGGAGATCTGGTTCTCACGTGCACTGCGACGCTGGGGTAAAGGACAACAACTTCAATTTTGCATTATTGATGAATATTCGGCGGTATCTTCCAGGCGAAAACTGGAATGGTTCAGTACCTGGCAGCAAATAAACCTGTTACTGATGTGCCTGTTGCTGCCGTTCTTTGTTCGTTATAAAAAACTGTGTAGCTTCTGGTACACACGTCCCAAGGAGTAATGAATGTCGGCATCTTCATCAAAAAAGGTGATCATCGCCGCCCTGCTGGGCAATGGTCTGATCTCGATAACCAAGTTTGTTGCTGCGACCATGACCGGTAGTTCGGCAATGCTCTCTGAGGGGATTCATTCGTTGGTCGATACCGGCAACCAGGTGTTGCTGCTTTATGGCATGAAGCGGGCGGAGAAGCCTGCCGATGAGCATTTCCCCTTTGGCCACGGCAAGGAGATCTATTTCTGGAGCTTCGTTGTTGCCATTCTTATCTTTGCGGTTGGTGCCGGTGTCTCTTTGTATGAAGGAATTCACAGCCTGTTTGATCCGCAGCCGGTAGAGAATCCATGGATAAGTTACGTTGTGCTTGGTTTCGCGATGCTGTTTGAGGGCGGGGCCTGGTATTTTGCCTTTAAGGAGTTCACCCGGGCCAAAGGTAAATGGGGTTATATTGAAGCGGTGCAGCGAGGTAAGGATCCTTCGATGTTTGTTGTGTTGTTCGAGGACTCGGCAGCGATGCTTGGCCTCCTTGTTGCCTTTATCGGTATCTTGCTTAGTCAGCTGACCGGTATCCTTATCTTCGATGGTATCGCCTCGATTGTAATCGGCTGCATCCTCGGAGGCACGGCGATCTGGCTTGCCTACGAGACCAAGGGGCTGCTTATAGGTGAGAGTGCCAATAGCCAGGTGGTGGAGGGGGTTCGTGGCATCGTTGCCGATTGCGACAAGGTCGACCATGTTAACGAGGTACTGACAATGCACATGGGGCCGGACTTCATCCTCGCCACTATTAGCGTCGATTTTGATGATACGATCAGTGCCGATGAGGTGGAGCAGAGCATCAGCCAGATGGACCGTCGCATCAAACAGGTTTACCCGCAGATCAAGCGTGTATTTATTGAAGCAGAGAAACGCAGCAACCATCAGCAAGTTTCACAGCAGGAGAGTCATGTATGAGCAAACCACTGGTTATCTATCACGGAAACTGTCTTGATGGGTTCGGTGCGGCCTATGCGGCACATCGTCACTTTGAGCCTCGGGGCACAGAGGTGGAGTTTTTTGCTGCATCGCATGGTGAGCCGATGCCAGATTGCGCTGAGCGAGAGGTTTATGTAGTTGATTTCTCCTTTAAGCGTCCAGAGATGAAGCAGTTGTGTGATAGTGCATCTAAAGTAACCGTGTTGGATCACCATATCAGTGCACAGGAAGACCTCGACGGCCTGGAGACAGAGCACCCCAATCTGGAAGTGGTGTTCGATATGTCGCGCTCCGGTGCGGTGATCACCTGGGAGTATTTCCATCAACAGCCGGTGCCGCAATTGTTGCTGCATGTGCAGGATCAGGATCTCTGGAACTTTGATTTGGACGGCACCAGAGATATTAATGCAGCCCTGATGTCCTATCCGTTCGATTTTGACCTCTGGCATGAGGTGATAACCTCGGCTGATCGTTTCAATACCCTGATGAGCGAGGGCAAGGCGATCAACCGCTTCCGTCAGGAGATGATCGACAGCTATAAGAAACGGGCGGTGATGGGAAGTATTGCCGGCTTCGATGTGCCGGTAGTCAATTGTCCACGAGCCATCATCAGTGAGCTGGTCGGTGAATTGGCCGATGGACACCCCTTTGCCGCGGGTTATCAGGATAAGGGTGAGAAGCGTAGCTGGTCGCTACGTTCCAGTCGTAACGGTGGTGAGGATGTGGCAAAGGTCGCGGCACTATTTGGCGGTGGTGGACACAAAAATGCCGCTGGTTTCGGCACTATGATCCCCGACACACTGTTGAAACTGGAGCCGGGGGAGGGATAACAGTTTCATGTCCAGCTGTCGCCAACGTTTCCTTTGCGATGAGATGCTGGCACGGCTGGGTCGCTGGTTGCGTGCTGCCGGTTATGATGTAGTGATTGCTGCGCCAGGAGAGGGAGATAAAACACTGTTGCAGCAGGCCCGCTCCGAACAGCGGATGATGCTTAGCCGTGACCGCAAGCTGCTGGAGTATCGTGATGCGGCAGCGATTGTTTCGCTGCTAAGCGCTAATCAATTGCATGGGCAGCTTGAGGAGTTGAGTAATAATTTTTCCATTGACTGGCTGTGTTGTCCCTTTAGCCGCTGCCTGGTGTGCAATAGCGTACTGATTCCTGCTAGTTCGGAGGTGATCGCCAGGGTTCCGCGGGAGGCTCTGCGAGAGGATGAGACCGTACTTTACTGTAGCAGCTGTGATCAACCCTATTGGCACGGCAGTCATGTCAGGCGTATGCGCCAACAACTGGATAACTTTTCCCGGGGAGTCTGGAATGCCAGCGTGGAGGATGATGCCATGTTATTGATAAACGAGAAGATAAAATGAACAGGGATACCTTTGACTCGGTAGAAAACTTTTCTGCTGCCTTCGCTACCGGTCTAAGCGATATGCTGGAGCATGAAGGGCTCGGTGTCTTTATTCTGGTTTGTGCCAATGCCGGTTTCGATGAACGTATTCAGCGGCAGTTGGCACAACGGCTTCGCCAGCGTTTCGATGAATATAGTGAACAATATCGTAACGCCCTGTGCCATGGCCGTACCCTGCCGGATGCGGATGCGGATGATGATGTGCTGGTCTTTCTCAAGATCATGGCGGTAGGTTTTGATGCCTTGCAGCCGACACAGCGCCGCGCCGAGGGGCCATGGGAGTTACAGTTCAACCAGCTGCGCGCTTTTCGTCCGCCACGTATGGCACATACAAAAGTTAATATCTTGCACGCCCCCTTTAATGAGAATGGCTTTCACTTCAATAAACCGTTTCTGCGCAAGGAGTGTTTCTGGTCGGGTGAGCTACAGGGGCGAGAAGTAGAGTTGCTCTACAATAAATTCCCGTTTGTTGATTTTCATGGTCTGCTGGTGCCACAACGCGAGCACAATGCACCGCAATTTCTAACTCATGATGACCACCATTATATGTGGCGTGTCAGTGAGGAGTTAGGGTGTACCCTGCCCGGTGTTGGTTTTGGCTATAATGCCTACGGAGGTTTTGCCTCAGTTAATCATTTACATTTCCAGATGTTCCTGCGCGAGACACCACTGCCGGTGCAGCTGCCGCAGTGGCGGCACAACGGTGGTGAGCAGGACTACCCATCACGAGTGGAGCGCTTTGATAATGTCGAGGCGGCGTGGCGATACATTGAGACCATGCATCGGGGAGGGGATAGCTACAATTTGCTCTACCTGCCTGGCGAGATATATTGTCTGCCACGCCGCATTCAGGGAAGTTATCAACACGCACCGTGGACAGGGGGATTTGCCTGGTATGAGATGTGTGGTGGAATGGTAAGTTTTAGTCACGAAGATTATTCGCAACTTAGCAGCAAGATGATCGAGGCGGAGTTTTACAGGCTGGCAGTGTAGGAGCGCTTCCAGCGCGATTTAATCGGTCATCGCGGCAGAGCCGCTCCTACAGGTAGTGCATGTACCCGATCAGGTTCTGATTTTTACACCTAATGATTTCAGATTTCTGGCTTTATTAAATACTACCGGACTGTCGCTTCACATCGACATAGAGAGTCAGACGCTCGCCAGGTTTTAAATATTTCTTTCCCTGTAATTTTTTATTCCAGCTTCTGAGCTTACTGACACTGACGCGAAAACGGTCTGAGATGCGTGCCAGTGAGTCACCATTGCGCACAGTATAGCCAATGCGGCGGCGGGTGGTCTGCTCGAAGGGATGAACAAAGTTTGCTGGATTGATCGCCGATACCTTTTTCAGTTCCTTCGCCCAGATCACCAGTTTACTGCCGGGACGCAGCGGGTCACGTGGGGCCATGCCATTCCACCTGGCGAGCTGTTGCACACCAACACTATATTTACGAGCTATATCCCACAGGGTGTCTCCCTGCTGCACACGATACTCCACGCGGTTACCCTTGCGCTTGCGGCTCTGGATGCTCTTAAGTCGCTGGTTAGAGCTAAGCTGATAGCGCGACAGGCTCTTTCGTGCCACCGGGATAATCAGGGTCTTGCCGACGCGGATGTTATTGGCCTTAATACGGTTGACCTTGCGGATCAGATCGACGTTGGTGCGATAGTTTTCGGCGATTACACCCAGCACTTCACCCGACTTGACCTTATGACGCTTCCAACTGATGCGTTCCTTCACCGGGTATTCGGCTAGCGCGTTCTGGAACTGTTCAACCTTCTCTACGGGCACCAGCAGTTTATGCGGCCCCTTTGGGTCGGTGGCCCAGCGGTTGAACCCGGGGTTATAGCGATACATCTCCTCTAGTGAAATACCGGCCAACTCAGCGGCCAGATCCAGATCAATCTGCGAGCCCACATCAACACTGTCCAGGTAGGGGACATCGGGCACACTGGCCAGTATTACGCCGTGGGCCGGTGGATTGGCGACCAGGACACTGATAGCGAGTAGCTTGGGCACATAGCCCTCGGTCTCCTTGGGCAGGTTCAGTGACCAGTAGTCGGTGGGTTTGCCCTTCTTCTTATTGCGTCGAATCGCTTTTCTTACCGTGCCTTCACCAGAGTTATAGGCGGCCAGTGCGTGTAGCCAGTCGCCTTTAAAATAGCGGTGCAGGTATTCTAAATAATCGAAGGCGGCGTGGGTGGAAGCTTTGATATCGCGACGACCGTCATACCACCAGGTCTGACTTAGTTTGAATCGGCGACCGGTACCGGGTATGAATTGCCATAGTCCGGCGGCACGCCCATGGGAGTAGGCGAAGGGCTGATAGGCACTTTCGACCACCGGTAGTAGGGCCAGCTCCATCGGGATGCCGCGGCGCTCGGCCTCCTCAACGATGAGGTGCAGGTAGGGCCTGGCGCGCTCTGTCATGCGAGCCAGATAGCTTTTGTGCTTGGTGTACCAGGCCAGGTCACTTTCCATTCTGGGGTGCTGGTGTTCACTTAACTGAAAGCCATCACGTAGGCGGGTCCATAGATCACGGGGCTCGTTACAGCTCTCAGCTACCTGTTCTGGCTCGGGAGCAATAATGATGGCTTCTGGTTGCGGCTGGGCAACGATGACGGGCTCTTCTGGCGTTTGCTGTGCCATTTGAGAAAGACAGCCACTCAGAGTTAGGCTGAGCAGGGCGGGTATGAGGAACGCCTCAATCCGTGTACTTTTTGGTTTTAACATTATCGTATTATCAACTAAAGCTAGAAATGACATCAAGTGCTTATTTTATAAGCATTAATCAAGGGTATCCTTCCAGTGGCGTACCACCGCAAGAACCTCGGCGGGTGAGCCTGGTGTCTTGCCCGAAAAGCCCTCGGCGGCTGCGATTAGAGAGGGGACGTGGCTGCGCAGAAAGGGGTTGGTTGCTTTCTCCATGGAGAGAGGAGCGGGAACCGTGGCTTTGCCCTCCTGGCGTAAGTGCTCAACCTCCACAGCACGCGCTGCAGTCTCGGTATTTTGCGGTTCGGCCACCATGGCAAAACTGAGATTAGCCTCGGTGTACTCGTGGGCACAGTAGATCAGCGTCTCATCAGGCAGGGCCCGTAGTTTCTCAAGTGACTCATACATCTGCTCTGCCGTTCCCTCGAACAGGCGACCACATCCGGCGGTAAACAGGGTATCGCCACTAAATAGCGCCCCGTGTCCGTAATAGCAGATATGACCACGGGTGTGTCCGGGGGTGTCGAGTACCTTCAGGCTAAGACCACAGGCAACAAACTCAACTTTGTCAGCCTCATGCAGGGGCTGGGTGAGGGCGGGGATGCGCTCATTGGCCGGACCGTAGACTGGGATCTGGTAGCGCTCAACCAGTTCGTTTACCCCACCAGTGTGGTCGCCGTGGTGATGGGTAATAAGGATAGCAGTGGGTCGTAGCCCCTCCCGCTCCACATACTCAATCACCGGGTCGGCATCGCCCGGATCAACAATTGCCACCTCAGACTTGCCATCACAGCCGATAAGCCAGATATAATTATCCTCAAAGGCGGTGAGTCGATGGACTTTCATCATGTGGGTTAACCTGTCAGGCTGTTGATCTATGAACACATTGAGTTTGCATCTTTATACACGATGAAGCGACTACTTAAAGCCTACCAGTGCACAGATATGGCTCAAGCCAGGGCGCAGCTGCACCGCTGGTATCGTGAGCCGTTGGGTCAAATGGTGTTGCAGAGTGAGCTGGAGCTACTAGGGCAACAGCTGCCAGGGCTATTTGGTTACCATCTGTTACAGCTGGGTGACGCACTGGGGGAGGGGTTGCTAACGCAGTCGCGCATCCCTCACCGCATGGTGATGGTTGATGAGCTGCCCGCCAGCCCTGCCGCTACGCCACAGCTTGAATACCTTCGCGGTAGTGCGGAGCAGTTGCCGCTGGCCACCGATAGTCTCGATGTGGTGGTAATGCCCCATCTGCTGGAGTTTGAGAGTGATCCACATCAGGTGTTGCGCGAGGTGGAGCGGGTGTTGATTCCCGAGGGGCATCTGGTGCTCCTCTGTTTTAACCCCTGGGGTCTGTTTGGCCTGCGTCGTCTGTTGCAGGGGTGGCGCGACGAGGCCCCCTGGTCTGGCCATTTCTACACCCCGTTTCGACTTAAAGACTGGTTGAGCCTGCTTGGCTTTGATACCGTACTGCTGCGTCACTACTTCCATCGCCCGCCGTTGCAACACCAGTCGACCATGGCCCGTCTGACTCGAATGGAGGCCCTGGGTCAGCGATTTTCCTCACCGCTTGGAGGAGGCTATATGCTGGTGGCGAAAAAGCGTGTAGCGACGATGACACCGATCAAGCAACGCTGGCGTTCTCCCCGTAGCCTGATTAACGTTGGTCTTACTGAAGCGTCGACACGCAGAGACAAAATATGAGTGAAGCAAAGCAAAGTGTAGTTGAGATCTATACCGATGGCGCATGCCGTGGTAATCCTGGCCCCGGTGGCTGGGGAGCCGTATTGCGTTTCAATGGCAGTGAAAAGAGGCTCCACGGCGGTGAGGCACAAACCACCAACAACCGTATGGAGTTAATGGCGGCGATTATGTCGCTGGAGAGCCTGACACGGCCTTGTGTGGTAAACCTGACTACCGATTCAAAATATGTGATGCAGGGTATTACTGAGTGGATGGCTAACTGGAAAAAGCGCGGTTGGAAGACGGCAGCGAAGAAGCCGGTGAAAAATGTCGATCTGTGGCAACGACTGGATGAGGCTACTGTTTCGCACCAAATAAAGTGGCACTGGGTAAAAGGACACAGCGGACATCCAGAGAATGAGCTGGCCGATGACCTGGCCAATCTTGGTATCGACGAGCTACTTCAATAACGGATTGTATAGAATGTTACTGAGGCCGTGGTTAACAAAGGGGGGAGATAGTGGTGAAACGTGAATCTGGTGTGACAATGGTGGAATACGTAATGCTGGTGACACTTATTGCTGTTGCTTTGGCTGCAACAGTTATGTTTTTTCAGAGAGGGGTTAGCGAAAATCTGGGAGAGTCTGTCGATTGCCTGGAGAGCATCGGTGATGGCGGAGGTGCAGTTGATTGTCCGGGAGTTGTCGATAATTAAGTTTAGTTGCTACGACGGCATGAAGGGGTAGAAATGAGCATAGCACGCAAGATAGTTCTCGATACTGAGACCACCGGCCTGGAACCGGCCAACGGCCACCGCATTATTGAGATCGGGTGTGTTGAGCTAATTAATCGTCGCCTTACCGGCAACAATTATCATGTCTATCTGCAGCCAGATCGTGAAATCGACCAGGGGGCAATGGAAGTTCACGGTATCACCAATGAGTTCCTCTCTGACAAACCCCGTTTTGCCGATGTGGTTGAGGACTTCATCGCCTTTGTTAGCGGTGCAGAGCTGATTATCCACAATGCCCCTTTTGATGTGGGTTTTATTAATACCGAGCTTTCACGTATCGACTCGTCCCACGGTAAGGTGACAGATTTCTGTAGTGTGCTTGATACCCTGGTGATGGCGCGTCAGATGCATCCAGGGCAGAAGAATAGCCTCGATGCCCTGTGTAAACGCTATGGCATCAATAACGAACATCGTGAGTTACACGGCGCACTACTTGACTCGGAGATCCTGGCTGACGTTTATCTGACAATGACAGGGGGGCAAACCTCACTGTCATTGGGTGGGAGTGGTGATAGTTCAGCACAGCAGCAGGGGATTCGTCGTCTTGGCTCAGATAGAAAACGGTTACCGGTGGTGCATGCTGCAACCGATGAGCTAAAGCTGCACGACGAACTGCTGGATATTATCGAGAAAAAAAGCGATTGCAACTGCCTGTGGAAGAAAACTGTGAACTAGCAGCGTACTCCCCTTAAAAAATACTCACTATGGAGTTACGTTATACATATCTTCACCAGTACGTGAGGTTTCAAACCCGGGTAGCGTGATGCAGGGCGGGGCGAAAGGAGAGCAGTCCGTCTCCAGGCCGATACCTAAAATACTCGAAAGCAGCATTGGCTGTTTAATATCTATTGCCTCAATAGTTACAACAGGTACGAAGCCAGGTAGTGCTTCTGTATCACCTGTGCTAGAGCATGTATATGTGACTTTCACTTTACCACTACCAGCGAGTATGTCTCTTCCCACCATTTGATTCATTTCCGCGACCATCTTGCATTCGGTTGTGGTGGCGGGAAAAGCACAATCATCAATTGTAAGGGTAACAGGAACAGCATCTGGACATATCATGGCTTCATCGCTTGAGCATGCAGCAGTGCTGCCTGTTCCCCTACCAAAGATATCGCAGGCGGGATTATTGACGATGGCATAACGCGCTGCTGTACGTGTCGCCTCGGCGATGCGAGAGGAATCAAATACCACCATGGCAAACTCCATGATTGCAAATATTAAGCTCAGAAATATTACAAAAACGATAGAGAACTCAACCAGCGTAGCGCCGTGTTGCTTAGTACTCGATGGTTTGCGAGTCGTATGGTTATAGTCCAATGTAGCGTTCCTCTGTTTCGGCCCTGATCATGAATGGTTCGATATCAGTGAATGGAATGACATGGTCACTGAATAGTCCGGCAAAATCAGCTTCTGCGGTGATGCTAATAACACATATATTTTCTATGACTGGATCCCCATCAAGATTGGTCTTTGCCAGTGGCCTTGATTCTACTGCTATTGTGACGGCATCGACAGCATCCAGGTTCGGAATTAATGGTGGCGGGGTCACTGTAGTCGTACCATAGATAATCAGGTTCTGTGCTGTAATATTTGCTGATGCCCAACCGGTTTGTGCTACACAGTCTGCATCAAGGATCCCATTGACACGCGCTATATAACGCGAGCCTGTGCTGAGGGCCTTGTATAGGGTGTTTTGCTGGTACAGTGCACGCCCCAGCTCCGTGATCCCAAACAAAATCATAATGAGCAGCGGGAGCACGATGGCGAATTCCACCATAGCGACCCCACTATGTAAAAAGGAGATTCGTTTATATTTATTCATAGAGTTGAATTACCGTGTGTTTTATTTCCTGAATATCTTTTTGTTCACTCACCGGACCAACATATTCGGCAAAGAATTCTGCAGAGGACGGTGCCTGAATATGTTGTGTGAGGAAAAACTCATGGAAGGGGAACTCACCGTCTGCATTCAGGTCGATATCAGGTGTATTACCACTGATGTTGTGCTTGGAACACTTGATCACGGCAACGCGCAGAATACGCCTCTCCGGGGAGCCCAGGGAGGGGTCTCCGCCAATGGGATCTCCGCTGTGCAGCCAACAGTATTCCTGAGCACTCTCCGAGCAGTTCTGCTGGCCTCTAGAGTTTGTATCATCCAGATTGGTGAGGCTACCGGTCTCAAGCTGAGGCATGTTGAGACTGCTGAGTATCTCCCAGTTATACAGTGCGAACCGTGAGTCGTTCAGGGTGGCAGGGGGGGCAATAGTATGGTTGTAATCAACATAATCAGCCCTGTTGAATGTCTCGGGTCTGGTATAGGGACCGTCACCGTCTTCACCGCACTCCTCAAGGGGAGCGGGTATTCCACCGACTAGACATTCCGTATTGTTCCATCCATCGCCCTTAAATGCCTCTTCATTATAGGCAGGTGATTCAGGTGAAAAGACATCATCCAGCGGATAGTCAATGGTATTGGGGGCAGGGGGGAATGCCTTCTTGGCATTTTCAACAATTGGGCCAGAATACAAGCCGAAGCGAGAATTTATCGCTTCTCTGGTCTTCTGTGTGGTTACCCCAGTTTTGGTCGAGACAATGGCAGGGTCGCATTCCCGCTTGATGAATTCGTTGCCCAAGGCAGCGGCTATTGCATCGACGTTCTTTACCAGTTTCGTCCCTCCATTATCCAGTGGGATCTCTATCTCTTCCTCCACCTGTAGAAAGCCAACGTTGCCAGGTCCCCAGGGGGTGCTGGCATCTTTATCCTTCAGCTTTACCTCCTCGCCGATGCCGATGCCTGGATAACCTGTGGGATTATCCTCATCACCTTCTTCAAAGGCACACATGAATATTGGGGGGTACTTACAGAAAACGGGACCACCAGCTCCTGCTACCGCCGTGACGGTGGTTGAGGCTGTCTTCATCATCGGTCCATCGTCAGGAAATATCCCTAGTACTGGAACCAGATAAAGGCTGATTTGAAAGTACTCTTTTTCATCAATGACCAAGTCTGGATGTAGCTTAACCTTAACGTAATGGGCGTCCGCATCACCAGTGGCCATACACTTGTCCTCACTGGCATGAGGAGTGCAGATGTCCGGTATAGGATCGTTTTCGGAGTTGATCCAACTGTAGAACTCGAAGGCACTTTGCTCGGGGTCAGAGGGGTCATACTTAAGGATCTTGAGTAGCTCAGGTTGCGTGGAGAAACGCCCCTGGTGCTGAAGAAGGTTTTTGGCGGCGAGCACCGCGTCGTTGATGGCATTGGTATTACCATCCAGCTCTGCGGCGGCTGCCAATGCTGCCGCATCTGCAGCATTCTGCATTTGTGTGCGCAGCACATACAGGCGACCCAAGTCTATTGCCAAAGCAGAAAAAGCGAGCAGGATGACAATGAAAAACACTGTCATCACGAGAATGGCACCATTCTGGCGAGATGGAACTCTTTGCATCACCATATATCCTCTTTCATAAGATTTGGTTAGCTCGTTATAAGCATATTCAACCGGACAAGATAGAGATGCACCCCCAGATGCGACCATTTTGAGTTCACTTCCCACTTCACGCCCTTATACATTAATTCTAGTTCATTTTCACTCCACTACCATGTGACAAAGCATGCCATTTGTACTTTTTTGAGTGACATATAAGTTAATCTTAGGTGGAGCGTGTACTTGACTATGGTGCTATTGTACAAAGATGGTGCTACAGGGCCATGTTAGAGTGTATGTATGCCGCTGTTTGCTTGTGCCATTATTGGCACATAATGTGCGAAATGATCTCTGTGATAAAAGAGTAGGCTCTTTTATCACGTCTCCTTTTGTTTAATCGCACATTGCGTCCCGTAGTGTTATTTTGATGTTAAAGGTTAAGTATAGAGTTAATTTCTCTTTGGATAATTAGAAAAATAGTAAGTTAATCCGTGTCTCAGAATCACCTTGTTGTAGGAGCGCTTCCAGCGCGATTTCATCGATCATCGCGGCAAAGCCGCTCCTACGTAATGCATCATACCGTTAGATCGCTACGTCTATTTCATCATTACCTTGTTGTAGGAGCACTTCCAGCGCGATTTCATCGATTATCACGGCAAAGCCGCTCCTACGCAATGCACCGTACCGTCAGATTACTGTGTCTGTCTTATAATCGCCTTGTTGTAGGAGCGCTTCCAGCGCGATTTCATCGATCATCACGGCAAAGCCGCTCCTACGCAATGCATCGTACCGTCAGATTACTGTGTCTGTCTCATAATCGCCTTGTTGTAGGAGCGCTTCCAGCGCGATTTCATCGATCATCGCGGCAAAGCCGCTCCTATGTAATGCATCATACCGTTAGATCGCTACGTCTATTCCATCATTACCTTGTTGTAGGAGCGCTTCCAGCGCGATTTCATCGATCATCGCGGCAAAGCCACTCCTACGTAATGCACCGTACCGTCAGATTACTGTATCTGTCTCAGAATCACCTTGTTGTAGGAGCGCTTCCAGCGCGATTTCATCGATCATCGCGGCAAAGCCGCTCCTACGCAATGCACCGTACCGTCAGATTACTGTGTCTGTCTCAGAATCGCCTTGTTGTAGGAGCGCTTCCAGCGCGATTTCATCGATCATCGCGGCAAAGCCATTCCTACGTAATGCACCATACCGTCAGATTACTGTGTCTGTCTCATAATCGCCTTGTTGTAGGAGCGCTTCCAGCGCGATTTCATCGATCATCGCGGCAAAGCCGCTCCTACGTAATGCATCATACCGCCAGATTGTTGCACTCTTAATGAGATAAAAAAAGGGCGACCTTAGGGTTAAGGTTGCCCTTTTTTATGGGATTGCGTGTCAGGCGGATTTCCCTTTGCGCTCAGCCCATTTCTGAGCCTCTTCATCCCAGCCATCCAGCCGTACGTAGGAGTTACTGCGAGGTGCGGTGATCATATTTGGATCAACCTCTACACCAATTCCTTCCAGGAAGTTGACGAGACCGAGGCGTTCGATCATTTCACCGGTGCGCTCGTGCTCCAGTGCATTTTCAGCAAAGAAGTCGATTATCTCTCCAGCCAGCTCTTCTATGGCCTCGAAGTCCTCATCACTCTCAAGCTTCATGAAGGGAACCACAACTGTACCCATTAAATCACCTATCTTAAGGGTGCGTTTGCCACCCACGAGGATGCTTGCCCCTTTGTCATCACCGGGTGAGAGAGCCTTGTTCATCACGTTAAGGCAGTGCATACAGCGTACGCAGGCCTGGTTGTCGACATTAAGGGTATCATCGTCATTGAGGCTCAGTGCCTTAGTAGGACAGCGGGTGATCACGTTGTCGATAACGCTCCTGCGTCCCTTCTCCGCGACGTAGGCCTTTACCTCATCCTGATCCACCTTCATGTCGTCACGCCAGGTGCCGATAATCGCCATGTCGGCACGATGAATGGCGTTCATGCAGTCGTTGGCACAACCAGAGACCTTGAACTTGAATTTATAGGGTAGGGCTGGGCGGTGCATATCGTCGAGGAAGGCATTGACCAGGGTGCGGTGGATGCGCTGCTCGTCGAGGCATGACTGTTCACAGCGGGCTGCACCCACACAGCTCATACCCGTGCGTACGGCAGGTCCAGCACCACCGAGGTCGAAGCCGATTTCATTGAGTGCATCGAAGGCAGGCTGCACGTTATCCGTGGTACAGCCCTGAAACATAATATCGCCAGATTGACCGTGGAAGGCGATAAGGCCTGAACCGTACTGCTCCCAGATGTCACAGAACTTGCGCAGGATCGCGGTATCATAATGCATCCCCGCAGGGGGCATGATGCGAAGGGTGTGAAACTCTGCCGCGTCGGGGAACAGGGGGCGATGGTTCTCGTCGTGCAGCTCGGTAAAGCGTGGGATGACACCGCCGCCATAGCCGACGACACCCACGGTGCCCCCCTTCCAGTAGCCTTTTTTAGTCTCATAAGAGGTTTCCAGCTGACCTATCAGGTCAACCATCATATCGTTGTCGTTCGCCAGACGCTTGAGGCCAGTAACAAAGCTCGGCCAGGGGCCGCTCTCCAGTTGGTCAAGCATAGGCGTATCGTGCATCTTCTTTGCCATGTGTGAATACTCCTCACAGTTACAGTTATTGAATGACACGTATCACGGCCTGCACTACAACTGCTACTACCTCGCCGACGTTGCGGCGCACAGTGGTGCTAATCCGAATGTGCAGTTACTGCACATTCGATAACATAGTAAAATACTTGGTTATAGTCAAGTGACTCAAGGCTACAATGATGACTTTCATGGATGGCCGTACTGGGTGGAGATCAATAACGTCAGGCATTAAGTATATTGGTAGTAAGTGATAGCGATAATGCAGGGCTTACTATGATCACTTATTGATATTAATGTTAATAAATGGCTTCCACATTGCAACCAGATGCAGGGTTGAGAACTTGTATGCGTGAGTTATATCTTTCAGGTTTCTTATTTATTATCTGATACTGGTACTATCTCTTTTTCTATTTCTTGGGTGCGGCCATGATTCTGTTGTAGGTTCTTTATAACGGAGTAATGATCGTCTGCATACAGGGTTTTAAAGTTATCTGACTGCAATAACAATTGACGAATGGGAGTGTCATTTTCGCAGATAATGTAATCAATTTCGTGATTATTGAAGATTGATTCCCACTCTGCAGTCCCTTGCATTAATTTTATATACTCTGAGAAAAGTTTGTCGCCATACATGTCCGCTCGTCCATCGATAAATACGCGGCTTGAAGGGTGAAGTCTATATATAAGGTAGCCCCCGTCCCCATATTCATTCAGAATATTGCCGTGTAGTTCTTTCTCAATAAAATAGTCGACGGCCTGATGTGGGTATGTATCCTGAAGATTGTTTATCTTTAAATTTGCAAGGGGAATGGCTAAAGCGAGTGAGATGAGGATTATCCAGTTTGTCACGTATTCCATTTGTCCAATATTGGAGCCGGTTGATACTAGTGCTGTATATTTTCTTTTCCATGCACCGTATATGTCCCTGATAAATCCAAATGATTTGGTGTCGATTTCATCGGGTTTCGGGAAGAATGTCACGATAGTTATTAGTGCGAAAGGGATATTTCTGGCGGAGATGAATGCTGCCATAACAAAAAACAACGGAATAATTAGTTTCTCTATAGATGGTCTGGCTTTGGTGTAAGCGGATAAAAACATAAACAGCATGGAGAGGAGTAAAAATGAGTACGCATAGGCTTGTTTGAAGTTTGGGCTGTGCCATTCTCCTATTTTTGATGTGGCTTTCATTGATAGCACATAGAAGGGGTACTTCCAGTGATGAATAAAGTCCGGGTTAATTGCCGATGCAAAAAGGGTGAACAGTGTTATTAATGCGAGGTGTTTTGTGATGTTTGTAGGTTTATCGTGAGAAGTATTTTGTTTGTCATTCAACCATGATATGGCGGTGAAGAGAGAAAGAAGAGTGATTCCGATAATATAGCCGCCATGCAGGTTCACCCAGAGCACCATGACAAAGGGTAGAGGTAGCAGGTATTTTGTTTGTTTTGTTGTTATCGCCAGATTTATAGCATATAGATAATATGAAAAAAGTAGATATGAGGCGATTTGTGGCCTGGGTGTCATAAATGGAAAAAATGTCAGTAAAACCCATAATGCAAGGATAAGTGAAATGTTTCTGTTTTGCTCTCTGACTACTGTTGCTGAACGAGAGAAATAAAGAGTTGCCCCTATAGTGAATACAATGAGGCCTCTTAAGCCGTTCTCGCCAAGGATGTTATGTGTGATGTAAAGCAATAATTGAAATAACCACTCATGCAGTACCCATTTCTCGCCCTGCATGGTGAATGAAAATGGGTCAGTTGAAAGGATTGAATGTGAGTTATAAATTAGCTCCCCTGTTTTTAGGTGCCAAAAATAATCGGAGTCACTGAGTGGTAGAAACCAATACAAAGTGATGGCAATGGCGGCCAGGATTGTCGTTTGGAAATTGAGTTTTAGATATTTATGCATATTGGTAATCCATCACACCATAATGGCTTGAACCTCAACAGGGGGTAACTGTCCGTCCATTCTGATATTCGGTGATTCTAATGTACTCGAATATGAAATCGTGCCCATGTGGAACCCCATCTATTTGATAAGGAAATGAGGCATAAGTCAGGCTGATGCCGGCATAAGTAAATGTAATCTTCGACAGGGTATTGCTTCATAGTTTATGTCATACATGGTAGCAGTGGCCCATCCCGAGTTGTACCGTTACTGTAGGGCATATTTGCTGCGGACTTAGTTCTTACTACCTTGATGAGCAAATTGGCGATGACATACAGAGGTAACGAGCTAAACTATAGTGCATAGTTTATGTTCAATGGTGTACTAGGCGTGAAATTTGACTACATCGTTATACGTTACTGCTTTGGCTGTAGACGTAAATATGGCCAGGCAGTATTTGCTATGGCAATTATGTGGCATCACCGGTGATGCCTACCACCGCTGCATATCAAATCATGTAAAGAAACTGTACTTTTTCCACATAGTTTCCTTGCAAATTAAATAAATGGGTGTAGATTTATAACTAGGTGTAGTTGATAAAGTAAGTGTTCTTAAAGGAGTTGTGAAATGTTGAAAATGATGAAAAAATTCTATAACGATGAGTCGGGTGTAACGATGGTTGAGTACGCCATGATGGTTGCGCTGGTTGCACTTGCTGTGGCGGCGGTTGTTATTCTGATGAGTGCTCAGATGAGAACTCTATTTAATGAAGTTACCAATTGTTTAGCTGATAAAACCACCTGTACAGGTTATGTCGCCCCTGCTGAATAATTCAGTAAAATAAGGTGGCTAGCAGCTCTGCCCTCTGTGAGGAGGGTGGAGTTTCTTCGTTCTGAGCGGGATATTAGAAAGGATTTGAGGGCTAGTGGAAGGTGACATTACAGCTTATTTGAGTTTTAGCCACATTTTAAAAACTTTTTCGCCTGATTTGGTGACGGTCTTTGTGTTATCAATCATCTTGATACCCTCTGCAATGGCTGATTTGAGGGAAAAGAAAGTCCCAAATTTCTTTAGCATGTCTGGATGGATAGTAGGTCCAGTGATGCACTTTATGTTCTCTGGTGTGGATGGACTGCTTCAGTCGGGTCTGGGATTTGCTCTGTTATTCAGTTTGACATTCCCTTTGTGGCTGTTGAAGTGGTTTGGAGCCGCAGATGTGAAATTAATCGCATCGGTTGGTGCTATTGTCGGTGGCTTTCAGGCATTGACCGTTCTCCTGGGTATCGCATTGACAGGTTTTGTCATGTCTTTGGCGATAGTAGTACTGCACGGTGGTTTCTTTGCGCTCTTACGAGCATTATACCTAAGACTTAAATCATTATATTTTAGATTTGTATGGCGCGTAGATGTGAAACTATACGAGCCAGGCTTAACTGATTTCACCAGGGAAAAGACTATACCGTATGCAGTGCCCATAGCATTTGGAACTTTACTAACTATACTGTACATACATGTTTAGAATTTCTATTGTTTTGATGGCAAGTAAATGGGTGTTGTAACTCGATTGCGGTTGGCCTATCTTTAGAACTATGACTTGGGTGAATGAGTTGTTTGGTATAACTATAAGACAAGGACATCATGTCTAACTTCGTTAATGATCCGCTGAAGCTGTACCGGCATAAGAAGCTGGGAAAAACCAGCACTGTACAATCTGAACTTGCTGTTCCTGAGAAGGCGAAAACACTCGAAGAACTTGACGTTTCTATTTCGCTTCTTCACAAAATCCTTCTAAAGTCCCTTTATATTGGTGGTACTCAGCGCACCGATGAGCTGGCGCGCAAGATGTGCATTCCCGTGTCGTTGTTTGATGAGCCGATTGCTTTTCTTAGAAGTGAGGCGCTGATCGAAGCGCACAGCCGAATTAAAACTAGTATCGGAGAGATTCTGCACCTTACCTTGACAGATAGCGGCAGGGAGAGGGCTCACGCCTACTATGAAGAAAACGCCTATGTAGGGCCACTGCCGGTCAGTTATGCAGACTACTGTCAACGTGTTGAGATGCAGACCATCAAGGATCAGGTGGTCAATCGAGAGATGATGGAAAGTGCCTATAGCAATCTGGTGATAGATCCACAGGTGCTACGACAGATAGGCGCTGCTTTTAATAGTGGTAATTCCATCTTTCTTTTTGGTCCTGCAGGAACAGGCAAGACCTTCGTTGCCGGCCATATGGTTAATTTGTTGCGTGGTGATATTCTTATTCCATATGCAGTAGAGGTTGAGGGGCAGATCATCCGTGTCTTCGACCCGACTAGCCATAAGGCACGTTCTACACAGAATCAAGATGCGCCTCGTCTAGTGTCGAGTGAGCATGAAAGTGGATATGATCAACGCTGGGTGCGATGTGAGCGCCCAGTAATCATGGCTGCTGGCGAGTTAACCCTGGATATGCTGGATTTGAAGTACCAGACCGGAACCGGTTTTTATGATGCGCCATTGCAGATGCGTGCCAACGGTGGACTATTATTGATAGATGACCTGGGTCGCCAGGTAGTCAATACCTCACAACTGCTTAATCGCTGGATATTACCGTTGGAAAACAGTGTGGATTATCTCAGTCTGCATACTGGACTCAAGTTGCGTATCCCTTTTGATGTAATTCCAATTTTTTCTACTAATATTTCTCCGGATCAGCTGGCGGATGAGGCATTTCTTCGTAGACTGGGCTATAAGATACATATGGACTATATTTCCAATAAGGAATACGAAGAAATTTTTAAACAATATTGTATAACAAATGCACTTGAGTTTGACCCTGAGATGGTACGGTTTCTGATAGAAGAAATGTATGTTCCGAAAGGGCGTAGAATGACAGCAAGCCATCCAAAAGAATTAATCAACAAGGTCATCGACTTCTCTTTATTTGAAGATCGTAAACCGGTTGTCAGTAAAGAGTTACTTAGGCAGGCGTGGAATGCCTATTTTCTGAATTAATGATAACAACTTGAAATAATGCGAGGAGAACAACTATGCAAATGAGGGCGCTGATAATACTGGTGGTGGCAATGGTTGCCGGTCTCGCAGCGGTCTTTCTGGCGAAGACGATGGTTGATCAACAAGTGACTTCGGCTACGACCGTCGAACGGGTTGAAACGGTACCTGTAATTGTCGCCAAGGTGGATCTGAAAATGGGTACCAGGCTCGATAAGGTGATGCTGGATACCATTGATTGGCCCAAGAAGAGCCTTCCAGAGAACTACTTCAGTTCGATCGATGATGTTGTGGGTGAAGATCCACCAATCGTACTAAAGCAGATGAGAAAGGGTGAGGTGATCTTGCACTATAAATTGTCGCCCCACGGTGCTAAAGGTGGTCTGCCAGCGAGAATTCCCGAGGATATGCGTGCAATCACTATTGCCGTAACAGAAGTGCGTGGTGTTGCTGGATTCGTACTTCCAGGAAATTATGTGGATGTCTTGCATACCACTTCGGTGGGCAGAAAAGATAAAAAGCCGGTAAACCGCGTGCTGATGCAAAATGTGTCGGTTCTTGGTGTCGATCAAATTAGTTCCGAGGATGAGGCTGACCCCAAGGTAGTTAATGCGGTGACCCTGCTGGTGAGTACCTCTGAAGGACAGAAGTTGACACTGGCCAGTACAGTCGGTGAGCTCAACTTGTTGCTGAGGAATGAATATGATGCCTCAATACTTGAGGTGAAGACGATACAGTTGAGTGACCTTGTTCCCACGGACAAGCCAACCAAGGTAAAGGTCTACAAGCGAGTACGCCGTCCAACGGTTGAAGTTATACGCGGACTGGACATTAAGAAGCAGACAGTGAAAGAAGGTAAAAAACTTCCTGCTACGACTGAGAAATAAACAGGAGCGACTGGCATGAGTAAAAAAGTGAACATAATCAATCCAGGCATACTTAAGCAGCTACTGCTGCTTGTGATGCTGTCCCTGGCTTCGGTCGCAATGGCGGCGGAGCGTGTCATCCTGGAGTTTGGTGGTGTTAAGAAGACCAGTGAGATGAGGCTTTCTATTGGTAAGTCGCAAATCATCTATTCGCAGAAACCACTGGATCAGGTGGTGATTGGTAATCCGGAAATTGCTGATATAAAACTTCTGTCCTCAAGACAGGTGCTGATCCTCGGTAGTAAGCCTGGTCATACTAATCTGGTCTTCCGTGACAAAAATCGCAGCCTTATCTCACTGATGGATGTGGTGGTTGGATACGACCTGGAGGGGATTAAGCGTAAGCTCTACGAGGTGATGCCTCACGAAGAGATGATTCAGGTGCGTGGTGCCAATGATTCGGTGATGCTATCCGGGGAGGTCTCCGATGCCCTGGCAGTTGATGCTGCTGTTGCTATTGCTGCCAGCTATGTACCGAAGAACAAGGTTCTCAATATGTTACAGGTGGCTGGTGGCCAACAGGTTATGCTTGAGGTAAAGATTGCTGAAATAACCCGTGATGCAGCACATGAGTTTGGTATCGGGCTTACGGCATCTAATTTTGCTGGAACTTATAGTTATTCACACGGAGCTCTTGCGACAACAGGTAATCTTAATGAGGGGATTGGTGGTGCACTCAATATAATAGAGATTGGGGGGAGTATTGTTGACAACCTGACCGCAAACCTGCGTTTACTTGAAGGTAAGGGGCTGGCAAAGACGCTGGCTGAACCCAATCTGGTTGCCATGAGTGGACAGGAGGCGAGTTTCCTTGCTGGTGGTGAATTTCCTTATCAAATTGTTGGTAGTACAGGTAATGTCGGCAATGAGTTTAAGGAGTTTGGTGTGGGTCTGAAATTCACCCCTACCGTTTTAAGTAGTGAAAAGATCAATTTGAAGTTCAACTCAGAGGTTTCCACAATAGTGGATACCGGTTCGCCACCCTCCATATCTACTCGCCGTACTGCTACTACTGTTGAAATGGCCGATGGGCAGAGCTTTGCCGTCGCGGGCCTGTTGCAGAGTGATATGCAAAATGCTGCGGATCAAATACCGGGTCTTGGTGATATTCCCATTTTGGGAGCTCTATTCAGAAGTTCTCGCTTTCAACGTCAGGAAACTGAACTGGTTGTGATTGTTACACCGCATCTAGTCAAGCCGGTGGCGGCAGGTACTCTTGTTGCACCAACGGATAGTTTCGTTCCTCCCAGCTGGCTCGATCAATACCTCATGGGTAATTTGGAAGCAAGTTCGGATCGTAACAGAAAATCGGATCAGGATGAAAAATCGAAGCAGAAGGAGAGTGGGCTAGATGGCCAGTATGGTCATAAAGTCTACGAGCCGACAATAGCTGAAGCAGGTGGAAATAAAGATCTGAGTGATCAGTATGAGGAGAAAGCAAATGGACAATAAAATGCGCATGTTACTGCTGCTTGTGATTGTCGCCGTACCACTCGGTTGTTCTCGCATGGCCTTGCACGAGGATCATGGTAAATCTGTTAGCAAGAATACTACCTTGCAGACTGTGAATATTAGTGCTTCACAGGAGAGTCACCCCGATGTGAAGATGGATGGACAGAAGGCGGCTGACGTAGTTAATAATTATCGTAACGAAAGCCCCAAGGCTGATGATGCTGATCTGACTAAATAAGGCATTAGCGATACTGGTTTAACATTTTTAACATTGCGAATGCAATGACTTGAGAGAATTCAACCCAATAACAATGGATGAATGATGAGATGAGTGCCGACCTGAAAGTAATGTCCTACTTCTTCAATGAGGAAGTGGGTGAGGAGTTGGAAGCGATCCTGTCAAGAGTGGAAGGCTTGTCACTGACGAGTACCAAGGTGACGTCTGATGAGCAGCTCTCCGAACTGGGAAAGGAAGAGTTGCCGGATGTGGTCTTTCTTGAGCTGGATGGCCATGCGGAGCGTCACATTGAAGATTTGGAGTCGCTGCTTAAGGAGCATCGTAGCAGTGTCTCTGTCTATGTTACCTATAAGGAGGTTGCGCTGGATGTGGTACGCCGCATGATGCGCATTGGTGTAAAGGACATCTTCCCTCAGCCGTTTCAGACTCAGGAACTGATGACGGAGATGGCTCATGCTGTCAGTGCCAAGCGAGAGAGGATCAAGGCATCGAAGGGAGCCAAGGGTGGGGTAACGGCCTTTATCGATGCCAAGGGCGGTGTTGGTGCTACCACGCTGGCTGTAAATGTTGCTCATGTATTGGCTGTAGAGCATAAGGCCGAGGTGCTACTCATCGATTTTGATCTGCAATTTGGTGATGTAGGCATTTCATTGGATATGCATCCTCGCTCCAATGTTTCTGATGCCTTGCAACAGCCTGACAGGGTTGACTCTGTACTATTGAAGGCGTTAATAACCAAACACGACAGTGGTCTGGATGTTTTATCCTCACCCGGAAATCTGACTACGTTAGATGAATTAACGGGGGCTTCTGTACGCAAAATACTGCAGGCCGCAGTGCAGGATTATGATTTCGTTCTACTTGATCTCCCTCGTTATTTTAATGCAGGTGTTATCGAGGCGCTTAAATTCTCTGACCCGATAATGCTGGTCTGTCAGAATTCACTTGAGACTATCCGCAATGCCAAGATGATTATGGATAACCTTTCCCTACTCGGTGTGTCATTGACTAGTATTGAACTTGTCAATAATCGAGCTATGGCTAAATCAGGTAGTGTTTCTATTGATAAGCTTAAGAGTACTCTGGGTAAGGAACGTATTCACCGGGTGAGAAACGATTATGCTGCTGCGGTCAGTGCTCAGGATCAAGGGCTGCCCGTGACCTCTGTGGCGAGGAAGTCAGATATGGCCAAAGATGTGCACGCCTTGGCAGAGTATATCCTGCATTCCCATCGTGGTGATAATGATAAGAAGAAGCAGGGCTTCTTCGCTAAGCTATTTAAGCATTAAAACTTGATAAGTTTGTTGAGAGGAGTAAGCCGGTATGGGTATTGAAAACCCGACATCCGCACAGGCCATTTCTGAGTTGCAGGAGATAAAGAGTCGTATTCATCATCGACTGATGGACAGACTGAATCTCCAGCTCATTGATGAGCTTGAATCAGATGTGGTGCGCAATGAGATTGGTGAGCTGGTACGAGAGTTGCTGCTGGAGGAGGATACTCCACTTAACCTTGAAGAACGTGAGAAATTAGTTCATGAGGTGCAGGATGAGGTGCTTGGTCTTGGCCCACTTGAGCCTCTTCTCGCGGATAATACCGTTTCAGATATTCTCGTTAATACATATAAGCAGATATATGTAGAGCGACGTGGGTTGCTGGAACGCACAGCTGTGCGTTTTCAGAATGACGAACATCTACTACGTATTATCGATAAGATTGCTAGCAGCGTTGGAAGACGCATTGATGAATCGTCTCCTATGGTCGATGCACGCCTTGCGGATGGTTCACGCGTTAATGCGGTTATTCCACCTTTGGCAGTTGATGGTCCGATTCTATCTATACGTAAATTTAGTGTTGACCCCTATACCTCGAAGGACTTACTCAATTTTAAATCAGTGACACCGGGAATGGTTGACTTTCTCCTGGCAGCGGTAAAGGCGAGAATTAATATTCTTGTTACGGGGGGGACTGGTAGCGGTAAGACTACGCTGTTAAACGTTCTCTCCGGCTTTATCCCCGATAGTGAACGCATTATTACCATTGAAGATTCGGCAGAGTTACAGTTGCAGCAGCCTCACGTAGTGCGTATGGAGACACGCCCACCCAACATCGAGGGAAAGGGGGAGGTTGTTCAACGGGATCTTGTAAAAAATTCCCTGCGTATGCGCCCTGACAGAATTGTCGTCGGTGAGGTGCGTGGTGGAGAGGCACTTGACATGTTGCAGGCTATGAATACGGGTCACGATGGCTCGATCTCTACTATCCATTCTAACTCACCACGAGATGCACTGACACGTTTGGAACATATGGTAGGTATGAGTGGTGTGCCTATCCCTGCAAAGGTGGTGCGTCAGCAAATTGCTTCTGCGCTCAATTTGGTCGTGTCTACGGAACGCCTGGCAGATGGTCGACGTATTGTTTCCAGTATTCAGGAAATTACAGGTATGGAGGAGACTGTTATTAACATGCAGGAAATTTTCTACTTCAGACGTGATACTGTCGATACACAGGGGCAAATTGTCGGAGCGTTTGGTGCTACTGGTATAAGACCATCGATGATCAAGCGCTTCCGTGAGCGTGGGGTTGCTCTTGATGAAACAATATTCGACCCGGAACGGGTCTACGAGTAGGGGAAAACGGTGAACAGTCCATATTCTACGTACATCCTCTCTTTTCTGGTCTTTCTTGCAGCAGTGGGTGCTGTTGAAGCACTTTACCTGTTGTGGCAAAGCTTGAAAGTAGCTGAGGCTGTTAAGATAAATCGCCGTATTAAGGCGATGTCGGCGGGTGGAGCACACGGCAAGGAGGTATTACAGCTTCTGCGCAATGATCAGCTTAGCTCTATACCCTGGCTTAACAGAATACTTGGTGCCTTCCCACGCTTTCATGCGCTAGACCGCCTGCTTCAACAGTCTGGTGTCAATATTACTCTGATGAAATTTGTTGGAATCCAGTTTGTTATTGTTGTAGGTGTATTAGTTGTTCTGTGGCTGGTCTTCAATACCTTGTTTTTCGTTGCATTACTCATTGCTCTAGTGATTGGTGTTTCTGCTCCTTACCTGTTTGTTACACGTAAGCGCATGGCTAGACATGAGAAATTCACGCAGCAGTTACCTGATGCACTCGATTACCTGGCGCGTAGCATGCGGGCGGGTAATCCTTTTCTCGCTTCGCTACGTTCGGCTTCTGATGAACTGCCAGTGCCCACAGGTACGGAGTTAGGCATTACCTTTGATGAGGTTAATTATGGTTTGGAACTTGAGGATGCACTCTATAATTTGGGGGAACGTAGTGGTAGTGAGGAAATGCGCTTTTTTATAACGGCGGTTCTGATACAGAAGACCACCGGTGGCAACTTGGCAGATGTGTTGAATCGCATTGCTGCAGTGATGCGTTCACGCGCTATATTGTACCGCGATGTTCGCATCCTGGCTGCAGAGATGAAGATGTCGGCGAACGTGTTGATTGCATTGCCTTTCTTTGTTGCAGCCGCGCTGGCTGTAGTTAATCCGAGCTATTTTCCGATTCTATTTGAGCATGATATCGGACTCATCCTCATCGGTGTGCAACTCCTCTTTATGCTGTTTGGTTACATCATAATACAGCGCATGATCAACTTCCGCATATAGGGTGGAATATGGAAGGGCTATATACAACACTAGCAACACTGTTTGGCGTCTACATAGAGCCTGTGCTTTACGGTTCAGTCTTTCTTTTTGTGGTCGTTACGATTGCAGGATTTTCTTTATGGCTTATGAGTGGTATCGGTCCTGTTGAGAGAAGGCTGCGGGAGATCTCCGAGGGAAACTCTCGCAGTAGTCACGTAAGGCACTCTGAGGGGGCTTTTGATGTTAAGTGGGTGGAGCCGCTGGTCAAACTGATAGAGCCAAAAGAGGGGTGGCAGTCGTCCACCCTGACAAGTCGTTTGGTTCGTGCGGGTATACGAGCGCCCAATGCAATTAATTATCTTGTTGCGGCTAAGATTATTGCAGCATTCGTGCTGCCATTGATGATTATCGCCCCCTTTATTTTTTCGCCTACAACAACATTGGGTACCGCTGAGATAGCGGTGCTTGTGTCGCTAGGTGGATTGGTGGGTTTTTATTTACCTGATTTTATTTTAGGAAGGAAAGCTAAGCGACGCACACTTTATTTTGAAGAAGGTTTTCCTGATGCGATGGATATGCTGGTCGTTTGTGTGGAGGCTGGACTTGGTCTTGATGCTGCGCTACAGCGGGTTGGTAACGAGTTGCAGATCAGCCACCCCGAACTCGCTACGGAGTTAAAGCTGTTAACTCTTGAACTACGGGCGGGTAAGGGACGTGCTGATGCACTGCGTTCATTGGCAGAACGTACTACATTGGATGATGTGCGCTCTCTTACTTCTATTCTTATCCAGGCAGAACACTTTGGTACTAGTGTTGCTGAGGCTTTGCGCCAGCACTCTAATGAGATGCGCACCCTCCGGTTGCAGCGGGCCAGAGAGCGGGCTGCTAAGTTACCCGTTAAAATGATATTTCCAATCATATTCTTTATCTTTCCAGCTCTCTTTTTAGTGGTTCTTGCGCCTTCACTTCTTAGAATATATCTGGCATTCACGCAGGGTTTTTGATTTGTATGCAAATGCAGTGTAAATGGTTGCTGCTCTTGCCGGCCCTGTTGATGGTGGCATGTGCTTCGCAACCGGAATTGGGGGGCGATGAGCCTGGATTTAGTATTGTTGAGCTGGAACAACGTGCCGAAATGGCAAGTTATGCCGGTGCGCATTCCGATGCACTGTTGCAGTATCAAAAAATACTGGAGAAAGAACCGGATAACATTGCAGCCTTAGTTGGGGTCGGTGAGTCACTGTTGGCTGTAAATCAGCCTCGACGAGCAGAAAGTTATTTTGAACGTACGCTTAAAATTGATCCCGTGAACACAAATGCACGAGAGGCGCGAGCGCTTTCCTGGTTAATGCAGGGTAAGTCTATTGTGGCGAAGAAGTCGCTGGACGACCTTGTTGATGATGGTGTAGAACGCTGGCGGGTATGGAATGGCCTTGGGGTGATAGCCGACTTGTCTGGTGACTATATGATGGCTGTGGAGTATTACCAAAAAGCCATTGCACTGGCCCCCAATCTGACGATCTTGCATAACAATCTGGGCTATTCGCAGATTATGGCCCATGATTATGTAGCTGCTGAGGCATCGTTAAAAAAGGCGTTATTGCTTGGGCCGGGTAATGCCAGGGTGCTGAACAATCTTGCACTCTGTACTGCATGGCAGGGACGCTATGATGAAGCGACAAATATACTCTCACCAGTGATAGGTGCAGCTGCAGCAAATAACAATACGGGTTATATTGCCTATCTACGTAAGGAGCACCTACTGGCCAAAGAGTTTTTTGCCAGGGCGATGCGCCTGAGTCCTACGTACTATAAGAAAGCAGCGAATAACCTCGAAATGGTTAATCGTAAGCTTGCCTTGGTGGAATAGCCTGGAACTTTTCTGTTCTTAGTTTTCTTTTAAGTATTTTGTTACGCGTACAATATTCCTTGCCTGGTGCAAGTGGATAGAGATCGCTTGAGAATATGGATGGAAGCCTGGGGTGAATAGGCTGGGACTACTCTGATGATGCGTTGTTTGGTGGGTGCTGAGGGGATCGAACCCCCGACCCTCGCCTTGTAAGGGCGATGCTCTCCCAGCTGAGCTAAGCACCCAACGCGGCAGCATCATAGTCACTTGCCTTATGCAGGTCAACAGCTATTTTCACCTTATACAATTTCCTTGTCGCTGAGTGAACCCTGCGGCGTTATAATGCGATGCTATTTTTCGAGCGGCATCCGCCGTCACAGTAATCGACGACAAGGTTCATTATGAGTATCAAAACGCGCTTCGCCCCCAGCCCTACCGGCTATCTCCACGTTGGGGGGGCTCGCACTGCGCTATTCTCCTGGTTGCATGCCCGCAAGCATGGTGGTCGTTTTGTATTGCGTATCGAGGATACCGACCTTGAGCGTTCCACCGAGGAGTCGGTTAATGCCATCCTTGAGGGGATGACCTGGCTCGGGCTTGAGTATGATGAGGGGCCGTTTCACCAGACTCATCGCTTTGACCGTTATGAAGAGATCATTCAGCAGTTATTGGATGATGGTCATGCCTATCGCTGTAACTGCTCCCGGGAGCGTCTTGATGAGTTGCGCGAGGGGCAGATGAAGCGCAAGGAGAAGCCGCGTTACGATGCCCATTGTCGTGCGCACAATGTAGACCCTGCTGAGCCTCATGTGATTCGTTTCCGCAACCCTGTTGAGGGGAATGTGGTGGTGGATGATCTGGTGCGAGGTCGTGTGGCCTTTAATAATTCCGAACTGGATGACCTGATCATTAAGCGTACCGACGGCTCACCCACCTATAACCTCAGCGTGGTGGTAGACGACCTGGACATGGGAATCACTCAGGTGATTCGTGGTGATGACCACCTAAATAACACCCCGCGACAGATCAATATATTAAAGGCATTGGGTGCCGAGGCGCCGCAGTACGCTCATGTGCCGATGATTCTCGGCGATGATGGTGCGCGTCTGTCAAAGCGTCACGGGGCGGTAAGTGTGATGCAGTATCGCGAACAGGGACTGTTGCCTGAGGCCCTGCTTAACTATCTGGTTCGTCTTGGCTGGTCGCATGGCGATCAGGAGATCTTCAGCCTCGATGAGATGGTAGAGCTGTTTGATCTGGCCAATGTTAACAAGGCGCCCTCCAGCTTCAATACCGAGAAGCTGCTCTGGATTAACCAGCACTACATTAAAGAGGGTGACCCGGCACGGGTAGCACATTTGCTTAGTGTGCATATGGGCGATCTGGATATTGACCCAGCAGTCGGCCCTGATTTGGTCGAGGTGGTGAAGGTGCAGCGTGAACGTGCCAAGACCCTGGTTGAGCTTGCGGAGATCTCTGCTTTCTATTACAAGGACTTTGATGGTTACAACGAGAAGACCATGAAGAAGGCCTTTAAAGAGGGTGCCATCGCACCATTGGAGCGTACTCGCAGCATATTGAGTGCACTGGATGAGTGGCAACCGGCTGCACTGAAGCGTGTACTTGATGAGGTGGTAGCTGAACTGGAAATAGGTTTTGGCAAGCTGGGGATGCCGCTACGACTGGCGATCACTGGCGGTTCACCTTCACCTGATCTTGATATGACCCTGTATCTGGTTGGTCGTGAAGCGACTATTCGTCGTATCGACAAGGCTGTAGAGACGATTCGCAGTATCATATAACAGGCATAAGCCCTATTTAGAACATTATCTCAATCGGCCTACCATGGCCGTAGATGGAACGAAACAAAGGTTAATTCAAATGAGCAACGACGCTGCGTCGACCCCTACAAACTTTATCCGACACATCATTGATGAAGACCTCAATGCAGGCAAAAACAGCGGCCGTGTGGTGACCCGTTTTCCACCAGAGCCCAATGGCTATCTGCACATCGGTCATGCCAAGTCGATCTGTCTTAACTTCGGCGTGGCAGAGGATTATCAGGGCAGCTGTAATCTGCGCTTTGATGATACCAATCCGCATAAGGAGAATCTGGAGTTCGTCGAGTCGATTCAGAACGATGTACGTTGGCTGGGGTATGGCTGGGGTGAGCGTCTGTTCTACTCTTCAGACTATTTTGAGAAGCTTCACGACTTTGCCGTTAAACTGATCCAGGAGGGTAAGGCCTACGTTTGTGATCTCAATGCTGAAGAGGTGCGTGAGTACCGTGGCACCCTTAAGCAGCCGGGCAAGGATAGCCCCTACCGCTCGCGTAGTGTGGAGGAGAATCTTGAAATCTTCGCCCGCATGCGTGCCGGTGAGTTTGAAGATGGTGCCAGGGTATTACGTGCAAAGATAGACATGGCCTCGCCCAACATGAACATGCGAGACCCGACTCTCTATCGCATTCGCCATGGCGTGGTTCACCACCAGACAGGTAGTGAGTGGTGTCTCTACCCGATGTATGACTACACTCATCCCATTTCCGATGCGCTGGAGGGAATCACCCACTCGCTATGCACCCTGGAGTTTGCCGATCACCGCCCGCTCTATGACTGGGTGCTGGATAATATTGATATCGATTGTCATCCGCAGCAGATCGAATTTTCTCGTCTCAATTTGCAATACACGGTGATGAGCAAGCGTAAGCTGACTCAACTCGTGGAGCAGGGGCTGGTCGAGGGCTGGAATGACCCGCGTATGCCCACCATCGCAGGCTTACGCCGTCGTGGTTACACACCGGAGTCTATTCGTGACTTCTGCGAGCGTATCGGTGTCACCAAGGCCGATAACAGCATTGAAATGGGTGTGTTGGAGAACTGCATTCGTGAGGATCTGGATAGCCGCGCCCCACGTGCGATGGCGGTATTACATCCGCTTAAAGTGGTTCTGGAAAATTACCCTGAAGATGGCGAGGAGCTGCTCAATGCTCCCAACCACCCTAAAGATGAGTCGATGGGAAGTCGCAAGCTTCCTTTTACTCGCGAAGTCTATATTGATCGTGGCGACTTCATGGAGGTGGCTCCCAATAAAAAGTTTAAGCGCCTCGTTAGCGGGGGCGAGGTACGGCTGCGCAACGCCTATGTGATTAAGTGCAACGAGGTGATTAAGGACGCGCAAGGTGAAATTATCGAGTTGCGTTGTAGCTATGATACCGACACCCTGGGTAAGAATCCCGAGGGACGTAAGGTGAAGGGCGTCATCCACTGGGTCTCTGCCCGCCATGGGGTTAAGGCCGAGGTTCGTCTCTACGACCGCCTCTTTAATCACCCCAACCCTGATGGGGATAAAGAGGTGGAGAGCTTTACCGAGCACCTAAATCCAGACTCCCTGCGTACTCTGACCAACTGTTACCTGGAGCCCAGCCTGGGAGGGGCAGGGGAGGGTGGCCGCTACCAGTTCGAGCGCGAGGGTTACTTCTGCTTCGATTCGGTGATTTCAACGACTGGGATGCCTGTCTTTAACCGTGTGGTGACCTTGCGTGATTCATGGGCCAAGATTGAACAACAACAAAGTTGATACAAAAGGGCGATAATGGTGAAAAATGTATTGATGTAAGCAACTCTTTTTGTTACATTTTGCGCCGCGTCAGGGAGTGATGCCAAAGAGTGAATTTTGGACTGTTTTTTATTAGTGCATTACATAGAAGTAATTTTGAAAAACAGAAGATTCGGCTTGACACCAGCCGCCAATTCACTAAAATACACGCCTTCTTTGGGGCTATAGCTCAGCTGGGAGAGCGCTTGCATGGCATGCAAGAGGTCCGCGGTTCGATCCCGCGTAGCTCCACCAAAGTACCAGGTTAACCGGTGCAATGCCGGATGACTGAAACACCGTTTTCAGTCCCCATCGTCTAGAGGCCTAGGACATCGCCCTTTCACGGCGACGACAGGGGTTCGACTCCCCTTGGGGACGCCAACACGAAAAAGCCGCTGATTTCAGCGGCTTTTTTTATTTCTGAGAGAAAATATCCTTATATTGTTATTTTTGCGTAGAAACTATTGATTATTGATCTCTCTCAAGCTTGATATTCTGTTCAAAGGTACAATATCCGCTGTATGCACGACTATGAGACTGTGAGAAAGGTCTTGTGAGTGATGAAGTTCACGGTAGGTGTTGAACAGATCGTGGGGAGTCCATTGTGGATTATTCTCTCACTGGAGCCTACTGTGTAAAGATAATGATGATGGTTTCCAGCCTTTCATCTTCAACCTTGATTCATGAGATCCTATGCTAGACGAATATCGAAATCAGCTTGAAGAACGCGCCGCCGACAATCTGCCGCCGTTGCCCCTGAATGCCGAGCAGACAGCTTCTCTGGTGGAGCTACTTAAGTTTCCACCGCCCGGTGAGGAGGAGACCATTGTTGAGCTTTTGGTGCATCGAGTACCGCCGGGTGTTGACGATGCCGCCTATGTAAAGGCCGCTTTCCTGAGTGATGTAGCCAGGGGGGTAGTGAACTGCCCTCTGATCGACAGGACACGTGCTACCGAGCTGCTCGGTACCATGGCTGGTGGTTACAATGTAGCCACTCTGGTCGAACTGCTTGATGATACTGATCTGGCCACCGTTGCGGCTACGGCTCTAAGCAAAACTCTACTGGTGGCCGATGCCTATCACGATGTGATGACGAAGGCTCACACCGGTAATACGACCGCCAAATCGGTGGTCGACTCCTGGGCTAGCGCCGAGTGGTTTACCGACCGCGAGCCGCTTGCCGAGGAGATCAAGGTCACCGTCTTTAAGGTACCCGGTGAGACCAATACTGACGACCTATCACCTGCCTCTGAGGCGTGGAGCCGCCCCGATATCCCGCTGCACGCCAGGGCGATGCTTGTTGCAAAGATGCCCGATGCGCTGGAGAAGATAGCCGAACTCAAATCAAAAGGTCTGCCGCTCGCCTTTGTAGGCGATGTGGTCGGTACTGGCTCTTCACGCAAGTCAGCCATCAACTCGGTGCTGTGGCACATGGGTGAGGATATCCCCTACGTTCCCAACAAGCGCCAGGGCGGGGTGGTGATCGGTGGCAAGATCGCACCTATCTTCTTCAACACTGCCGAGGACTCCGGCGCCCTGCCTATCGAGTGCGACGTTGAGAAGATGGCGATGGGGGAGGTGATCACCATCAAGCCGTTTGAGGGCAAGGTGTTTAACGAGGCCGGTGAGGTGATTGCCGAGTTCGATCTCAGGCCTTCGACCATGAGTGATGAGGTGCGTGCCGGTGGTCGTATCCCGCTGATTATCGGTCGTAACCTTACCGACAAGACACGCGAATTGCTGGCTCTTGAACCCTCCGAACTCTTCACCCGTCCTGTGGCCGCCGCCGACACCGGCAAGGGTTACACCCTGGCACAGAAGATAGTAGGCAAGGCCTGTGGCGTTGAGGGCGTACATCCTGGTACCTACTGCGAGCCGCGCATGACGACGGTTGGCTCTCAGGACACCACCGGCGCCATGACCCGCGATGAGCTCAAAGAGCTGGCCTGCCTCGGTTTCTCTGCAGATTTGGTGATGCAGTCCTTCTGCCACACCGCCGCTTACCCCAAACCGGTCGATATCACCCTGCAGCACACCCTGCCGGAGTTCATCACCAACCGCGGCGGTGTCTCGCTACGCCCCGGTGACGGTGTTATCCACTCCTGGCTCAACCGCATGCTACTGCCCGATACCGTCGGCACTGGCGGTGACTCTCACACCCGTTTCCCCATTGGTATTTCGTTCCCGGCTGGCTCCGGTCTGGTAGCCTTCGGTGCGGCGATGGGCGTGATGCCGCTCGATATGCCTGAGTCGGTGCTGGTGCGCTTCAAGGGTGAGATGCAGCCTGGCATCACCCTGCGTGACCTGGTTAATGCCATCCCCTATATGGCGATCCAGCAGGGGCACCTAACCGTCGAGAAGGCGGGCAAGAAGAACATCTTCTCCGGTCGAATTCTGGAGATTGAAGGGTTGCCGGATCTGAAGATCGAGCAGGCCTTCGAACTGAGTGATGCCTCCGCTGAGCGTTCCGCTGCCGCCTGTACCGTGCGCCTTAACGAGGCACCAATTGCCGAGTACCTCAACAGCAATGTCACCCTGCTCAAGTGGATGATCGCCAACGGCTATGAGGATAAACGCACCCTGAGTCGTCGCATCGAGGCAATGGAGGCGTGGCTGTCCAGGCCTGAGCTGATGGAGGCCGATGGTGATGCCGAATACGCTGCGGTGATTGAGATCGACCTGAACGACATCAAAGAGCCCATTGTCGCCTGTCCCAACGACCCGGATGATGTGAAGCTGCTCTCCGAGGTTGCCGGCGAGGCGGTGCAGGAGGTCTTTATCGGTAGCTGCATGACCAACATCGGCCACTATCGTGCCTCAGGTAAGGTGCTGGAAGCTGATGGTGGCACGGTACCAACCCGCCTCTGGATCGCACCACCCACTAAAATGGACGAGCGCCAGCTGACCGAGGAGGGGTACTACTCCATCTTCGGCAAGGCCGGTGCCCGTACCGAGATGCCCGGCTGTTCACTGTGCATGGGCAACCAGGCGCGCGTTGCCGACAGTGCGGTGGTTTTCTCTACCTCCACCCGTAACTTCCCCAATCGTCTGGGCAAGGACGCCATGGTCTACCTCGGTTCGGCTGAACTGGCTGCCGTTATCGCGCTGATGGGTAAGTTGCCGACCGTGGACGAATATATGGAGAAGGTTGCCATGCTCGATACCATGGGGGCAGACGTCTACCGCTATCTCAACTTCAACGAGATAGAGGAGTACCAGCAGCAGGCCAACACCATCAAAATCCCCGTAGTAGCTGTCTCGTAATACAACCTAACCCAACCATCTCCCCGATGGAGCCGAGTCCCCTGGGCGAAAAATTAGTGCCGAAGGGGCCAGGTTTATACTGCGCCTGATACCTGAAAACTGGTTTTTTCCTTATCTCTCCCTTACAATGCCGTTCAACGATTGAACAGAGTATTTACAGATGCTGGATGATGAGATTCATTATCAAATTCTCAAAGCGATAGAAGATAACCCTTCAATTAGCCAACGTGAATTGGCTTCACATCTGGGGGTGAGCCTTGGTAAGGCGAACTATTGCCTAAAAGAGTTGATAAAGAAGGGGATAATAAAGGCTGGTGGTTTCTCCTCCAATCCGAATAAACGAGTTTACGCCTACCTGCTGACGCCACGTGGCATCAAAGAAAAGTCAAAGGTTACTCTTCGATTTCTTAAGAAGAAAATGGATGAGTATGAATCCATCAGGGAGGAGATAGTCAGCTTAAAAGAAGAGTTAGAACAAGCACAGACCGAAAAGGACAACCTGCAATGTTTACGGTCTTGAATACCCTGCCGCTGGATGCAGCAAAGGGTAGCCTTGCTATCTCTAATACAGAATATAAGTTCAGTAGCCAACCTTAAGATTATAAGTATAGAGAATACCTAATGAAATTATTTGTAACAGGTGGAGCCGGTTTTATCGGCACAGCAGTCATTCGTCATGTTATCGACAACACCTCCGATGAGGTGATTAATATCGATAAACTCACCTACGCGGGTAACCTCGAGTCACTGCTGTCGGTCTCTGATAACGAGCGATATCACTTTGAGCATGCCGATATCTGTGATGCCAACCGTATGGCAGAGCTGTTTGCCAAGTATAAACCCGACGCAATTATGCATCTGGCGGCAGAATCTCACGTAGACCGTTCCATTGATGGCCCGGCAGCCTTTATCGAGACCAATATCGTTGGTACCTACATCCTGCTTGAGGCGGCACGTAGCTACTGGATGACCCTGAACGAAGAGGGTAAGGCCAACTTTCGTTTTCACCATATCTCCACTGATGAAGTCTATGGTTCACTGGGCAAAGAGGGACTATTTACCGAAGAGAGTCGTTATGAGCCCAGCTCTCCTTACTCCGCAAGTAAGGCCTCCTCCGATCACCTGGTGCGAGCCTGGAATGAGACCTACGATTTTCCTGTCGTTATAACCAACTGCTCAAATAACTACGGCCCCTACCAGTTTCCCGAAAAATTGATCCCGTTGGTTATTCTTAACGCCATATCAGGACAGCCACTTCCCATCTACGGCAAGGGCGATCAAATTCGTGACTGGCTCTATGTTGATGACCATGCACGGGCGCTCTACAAAGTGGTCACCGAAGGCAATATTGGCGAGACCTATAATATCGGTGGCCACAACGAAATGACCAATCTCGAAGTTGTGCACACGCTATGTAATATCCTGGATGAATTAGTCCCCAATCATCCTGAAGGCATTAAAAACTACGCCGACTTAATTACCTATGTTGCTGATCGCCCCGGCCACGACCAGCGCTACGCCATTGACTCCACCAAGACTACGGAAAAGCTGGGCTGGGTACCTGATGAAACCTTCGAGACCGGTATTCGCAAAACGGTGGAGTGGTACCTGAGTAATGATGAGTGGTGCCAGCACGTCAAAGACGGCAGCTACCAGGGTGAACGACTCGGTTTGGGAGAGACAGCATGAAAGGAATAATACTCGCGGGGGGATCCGGTACACGACTTCATCCGGCTACCTTGTCAGTTTCAAAGCAACTGTTGCCAGTTTATGACAAACCGATGATCTACTACCCGCTCAGCACGTTAATGCTGGCAGGTATCCGCGAGATCCTCATCATCTCCACTCCACAGGACACCCCGCGTTTTGAGCAACTGCTGGGCAATGGTTCTCAATGGGGGCTGGAGATAAGCTATGTTGTTCAACCCAGTCCCGACGGGCTGGCTCAGGCCTTTATCCTAGGAAAAGAGTTTGTCGGAGACGATAGCTGCGCGCTAGTACTGGGTGATAACATCTTCTACGGCCACGACCTGGCAGAGGGCCTAAAGCGCGCTTCGCAGAAGAGTGATGGGGCAACGGTCTTCGCCTATCCGGTACACGACCCCGAGCGCTACGGCGTAGTTGAGTTCGACAAGAGTGGTCAGGCCATCAGCCTGGAAGAGAAGCCAGAAAAACCCAAATCGCGCTATGCGGTGACTGGTCTCTACTTTTATGACAATCAGGTTGTCGATATCGCCGCCACTATCAAACCCTCACATCGAGGAGAGCTGGAGATCACTGATGTTAATCGCGTCTATCTCGAGCAGGGTGATCTGAGTGTCGAGATGATGGGCCGCGGCATGGCCTGGCTCGATACCGGCACCCACGACTCACTGCTTGAGGCCTCATCCTTTATCCAGACTCTGGAGAAACGTCAGGGACTCAAGGTCGCCTGTCCCGAAGAGATCTCCTGGCGACAGGGCTGGATCGATGACACCCAATTGAGCCAACTTGCCCAGCCACTTCTTAAAAATGGCTACGGCCAATACCTTACCGAGCTGCTTAAGCACGATATCTTATGAAGATAATCGAGACATCACTTCCCGGCGTTCTTATCATAGAGCCCAAGGTCTTTGGCGATGAGCGAGGCTTCTTCCAGGAGACCTACCACGAGCAGCGCTATCAGGAGATGGGGATTAAAGAACGCTTCGTACAGGACAACCACTCCCGCTCAGCCAAAGGGGTGTTGCGCGGTCTCCATTACCAACTCAAACAGCCCCAGGGTAAATTGGTGCGTGTCACCGCAGGCGAGGTGTTTGATGTAGCAGTCGATATCCGCCACGGCTCGCCTACATTCGGACAGTGGCATGGGATAACGCTCTCGGGTGAGAACCATAAGCAGTTTTACGTGCCTCCGGGTTTTGCCCACGGCTTTGTCGTGCTGTCTGAGACAGCAGACTTTCTCTACAAGTGCACGGATTACTATGATCCGGAAGCTGAAGGCGCTGTGATCTGGAATGACCCCGATATTGGTATAGAGTGGCCGTTAACCGAGGTGTCCCTGTCGCAGAAGGACAGTACTGCCTCGCGTCTTGCCGATATTTCACCTGAACTGTTACCACTTTATCCAGGAATAGTATTATGAGAATCCTGGTGACAGGAGCCAAGGGGCAAGTTGGTTCTGAGCTTATCCAGCAAGGTGAGAGGCTCGGGCTACAGATGTTAGGGGCAGACCGTGCCGAGTTGGATATTACACACAGGAATGCCGTGCATAGCTATATTCAAGTGCAGCAACCCGATATTGTGATTAATGCCGCTGCTTATACCGCCGTAGATAGAGCAGAGTCAGAGTCAGATCTTGCCTATGCTATTAATCGTGATGGTGTTACTTATTTGGCACAGGCCTGTTCAGAAAATGATATTCCACTATTTCACATTTCTACCGACTATGTCTTTGATGGAAACCGGCGGGGAAGTTACAGTGAAACAGATTTGTCCAACCCTATAAACACCTATGGCAATAGCAAATTAGAGGGGGATAATTCTATCGAGTCTATTTTGAAGAAGCACATTATATTACGTGTATCCTGGGTCTTCGGAGCAAATGGGAATAACTTTGTTAAAACAATTCTCCGTTTAGGTCGGGAGCGAGATGTTATCAGAGTAGTTTCTGATCAGTATGGCGGGCCCACCTGGGCAGGGGCGATTGCCTGTACTCTGTTGAGTATCGCGAAACGCTGGGATAATGGTGAAGATATTTTATGGGGAACCTACCATTACAGTGGGCAGCCGACTGCTAGTTGGTATACTTTTGCTAAAACGATTCTTGAACAGGCAGAGAAGTTGGGGGTAATAGATAATCGACCAAATGTAGAGCCAATTACTACCTCTGAGTATTCAACCATGGCGCAACGTCCGTTAAATACAGTGTTAAATTGCCAGAAGATAGCGGAAGTATTGAACGTTACTCAACCCGATTGGCGTACAGATCTCAGTCAGGTACTAACGAACTTGAGAGCGCAGTGAGCTATGCACAAAGAAAACTTCTTGTTAGAGGTAGGGCTGGGTTTTTCAGTGAGAAATTTGTCACGCAATTATACTGCAACTTCACAGAAAACCAATGAAACTCGGATTTTCAATAGTTTTCGTTGCTATATAGATAATTGGAACTGGTCGTAAAGTGTGATGAATATTAGTGATTTTAATTTGATATTACGGTGCTGTCAGTAATGAGTGATATTTTAAGGGATAAGATTTGTATGGTAGGCCTTGGTTATGTCGGCCTACCTTTGGCGGTTGCTTTTGCAGAAAAGTTTGATGTTGTTGGTTATGATATTGATCAATCTCGCGTTGCAGAATTAAAAACAGGACACGATAGTACTCGCGAAGTAGACGATGGAATGTTGGCTGATGTTCGTTCAAATATGTTATTTGTTTCAAATATTCAAGAATGTAGAGAGTGCAATGTTTACATTGTCACGGTCCCGACTCCAATAGATAAATCAAATCGTCCTGACTTGACTCCGCTCATCGCTTCATCTCGTTCTATAGGGAATGTGCTCAATCAAGGTGATATCGTTATTTATGAATCTACCGTTTATCCAGGTGTGACAGAAGATGTCTGTATCCCTGAGTTAGAAAATATTTCTGGACTTAAATATAATAAAGAGTTTTTCGTTGGATATTCACCAGAGAGAATCAATCCCGGTGACAAAGAGCGCACTGTTAAAAAAATTGTAAAAGTTACTTCCGGGTCGACGTCAGAAATTGCGAAACGGGTTGATGGGTTATATCAGACAGTAATTACTGCTGGAACTCACCTTGCATCAAGTATCAAGGTGGCAGAAGCATCTAAAGTCATTGAAAATACGCAAAGAGATGTCAATATTGCTCTGATTAATGAGTTAGCACTTATTTTCGATCAAATGGACATTGATACCAGGGAGGTGTTGGCGGCAGCAGCAACCAAATGGAATTTTATTAACCTGCAGCCAGGATTGGTTGGTGGTCACTGTATAGGCGTAGATCCGTACTATCTTACTTTTAAGGCAGAGGAGTTAGGTTATAAACCAGACCTTATCTTGGCATCACGCCAGATTAATAATGGAATGGGTAAGTATATTGCAGAAAAGACTATTAAAAAGATGATACATATGGGGAAACGTATAAAAAGTTCTTCTGTATTAATGTTGGGTGTAACTTTTAAGGAAGATTGCCCCGATATGAGAAATTCCAAAGTCATTGATATCATCAATGAGCTTAACGATTATGGTGCTGATGTAGAGGTCTATGACCCTTGGTTTAATATTGAAGAGAATGAAAAATATTCACACCTTAATGTTGTCTCGGATCCAATAACTGCAGGGAAACAATATGATGCAGTTGTTGTCGCTGTGGCCCATAAGCAGTTTAAAACGATGACAATGAATGACTATCGGGCATTATCAAAAGGCGAGATGGTTGTTATCGATGTCAAGGGTATTGTTGCTGAGCCAAGCTGGAGGCTCTGACCTGATTGCAAAATTATGATGTGGTAAATCCTGTGCATAATCTAAAACAACGTAAGAACATAGTCATGTGGAAACTTGTTGATAAGTGCTGTCCTGGCAGAGAGTGGGTATGAGAAAAGAGTTCCTGGTATATGGTTCACCAGCCATAGAGAATGCAGAAATTGAAGATGTTTTGGCTGTGATGCAAAGTGGCTGGCTTGGTACCGGCCCCAAGGTGGCAGAATTTGAGCAGGATTTTGCTAGTTACAAGGGCATAGAACATGCGGTAGCACTAAATTCGTGTACCGCCGCGTTGCATCTTAGTATCTTGGCAGCAGGGATCGGTGAGGGGGATGAGGTAATAACTACACCACTTACCTTTTGCGCTACCATTAATGCAATTATCCATGCTGGGGCAACTCCCGTGATGGCTGATGTTGATCCAGCGACCATGAATATCGACCCAAAAAATGTAGAAGCAAATATCACATCAAAGACCAAGGCAATTCTTCCTGTTCACTTTGCTGGACGACCATGTGATATGGATGCCCTGTGCCAGATCGCTGATAACCGCCAGCTTAAGATTATTGAGGACTGTGCACATGCCATTGAAACAGAATATAAAGGTGCTAAGACGGGAACTTTTGGGGATTTTGGATGCTTCAGCTTCTATGTGACTAAGAACATTATCACGGGTGAGGGAGGCATGGTGATCACAAAAAATGAAGAAGATGCTGCTCGTATCAAAATGCTTGGGCTACACGGGATGAGCAAAGATGCATGGAAACGTTTTGGTGATGAAGGCTATAAGCATTATCAGGTTGTGGAGTGTGGGTACAAGTACAATATGATGGATCTACAAGCGGCCATTGGCATTCGCCAGTTGCAAAGGGTAGATACCTACTGGAAAAGCCGGGAGCACATATGGAAGCAATATAACGAGGCTTTTGCCAATCTTCCAGTCACTCTTCCCGCACTGCTTGAGCCAAATAGCCGCCATGGCTACCATCTCTATACCATCCTTATCGATGAGCAGAGTTGTGGCATCAGCCGCGATCAGTTTCTAGATGCCATGGCAGAACGGAATATTGGCACAGGTGTACATTATCTTAGTATTCCTGAACATCCGTACTATCAGCGGACTTTTGGTTGGAAACCTGAGAACTACCCCCACGCGATGCGTATCGGAAGACAGACCGTGAGTCTGCCATTGTCGGCGAAGCTGACGGATGAGGATGTGAGGGATGTGATTGATGCAGTAAGGCAAATATTTCAATGATATGGCGCTTATCGCGGTTTTTTATACCAAAGAGATTACGGCGTGCGATACGCTTCCGTATTGATTCCATGATAAGGAAGTTTAAAGCACCACAGATGGTGTATGGATATAGAGATGCAAGTGGTGACTGGCGGGAAAGAACCAGAATAAGTGACACTGTATATTTTAATCATTCTCATAATGTTTTTATCGGTGATAATAGTTACATTGGGCATTTTACCATTTTAGATGGTACTGAAAAGTTAACTATCGAAGAAGGGGTGCAACTTGCTGGTTGGAATGGTATTTATACCCATAGTTCACATATAGCGATCCGCCTCTATGGTAAACATTATCAAGATATTTATGAAGATGACAAGAAGGGCTACATAGCCAATCCTGTGAATATTTGTCGATATGCATTTGTTGGTGCCGGTGCAATAATTTTACCTGGGGTGTCAGTAGGGCAAGGTGCACTAGTCGCTGCAGGAGCAATTATTAAGAGTGATGTTGATGATTTCCAAATTGTTTCTGGTAATCCAGCAATGGTTGTCGGTGACACGAGGGAATTGGATAAACGCTACCTTAACGACCCAATTATTAAATCCTGGTATGAAGAATGGCAAAAGATCTAAAAAATATCCTGATAAATAGCATCCATGACAAACAGCTTCTTAACTATGCTGGACGTTATCTATCAGGTAAGTTGATCGATATTGGGTGTGGCACTAAGCCATACAAGGATATGCTCTCGCCATTTGTCGAAGAGCATGTCGGTCTAGATCATGAAGTAACCTTTCACGACAAGTCTAATATTGAATTGTTTGGAACAGCTTATGAGATACCTTCTGATGATAAGACCTTTGATTCAGCAATATGTACTGCTGTACTGGAACATCTGGAGGAGCCGGAGCAAGCACTACGGGAATGTTACAGAGTGTTGAAGCCGGGTGGCGTCGCCATATATAGCGTTCCGTTTATATGGCATCTTCATGAAGAGCCAAGAGACTTCTATCGTTATACTAAATACGGCCTCAAATACCTGTTTGAGAAATCTAACTTCAAGGTGTTGGAGATAGTTCCTCTTTCTGGTTTTTGGGTCACATTTGGTCAGTTGTCTGTTTATAATATTTATCGATTTAATCGGGGTCCACTCCGATATATTCCGATCATTCCAGCGCTAGGTCTGGCCATCCAAGGGATCAGCTACATACTGGATAGTATAGATAAGAGCGAACAATGGACTTGGATGTACATGGTTGTGGTCAGAAAACCATAGATTACACTTGGTAGTGGATTTTGTTGGTTTACGAAATTCACTTATCACATTGGTAATGAATGCTGTCGATTAAAATGAATGATAAAAGTTATTGGAACTAATAATGAATGAGTTGTTAAAGAGGCATTGGTGGCGGCACAAATTATACGCATCTGCATTGAGTGTGGTGCCGCTGAGTGAGAAACGAATGTCTCGTAAACTAGATTCTCTGAACCTCTTTTTTGTGCTCAGCACAGGTCGGGCAGGTACGAAGTGGGTGTCTGAGGTTCTTTCATTAGTAGATCGTGCGCAGATAGTTCATGAGCCAATACCAATGGAAGTTCATGCGCACATGGATGCAATTTATGACGCAGTTAAAGCAGAAAATTATGTAAAGAGCGTGAAGCGTAAAGATATATTTTTTAGGGTTTTGCGGCATGATTGTGACATATATGGCGAAATTAATGGAAATATTAGACGCCACATTCCGTTTTTGAAGAGCTATTTTCCAAAAGCAAAGTTTCTACATCTTGTCCGTGATGGAAGAAATGTGGTTCGTTCAATATTGGCAAGAAACACATTTAAAGGTAATCATCCTGTTTTTGGTTCAGATTGCCCGATCCCTTCTAAAGAGTTACGTCGGAAATGGGGGACGATGAGTGAGTTCGAAAAGGCTTGCTGGGCCTGGAAAGAAGAAAATGAAAATATGCGAACACAAATTACAAATCTTGCGCGACTAGAGGATATAACCTCAAGCTACAAGGCTTTTAAAGTACAGGTGCTAGATCCTCTTGGCTTATCATTGAGTGAGCCTAAATGGTTGATGTATGCAGATAAGAAGGTTAATGAAAGTAAAAATAATAGAACGAGATTGGATGAAGAGTGGACTGAGGAACAAAACAAAATATTTGAATCCATCTGCGGTGAAGAAATGAAGGCGCTGGGATATCATTAGGTGACAACTATTTCGTCTGTTCGTTGGGTTGCGTTAGAAACATTTGTCACAAAAGGTGTGGCATTACTTTCTTTCATTCTTATTGCAAGAGTCCTGGGCCCTGACGTGATGGGAATTGTCGCCGTGCTAATTCTTGTTAGGGAATTGGCGGGTATAATGTCGGATTTTGGATTGTCTCAGGCGATTGTTCATTATAAAAAACCGACGAATAGTCAGCTTGCGACCCTTTATTCGGTCAATTGGATATTGGGTTTTAGCGCATTTATTGCCGGATTTTTATTTGCGAAACCCATTGCTACACTTTTTGGGATGCCGCAGCTAATTACTTTGTTACCGGTTGTCGCGGTGGGATTTCTTTTAGAACCGATAGGTCAGCAAGTTAATGCATTGCTACAAAAGTCGATGGACTTTCAGGTGCTAACGAAGATTTCGATAACGACGACAGCATTAGGAGCTATTATATCCATAGGCGGTGTGTATTCAGGCTTTGGTGTTTGGGCAGTGGTCATTTCCGGTCTTATAAGTAGTGGGGCAAGACAACTTGCATATCTGGCGGTAGCTCGAAGGCGACAGTTACTGCACGGATTTGCTCTGGATTTGAAGCAAAGCAGGGCTTTGCTTTCATTCGGTGCGTATAGAACAGGAGCAACGGCGCTTAATTATGTGAATTCGAGGGCTGATCAGCTTATTGTTGGGGGCGTGTTAGGGAGTGTTGCTCTAGGACTTTATTCAATGGCAACGAACTGGACCCTGATGGCAATGCAACAGATAAATGGTATTGCTACAAAGGTTGCTTTCCCGACTATTTCGAAACTACAAGACGATGGACCGCGTATTCGATCGGTTTATTTGCGTCTTGTTAACCGTGTCACTACCGTTAATGCGGCGTTATTCTTTGGACTTGCTGTTACAGCCGAACCGTTGGTTTCTCTAGTTTTGGGTGCAGACTGGTCTGAGTTGGCCCCAGTGCTGCAGCTCATGTGTGGCTATGTCCTGTTACGATCGCTAGGTAATCTGAATGGACCGCTTGCTATGGGTTTGGGGAAAGCAAGTTGGGCATTTTATTGGAATTTGGGACTGGTTGCTGTAGTGCCTGCAACTCTTTGGCTTGCCAGCAAGTCTGGCTCACTTCTGTTTATAGTGATGACACTTATTGGACTTCAATTAGTGTTTGCGGTGCTTATGTACCTATACTGGACACGTCGTCTTGTCGGCCCTTGTCTAAAAGAATATGCAATAGCAATCAGCGGGCCTTGGTCTTGCGGAGTAATAATGGCGATTACTATTCACAATGCATTGCAAGTCTTCAGTTTCCTGGGCTCAGCACTCCAAATAGGTGTTGCCTTATTGATTGGTGGCGTTATTTATATTACTGCAAGTTGGTGGCTTAATCGCGGTGGAATAAGTGATATGTTTAGTCTGTTTCTACGGCCTAGTCAAGCATCGTTTTTTGCCAGAGGTGAGGCAGGGAAATGAAGATGGTAGAGAACCAATATGTGTCTGTTATACACTCCTTTCCCATTTGGCTACCACAGACTCAGACTTGGATGTACAACCAAGTTAAATTGTTGCAGGAGCTTGGTGTGGATGCCCATGTGGTATGTGATCGTACTGAGAATCTTGAACAGTTTGCTGTAGACAATATCCATAGCTTTGAAAATGAACCACGATTCTGGCAGTTCTGGGATAAAGGGTTGCGAAAGTTAAGAATACGTCGTCATCAAAACTTTTTGGTTGAGACTGCAAAGAAAACAAATGTGAAAATCATTCATTCCCATTTTGGCAACGTGGGCTGGTTCAATCTTGGGGCGGTTCGCAAGCTCAACGCCAAGCATGTCGTTACATTCTATGGTATGGATGTAAACAAGCTTCCGTTGCAAGACCCTGCTTGGTATGGACGATATCGTGAGTTATTTCATGAGGTTGATCTTGTTTTGTGTGAAGGGTCGCATATGGCACGATGTGTAGTGGAACTCGGTTGTCCATCTCACAAAGTAAAAGTACAACATCTCGGTGTGGATGTGGATAATATTCCTTTCCAGCCTCGCCAGTGGAAGACCGGTGAGCCGCTCCAAGTGTTAATTTCCGCTTCGTTCCGGGAAAAAAAGGGTATCACCTATGCTATCGAAGCATTAGTGATTGTTGCTCGTGAACACCAAGTTCAATTGACCATCATCGGTGATGCCGGTTCTGAACCAGATAGTCAAAAAGAGAAAATGCGTATCTTGGAAGCACTAAAATATAGCGGTCTTAATGAGAACACCCGTTTACTTGGTTATCAGACTCATCAGACCATGTTACTAGAGGCCAGCAACCACCATCTTTTCTTGCACCCTAGTATTACTGCACAAGATGGAGATACTGAAGGTGGTGCGCCTGTTGTAATTATCGAGATGCTCGCCAACGGTATGCCAGTTGTCGCGACCACCCACTGCGATATTCCTGAGGTTATGGGGCCTGCCCTGGAACATCTGCTGGCTCCTGAACGTGATGCCGTTGGGTTGGCAAAGTGTATTCAGATACTGCTGAACGACCCAGGTGGTTGGTCGCGTCTTTCAGATGAAGGGCGAAAACATGTTGAGAAAGGTTATCACTGGAAACGTCAGGCAGAAAGATTGATTGAACATTACACCGAAATTTTATAATACGATGTCAAAAGTACCAGTGGTTAGCGTTATTATTCCAACCTACAATCGTGCTCATTTGCTCGAGCGTGCGGTTATGAGCGTACTTAACCAAACATATCAGGATCTTGAATTGCTTGTGGTGGACGATGCGTCAACAGATGACACTATGGGTGTAATAAGTAAGATCAATGATTCGCGTATTCGTTATATACGTCATGCGGTAAATAAAGGTGGTTCCGCTGCCAGAAATACAGGCATTAAGGAATCGCGCGGACGATTCATTGCATTTCAAGATAGCGATGATGAATGGCTGTGGGATAAACTCAAAAAACAGATAGAGGTCTTCGATGCTTGTGATGATAAGGTGGGTGTCGTCTATACAGGTTATTTGTTATGGGAAGGTCAATCAGCTGTTTATATTCCGCAATCACAAGTAAAAGTCAAGGACGGAGATGTTTTGTCGCAAATATTGGTGGAGAATATTGTAGGCACGCCAACTTTGTTGGTGCGGAAGAAGTGCCTTGAAAGAGCCGGACACTTTGATGAGGGATTGCCTCGATTTCAGGATTGGGAATTGGTGATAAGGTTGGCAAAGGTCTGTCAGTTTCGATTGATTGATCATCCTATGGTTATAGCTTATTCGACGCCTGGAAATGTTTCATCCAATAAAACAGCTGGGCTAAGTGCCTTGGAAACGCTGTTAAAAAAGCACAGTTCATTGTTTTGTGATTATCCTAAAGAACAGGCCAAGCTTTTGAAGGAAGTGGGGCATCTTAAGTGTATGTATGAAAATACTACGGATGGGCGTGAATATTTTATTAAGTCTGTTAAAGTGAATCCGTGGAATATAAAAATATATTTTTCATGGCTATTGTCTCTATTTGGGAAAAATCTATATGTAGCTAATAAAAGATTTTGTCATTTCTTGAGTGAAACGTTGAAAAATGTTTAATGATTGATGATGGTGGTTAGAATAATTTGAAAGATTATCTTTATGATTTAATGTGGAATAGAGGTGTAGTTGTTTGTTCCTTTACCTAAATGAAAACGACTGTAAATTCAGCTCATTACCATTTAACTGTTTAGTCAAAACTGTCCGAGTATACATGTTCATAAGGTTGTTATGTTTTAGGTGGATGTCTTGTGACTGATGAATGTATAAGTGAAGTGCCTGGTGGTGTTGATGTCTTGCTCTCAACATATAACGGTTCTTCTTATGTTCGTGAGATGCTCGATTCTTTGTTGCAGCAGTCATTTCAGGGATTTGACCTGTTGGTGCGTGATGATTGTTCAACAGATAATACGCTTTCGATATTAAATGAATACAGGTCGCGTTTTAATGGGCGCTTACGTGTTATTGATGATTCGAGAGGTAATCTTGGCCCGGCTCAGTCATTTAAAGCGTTGCTAAATGAAACTGAAGCAGATTATGTTTTGTTTGCCGATCAGGATGATGTATGGCTTCCGGAAAAAGTTCAGGTTCTTGTTGCTGAAATGATTGAGGAAGAAAAACGAAGTCCAGGGATCCCTGTGCTTGTGCATAGTGATCTTGAGGTTGTTGATGAAAATATGCATAGTATTTCGAGTTCTTTTTGGGGGTATCAAGGTCTTAAGCCAGATAGAACCGGTTTGTCCAATATAATGATCCAGAATATTGTTACGGGTTGTGCGACGGTTGTTAATCGTGCGCTTGTTGAGATGATGAAGGATATGCCTGAAGAGGCAACGATGCATGATTGGTGGGCAGCCATGGTGGCTTCAACATTTGGGGTGATCGGAACTGTATCGGTACCGTTGATTCGGTATCGCCAGCATGGTGCCAATACATTGGGTGCGAAAAGATATGGCCCCGGTTATGTGATAAAGCGAGGGATTTCCGTGTTCTCCTCTCAGCGTCTCAGTGAATTCAGGAGTTCAATTTCCCTTAGTCAGAAGCAGGCAGAGGCATTTCTTGATAGATATAGCAGTGAGCTTAGTTCGGAACAAACAAGTCTGCTGGAGGGTTTTGTTTCCCTTGGAAGTAAGGGATGGATTGAACGCAGGCTATACCTATTGAGAAATGGTGTTTTGAAACACGGTATTTCTCGGAATATCGGCTTAATGATGTCTGTTTAGTCGTATCATGTAAGAAATGTGACTTTATTGATTTTTGTCTGGGCTGTAAAATTATTTCATCTGATAGTTGATGTAATGAGTCTGTGTTTGAAAGGCTTCATTACCGGGTTGGTGTTCATGTATTTAGTGGCTCTTTTAAGAGGCTTTGGTAGATTTAATGATAAATAATGACGCCTCTCTCTCCTTTGCGGTCATAGTGCCAACGCTTAACCCCGGTCCGATTTGGGCTGAGTGGCTGGATAGTTTGTTACTTTCCAACGGCGTTGAACGAGAGAATGTTCTAATTATCGATTCGAACTCATCAGACAACACTCTATCAATATCAAAGCGACATGGTGTTCATGTAAAGCAAATTTCTCGTAGCGAGTTCGATCATGGTGGGACGCGGCAGCTGGCTCTGCAGTCATTCCCCGATGCGGAGATCATTGTATTTCTTACACAGGATGCCGTGCTTGAAGGTGCTGCAAGCATTGAGATGTTGTGTGGTACTTTTGACGATCCAGCTGTTGGAGCTGCCTATGGGCGGCAGCTTCCACATCCAGACGCCAAACCGTTGGGTGCCCACGCGCGGCTTTTCAACTACAACGATAAGTCCTATACACGGTGCCGTGAGGATATTCCCAAGTTCGGCATAAAAACGGCATTTATTTCCAACTCCTTTGCAGCATATCGTGTAACAGCACTTGATGAGGTGGGGGGCTTCCCGCGAGACGTTATTCTTGGTGAAGATGCCTGTGTTGCAGCAAGAATGCTCATGAAAGATTGGTCTGTGGCTTATTGTGCCGAGGCCAGGGTTTATCACTCACATGACTACACTATATTCGAGGAGTTTCGACGCTACTTTGATATTGGTGTGTTTCACGCGCGTGAGCACTGGCTGTTGGACGAATTTGGCAAGCCCGAAGGGGAGGGGGGGCGTTTTATTCGCTCTGAAATGCGTTATCTCTGGCATAATGCACCAGGCTTGTTGCCTGAGGCCATAGCTCGTACATTTTTTAAATATTTTGGCTACCGTCTCGGGCGCATAGAGCAGAGGTTACCGGTAGCCGTCAAGCGACTGCTGAGCATGCATCGGCGATACTGGGCATAGGGTATTACGCTACTGACGCTTGTTTTACTATTGCAATCAAGGTGTTATGAAATATCGGGGCGTTTTAAAAGAGCACTCAGGGGTACTTAGCCTAGGGCTGCATCTTGCAGACTGGTTATCTATTGTTGTTGCCTCATGGTGTGCATATTGGCTGTACCTTGGTGATGCATTGATGCCAGAACGCTACATAGTGGTTGTTCTGATAACGATTCTTCTGGCAGGCATGTTATTTCCACGCTTTTCTGTGTACCAGGCCTGGCGTGGTGCTTCAATTCTCGAGGAGGTGTGGCTTACTTCACTTGCCTGGGGAGCTGTTCTATTGGGATTGATGACTCTGGCCTTTACTACCAAGACCGGGGCTGAATATTCACGCGGTTGGTTGGCTATTTTGGCAGTGCTCGGTTGGGTATGTCTTATCAGTTCCCGGATTATTTTGAGGCTGATTTTACGTTGGGCTAGACGTCGCGGACTTAATCAGCGTTATGTGGTAATTGTGGGGGAGGCTGAACTTGGTGCTGAGGTGGTAAGACGTATTCAGACTGCACCGTGGGTGGGTCTCAAGGTGATCGGATTCTTTCAGGGGGGAGATGCACCGATTTCGGAAAGTGTTACAGGGGTGTCTCTGTGTGGTGGTTTGGAGGATGTTGCGTCATTTGTTGAACAAAAAAGCGTAGATCAGGTCTGGATTGCCATGGCGCTACGTGATGAGGGTAAGGTGCAGTGGCTGTTGCATGAGCTGCGGCATTCGACAGTAGATATCCGTTTTGTCCCTGATCTTTTTGGCTTGCGTCTTCTAAATCATTCGATGATGGATGTGGCCGGATTGCCGGTGATAAACTTGTCTGTTTCACCCATGAGTGGGACCAATCGCTGGGTGAAAGCTATAGAGGATCGATTCCTTGCGCTGATAATCCTTGTTCTTGTTAGTCCACTACTTCTATTAATTGCAATTGGAGTAAAGATCACTTCACCAGGCCCTATATTGTTCAAACAACGACGTTACGGATGGGAAGGAAAGCCCATCACTGTATATAAGTTCCGCTCAATGGTTTTACACCATGAGGATGATGGAGTGGTTACGCAGGCTACTCGGAATGACAGTCGAACTACTCGCCTGGGTTCTTTTTTACGCCGTACCAGCCTTGATGAATTACCCCAGTTTTATAATGTATTGCAAGGGCGAATGTCAGTTGTTGGACCTCGCCCACATGCGGTTGCTCATAATGAGCAATACAAAGATCTTGTCGATGACTATATGAAGCGGCATAAGGTGAAACCAGGTATTACTGGATGGGCGCAGGTAAACGGTTGGCGTGGTGAAACTGATACGGTTGATAAGATGAAAAAGCGTGTTGAGTTTGATTTGTATTATATTGAAAGCTGGTCCCTATGGTTAGACCTTAAAATTATTTTTCTTACCTTATTTCATGGGTTTGTACATAAGAACGCTCTCTAGTGGTTTTATTTCGCTCCTGCTCCTTATGACAACGATTTCTGTTTTTCTGTTCGCCTTTGTATGGTGGGGTATACTTTAGTTTGTGAGCTGTAGCTAGCTGTTTACTATAGAAATAGATGTATTAGTTGTTCTGCACAAAGTTATTTAAAAGAATCTGAGTGATCATATGACACGTATTAGAAAAGCCGTTTTCCCCGTGGCCGGTTTGGGTACTCGCTTCCTGCCAGCTACCAAGGCCAACCCTAAAGAAATGTTGCCGGTTGTTGATAAACCGCTAATCCAATATGCGGTGGAGGAGGCAGTTGAGGCGGGTATTGAAGAGATGATCTTCGTTACCAGTAGCTCAAAGCGGGCTATTGAGGATCATTTCGATAAGAACTATGAACTGGAAAATGAGCTGGAGAAGAAAGGCAAGACGGAGTTGCTGGAGGTGCTTAGATCTATCGTCCCTGCGGGTGTATCTTGTGTCTATATTCGTCAGCCTGAGGCTCTGGGACTTGGTCATGCTGTACTCTGTGCCAAGCCGATAGTCGGTGATGAGCCTTTTGCTGTGCTCCTGGCCGATGACATGATCGATGGCAATGGCCAGGGTGTTGTATCTCAGATGGTTGATGTATACGAGCAGAAGCAGTGCAGTGTGCTTGGTGTGGAAGAGGTTTTGCAATCTGAGACAGATAAGTACGGTATTGTCAGTATTAGTGAGGAGGAGGGAGCCCTCGCCAGGATCAGCAATATCATTGAGAAGCCAAAACCCGTACAAGCTCCATCGAATTTGGCTGTTGTTGGCCGTTATATCCTTACTCCAAGAATCTTTGATCTGCTTGAATCGACCGACAAGGGGGCAGGTGGGGAAATTCAGCTAACTGACGCTATTGCTCAGCTATTGGAAGAAGAAGAAGTTTGCTCATATCGATTTGCGGGTAAACGCTATGATTGTGGTAGTAAGTTGGGGTATTTGCAGGCAACGGTTGAGTACGCACTCAAACATGAGGAGTTGAGCGAGGATTTTCGTGCTTATCTGCAAGAGTTGGAACTGTAATTTAGCCGTTATGAAGACGAAAAAAAACCGACCATCAGGTCGGTTTTTTTGTATGGCTCCCCGGGCAAGATTCGAACTTGCGACCAAAAGATTAACAGTCTTCTGCGCTACCACTGCGCTACCGGGGAATAGTGGTTTTTCTATGCCGCTATGCAGCACAGGCGCGTATACTACCGTCGCTTCAGCTGATGGTCAATAGTTGTTCTGTCAAAATTTTTAAGGTGTAGATGTGTGTTTCTGCATCATTTAACAGCTGAATTATCAAAAGCAGAGATAAGGTTAATTTGAGAGCGGTTTTAGGCGATTTTGAGTTATTTAGGACTGTCCTCACCTCATTCTCAAAGCATCGCTATGATATGATGCAGCGTCCGAGTATGGACTTGTTTGTAGTGCGATAAGTAAGGATGAATAATTTGCCCCCCTCCACTTCACAGCCCTCATCTGGTATGGAAAGCCCGTTCTGGTTAGAGTGGGCGATTCGTGCACTGGTATTTCTCTTTCCCATTACCGTGGCAACCACTGGGTGGGGAAGTGAAATATTCCTCTTACTGGTAGCCCCTGCGTTGTACTACGGCAGGGGGTGGTCAATGTTGAGCCAGTGGGAAAAGCGACTGTTATTGGGGTATGTGGCGGTGTTTGTCGTCATGTCACTGAGCATGCTGAATGCGGAAGAGCTTCGTGAAGGGGGTAAAGCCCTGGAGCGCTATTTGCGTTTTGTCCTGCTGATACCTGTTTATCTGATGTTCCGTCGTTATGGCTTCACCTTTGGGCGCGAGTTGGCACTGGGAGCGGTGGTAGCGGCTATGTTAATGCTGGGTCAGGCCCTCTATCAGGTTGAGTGGCAAGGTATGCCCATTGCCGAGGGTTACTATCACAAAATTGTGTTTGGTGATCTGGCAGTTTGGTGGGCAGCGGTCACTACGCTGTTTGCGGTGACAATAGTTAGGAGCTGGAAGCTAAGGCTTGCTCTTGTAGTGGTTGTTTTTATGGCGCTTTATGCCAGCTTGCTGTCACAGACACGTGGCGCCTGGCTGTTTGTGCCGGTGTTTCCCGTGATCCTGATTTGGGCGCAATGGGGGCATGTTAAGGCCATGCGTAAATGGGTGGTTGCTGGCGGACTGGCTGGATTGGGTTTACTTGTTATTGTGGGGACACAGTCCGAGCAGTTAAAGGGAGGTTTTGAGCGGGGTATCAATGAACTTGAGGTGTTTGTTAAACACCCGGAAGCAGAGACATCATGGGGAATACGCCTGAATTTGTGGCGTAACTCGTTGTTGCTACTGAAGGAAACTCCGCTATTAGGCACCGGGGTAGGGGATTTTCAGGCAGATATGAAGCGCATGGTAGAAGACGGGCGTTCCTGGAATAAATATGTTGCCAATTATAATCATGCACACAGCATTTACATCGATACCTTGGTGAAGGGCGGGGTACTTGGGTTTGTCGTGATGGTTACTTCATTTCTGTTACTGCCGTTTATCGCCTTCGTACGTGTCGTGCGTAGTGCTGAGCAGCCGCGGGAACGCTTCTATGCGGTAGGGGGTGTACTCCTGATTGCCGCTTTTGCTACATTCGGACTCAGTGAGGGCTTGTGGTCGAGAAACCCCTTCGTCAATACCTATGTTATTTGTTTGGTGGTCTTTATGGCAGGGATGGTGAATAGTCGAAAGAAGGCTGATGCTGAACTGGATAAGCGGCTATAGTCTGGTTTTGCGCCATCCATAGCCGCTACTGGATGAACTCTATGCTTTGTAGCCGAGCCGCCCACCGATGCGCTTCAGCGCCTCGCTAAGGTTCTCCATGCTGGTAGCGAAGGATAGTCGCATGTAACCGGGCTGCCCGAAGGCGGAGCCGGGTACCAGGGCGACTTCGGCTTCGTTTAGCAGATAGTCGGCCAGTTCCAGGTCATCGTTGATACCGTCCAGAGAGGCGATCGCCTCGCGCATGTCGGGGAAGGAGTAGAAGGCCCCCTGTGATGGGAGACAATTCACTCCTTCAATCTTGTTTAGCTCTTCCACCACATAATCGTGTCGTGCCTTGAACTGGGTGAGCATCTCGGTGACACACGCCTGCCCACCGTTGAGTGCCGCCTCGGCTGCCACCTGTGAGATGGAGGTGGGGTTAGAGGTGGACTGCGATTGTACTTTCTTCATCGCCTTGAGTAGCCACTCGGGGCCTGCCGCGTAACCGATGCGCCAGCCGGTCATAGAGTAGGCCTTGGAGACACCATTCATTACCACGGTACGATCATAGAGCTTGGGGCAGGCGGTGACGATGTTTTCGAAGGGCTCGTCGGCCCACAGGATATGCTCGTACATGTCATCGCTGGCGATGAGAATGTTCGGGTATTCGAGAAGCACCTTACCCAGAGCCTGCAGCTCGGCTTTGGTGTAAGCAACCCCGGTGGGGTTGGAGGGACTATTTAGCACCACCAGACGGGTCTTCTCGGTGATCGCTGATTTGAGTTGCTCAGGGGTGATCTTGAAGTTCTGCTCCAGACCGGCCTGTACGATTACCGGTTTGCCCTCGGCCAGTAGCACCATATCCGGGTAGGAGACCCAGTAGGGGGCAGGGATGATCACCTCATCGCCCGGATTGAGGAATGCCTGTGCCAGGTTAAAGAAGCTCTGTTTGCCGCCGCAGGAGACCAGCACCTGGCCGGGCTCATAGCTGAGGCCATTATCACGCTGAAATTTATCGATAATCGCCTGTTTCAGGCTGGGGGTACCGTCAACTGCGGTATACTTGGTAAAACCTGCGTTGATCGCCTCGATGGCCGCCTGCTTAATGTGTTCCGGGGTATCGAAGTCGGGCTCGCCAGCTCCCAGACCGATAATATCCTTGCCCTGTGCCTTGAGCTCCTTGGCCCGCGCGGTGATGGCAAGAGTGGCAGATGGCTTAACACTTTGAATACGATGCGAAAGTTGCGTTTCCAAGCAGGTAACCCTCAAATAGCAGACGATAAAAAGTAAACCCCCTGATTCTACTGTAATAACGTGCCAGACTAAATCCCCTAAGGGGATGAGATGTAAGTTTTATTTGGGATATACCGTTGATATATCCCTGTAATTCGCTATTCTGTATGTACGTTTGGGATATACATGAGGTAAGGGTATGTCAACAGCACACACAAAAGTCTTTACAAGTAACCGCACTCAGGCGGTAAGGTTGCCGAAGGCTGTGGCGCTACCACCATCAGTCAAAGAGGTGGATATCATTGCCATTGGTAATAAGCGGCTTATTACACCAGCAGGAGAGAGCTGGGATAGTTGGTTTGATGGCGCTATGGTGTCTGATGACTTTATGCTTGAGCGCGAGCAGCCTGCAGAACAACTGCGCGAAGAGCTCTAATGCTCAAGTATATGCTGGACACGAATATCGTGATTTACACGATAAAAAATCGTCCAGAAGAGATTCGTCACGCATTCAAGCAACATGACGGGCAAATGTGTATCTCCACGATCACACTCGGTGAGCTTATCTATGGTGCAGAGCGCTCTTCACAGCCCGAAAAGAATATGGAGGTTATTGAGGGAATGACAGCACGCCTGGAGGTGCTCTCTTTCGAGTATCAGGATGCGGCTCATTTCGGACAACTTCGTGCAGAGCTCATGAGTGTCAGCAAGCCGATTGCCCCTTGTGACATGATGATTGCGGGACATGCGAGATCACGTGGTTTGATTTTGGTGACAAACAACACAAAAGAGTTTGATCGAGTGCCCGGACTCCGTATTGATAACTGGGTAAAATAAACGGTGTGATGTAAAGTTATGTATACCCTGCAAGCGTTGCGTTAAATCAAATAGGTGCAGATCTTGAAGGGGAGTCGAGAAGATTAAAGTCGACTTCTGCGGTGTTGTGGTTATCGTGAGAGGGTAGTTGAAGTTCCTATCGCGGCGGAGCCGCTCCCACGGTGTGGTAGGAGCGCCTCTGGCGCGATGACATGGACGATGTGACCTGTGTTCTGAAAGAGCCGCACCCAAATCAAATTAAGTATGAGAGTCCGTGAGCAAGAGTTTTAACATTGAGAGCAAGTATCAGCCTGCGGGCGATCAGCCGACGGCAATTAAGTCACTGGTAGAGGGGCTACAGGCAGGGGAGGCGGGGATGACCCTGCTGGGGGTGACCGGCTCGGGTAAGACCTTCACCATCGCCAATGTGATCCAGCAGGTTCAGAGGCCAACCCTGATCATGGCGCATAACAAGACCCTGGCGGCCCAACTCTACGGTGAGATGAAGGAGTTCTTTCCCCACAACGCGGTGGAATATTTCGTCTCTTACTACGACTATTACCAGCCAGAGGCCTATGTGGCGGCCTCCGATACCTTCATCGAGAAGGACGCCTCGATTAATGAGCATATTGAGCAGATGCGCCTTTCTGCCACCAAGGGGATCCTGGAGCGCAAGGACACCATCATCGTCGCCACTGTCTCGGCGATCTACGGTTTGGGCGACCCCAACCTCTATCTGAAAATGATGCTGCACCTGGTGCGTGGCGATACTATTGATCAGCGCTTTATCCTGCGCCGTCTCTCCGAGTTGCAGTACACCCGTAATGACCTCGATTTTCGCCGTGCCACCTATCGTGTGCGGGGCGAGGTGATCGATATCTTCCCCGCCGAGTCGGAGAAGGAGGCGGTGCGCATCGAACTGTTCGATGACGAGATCGAACAGCTCTCCTATTTTGACCCGCTCACCGGCGAGGTGCTGCGTCGCGTGCCACGCCTCACCATCTACCCCAAGACCCACTACGTTACCCCGCGCCAGACTATCCTCGATGCCATTGATGACATTAAGGAGGAGCTTAAGGAGCGGCTGGAGCAGCTGCGCTCGCAGGACAAGCTGGTGGAGGCGCAGCGCCTCGAGCAGCGTACCCGATACGATATCGAGATGATGCTGGAGCTGGGCTACTGTTCCGGCATCGAGAACTACTCTCGCTATCTCTCCGGGCGCGTCCCTGGTGAGCCACCGCCAACCCTTTTTGACTATCTGCCCGATGATGCCCTGTTGGTGATCGATGAGAGCCACGTTACCGTCTCGCAGATCGGGGCGATGTATAAGGGGGACCGTTCGCGCAAGGAGAACCTGGTCACCTACGGTTTTCGCCTGCCCTCGGCGATGGATAATCGGCCGATGAAGTTCGAGGAGTTCGAGCAGATATCCCCGCAGACCATCTATGTCAGTGCCACCCCGGCCAAGTACGAGCTAGCGCACTCGGGGGAGGTGGTGGAGCAGGTGGTGCGTCCCACCGGGCTCATCGACCCCGAGGTGGAGATCCGGCCCGCTACCACGCAGGTCGATGATCTGCTCTCCGAGATCCACAAGCGTACCGATGCCGGAGAGCGAGTGCTGGTCACTACTCTGACCAAGCGCATGTCCGAGGATCTCACCGAATACCTGGAGGAGCACGGGGTGCGGGTGCGCTACCTGCACTCCGATATCGACACCGTGGAGCGTATGGAGATCATCCGTGACCTGCGTCTGGGTGAATTCGATGTACTGGTGGGTATTAACCTGCTGCGAGAGGGCCTCGATATGCCAGAGGTCTCCCTGGTAGCGATCCTCGATGCTGACAAGGAGGGTTTTCTGCGCTCCGAGACCTCACTTATTCAGACTATTGGTCGTGCTGCCCGTAATTTGAATGGTCACGCCATTCTCTATGCCGACCGCATTACCGGCTCGATGCAGCGTGCGATGGATGAGACCGACCGACGGCGTGCCAGGCAGGTTGCTTATAACGAGGCTCACGGCATTACCCCAAAGGGAGTAGAGAAGGCAGTGCATGACATCCTTGAGTCCGGTTATCCCGGAGTACCAGGCAAGGCCAGAGAGTACGCCAAGGTGGCCGAAGAGCTGATTGAATACAGCGCCATGTCGCCAAAGGATCTACAAAAGACCCTTAAGGGACTGGAAGAGAAGATGTATCAGCACGCCAAAAACCTCGAATTTGAAGAGGCTGCCCGCGTGCGTGATGAGATCAGTCGCATACAGGACAAAAACCTGGGCCTGGGCGAACCGGCCAGCGACTGATTTTTTCACTCATGGGGCTTGCATAAGCCACCGCCCAAAGGTATCTTATGCGGCCTTCAATAGTCGCGTAGCTCAGTTGGTTAGAGCACCACCTTGACATGGTGGGGGTCGGTGATTCGAGTTCACTCGCGACTACCAATACAGCCTGAAATTCGGGCAAAAGAAGTCCCCGCACTGCGGGGATTTTTTTCGTCTGAATGAACTGTTTTTAAGTTTTTGTACAGATAATAAAAATTGGTGGGGCGGCGGGAACTTACATAGAACGCCTAACCTACTGTATTTAATGAATAAGCCTATATGCTCCTTCTCATAGTGTTACTAAAACAAAAAGTCACCTGAATAATAACTCGTTTTGCCATCTACCTATTTCACTGTCCTTCGTGTTTGTACAAGCCTCTATGGTGTATTATTATCTAATACAACTATTTGTTGAGGTGGGACTATGGCTAGAAATACATCGGTAACTTTAGGCGTGCATTTCGACGAGTTTGTGCTTGAGAAAATCAATGCGGGGCGCTTTCAGTCGGTTAGTGAGGTAGTCCGTGCTGGCCTGAGAAAACTCGAAGAAGATGAAATAAAACTTCAGGCACTACGGGATAAATTACAGGCTGGAGAAGATAGTTCTCTCGTTGATGGCTTTAATGGCGAAGCGTTTATTGAAGGGCTACATAAAAAACACATTAAATGACCGCTAAATACCGCATAAGAGCGCTTGCTCAAGCCGATCTTGAATCAATTTGGCTTTACACCTATGACGAATGGGGTGTTATACAGGCAGACTTGTACCTAAATGCATTACTCCATCGTTTTGATTGGTTCGCTGAAAACCCTACACTAGGTAAGCCGCGAGATGATGTGAAGCAGGGCTATTATTGCTTTCCCGAAGGGATGCACCTTGTTTTCTATAAGCTGAAAAATGGTCAAATAGAGATTATTGGTATTCCCCATCAAGGGATGGATATTGTTGAGTACCTAAAATAAGAATAGGGATGTTTGAAAAATGAAGTTCAACGAAGATTCACGGGTAAAATCCCCACTACCCTGCATTTGATGCGTTTAGGGTATGAGTACCTGTCTCTGAAAGACCCCAAAGTTACCTGGGACGAATCAACCAATATCTTCACCGACATCTTTCACCAGAGCATCAAGCGCATAAACCCCGATCTTAGCGACCTTGAAGCCAAACAGTGCTTTGATGAGGTATCACTCTGCCTTGAAAACGAAGACCTGGGCTGAGCTGACCTATAAAAAAGATGATGAGGAGTTCCGCCCTGACATCATCTTGCTTATCAACGGTATGCCACTGGCGTTTATTGAGGTCAAAAAGCCCAATAACAGAGATGGCATACTAGCCGAACACAAGCGTATTCAAACCCGCTTTCAAAACAAGAAGTTCAGAAAGTTCGTTAGCCCCTTTAGTTCTAACCCCATCATTGTGTTGGTCCTAGCGCTTTTTCTTATATTATTTGTTTTAGTTATCATTATTTTCTTCCTTAAGAATGAAATGACGTCTTTGACTTCGAAATACAAGAGTGAGGCCTTCATGAGGGCAAGTTCATGCTGAGAGGTCTTTAGGCTACGTTTGAACTCCCTTTTATTGGAAAAGAAGGGACGTAAAGACGTCGGAATCCGATACCGGAAGTAGTAGGTACTATTGGAATGTTGTTGTAAATAGGTAGGAATTTGCTTCATTTTCTCTCCCGTTGTGTACTAAATTTGTGTACAAACTAGGGGTAGAAAATAAAAACCCGTTGATAAACAACGGGTTATATTGTGTTGGTGGAGGCGGCGGGAATCGAACCCGCGTCCGCAAGTCCTCTGCCATTGGCTCTACATGCTTATCCACGTCTATTATTTTAACTGCTAGCAACCCGACGGGCAGGGCCCACTAACAGCGATTCCGGTAAAGTTTTAGAGAATCCGCCCCGGACGAGCTTCATCGCGATCCTATGAGAAATGACCCCCGGAAACCTGAGCGCATAGGCACGGCCCCAGACCGGAGGGCACCCTACTGGGGTTTAAGCAGCGAGTGCGTAGTTGTCGTCGTTGGCAACTATGAGTTTTGCAGATAGATTTACGAGGTATTCTGCACCTCGGCATGCACCTCAGGTTTTGCAACCCACGTCGAAGCCAGGTCGCCCCCATTGGTTCTGTAGACTTCGATAGTGTATCGGCGCAGAAGTTCCCTGTCACCCTGAAATATCTACCCGTGCTTGAGAATGCGTTGCTTCTCTCGCTTCCAGTCACGCTCTTTATCGGTGGCGCGTTTGTCGTGCTCATGCTTACCCTTGGCCAGCCCGATCTCGGCCTTCACCCGTCCCTTCTTCCAATAGAGGGAGAGGGCAAGCAGGGTAAAGCCCTTGCGTTCGACCGCACCTATTAGCCTGTCCAGTTCAATACGGTGCAGCAGCAGCTTGCGGGCACGGTTGGGCTGCGGATGGATGTGGGTCGAGGCGGTGGGCAGCGGGGTGATAAGTATATTGGTGACCCACGCCTCGCCGTCCTTAATGAAGACGTAGCTGTCCACTATCTGCACCTTGCCGGCGCGAACACTCTTCACCTCCCAGCCCTCCAGCACCATGCCAGCCTCGAAACGGTCTTCAATAAAGAAGTCGTGACGTGCCTTTTTATTGGTGATGATGGTGCTGGAGCCAGCTCCCTTTACGGTTTTACTCTTTTTAGCCATAGCTGAGCATTATAGGGGATAGAGGTGGTGAAGAGACAGAGGCAGAGAGGATTTTCCTTCGGCTTGAGACGCGGATGGAATTGGCCGACAATGGCACAAATATTAAGAAACAGGGGAGAAGATGATGGCGGAGAGTCGCGAATCGATACATGGACAGTGGTCCGGGCGTTGGGCCTTTATCCTGGCGGCGACCGGCTCAGCGGTCGGTCTGGGTAATATCTGGAAGTTCCCCTACATCACGGGAGAGAACGGCGGTGGTGCCTTTGTTCTGGTCTATCTGCTCTGTATCGCTGTGGTTGGCATCCCGATCATGATGGCCGAGGTGATGCTGGGGCGCCGTGGTCGTCGCAGCCCTATTAATACAATGCGCCTCCTGGCCAAAGAAGAGGGGAAATCTCCCGCCTGGCAACTGATGGGCTGGGGAGGACTTTTTTCCGGATTTTTCATCCTCTCTTTCTATTCGGTGATTGCCGGTTGGGCTCTGGCCTACTTCTTCCGCACGGCCTCAGGCACCTTTGATGGGCTGACTGCCGACGGCGTTGGCAATATATTCACCAGTTTGATTAGCGACCCTGAGCGCCTCATCGCATGGCATACCATCTTTATGGTGATGACAACCGTGGTGGTGGCACGTGGAGTACGCGGCGGTCTGGAGAAGGCGGTGCGTTTTCTCATGCCTGCGCTGTTCGTGTTGCTGCTGGTGATGGTGGGGTATGCCATGAATGCCGAGTACGCGGCCGGGCTGGGGCATAACAACGCCTCTTCACCCTTCATGGCCGGGCTTCGCTTCCTGTTTGATGCCGACTTCAGCAAGATCAGTGGTGATGGGGTACTGGTTGCCCTGGGCCATGCCTTCTTTACCCTGAGTCTGGGGATGGGGGCGATCATGGTCTACGGCTCCTATCTGCCAAAGAATACCTCTATCGCCAGGACCTCGATCACCATCGCGGTGATGGATACTCTGGTAGCGCTGCTGGCTGGGATGGCGATCTTCCCCATTGTCTTTGCCAACGGTCTCGAGCCGGGTGCCGGGCCGGGCCTTATCTTCAATACCCTGCCCATTGCCTTTGGTCATATGCCGGGCGGAGCCTTTTTCGGTAGCCTCTTCTTCCTGTTGCTATCTTTCGCCGCCTGGACCTCGGCGATTTCATTGATTGAACCCATTGTCGCCTGGCTGGTAGAGAACCGCGGCCACAGTCGTATCTACGCCGCCAGTTCGGCAGGGCTGGTGGTATGGATTCTGGGGATCGGCTCCGTGTTCTCCTTTAACCTCTGGTCAGGCGAGGAGTATCAGATCTTTGGCAAGACCTTCTTCGATATACTCGACTACCTTACTGCCAATATCATGTTGCCACTGGGAGGGCTGCTGATAGCTGTCTTTGCAGGCTGGCAGATGAAACGCAGCTCCTGTACCGATGAGCTGGCAATTGCCGAGGAGCCGGCCTTCAATCTCTGGTACTTCGTGATACGCTATATCAGCCCAGTAGCTGTCATACTGGTGTTTCTTAATGCTATCGGGCTTATCTAAGCCCTGACCCGGAGCCGTTGTGACAACAATTAACAAAAGCGCGCTGGTTTCCTACAGCGCCGCGCAGATGTACGCCCTGGTGAACGACATTCAGTCCTATTCCGAATTCCTGCCCTGGTGTCGCAGTACCAATATCCTGTCGCAGGATGATGATGAGATCCGCGCCACTATTGAGATCGCCCATGGCAGCCTGAACAAGTCATTTACCACCTGCAATCGTCTGCAGCGGGACAAGATGGTTGAGATGCGACTGGAGCAGGGGCCGTTTAAGCGACTGGAAGGCTTCTGGCGCTTCGATATTCTCGATGAGCAGGCGTGTAAGGTCTCACTGGACCTTGAGTTTGAGTTCAAGAACAGATTGGTGGGGATGGCGATGGGACCGGTCTTTAGCCAGATCGCCAATAGCATGGTCGATGCCTTCTCCAAACGTGCGGTGGTTGTCTATGGCAAAGCATGAAACCTTTGAGGTTGAAGTGGCCTATGCCAAGCCTGATCTGCAGGTTATCCTCAGCGTCGAGGCAGAGGAGGGGATGACGGTACGTCAGGTCATTGAGCGCTCCGGGGTGCTGGAGCAGTTTCCCGAGATTGATCTGGAGAAGGGCAAGGTCGGCATCTTTAGCAAGTTGAGCAAGCTCGATGCCACGGTGCGGGCCAAAGACCGTGTTGAGATATATCGTCCGTTAATTGCCGATCCCAAGGCGGTGCGAAAGCAGCGGGCCGCTGCGGGTAAGAAGATGAGTAAAGGGGGCGGTGAAGCCGCCCCTAAAGAAAAATAGGGCGCCCTTAGCTGTAAAAGTCAGAACCTGGCCTGGCACAAAAGCAATGCGTAGGAGTGGCTGTGCCACGATGATTTATGAAATCGCGCTAGAAGCGCTCCAACGACAAGGTGATCCTGAGACAGGGTGTAGGTTCGATGTCGCATGGCGATAAAAGCTTGAAACCAAAGCAATGCGTAGGAGTGGCTTTGCCACGATGATTCATGAAATCGCGCTGGAAGCGCTCCTACGACAAGGTGATTCCGAGACAGGGTATAGGTTTGATGTCGCATGGTGATAAAAGGTTGAAACCAATTTCAGACCGGTTCAGCGCACTTGCGGTCATCGTATTTTAAGAATTTCTGTTAGATTTTATAAAACGCTGTTTTTCCAGTCTGCCGGGTTAACCACCTTAGTCCTCCCGCGGCTTCTGGTACTCCTCTACCGGGAAGTTACCCTTCTTTTCAAACCGCGTGAGCTGATCGCCACTGAAGAACAGTATTAACTGGTAGCGCTCCTGTAGCTCATCTCCCTTACTGCTGCTGTAGTAATAGTCCCAGCGATCCGGGTGGAAAGTGTCCTTAAGCAGGGGGCTGCCCAACAGCACACGCACCTGGCGACGATCCAGGCCGGGGCGTAGTTGTTCCAGTTGCGACTGGGTAATAACGTTGCCCTGCTGGATTTCAATCTTGTGGGCACAGCCGGCCAGCATCAGGGGAAGAAGTGCTAGTGTAATGAGAATCTTTTGCATTTGCTCTACTTGCGGGTTAATGTTTGCGCAATGATACCCCATGCCACCGCGCAGTGAGAAACCTAATTATCATGTCGACCAAAGAACTGAAAAAAGCGGGCCTCAAGGCCACCCTGCCACGACTGAAAATCCTCGAAATCCTTGAAAACAGCAGTGAGCAGCGCCACATGAGCGCCGAGGAGGTCTACGATCTGCTACGCGTGCAGGATGAGAAGATCGGCCTTGCCACCATCTACCGGGTGCTCACCCAGTTCGAGGCCGCAGGGCTGGTGACCCGCCACAACTTCGAGGGCGGCCACGCGGTGTTCGAGCTTAACGAGGGACAACACCACGACCACATTCTCTGTGTAAAGTGCGGTCGGGTAGATGAGTTTGTTGATGAGACCATTGAGAAGCGCCAGCAGGATATTGCCAGTAAGCACGGCTATGCCATTACTGATCACAGCCTCACCATCTATGGTATTTGCGGTAATTGTCAGAAGGGCTAGCTGTTAAGCCGAGGTGATCTCCTGCAGCAGTTCCGGCCACTGCTCGAACGAGAAGTAGTGCCCCCCACCCTCAACATAGCTTGCCGTCGCGGCGGGGATCTGCTCGGCAAGATACTCGCTACACTCGACCGGGACGTTGATATCAGCCGTGCCGTGCCAGAGTCGGGTATCCACCATAATCTCCGCAGGTGAAAACCCCCAGGGCGAATTGATGATAGCAATCTCCTTAATCAGCTTATCCAGCCCCTGCGCCAGTACATCCGCATAGGCGAGTCTCATCTGTGAAGCGACCTCAGGCAGGGCGAACACCTTTTTATCCTCGGATGAAATGAGTGAATTAACCAGTGCGAGCAGGGCTTCCGCAGTGGTGATTGCCGATAACTGCTCAAGCAGCGCCGCTGGATTTTCCTTTGCCGTATCGTGAAACGCCTTAGTGGCTTCAGTGCGTTTATTGCCGAGCTGCGGCAGATCGAAGGGTCCTACGCTCGAAAGTAGCGCCAGCCGCTCGACCCTTTCAGGATACTGATGAGCGAAGGCGCAGCCATACAGACCGCCCGCTGAGAAACCGATAACAGTGGCCTTGCTGATACTTAATTGATCCAGCACCTGTCTCAGGTCAGCGGCAAAGCTGAGGGCACCCCATCCTCCACTGGCGGTACTGCTTCCGGTTCCGGGGCGGTTGACCGAGACCATGCGCAGTCCCTGTTGCCGATAGAGCTCATCGAAATCACTGTGGTCCCGGTAAGAGCCGGGGGCACCGTGGAGGTAGATCACCGGTTTACCATCGGCGGGCCCCTGCTCAAGCACTGCGATATTGCGTCCGTCGGTAAGTTGGATTAAATGTTCAATTGGTTTCATAGTTATATTGTTTGTTTAAGCCGGAAAGTAGTCGCACCAGTTCAGCCTGGCGCTGGGTATCGGTCTTGGCGAAGAGGGAGCGCAGCTGGGTGCGTGTGGTTGCTACGCTCACGCCAAATTTGGCCGATGCCTCAGTTGGCGTAAGACCATCAACAATACCCTCTGCCAGGCGGATCTCCGCTGGGGTCAGTTCATAAAGTGTTTTAAGCAGATCCGCAGACAGAGTACCTTTCTGAGCAGTATCGTGAATAAACACCGCGGCACAGATACGTGTGTTAGTGCCAAGGTGGGTCGTGGAACGGGCAGGGTAGGGGGTGACGATGAGGTTAAATTGCTGCTCCCCGTTTTCTGCTGTAACACGTATGCCGCTACCACTGCCGGCGCCTTTCTTTGCCCCCGTCATTACCGCCTGCTGAACCATCTGCTGCAGGGCGGCTTGTTCCGATGGCTGTATTAGCGTGAGCCGCTTGTTGTGAATAGACAATCCACTCCCTCTATTGATGATGGCCTCGGCACTTTGGTTCACAAAGGCAATATCCCCGAATTCATCAAATAGCAGCAGTGGTGTTAATGAGCGATAGAGCGCATCGTGTATATTGTCCCGTTGCGATTCGAGCTCCTTGAGGTGTACGCCAAGCTTAAAGGCTCGTTGAAGGTGCGGCATAAGCTGTTGCACCAAAAGCACCTCTTCATCACCGTAGGAACCCTGCGAGCGGGCGCGGTGGAGTCCGATGCGGGCGATGCTGTTATCCGTCTTTATTATATTGCCACCAAGAGCGTAAAAAACGTTATAGCGTTTATAAAAATCGTTATAGAACTCGCTCTTTCTAAATACCTCATCAGGGATAGCTTCCGAAGTGTTAAACGTAATACCTGCCTTCTGTTGTGCAAGGATGGGATTCCAGAGGTCAACCTTGGTGTAGTAGTCCTGATAGTTCTGGTCATACGTGCAGTCGTGTCCCGTCCCGGCAATAAGGCTGTAACGGTCATTACTATTATCGATCATCCGCATCCGAGTGGCGTGCGCACCCACTGCCCTGGCGAGATTCTCAAGAAATGAGTCCCACTTGTCGGGTTTGCTTACCGCATCGTAGATCTGACCAACGAGATTGAGAGTGTCTTTATGCATGCTTTCTCTCGACTCTATTATTTGAATGAGTCTTTGTTTGTTACATTTTGTTTTAAACTGTGACGAAGTTAACTGAAATTACTCGGACAATCCACTGCGGACAGAGTGGTTATAAGGTGATTTTTATCAATTTCCGGTGCAAGTAATTTGTATACTCATCCTACTTTTCTATATAAAACAAAAGGATAAGTAATTTCTGTTTATTTTGGTTTAACTGTGCCATTAACCATTTTTCATGGAAATTTGTATGAATATTCTGAATTCTTCATCCATTTGGATGATTCGGCCAGTCAAACATCCCGATATAGTCAACATACAGTCTCTTAGACGCCACCCTTCAGCATGGAAAAGGACTCCCCTGTTGAGGGAATGGTGAGCACTGTAATGGGGGAGGGAGCCCCCATTTTAATTTTTTGCACAATCGATGCCAGAGCAGTCGATGTGCGATGTGTAAACAATGAGAGCCACATGAAACAGAGTAAAGGTAAGGAGTTATGGAAAAGTTCTCATCACGATTCAATTTTTGAGGGGTGATGTTTGGAAATAACTAGGGAGAAACAGATGAAAGAGGATTTTATTTTTATAGCCGTAATTGTTCTTATGACGTTGGCCTTTATTGCTTTTTCAATTTATGTTTATGCTGCCGATATGGCTATGTAGTGTTAAGCATAGGAAGTGCTTGCTGTCATGATTCGTGTAATAGATAACTACGAATTTGCAGATCAAGCACTTGCTACATTTTTCCTGCAGACTTTTTGATACCAGTATTCAGTCTGGAAGATGACTCCTCCGCTGATGCTATCGTGAGGGCTGCAGCGGGGGAGGGATCCCCCGTTTTATTCTTTTGTGTACAGGTCACTTTATAATGATCGGGTCGCAAATTACCGATGGTCTATTTCCCTGCGGATGTAAGCATCTCTCGCGCATGCAATAGAGTCTGTTCGCTAATGTCGATACCGCCGGACATGCGGGCAACCTCGCTAACACGTTGCTCACCTTCAATGACTTCTACGCTGGTGCGGGTCTCTCCCTTTACAGTTGATTTACTGATACTGAAGTGGTGATGACCCTGGGCGGCAACCTGTGGCTGGTGGGTGACACAAAGCACCTGTCTGTCATTACCCAGGGTGCGTAGTTCGCGCCCGACCATCTCGGCCACACCACCGCCGACCCCGACATCCACCTCGTCGAAGATAAGAGTGGGGATCCCTCCCTTGCCTGCGGCGATCACCTGAATGGCCAGACTGATGCGTGAGAGTTCGCCGCCGGAGGCGACTTTGTTGAGTGGACGTAGTGGTTGGCCGGGGTTGGCGCTGACTTGAAATTCTATCGTCTCCTGGCCGTGGGCGCTGGCGATGGTATCAATGGGGGAGAGGCTAATGTCGAAGCGACCACCGCCCATGCCCAACTCATGCATATTCTTACTGATCAGCCCGGAGAGCTTTTTAGCGGATTTCTCTCTGCTACTGCTCAATTTATGGGCTGACCTGCGATAGTCGGCAAGAGTGGTGTCGATCTCTGCCTGCAGGCCGTCAAGCCGGGTACCGGCCCCCTCCAGTTCTTCCAGTTCGTGTTGTTGCTGCACCAGCAGTTCAGGTAGTTGCTCAGGTGCTACGCGGTGCTTACGTGCCAGTTCATGAATGGCAGCAAGACGCTGCTCCACGCTGTTGAGTCGTTGCGGGTCATTGTCTAGTGAGTCGATATAGTGGCGCAGTTCATTTGCCGCCTCACGGGCCTGAATGGCTGAACCTTCAAGTAATTCGCTAGTGGAGGCGAGGGCCGGGTCGATACCCTGTAGCTCCTGTAGCTCACGTAGCATGTGTTCGAGTTGGGATACCAGCGCCGTTTCGTCGTTTTCGTAAAGCACGGAGGCGGTTTGTTGTGCCCCTTCCTGTAGCCGCGAGACGTTGGCCAGTTTGCTGTGCTCTTCGTCTAGTGCCGAGATCTCCTCGACCTCAAGTTGCAGGGCCTCCAGCTCTTCTACCTGATAGCGCAGCAGTTCGAGTCGTGAGTCACGTTCACTGGCGAGACGCTGCAGATCGTCGAGTTCGTGCTGCAACTGTTGCCACTGCTGGAAGCTCGCTGTTATCTTTTTTAATAGCGGGGCGTGAGCAGCATAGTCATCCAGCAGTTGACGCTGTACATCGCGCTTAATCAGTGATTGATGGGCGTGCTGACCGTGGATATCGACTAGTTGCTCGCCCAGCTCTCGCAACATCTGCAGTGGCGCAGGCTGGCCGTTGATGAAGGCGCGGGAGCGTCCCTCAGCATTAACGGTACGGCGTAGAATACATTCACCGTCCATATCCAGCTCGTGTTCCTGCAGCCAGTCGGTAACAGCAGAAAGTTTGTCGGTGGCGAAGGTGGCGGCGATCTCGGCACGGTCGCTGCCGTGGCGCACCACGGCACTGTCGGCACGGTCACCTAGAGTAAGACCAAGGGCATCGAGAAGGATCGATTTACCGGCACCGGTTTCGCCACTAAGTACGCTCATGCCGTGCTTGAAGTCCAGCTCCAGAGACTCAACCAGGGCGAAGTTACGGATTTGCAGATGAGTAAGCATTTTAGTTGTTATCTAGTTACCTTAAATAAGGTTTTAAAGTATTTTACGATCTAAGATTTTTCGACTCTCGACTTGACTCATCCCCAGTTAAGCTTTTCGCGCAGCACGTGGAAATGGTCGTGATCAATCGGGTGGATCATCTTCACCGGATGTTCTTTTTTGCGGATCTGCACGCGATCTCCGGCCACTACACCGAGGTTGATCTGGCCGTCGCAGCTAATCTGCGCATGCACCTGGCCTTCGCCCTTGATCACAATTTCCACCACCGTGTTGGCGTCGATGACGATGGGACGGTTGCTCATGGTGTGGGGGCAAATTGGCACCAGTGTCATCGCATTGAGGCAGGGTTGCAGGATGGGGCCACCACCAGAGAGCGCGTAGGCAGTAGAGCCGGTGGGGGTGGAGACAATAAGCCCATCGGAGCGCAGGGTATAGACGAAGGTACCATTGATATAGGTGTCGACCTCGATCATTCGCGCCACGTCCCACTTGTGGACTACCACGTCATTAAAGGCATCACTCTGGCTGATCTGCTCGCCATCGCGGAGCACCCGGCATTGCAGTAGAAAGCGTTCCTCTTCGGTGTATTTGCCGTCGAAGATATCATCAAGTTTGGCCTGCATCTCGCCGGGGGAGATATCGGTAAGAAAACCGAGGCGACCCAAATTGAGGCCCAGCAGGGCAATATCGTGATGGGCCAGGCTGCGTGCGGCATTGAGGAAGGTGCCATCACCACCGACGACGATCGCCAGGTCGCATTTGCGTCCCAACTGTTCGCGGTTTGCGATATTCAGGCCGTGATCGGGCCATACCTCAGCGGTAGCGTCATCCAGCAGCAGTGACAAATCACGGGATTGGAGGTAGTCGGTGAGTGCGCGCAGGGTCTCACTGACGCTGCTTTCAGCGTATTTCCCTATAATGCCGATATGTTTGAAATTCTCTACCATGCTTCCCTCCAAAACTCCTTGAAAGTTACCACGTTAGGCCAGGTCAAGCCAACATCAGTCAGGTAGCCATACGCGGCTTGACACTCCCTCTGTTAAATGGATAATCCCATTAGCACTCGGCCCGAGTGAGTGCTAATAATTGTGTTGTTGAGGCTATAGAGAAGCACCGTCGATGTCTGGAACCGAGCTTACAGAGCGCGCCCAACTGCTGCTGAAGAATCTGGTGGAGCGTTATATCAGTGATGGCCAGCCGGTCGGCTCGCGTACGCTCTCTCGTGATGAGCAGGTGGCGTTGAGTCCTGCGACGGTACGCAACGTGATGGCAGATCTGGACGATCTGGGCTTGATACATTCGCCACATACCTCGGCGGGACGTGTACCCACAATCAAGGGTTATCGCCTGTTTGTCGACAATCTGCTAACTATTAAACCGCTCAACCGCGGTACCGTGAGCAGCATACAGCAGCAGATCGGTGACAGTATCGACCCCAATCAGCTGCTGGCCAGTGCCTCGCGCCAGCTCTCTGATATTACCTCGATGGCCGGAGTGGTGATGCTGCCCAAGCGAGAGGTGGCCGCGTTGCGCCAGGTGGAGTTTCTGCCACTTTCTAGCCGCCGGGTACTGGTGATTCTGGTGCTCAACGAGCGTGAGGTGCAGAACCGTATTATTCATACCTCGCGCGATTACAGTCCGGCGGAGTTACAGCAGATCGCCAATTACCTGACCCAGCTGTGTGCTGGACAGGATCTGCACCAGGCGCGGCAAAGCTTGCTGCGCGAGATGGATGAGACACGCAACAGCATGAATCAGATGATGGCCGATGCCATTGAGATGGCATCACAGGCCTTTGCCACCGAGGGTAGTGAGACAGACTATCTGCTCGAGGGGCAGACCAACCTCATGTCTTACGCCGATATGGGGGATATGGAGCGACTGCGTAAGCTGTTCGAGGCCTTTAATCAGAAGCGCGACATTCTGCAGCTGCTGGATCAATCGCTGCACGCCGATGGGGTGCAGATATTCATCGGTGAAGAGTCTGGGTACGAGGTGCTGGGTGATTGCAGCGTGGTTTCTGCTCCTTATAAAGTCGATGATGAGTTGATAGGGGTACTGGGTGTGATTGGTCCCACTCGTATGGCCTATGACAGGGTGATCCCCATCGTTGATATGACGGCAAAGCTGCTGGGCAACTCGCTAAATCAGCTGAAGTAGTCGTTATACAGGATTTGAGTTTAATCCCGTCCTGAGACGGGAGTGTTTATGCAAGTGGAGTAAGTAATGAGCGAAGAGAAGATGTCAGTCGAAACTGAGACCGAGGAGGAGGCCGTTGCCACGCCAGCTGAGGAGAAGGCGACAGCACAGGCCGAGGCCACTGCCGAGGTTGCGGGTACAAGCGAAGATAGCAGCGAGGATCTTACACTGCTGCTGGAGGATGCCCGTGCCAAGGCCGATGAACATTGGAACCAGGTACTGCGCATGCAGGCTGAGGTGGATAATGCCCGTCGCCGTGCTGCGGCCGATGTGGAGAAGGCCCACAAATTTGGACTGGAGAAGTTTGCCACCGATCTGTTGCCGGTAAAGGACAGCCTGGAGCTGGGTCTGGCCGCTGCCGACGGTGATGATGAGAACGTAGCCAAGCTACGTGAGGGCATCGAGCTGACCCTGAAGATGTTTGCTGGTGTGCTGGAGAAGTTCGGTATGAAGGAGGTCGACCCGCAGGGAGAACCCTTTAATGCTGAACTGCACCAGGCGATGACCATGCAGCCCTCTGATGAATACGAGCCCAATACCGTGACTGCGGTGATGCAAAAGGGTTATGTACTGAATGATCGCCTGATTCGCCCGGCGATGGTGATGGTGAGCAAATAAGCTCTTGAATTCGAATTCGCTGTCATTATGTACGGCATAAGACTTTTTCCCGTTAAGGGATGTAACAAACTTTTGGAGAATGAACATGGGTAAGATTATTGGTATCGATCTGGGCACCACCAACAGCTGTGTTGCTGTAATGGAAGGCGGTGAGCCACGCGTTATTGAGAACAGCGAGGGCGGTCGCACTACCCCCTCTATCATCGCCTACAGCAAGGACGATGATGAAGTATTAGTAGGCATGTCTGCCAAGCGTCAGGCGGTTACCAATCCCGAGAACACCCTGTTCGCCATCAAACGCCTGATCGGTCGTCGTTTTGAAGATGCCGAGGTGCAGAAGGACATTAAGATGGTGCCCTATAACATCGTCAAGGCCGACAACGGTGACGCCTGGGTCGAGGTAAAGGGCAAGAAGATGGCGGCCCCTGAGATCGCCGCCAAGGTTCTGCAAAAGATGAAGAAGACCGCCGAGGAGTATCTCGGTGAAGCCGTGACCGAGGCGGTGATCACCGTTCCTGCCTACTTCAACGACTCACAGCGTCAGGCCACCAAGGATGCCGGCAAGATCGCCGGTCTGGATGTGAAGCGCATTATCAACGAGCCGACTGCTGCGGCCTTGGCCTTTGGTATGGACAAGAAGGCCGGTGACCGCAAGATTGCCGTCTACGACCTGGGCGGTGGTACCTTCGATATCTCCATCATCGAGATCAATGAGATCGATGGTGAGCATCAGTTTGAGGTGCTCTCCACCAATGGTGACACCTTCCTCGGTGGTGAGGATTTTGACCTGCGCCTTATCGACTATCTGGCCGATGAGTTCAAGAAGGACAATGACGTTGATCTGCACAACGACCCGCTGGCGCTGCAGCGCCTGAAAGAGGCCGCGGAGAAAGCGAAGATTGAGCTTTCCACCACTCAGCAGACTGAGATCAACCTACCTTACATTACCGCTGATGCCAGCGGCCCCAAGCACCTTAACCTTAAGATCACCCGCGCCAAGCTGGAGTCTCTGGTTGATGAGCTGGTAACCCGTACCATCGAGCCGTGCCGCATTGCACTGAAAGATGCCGGTCTCTCAGCCTCTGAAATTGACGATGTCATTCTGGTTGGTGGTCAGAGCCGTATGCCTAAGGTACAGCAAACCGTTGAGAGCATCTTTGGTAAAGAGCCACGCAAGGATGTTAACCCCGATGAGGCCGTTGCTGTTGGTGCCTCTATTCAGGGTGGTGTACTCGGTGGTGATGTAAAAGATGTACTGCTGCTGGACGTAACCCCACTGTCACTGGGTATCGAGACCATGGGCGGTGTAATGACCAATCTCATCGAGAAGAACACCACCATCCCCACCAAGGCAAGCCAGGTGTTCTCTACTGCCGACGACAACCAGACCGCGGTTACCGTGCATGTACTACAGGGCGAGCGCGAGCAGGCGAGTGGTAATAAATCACTGGGTCGCTTTGACCTTTCTGATATTCCACCAGCGCCACGTGGTGTGCCGCAGATCGAGGTCTCTTTCGATATCGATGCCAACGGTATCCTCAATGTCTCCGCTAAGGACAAGGGTACCGGCAAGGAGCAGAACATTGTGATCAAGGCCTCTTCCGGTCTGAGTGATGAAGAGGTCGAAAAGATGGTTCAGGACGCCGAGGCCCATAAGGCCGAGGATGCCAAGTTCCATGAGCTGGTTAATGCACGCAATACTGCCGACACCATGATTCACGCCACCAAAAAGTCTCTGGAAGAGATTGGTGATGACAAACTGGAAGCGGGTGAGAAGGAGGCCATTGAAGCGGCCATCACCGAGCTGGAAGAGTCGATGAAAGGTGATGACAAGGATGACATCGAAGCCAAGACCAAGGCGCTGACTGATGCCTCTGCCAAGATGGCCGAGAAGCTCTATGCTGAGAAGCAGGGTGCTGAAGGTGCGACTGATGCTGCTGGCGGTGAGGGTTCCGATGCTGCTGCTGACGACGTGGTCGATGCCGAATTTGAAGAGGTTGATGACAAGAAGTAAGCTCAGGCTACATTGATGAACAGCAACAGGCGGGCACTCCCGCCTGTTGCTGTTTTAACGGGTTCCATTATGGAGCCTAAAAGTAAAATTTAAAGCAAAGCGAATACGATGTCGAAACGCGATTTTTACGAGATATTAGGGGTACAGAAAAACGCCACCGAGGCCGAGATTAAAAAGGCCTTTAAGCGATTGGCGATGAAGCACCATCCTGACCGTAACCCAGACGACAAGGCGGCAGAGGATAAATTCAAGGAGGCCAAGGAGGCCTACGATATCCTCTCCGATGCGCAGAAGCGTGCCTCTTACGATCAGTTTGGTCATGCTGGTGTTGATCCCAGTATGGGTGGTGGTCACGGTGGTGGTTATGGCGGTGGCGCCAGTTCTTTCTCTGATATCTTTGGCGATATTTTCGGTGGCGGCGGAGGCGGTGGTGGACAGCGGGTCTATCGCGGTGCCGATCTACGTTACAACCTTGAACTAAGCCTGGAAGATGCGGTTAACGGCACCACGGTGAAAATTCGTGTGCCTACTCTGGTTGCGTGTGAAGAGTGTGGCGGTAGCGGTGCCAAAAAAGGGACTTCGGCTGCCACTTGTCCTACCTGTCACGGTCAGGGTCAGGTGCGTATGCAACAGGGCTTCTTCTCAATGCAGCAGACCTGCCCGCGCTGTCATGGCAACGGTAAGATCATTACCGACCCTTGTAATGTTTGTCACGGTGAAGGACGGAAAGAGAAGCAGAAAACCCTCTCAGTGAAGGTGCCACCCGGTGTCGACAACGGTGATCGTATTCGTCTCAGTGGTGAGGGTGAAGCAGGCGAGAGTGGTGGTCCGGCTGGTGATCTCTATGTACAGATCAGTGTGCGTGAGCATCCTATCTTCAAGCGTGATGGCAGTGATATTTACTGTGAGGTGCCCATCGCTTTTACTACCGCAGCGCTGGGTGGTGAGCTCGATGTGCCAACCCTTAATGGTCGACTCAAGCTGAAGGTTCCTGCTGAGAGCCAGACCGGCAAGCTGTTCCGCTTGCGCGGCAAGGGGGTGAAATCGGTACGCAGCAGTCAGGTTGGCGATTTGCTTTGCCGTATTACGGTCGAGACCCCGGTTAATCTCACCGGCAAGCAGAAAGAGCTGTTGCGTGAATTTAACAACAGCGTGAAAGGTAATGATAAGCATAGCCCCAAGCACAGCAGTTGGCTTGATGGGGTGAAGAAGTTCTTTGATGACATGAAATCGTGAAGAGGTTCTTTACGTTATAAACAGGAAGCCGTTGTCTCTTTTACGGTGACTTTCGTTTTTCTAGCAGAGGTGAATCATGTCCGAGAGTAAAAGTAATTCATCATGGCTGGGGCGAATCAATGGCACTCGTCGTCGCCTGCTTGGCGGTATGCTGGCCGGAGTTGGTGTGGCTGCGCTAAGTCATGTACATGCGGCAGACGAGCCCGAGGAGGAGTTGCGTTTTCCCGGTGACCCGCCGGATCACCATGTAGTCTATCAGTTCAATAAAGCTGATCTGGGATATCAGGACCACGTGATCTTCTCTGTCGGTGCAATGCTGCGTAAATATGGTGATAACGTGAAGATTGTTGTCGTCGCCTACGCTGAGGGAATTCACATTCTGGCCAATAGACCTGGGCGAGAAGTGAAGGAGGAGATCCGCCAACGAGTCTCCTCACTGGCCCAATATGGCATCGAGTTTCATGCCTGCGGTAATACCATGAAAAGCCTTGGCTGGACCGAGGAAGACCTGCTGCCCTTTGCCAAGGTGGTTGAGGTGGGGGCTGCAGATCTGATGGAGTTGCAGGAACAGGGCTACGCCTACATCAGCTGGTAACAAGCCACACTTGCTTTGCTTGAATCTGCAGAGCGGGTGAGAATAGAGCAATCAAGAAAAGTAGTGAGGAATCCAAAGTGAGAATTGCAATCGTTGGTGCCGCCGGGCGCATGGGTAGAAATCTTATCGAAGCCACGCATGAGGCCGAGACTGTCTCTTTGGGTGCTGCCATTGTACGCCCCGGCTCATCCCTGATCGGTGCTGATGCCGGTGAGGTGGCCGGGGTAGGGCCTCTGGGTGTAAAGATTGTCGATTCCCTGGAGGCTGCCTGCGATCACTTTGATGTGCTCATTGATTTTACTCTACCCGAGGTGACTGAGCAGAACCTCGCCTTCTGTCGCATCAATAACAAGAAGATTGTGATTGGTACCACCGGGCTAACAGATGAGCAGAAGGCTCAACTGGAAGAAGCGGCACAGGATATTGCCATCGTTTTCGCTCCCAATATGAGTGTTGGCGTCAACCTCACCCTCAAGTTGTTACAGATGGCCGCTCAGGTACTGGGTGATGAGGTGGATATCGAGGTGATTGAGGCGCACCACCGTCATAAGATCGATGCCCCATCCGGTACCGCACTGGCTATGGGTGAGGCGGTGGCTGAAACTCTGGGTCGTGACCTAAAGGAGTGTGCGGTTTACGGACGTGAAGGGCGTACAGGCGAGCGTGATAGAAAGGCTATCGGCTTTGAGACCATCCGTGCCGGTGATATTGTCGGTGAACATACTGTAATGTTTGCCGGTATTGGTGAGCGTATCGAGATCACCCACAAAGCCTCCAGTCGCATGACCTTTGCCAAGGGCGCTGTGCGCGCGGCAGCTTGGCTGGCAGGTGAAGATAAAGGACTGTTTGATATGCAGGACGTGTTGTCACT
>JBDLJH010000002.1:0-188413 GCA_039714395.1 Pseudomonadota bacterium | reverse complement strand
CGTTACGGTCTCTCCTCCAAGGAGTTTACCCCGGCGATGGCGCGGGCGGTGTTCGATAACCTCGCCTCCGAGACATCGAAAAACCATTTCACCGTCGGTATTAATGACGATGTGACTAATACCTCAATTGATGTACAGCCGGGCTTTGAGATCGAGCCCGACAATGTGACCCGCGCCATGTTCTTCGGTCTCGGTTCCGACGGTACCGTTTCGGCCAACAAAAACTCGATTAAGATCATCGGTGAGAGCACCGATCTTAACTGTCAGGGTTATTTTGTATATGACTCGAAGAAGGCCGGTTCGCAGACCACCTCGCATCTGCGATTTGGTCCCGATGAGATCAAGGCTCCGTACCTTATTACCTCGGCCAATTTTATTGCCTGCCACAAGTCCAACTTTATCGATCAGGTGGAGATGCTGGACAAGGCCGCCGATAAGGCGGTGTTCCTGCTCAACTCTCCGGTGGCTGCCGACAAGGTTTGGGATGAGTTACCCGAGCCGGTACAGCAGCAGATCATCGACAAGAACATCGAGTTCTATGTGATAGATGCCACCACCGTGGCGCGTAATGTGGGCATGGGTCGTCGCATTAACACCATTATGCAGACCTGCTTCTTTGCCCTCTCAGGCGTGTTGCCGCGTGATGAGGCGATCGAGAAGATCAAGGCGGCGATCGAGAAGACCTACATGCGCAAGGGCGCAGATATTGTGCAGCTTAACTTCAAGGCGGTAGACGCCTCGCTGGATCACCTGCACAAGGTCGAGGTGCCGGAGCAGGTCAGCGCCTCGCACGGCATGATGCAGGCGGTCTCTGATGCCGCGCCAGACTTTGTAAAAGAGGTGACGGTACCGATGTTGATCGGCCGCGGTGATGACCTGCCGGTCTCCAGGATCCCGGTTGATGGCACCTACCCCAGCGGCACCGCCCGTTGGGAGAAGCGTAATATCTCCGACATCATTGCCACCTGGGAGCCTGGCGCCTGCATTCAGTGCGGCAACTGCTCCTTCGTCTGTCCACACAGTGTTATTCGTGCCCGTTTCTACCATGAGGACACCCTGGAGAACGCACCGGCCACCTTTGAGTCGGCACCGATCACCGCACGCGGCTTCCCCGAGTCACGCTACACCCTGCAGATCTATGCCGAGGATTGCACCGGTTGCGGTCTCTGTGTTGAGGCGTGTCCCGCCTTTGACCCGAAAGACAGCACGCGCAAGGCGATCAATATGGAAGCCAAAGGATCTATCGAAGAGGCTCGGCAGAACATCGCCTTCTTCGATTCTATCCCAGTTAATTCGCGCTCTACCGTTAACTTCGCCTCGGTGCGCGGTGCGCAGTTCCTGGAGCCGTTGTTCGAGTTCTCCGGTGCCTGCGCCGGTTGTGGTGAGACCCCTTATGTACGCCTGTTGACCCAACTATTCGGCCCGCGCCTGCTGGTGGCCAATGCCACCGGTTGCTCCTCCATCTACGGCGGCAATCTGCCCGCTACCCCGTGGAGTGCCAATAAAGAGGGACGCGGTCCGGCCTGGTCCAACTCGCTGTTTGAGGACAACGCGGAGTTTGGTCTGGGGATGCGCGTCTCGGCAGATCAGCAGTTGGCGATGGCCAAGTTGCTGCTTAGTGAGATGGGCGATCACTTCGACCAAGCCTTTATTGACTCATTAATGGATACGACTCAGCAGATCGGCACCCAGATGCATAACCAGCGCATGCGGGTACACGAGCTGAAGCGTCGCCTTGAAGAGATTGATGACCCAAAAGCGAAGTCGTTGCTTACCGTGGCCGATCATCTGGTACGCCGCAGTGTCTGGCTGGTGGGTGGTGATGGCTGGGCCTATGACATCGGTTCGGGCGGTCTTGATCACGCGTTGGCATCGGGCCGTAATATCAACGTGCTGGTACTCGATACCGAGGTCTACTCCAACACCGGTGGCCAGGCTTCCAAGTCGACGCCGATTGCGGCGACGGCCAAGTTTGCTGCTGCCGGTAAGGCGGTGAACAAGAAGGACCTGGCACTACAGGCGATCTCCTACGGTAACGTCTATGTCGCCCGTGTGGCGTTTGGTTCTAACCCGCAGCAGACCCTGCAGGCGATGCGTGAGGCCGAGGCCTATCCGGGGCCATCCATCATCCTTGCCTACAGCCCGTGTATTGCGCACGGTATCGACCTGCGCAACGGACTGTCGCAGCAGGAGAAGGCAGTGGATTCCGGTTACTGGCCGTTGATTCGCTACAACCCGGAGATGCGTAAAGAGGGTAAAAAGCCCTTTATCCTCGACTCCACGCGTCCGACCATCAAGCTGGAAGAGTTCGCCTATAACGAGCAGCGCTATCTGCTGTTGAAGAAGAACAATCCGGAACAGGCGGCGCGTCTGATGAAACTGGCCCAAGAGTCACTGGATCTGCGTTGGCATACCTATGAACACATGGCAGAGCAGGAGCCGCAGGAGTTCCAGCCGGTAAGCTAGAATAAAAGGGCGCATTATGCGCCCTTTTTTTTAGACTATTTTATTAAACTGTTGCGGACAGGAATTATGCTCATGAGATTACGATTTCTTACTCTCTCTTCTCTATTCGTTGCGGTCGTTATCAGTAGCGGCTGTGCCACCAGCCCGACCGGGCGTTCACAGTTAATGCTGGTTTCGGAGAGTCAGGCTATTTCAGCATCGAAACAGGCTTACATCAACACGGTGAGTGAGCTGGACAAGGAGGGGAAGATCGTTGCGGATTCAGCGCTGACACGACGGGTTCAGCGTATTACTAGCAACCTCGTTCGGCAGGCCAAAAAGATGCGTCCGCAGAGCGCCAGCTGGGCCTGGGAGATGAAGGTGATCGATGACCCGGAGATGGTTAATGCCTGGTGTATGGCCGGGGGTAAGATGGCGGTTTATACCGGTCTGATAAATAAGGTGAAGCCTACTGACGATGAGCTTGCGCAGGTAATAGGGCATGAAATCTCCCACGCCCTGGCCAATCACACGGCTGAGCGAATGTCGGTGGCGATGGCCTCATCATTGGGGGTGACTATTTTGGGTGTCGCTACCGATAGTAATGCACTGGCGGTGAGCGCCGGGGTGGTTGCTGCCAAACTTGCTGTCGAACTGCCCAATAGTCGCGAGGGTGAGAGTGAGGCCGATGAGATTGGCATTGAGCTGGCCGCACGTGCCGGTTACGACCCGCGTGCTGCCGTGACCCTGTGGCAAAAAATGGGCAAGGTAGGAGGTGCCACACCGCCACAGTTTCTCAGCACCCACCCCAGTCCTGCCAATCGTCAGCAGCGGCTGAGAGAGTTGGCGGAGAAGTGGATGCCTGTTTATGAAAAGACACGCTTGCAACGCTAGCGTGAGATAAACCACAAGGTCCAGATAAGTCGGCTTAAATAGTCATTACTGTCCGCTGCCGGTATAATCTTCCGATTGTTTACCAACCCGGCCCCTTTCGGGCCACGTTGAATCGGGAGTTTCCATGTCTGACGTGAAAAAAGTGGTGCTCGCCTACTCTGGCGGCCTCGATACCTCTATTATCCTTAAGTGGCTGCAGGACGAGTACAACTGCGAAGTAGTCACCTTTACCGCCGATATCGGGCAGGGCGAGGAGGTCGAGCCGGCCCGCGCCAAGGCCGAGGCGGCAGGTGTTAAGGAGATCTACATCGATGACATGCGCGAGGAGTTCGCCCGCGATTTCGTTTTCCCGATGTTCCGCGCCAACGCTGTCTACGAGGGCGAGTACCTGCTCGGCACCTCCATTGCCCGTCCGCTGATATCCAAGCGTCTGATTGAGATCGTTCGTGAGACCGGCGCCGATGCCATCTCCCACGGCGCTACCGGCAAGGGTAATGATCAGGTACGTTTTGAGCTTGGTGCCTATGCCCTGATGCCCGGTGTACAGGTGATCGCCCCGTGGCGTGAGTGGGATCTGAACTCCCGTGAGTCGCTGATGGCATACGCCGAGGAACACGGCATTGAAATCGACTACGCCAAGCAGAGCAAAAAATCCCCCTATTCGATGGATGCCAACCTGCTACACATCTCCTATGAGGGCGACATTCTCGAAGACCCGTGGAATGAGCCTGAGGACGATATGTGGCGTTGGTCAGTCTCCCCCGAGCAGGCCCCCGATGAGCCCACTTACCTTGAACTGACCTACGAGCAGGGCGATATCATTGCCATTAATGGTGAGGCGATGAGCCCGGCCACGGTAATGGAGTATTTGAATAAGGTGGGTGGCGATAATGGCGTTGGCCGTGACGACATCGTCGAGAACCGCTATGTCGGTATGAAGTCGCGCGGCTGTTACGAGACCCCCGCCGGTACCATTATGTTGCGTGCTCATCGCGCCATGGAGTCGCTGACCCTGGACCGTGAGGCGATGCATCTTAAAGATGAACTGATGCCACGCTACGCCAAGATCATCTACAACGGCTACTGGTGGAGCCCTGAGCGCGAGATGCTACAGGCGGCCATCGACAATACCCAGAAGCACGTCAATGGCACCGTACGTATTAAGCTCTATAAGGGCAATGTCATCGTTGCTGGTCGCAAGTCGGAGAAGGACTCACTGTTTGATGAGAGTATCGCTACCTTCGAAGATGATGCCGGTGCCTACGATCAGAAAGATGCGGCGGGCTTTATCAAGCTTAACGCTTTACGTTTGCGTATCGGTGCCAAGCGAAACTAGAGGGCAGGGCCAGGGACGGCCGTTACTCAAAGTAGCGGATCAATCTATTGCCAATAGATACCTTTAAAAGGCGTTTTTTCCTATACATCCTGCTTGCCTGGATGCTCCCACCGTTGTTCGGGATCTCTTTGATAGTATTCCTTGGGATGTATAGCCTTGAGCAGATTGTGCTCATTGTGCGTGAATCCGGCTTCGCATTCTTTGCCATTGGCACTCTCCTTTTTGTGCTCTGGTACTTCAACCGCTTTAGCCATCCCTGGTTGGCCTATATCCGCCAGCCAGATGAGGCCAATAGTGAACAGGCACGACATCAGTTAAGACGATTTACCCTCTATTACTGGGGGCTGTTCATTCTTACCATGGGTGTGCGTCCAAGCTATATTTTGCTAAGTGCTGAATCTATTCTCGGCCTGAATGTAACTCCTACGGACTGGTTACGAATGCATCTGGTGCTGCTTATTGCCTTCATTCTGATCGGCCTGCCTTTTTTTCTGCGTATTATCGATCTGCTGGGACTGTTGCTGGGGGGGATAGCCCTGGAACGACCACGCCTGAGCATTAGGACGAAGATATTCCTTATAGGTTCTCTGGTTCCTCTTCTTATCGGTACCCTCCTAATGCTCTATTACTGGTCGCGTACCGGATATTTTTCTGTGGAAACTCTGGGTGTATTGCTGTTCCTGGAGCTGTTGACTATTGCCGGTGCGTTGCTGTTTGTGAGCAGTATCAGGCAGTCTCTGCGTCCTCTGCAGAGCCTGATACGTCAGCAGCAAAACCCGTATGAAGTGGATCTGAATACCCTGCGTGCAGCCTCTACGGATGAGCTAGGGGTGCTGACAAATGAGTATCGTCAGCTGCTGCAGCACCATATGGATCTGACGGAACGATTGCGCCGTTCTGAAAATGAGCTGCAGAAGATCCTCGATAATCTACAGGATACTTTTTATCGCACCAATATTCAGGGTGAGTTTATTTATCTTAGCGCTCAGGTAGAAAAGGTGCTGGGTTACACGCCTAACGAGTTGTTAGGTACCCGGGTGGCGGATCTATATGTGCAGCCAGAGGTGCGTGATGAACTCCTGGTGAAGCTGCAAAAAGAGGGTTCGATCAAGAATTTCATCAATCAGCTCTATCGTAAGGATGGCCAGATAATTTGGGGTGCAGCAAACCTTCATTTCTACCATGATGTTCAAGGCAATATTGCTGGTGTTGAAGGCGTGGTGCGAGATGTCACTCAGTTGAAACAGGCCGAGGCGGCACTTGGCCGGGAGCAGCAGAGACTACTGGCAACGCTGGAGTCGATTAGTGATGGGGTGATCACCACCGATATTAATGGCCACATCGAATACCTTAACCCGGTTGCTGAGGCCCTGGTCAACGATCCCCAGGGGGCTATTGGTAGCCACTATGCCAGTGTGTTGCAACTGGTAGAGGAGGGGAGTGAGGAGGTACTTGATGACCTGGTGGAGTTGACGCTCAAGCATAACGGGAGTTTTGTTAACGCCAGTAATGGCATGTTGCACAGTAGTGATGGACGGGAGTATGAGCTAAAGGTGTCTACCGCAGCCATGCACGATAGTGAGGGGAATATTATCGGTGCCGTGCTGGTGATGCACGACATTACTGAAACCATGAAAATGACCCGTCAGCTCAATTACCAGGCGAATCATGACACCCTCACCGGTCTGGTGAATAGACGTGAATTTGAGCGCCGTCTGACGCGAGCTATTCACTGTTCTGTGGAGTCAGCTGAGGAGCACATACTGTTCTATATGGACCTTGATCAATTCAAGGTGGTCAATGACACCTGTGGTCATCGTGCCGGTGACGAGTTGCTCAAGCAGATAGCCGTGCAGCTCGATAACTCTCTACGTGACAGCGACACTCTGGCCCGCCTTGGTGGTGACGAATTCGGGGTGTTGCTGGAACACTGCTCACTCGATATGGCGCAACAATTGGCCGATAAGTTGCGGCAGATGGTTAAAGAGTTCCGTTTCGTCTGGGAGGATAAAAGTTTCGAGATTGGTGTCAGTATTGGCGTGGTTCCAGTGAATAGTCATACACGCGGCATCGAACAACTATTCTCTGCCGCTGATGCCGCCTGTTACTTTGCCAAGGATCAGGGGCGCAATCGTGTTTACATCTATCATGAAGGCGATGAGGCCACCGTGGAACGTCATGGTGAGATGGATTGGGTACACCGTATCACCGAAGGTTTCGAGGCCGATCGATTCCGTCTTGATGCGCAGCATATTGTTCCACTGCATGAGACGGATGAGCCGCTGCACTATGAGGTGTTGTTGCGCATGGTGAGCGAGGAGGGGCACGTGGTACCGCCGATGGCCTTTATTCCTGCGGCCGAACGTTACAATTTGATGCCTACCATCGACCGTTGGGTGATCCGCACAACCTTTGCCATGCTCTGTGATGTTCCGGACGGGGAAGGCAATGTGCCGATTGTCTGCTCTATCAATCTATCCGGTCAGTCCCTGGCTGATAGTCACTTCCTGGGCTTCATTCTTGAGCAGCTGGAACTGAGCGGACTGAATCCAGAGCTTATCTGTTTTGAAATTACCGAGACCGCGGCGATCACCAACTTGAGCCATGCGATGAAACTGTTCGGTGAGTTAAAGCAGCGCGGTTGTCGTTTCTCACTCGATGATTTTGGTAGTGGCCTCTCTTCATTTGGTTATCTGAAAACTTTACCGGTTGATTACCTGAAGATCGATGGCGCCTTTGTTAAAGATATCTTGTCGGATGAGATAGATGAGGCAATGGTGGAGGCGATTAACAAGGTTGGTCATGTGATGAATCTTCAGACCATCGCTGAATTTGTCGAGAACGATGAAATTGCAGAGCGTCTGCGTTGTATGGGTGTTAACTATGCCCAGGGTTATGGTATCGCCCAGCCTGAACCGTTGGATAAAATACTCAAACGTCATAGTCAGTAGTCAGCTGGTGCGGGGCAGGGCAGGGTACCCCCATCTGGTCTATTCTCTGCTGATGTCTTTAATCAAATTAATGAGAAAATGATGCGCATACTTCATACCATGTTGCGGGTAGGCGATCTGCAGCGCTACATCGATTTTTATATTCAGGTACTGGGGATGAGCCTGCTGCGACAGAAAGAGTATCCCGATGGCAAATTTACCCTCGCCTTTCTTGGCTACGGCGAAGAGAGCAGCAATACCGTGCTTGAACTTACCTACAACTGGGGCATAGAGAGCTATGAGCCCGGAAGCGGCTTTGGTCACCTCGCCATTGAGGTGGATGATGTTTACGCTGCAACGGAGAAGATGCGTCAGCAGGGAGGGCGAATTACTCGTGAGGCTGGGCCAATGAATGCTGGTACCACGATTATCGCTTTTGTTGAGGACCCGGATGGTTATCCTATCGAACTGATTGGTAAGCGCTAAGGGCGCTATTTGTCGTTATCCTATCGCATGCTGTGAAGGATCTGGATACCAGCCCTGAGGCTGGTTTCTTCTCGTAGATAATTTTTCTTAATAGCTGAGCAGGGTAAGCAGTTCGCGAGTTGCATTGCCTGCGATGGCTATCTGGTGACAGCGTGACTCTTCGTTGGCGGTAACATACCGCAGTGAGTAGAGCTGCTTAACCAGTTCCTTACTTTTGGTTCGCTCTACACTGCCTTCTTCGAGAAATTCACTGTGGTCCGAGATGTTGATTACCGTGGTCGATGCCCAGTAGGTGGCGGTAAATACGGCGTCTTTGTCGTTGCAATTGCTGCCGGCGATGGTGAGGGCATTTTCCAGGGCGTAGAGCTGACCATAGCGTAGCTCTGGGCTGAATGTGGCTTCCATGGTGGAGGCACAGCCGCTTAGCAGCAGGCTTAAGGTGAAAATTAATCCTTTCATTATCCTTCCTCCTTATTAGTAAATAAGAATATACTAACTAGACAGAGTGGTAAGTCTCCTTTTCAACAGTCGTATTCGTGTGCCTATTGCCATCAATTGACAAGTGAACCAGCTGTCGTACACAAGACCGAGTAGATTACTCGGTGATGGTGTAGATATTAGAACAATATTCCCGTGTTGCAAGCTTGGTTAATACTGATTTTGTCTATGTGATGCTTAACGGGGACAGGGGCTGTGTTTCCCATCGAAGTAACACTGTAATTGTTGATGGAGCTACACCTACAGTGGCGTAGTCGAACAGTAGGGCTTCGCTATCGGTTAATGATGCTACGGTAATGAAGAGGTGATGCTCAGGGGCTTAACGGCGGGTAGGAAGAGCTTGTAGGCAGCTCAGGTAAGCTGCCTCATCGGGGGCGGTATTGTTGCGTTGTGCTTGCCACATCGCCTCGCCCAGGCAATCCATCATACGGTGTTCTGCCTGGTGAACCTCGCCCAGTTGTTTTAGCAGTGCCTCATAGGCGGCATTAATTCCGGCGGGGCGATGGGTAGATAGTTGCTCGCGAATGGCGATATGCATGCCCATGTGCAGGAAGGGGTTGGTCTGCCCCTGTTCCGGGCTGTAGTCGTGGCTCAGGGCCTGTTCTTCATCGCTTAGCAGTGACTGGTATTCCGGATGCATGGCGATAATGTCGATGATCATTCCCTCAACAGGCTCAATGGGAAGCTTGTCGTTGTGTTTGCGCCACGCCTCGACATAGAGGCGCCGCAACTCGTCGCGATTTTGTCCGAAAAACATCTGATTATTTATCTCTTTTGTGCGCCAGGTGGGTGCTTAGTTTAATCGATTACTTTCGATTTGTACTCACATAGGTCTTCAATTATGCAGGCCCCGCAACGTGGCTTGCGCGCCACACACACATATCGTCCGTGTAGGATTAACCAGTGATGGGCATCCAGCAGAAACTCCTCTGGGATGAATTTGAGCAGTTTCTTCTCTACCTCTAATACCGTTTTCCCGGGAGCAATTCTGGTGCGGTTGGAGACACGAAAGATATGGGTGTCTACTGCCATAGTGGGATGACCAAAGGCGGTATTGAGTACCACGTTGGCAGTCTTGCGACCGACGCCTGGCAGGGCCTCCAGTGCCTGGCGATCCTCGGGTACCTCGCTGCCGTGCTGCTCGATAAGAATCCGGCAGGTTTTGATGATATTGGCCCCCTTGCTGTTAAACAGGCCGATGGTCTTGATGTACTCCTTCAGGCCTTGCTCTCCCAGTGCCTGTATGGCCTCGGGGGTGTTGGCTACAGGGAATAGTTTATCAGTCGCCTTGTTCACCCCCTTGTCAGTGGCCTGGGCTGAGAGGATAACGGCTACCAGCAGCTCGAAGGAGCTGGAGTAGTTCAACTCGGTAGTCGGGTGGGGATTTTCGGCACGCAGGCGGCTGAATATTTGCTGACGTTTCTCTTTGTTCATATGGGGGTGGGGCATGGGTCGGTGACAAGATAGCGGCTACTGTAACGAAAAGCGGGCATCTTTGACCAGAGACCATCGATGGATAGTCTGAAATTTATTTTTAATGACCTCTAATTTATTGAAAAAACAGACAATTTGTAGGAGTATTAGGGTAATCACCTGCAGCGTGAATAAAAATAATTTAAGAATACTGCGTATATCTTTCTATTCGCAGATATCTAATTGATTTATAAAATAATAATTAATATTGCATTGGGCCGGAATAAACGCCTTTCAGGTGCCGGTGGCGATACCAATGTGAGGGGGCAATGTGCGGCAACCCGTATCATTTACACTGATCATTACGCTTATTGTATCTTTGTATGCAATGACAGCTGCTGCGACGGCTGAGCAATCCTCTACGCTCCTCTCCCGTCAGCTCACCCTTTACCACACACTGCAACAACGTATCGCTCAACCCGGTGAGATCTCCGATGAGGCTCTGGCCGGGCTCAAGCTGCTGCTGGCCCAGCTTTATAGTGAAATGGGGATGTTGCTGGCGGCTGAAAGTACACTGGATGCCCTTCAGGGTGGTCCCTCGATAAGGCAGTTGCGTGACATGGGGCGTCTGCTTCTGGCACGCCAGTACCGTTTGCGTGGAGAGATGGCTGCAGCAGCGGTGCAGCTGTCAGCCATTGCCGGTGGGTTGAATGAGGAGCTTGAGAATGAGCGACAGCAGATGCTCGCTCTCTCTGCTTTTGAGCGTGGTGATATCGATCAGGCCTTACTGCGGTACGCTAAAGTGCAGGGGGCTTCTGGGGCGGTGCTGCTGGCACGTTTTAATTATGCTGCACTGCTACTGCGTGGCGGGCAGGCGTCGTATGGTCTGGATATTCTGCAGGTTCTTGCTGAGCGGGATGATGGGGGGCCTGGCGTTGCGGCACTACGCGATCGTGCCAATCTGCTATTGGGTTACTACTTTTTGCAGCAGCAGGAGCATCAGGATGCACAACGTTTTCTGCGACGGGTTCGCTTAAGTGGTCCGTATAGTCGCGCTGCGTTGTTGGCGCTGGGGTGGGCTGAACTGGCACAGCGAGGTGCGGAGTATGCGATGGTGCCGTGGATGGAACTACTTGCCTATGATCGCGGTGATAGCCTGGATGAAGAGGTTGAGCTGGCCATTGCCACCGCTATTGCCAGTAAAGGGGCAAGCCAGCGAGTTATCGACCATTATCAGCGTCTCAGCGTAAAATTTAAAAAGGAGCGTGAGGCGTTGAAGCTTGAGCGTCAGCGTCATGCTCAGGCTTATGCGCCACAGAAGGTAGCCGCTGTACTGGAGGGTGAAACTGATCCACTGGCACGTAACTCTGTCGCTGGGGTCACATTGATTCGTTTACTGGCACTTCGGCAGCGCCTGGATGCCGAAGGTGCTGTCATGGCGAGACTGGATGAGAGCAACTATTTTCAACAGCTGTGGAGCCAGCTGCATACTCTCTACCCTGAGCCTGATGAGTTTACAGGTATTGGTGTGGTCGCTTATGTTGCACGGCGTACCGAGAGTTTCATTTATACCTCACTGCAGACTAGCTCGCGCTCACCCCATTCACCCTCCAATCTGGCGGAATATATTCGTGCCGATCATGCCACTCTGGATGGTGAAATTGCCGTAGTTGCTGAATGGTATCGCCGCACCCGCCTTGCAGCGCTGCATGACCGTGATGAGCGCCTCCGTGCCTATATGGAGCGGGTGCGGCTGGCTATCGCACGTACCCACGACCAGGCGCTACGCCGACAGGAGCAAGAGTGATGCATTTGCCAACTCTCCTAATCCTTATGCTGGCTCTTGCCCTGGGTGGTTGTGTCACCTTGCCACAGCAACAGGACAAAAAGACCAGGCTGGTCGAACTGCATGATCGTCACGTTTATGTTGGTGATAGCACTCCACTCAATAGTAGCGCCGAGCAACTGCTGCAGGCCTATCGTGAAGTATTGTTGCACCACCATGACCCAGAGTTGCAGCGTGAGGTGAAAAAACGTGTTGCTGACCTTGAGGTGGAGGGAAGCATGGAGATGGCTGATGATGACTATAGCGCCAGCATCGCACGCTACCTGGAAGTGCTTAACGCAGACCCTCAACATCCCGATAATGAACACATACTTTATAATCTGGCTCGTGCCTATTCCCAACAGGGGGAGGTGGATAAACATTTTAAAGTGATGGGTGACATCCTCACCTACTATCCTGAGAGTGACTATCGCGGGGAGTTGCTGTTCCGTCGTGGTGAGTACCTCTTTAGCCGGGGAAGAAACCGTGAGGCGGTGGACCATTACGAGGCTATTCTGCAGGGGAGTGAGCTTAACCCCTTTTATGAGAGGGCACTTTATAAAAAAGCGTGGGGAGAGTTGCGTAGTATGCAACTGCAACCGGCGTATGACGATTTTTTTCAACTGGTCAAACGCAAGTTAACCCCTGCGATGCTGGTCGATGGTAAGTCACTGGAACAGCTACCGCTGACGCGGGGTGAGCGAGAGGTAATAATCGACGTCCTGCGTGGCACGACTCTGGCCGCAGCGTTGAGTGATGAGGATATGTTGCAGCGCATGTTTGTCGATGAGTCGCTTAAGCCCTATGCCTACCTGCTTTATGCCGTGCTGGTGGAACGCTACATCAGTCAGGAGCGATACAATGATGCGGCCAAGGCTGCGCATGCATTTCTTGACAAAACCCCACGCCATCCCTATGCCCCTCAGCTGCAACTCAAAGAGTTGGAGAGCTACCGCCTGGGTGGATTTAAACGCAGTCTGCAACAGGCTCGTGAGGCCTTTGTTGAGCGCTACCGGGTACAGGGTGAGCACTGGCGTTTTTTGCCCGAGGAGAAGCGAGTCTTCCTTAAACCGCACTTAAAGGAGATCAACCGTGCGTTGGCCGCTAATGCTCACAGTCTTGCCCAGCGCAGCGGTAAGGTCGAGCATTATGACAAGGCGATCCACTGGTATCGGCGCTATCTGGAATCTTTCCCGGCTGAGCCGGAGTCGGCACAGCTTAACTTTATGCTGGCCGAAACTTTTTTCTCCATTAAGCGCTTCGATAGCGCTGTTTCTGTCTACGAGAAGAGTGCCTACCATTACCCACGTGATGAAAATAGTGCCAGCGCAGGTTATGCCGCTCTTATCGCCTATGAAAAACATGAGAAAACGCTGCCAGCGGGCGAGTTCCGTGACCGCTGGCACTGGCTCTCGGTAAGCAGCAGCCTCAATTTCGTTGATATCTTTCGTGATGATTCTCGAGCCCCTAGAGTGTTGGCCAATGCCGCGCAGGAACTCTATAGTTTGCACCGCTATCAGCGTGCCGCGGATACGGTACGCCTGTTACTGATCCGTCGCCCCTTGCCTGAGCATGAGGTGCTGCTTACCGCCTGGACTGTGCTGGGCTACAGTGAGTTCGAGCTGGGTCTCTACGCCGAGGCAGAGCATGCTTATCGTCAGGTGCTGGAGATGAGTAAGAACACTGACAAACTCTACAGGCAGCGTGTTGAATGGTTGGCCGCTGCCATTTATAAACAGGCAGAACGTGCGCGCGCGGAGGGCTATCCCCAGAGTGCTGCCAACCACTTTATGCGTGTTGGCAAGCTGGCACCGGGATCGAAGATTCAAGTGACCTCGGATTATGATGCTGCTGCCGCGCTGCTCGCCGCTGAACGCTGGGGTGAGGCTATTGAACATCTCAAGCGTTTCCGCCGTACCTACCCGAAGAGTCCATTGATGACCGATATTAGCGACAAGCTGGCGGTGGCCTATATGAAGGCGGGTCATACCCGCGAGGCGGCGCAGGAGTTTGAGGCGCTCTCTGCGCGAAAGAGTGAGGAGAAGGATAAGCGCGAGACCCTGTGGCTGGCCGCCGAACTTTACGAAAAATTAAATGACACTCCGTCGCGGATTCGCACTTACCAAAGTTACATCAACAGTTTTCCTTTACCGTTGGAGCCGGCAATGGAGATGCGCTGGAAGCTGGCGCAGCTCTACGATGAACAGGGCAACGAGTCTCAGCGTGACCGGTGGTACGACTTTATCATTAAGGCCAGTACAGGCAGTGCTGGGGCGAGTACACCACGTACACGCTTCCTTGCTGCTTCAGCGCAACTGGCGATGGCGCGTCCGCTGTTTGAGGAGTTCGATAAGGTTAAGCTGATCGAACCCCTGGAGAAGAATCTTCGTCGGAAAAAATCGAAGATGGAGCAGGCGTTGAGGCTCTACTCCAGCGTTATCGATCATAAGGTAGCGGAGGCGACGACTAATGCCTCATTCCACATTGCCGAGCTGCACCGGCGTTTTGGTGAAGCACTGATGGAGTCGGAGCGCCCCGGCAATCTTAACGAGGAGGAGCTGGAACAGTACGAGATGATGCTTGAAGAGCAGGCCTACCCGTTTGAGGAAAATTCGATAGAGGTGCATGAGGCAAATGTGGTACGCATACCCGAGGGTATTTTTGACACATGGGTAAAACACAGTCTGGAAGTTCTGGCACAGATGCGCCCGGCCCGCTACGCAAAGAGTGAGCAGGGAGAGGAGGTGTTCGATGGCCGTGAATAACCGTCTTTATTTGCTGATTATCGGGATGCTTATGGCGGGTTGTGCCACCACAGGTGACAAGTCTGCGGGCAGCACAACCGAGACGAAGGCTGGTGTCGTAAATGCTGACACGGCCTCTTCGACTACCGAGGAGCAGCCCATAGTTGTGGCGATGGATGAGATGCAACGCCAGGCGCTGGATACCGTTCTGGATGTGATGCGTGCGGGTGAGTGGTTGACGGCACGTGAGCTGATGCAAGAGCTAATCATTAGTTATCCCAGACTAGCTGCCGCCTATGCCAATATGGGAAATATCCATTTACAGCTGGATGATACAGAGAAGGCAGAGCAGGCCTGGCTCAAGGCCCTGGAACTGCGTCCGGCCTGGGCCGCGGTCTACAATCAGCTGGGGATATTTTATCGTGACCAGGTCCGTTTCGAACAGGCACTGGCGATGTACCAAAAGGCAATCGAGTCGGATGAGAGCTATGCCAATAGTCATCGCAATATCGCTATTCTTTATGAAATTTATCTGGGTGAAGGAGAAAAAGCGCTGGAGTATTACCGACGCTATCGCGAACTGGTTGGTGGCGATGAGCGTGAGGTATTGCTATGGGTTGCTGACCTGGAGCGCCGAGTAAAAAGGGCCAGAAAATGAGACGGTTCTCGATAATATGCCTGTTATCACTATGGGCCTTGCCACTGATTGCGGCAGAGCAGAGTCGGGTTGTTCTTCCCAGCGCAGCGATAAAGGGGATAGAGGTGACCCCACGAGTTACCTTTATCATCCCATGGCAGCGCAGTCGCATGAAGGATTTTCCTTTGCTGCCGGCACACAGTGTACTTGATGAGCTTTATACGCCACTCAGTTCGCAGCAACTGGAGCTGGATATCGAGCTGGATGGGCGTGTCACAGAGACAATGCCGTAACCAATTACTGGACAAATAATTATGATGATTCAATCTGGAGGATTTGATGGAGATATTTAACAGCGTGATTAAATTTTTTCAGAATGGCGGGCTGTTTATGTACCCCATTTTGTTTATTTTTAGCGCCGGTGTTGCCATCGCCGTTGAACGTTTCCTCTTCCTTAGCGTTGAGCGCATACGAAACCGCAAGGAGTGGGAACGCATTGTGCCCCATCTCTACAAGGGCTCCTTCGGCGATGCCCTGTTACAGGCCAAGAAGTCTCGCGCTGCCATCGGCAAGATTTTGGTCTACGGTCTGGAGCGGGTGCAGCGCAAGCAGGAACAGGCCAAGGTTGAGATGGCGATGGCTCAGGGGATGATGGAGATCATCCCGCGACTGGAGAAGCGTACCCACTATCTCAGTACCCTGGCCAACGTGGCAACCCTGCTGGGACTGCTCGGTACCATCATCGGACTGATTCAGGCCTTTACCGCAGTGGCACAGGCCGACCCGGCGGAGAAGGCCGATCTGCTCTCTGCCAGTATCTCGGTGGCGATGAATACCACCGCCTTTGGCCTGATCGCGGCGATACCGCTGCTGATCTGTTATTCGATTTTGCAGACCAAAACCAGCGAGGTGGTGGACAGCCTGGAGATGGCCTCGGTGCAGTGCGTCAATCTGGTGACTGCCCCGCGCGGTGACTTCGATGAGGAAGAGGCCGCATGATCCAGGGCTTTCGCCGCCGCCCCAAGGAGACCGAGCTTAATATCACCACCTTTATGAACCTGATGGTGATCCTGGTGCCCTTTCTGTTGATTACGGCGGTGTTCTCCGAAATTACTACCTTGCAGCTTAATCTGCCGCAGGGAGGGGCTGTGGGTGATGATAAGGATAAGCCGAAGTTACAGCTTGAGCTGATCGTCAGGGGTAAGGATTTAATTATTAACAATGCCGTAGGCAAGCCGATAGACCGACTGGATGCTAAAGAGGGTGCAATGGATCTGAAGGGGCTCTCCAGCGCGCTTTACAAACTCAAACTGGGCCATCCGGAGCATACCGAGATCACTCTGTTACTCGAACCCGACACCAAATATGCCCCCCTTATCGCGTTGATGGATGCGTCGCGTAGCAAGATGATCTCCAGGGGCCTGTCCGCCGAAGAGGTGGCGATGTTTCCCGATATTTCTATTGGTGATGCCCCGGGTTCTACACAGCAGGGGACAAAGCGATGAAGATGCCACGCTTTGCCGGGCGGGCAGCAGATATGCGCAAACACGCCAGAGGCGGACTCAACCTGGTGTCGCTGATGGATATCTTTACCATCCTCGTCTTCTTCCTGCTGGTCAACTCCTCCAACGTGCAGGAGATGCCCAACAGCAAGTCGGTGAAACTGCCGCAATCGACCTCGGACAGGTTACCCGAGGAGACGCTACTGCTGCTGGTTAACAGTGAGCATATTCTGGTGCAGGGGCGCCCTATTGTGAAGATTGCCGAGATCGCAGGCCAGGAGGGGCTGCTGATCGGACCTTTGCTGCAAGAGTTGCAGCACCACGCAAGACGAAACGGTCTGCTACAGGCCGAGGGTGAGGTGGTGCCCGGAGAAGTGACGATTATGGGTGATAAGGAGATCGCCTATCGCCTGCTCAAGCGCATCGTGGCTACCTGCTCCAGAGCCAACTATTCCACCATTTCACTGGCGGTGATGCGCAAGGCAAAGGAGAAGGTCTAAGCGATGACCACGGTGACAATGGATCGGGGCTATCTTCCGTGGAACCGTAACACCGGTGAGGAGAGGCTGTTTCTCAAAACACTGCTGATCGCGATGGCGGTGTCATTGCTGCTTGGCCTGATAGTGCCGCTGTTCGATCTGCCGGAGCCGGATCGTGACAAGGCGGCGACGGTGCCCCCTCGTCTTGCTAAGTTCCTGCTGGAGCGCAAGCGCACCCCCCCCCCCAAGGTAGAGGAGAAGAAAGAGGAAAAACCAGCTGAGGAAGTGAAGAAAGAGGAGAAGCCCAAGGAACAGCCCAAGGAGCAGCCGAAGGAGGAGAACAGGGCGAGGGCCAAGGCAAAAAAGAGCGGTTTGCTGGCCCTGGCCGACGAGCTTTCTGCCTTGCGTGCTACCGACGCGGCAAACAAGGCCAAACAGAACTCCGCACTGAGTACCGGTGGTAACAGGGCAGCACGCCTCGGTGGCAATGTTATCGCCGCAGCCTCCAGGGGCAGTGGTGGTATCGATACCAGCAGCTATAGTCGCGATACCGGCAAGGGTGGCGAGCTGGGCGAACATGCGGTGGCCCAGGCCGAGGCGGTTAATCCGTCGCTGGTGGCGATGGCGGAGGAGGAGTTTAAGCGCACCAAACAGCCAAAGCGACGAGACCAGGAGACCGTGAGCAGGGTGCTCGATAGCAACAAGGGACGCATCTATTCCATTTACAATCGAGCCCTGCGCAAGAACCCGCTGTTGGCGGGCAAGCTGGTGTTGGAGCTGACCATTGAACCCTCGGGCAAGGTGAGCGCATGCCGTGTCATTTCCAGTGAGCTGAATGATGAAGCTCTGGAGAGAAAACTGGTGGCCCGTATCAAGATGTTGAATTTTGGTGCAGAAAAGGTACCTACCTACACCTTTAGATATCCGATCGAGTTCCTTCCTTCCTGATATGTAATGATTGAATAATAGGGTGACAGCTGGGATAATCCGTCCGACGCCTCAGAGCGAGGGTCGGCTTCTGTGGGGAGACTGGGCAGCCCCATGATGAATTATAGCGAATGCAAGCTTGTACAATGCGGGAACTGACGTTTCCCCGTCAATAAGGGACTAACATGAAACGGCCAGTTCAGGTCATTACTCTGCACAACGACTCTTCAAAAAGAATAAATCTAGCGGTAACTCCTACGGACTTTATATCCATTGCTATCTTAAACAGTGGGGGTGTTATGAGAACTCATTCAAATTTCAGTGTGGCTACATTGTGATTAATGTCACGATATGGCTGAGATGAGATGCGAAATGTGTGCGAATCGACGGTTTCAGTATGGTAAATATGCTTAGATCTACCTCGAACAACAGGAATCTTACGGGTTTTTTACTATGTCACGAATATTAAGTGGACTATTTCTTTTGGCCCTTGTCGGCTATACCTCTGTTAGCACCGCAGAGGAGGTATCCAAGGAGCAGATAAAAGGTCTGGATGAGCAGGTGCAGGATATTAAGAAGGATGTCCTTGGCATCTCGACGGAACTGAACCTGCTTGAGGAAAAGCTGCTTTACCCCTCCAATACCCAGGTTTCCCTCTTTGTCTCTGTTGCAGCAGGTGACGACTTCCGTCTCGACTCTGTGGAGATTGAGCTTGATGGGAAGGCTGTGGCGCACCATATCTACTCATTTAAGGAACTGGAGGCGCTGCACGCAGGTGGGATGCAGCGTATCTATACCGGTAATGTTCGTAGCGGAGCGCACCAGCTAACGGTCGGTTTCGCAGGCAAGACTGCGCAGGGCAGTGAGTACAGCAAGACTGAAACCTACACCTTCAACAAAGATGTTGCTCCCGGTCTTGTTGAAATTGGTCTTGCGGGCCCCGGATTCCGAACACAAAGTATTGAATTTAAAGATTGGTAGTTGATGCGCAGTAAACTTCTTTGCCTGATCGTAATATTGGTTGCAACAAAGTCAGTTGTTGCATCTGAGAGCACTCCGGCCCAGCTTAAAGACCCTTATTTTGGTGAGGCATTATATTATGCGCATCAGGATGAGTATTTCGATGCCATTGCGCGTCTGGACACCGAGCTGAGGCAATATCACGGGGTGGATGAGCCGCAGCTGGATACGCTCCACTTCCATATCAATGAGGCCGAGTTCTCGGTTGGTGATCTCGAACTCTCATATCGCATGCACCGCCGGGCCGGGCGTGCCATCAAGGCGGTAATTGAGGGCAATGTCGCGCCAGCGGTGCGCAATGAGGCCATCTTTCGGCTGGCGCGTATCTACTTTCAGAAAGAACAAAACGTCAATGCACTGCACACCATTGAACGTATAGAGGGAGAGCTTCCTGAGGAAATTGTCAACGATGTTGCCTTTCTGAAGGGCCAGATCTATATGGTTAACGGGCGCTTTTCTGATGCCGAAAAGATATTCGTCTCACTGGAAGGAGAGGATAGCCATGAAGGGTTTTCTAGCTATAACCTTGGCATATCTCAGTACGCGCAGGGTAAAGAAGAGGAAGGCGCACTGAGTTTAGCAAAGGCGGGGCAAATAAAAGGTGGAGGCCGTGCGTTTCAAGCGATTAAGGATAAATCAAATCTGGTACTGGGTAGTAAGCTCCTGGATCAGGGCAAGTTAGAGCAGGCCGGTAGATACTTTGATCGTGTCCGTCTGGATGGCCCCTTTTCTAACCGTGCCCTTCTTGGTATGGGCTGGGCTGATGTTAAACGTGATCTCTATGACAGGGCGCTCGTTCCGTGGAATATTCTGGTTAAACGCAATATCACCGATTCGTCAGTACAGGAGGTTCTGCTGGGTGTACCGTTTGTCTACGGGAAATTAGGTCTGTATGGACGTTCGGCACTGATGTATGGGAGTGCACTCAATGCAATGGCGAGTGAACTTGATAAGCTGGATACATCGATTAAAAGTATTAACGAAGGTAAGTTCCTTAAAGCACTGGTAAGGGAAGAGATCAAGAAGGATAAGGGGTGGGTAATTAAACTACGGGAATTGGATGAGACTCCTGAAACCTACTATCTAATGATCTTAATGGCATCGCATGATTTCCAGGCATCTTTACAGAACTATATCGATCTGGAAGAGTTGAGAAAGAGGCTCGGTGCATGGGCAGAATACTATGACTCTTATGAAGAAATCATCTCTATTCGTAGAGCCTACTATGAACCCTTATTACCCATTATCGATGCCAAATTTAGAAAGCTAGATTCTAAAATTCGACTACGTCTTGAGCAGAGGGATAAATTAGATAGTCGATTGAAGTCAATGCTTGTTGCCCCTAGACCGGAATTTCTGGCGACGGCAGAAGAGCGTATTGCAAGAGCAAAAATTGCACAAATTGAAAAAAAACTGGGTAAGGCGCTATTGCTGAGTGATCCCTCTACCCAGCACAGAATAAATCGCTTAAAGGGTCATTTTTTGTGGAATATTCATACTAAATACGATGAGCGCCAGACCGAGGCATTTAAGCATCTTGCAGACCTGGATAAGGATATTAAACGTTTAAAGGAGATAAATGGCTCCTTTGTCCGCACCCGTCAGGCTGCGACCCAGAGTTATCAGGGTTATGATAAACCCATTGCTCGCTTGAGAATCAAAACACGTAATGCGCAGGCCAAAGTGAAGGTGTTAATGGCCCGTCAAGGTCATATGCTCGAAGTGATGGCCGTGAACGAGTTGGTTAAGCGCAGGCAAAAGCTGGAGCAGGCTCAGGTTAAGGCGCGATTCGCCATGGCTGATAGTTACGACCGGGCAACGGCTAAGGAAAAACAAAGCTCTGTGCCACAGCCTCAGTCAAAACTCAATGACGAGGAGAATATTCAGTTAGACGAGGCACCTAAGTCAGACGAGACGCCCGAGCCGACAGCATCGCCAGGGCAGGATGGTTAATGAGATTTAACCGTTTTTTGCTATTACTGCTGCCAATTCTCCTGTCAGCATGCTCGTGGACTAATGAGCGCGGGACACTCGCACAGTTGCGGTCGGTTCAGCCTGAGCTTAAAGATGAAAAGATAGAAGGCGGGCTTGAAAAGGCGATGCAAAGTTATCAGCGATTTCTAGAGGAAACGCCTGACTCTGCGATGACCCCTGAGGCGATACGTCGTATTGCCGACCTGACGATCAAAAAAGAGTATGACGCTGATGATGAAGACGAGACTGCTGTTTCTTCTACCATTGTAGCGCCAAAAAAGAGTGTCTCGCTTGAGCAGCCTACGGTTGTGATGGCTGCGGCAAGTGGCACAAAAGTTGAGAATAAAGGTACTTCCGCCAGTAGAAAAATATCAAAGCTTGGAGATGAATCAGAAAAAGATTTTGAAAAACGCATAGCACAAGGCGAAGCAGTAAAGACAGATTCTGGACAAGGTTTTGCGGCACCAGTGCCGGAAGGTGAAGATGATCTGGATAATGCTAATGCAGAGAAGGCTATTGTCCTATATAAAAAATTACTTAAAAAATATCCACTGTACGAAAGAAATGATCAGGTGTTGTATCAAATGTCTCGCGCTCATGAGGAGCTGGGTCAGGTTGAGGCAGCAATGACCGTGATGAATAGGCTGGTCAAGGAATATCCAACATCCAAGTACATGAATGAGGTTCAGTTTCGTAGGGCTGAATATTTTTTCACCAGAAAGAAGTATCTTGACTCGGAAGAGGCTTACCAGTCGATTGTGACTTCGGGGCCTGGTTCAAATTATTTTGAGCTTGCCATATACAAACTAGGTTGGTCATTCTATAAGCAGGAACTTTATGAAGAAGCATTAAATAACTATTTTGCACTTCTTGATCATAAGGTGACTATTGGCTATGACTTTGAACAGAAAGAAGACCAGGGTGAGAGTAAACGCATAGAGGATACCTATCGCGTCATCAGTCTTAGCTTCTCAAATCTTGGGGGGGCCGAGGAGGTTGTTGATTACTTCTCACGTCATGGCCCTCGAAGCTACGAGGACAAGGTTTATAGTCATCTAGGTGAATTTTATCTTGCCAAACGTCGCTATAGTGATGCGGCTGCATCCTACAAGGCGTTCATCGATCTCTATGCCTTTCACGAGGTGTCGCCCCATTTTAATATGCGGGTCATTGAGATTTATAAAAAAGGTGGTTTTGCCAAGCTGGTTGTAGAAGGAAAAAAACAGTTTGCTGAGACCTATGCACTGGATTCGGAGTACTGGAGTTACTTTGATGTTAGTACTAGACCTGATGTCATCGGGTTTTTGAAGGAGAACCTGAAAGATCTGGCTAACCATTATCATGCCCTGTATCAGGATAAACGCTTTGTTAAGGAAAAGAGTAAAAATTATAGTGAGGCGTTGCTGTGGTATGGGAATTATTTAGCATCTTTCCCCAAAGAAACCGAATCCCCTGCAATCAATTATCAGATGGCGGACCTGATGCTTGAGAACAAGGATTATGGTCAGGCCGCTATAGCCTATGAGAATACAGCTTATAATTATCCCTTGCATGAGAAGTCTTCTGCAGCGGGCTATGCTGCAGTGTACGCCTATCGTGAACAGTTAAAGGTGGTGATTCAGGCGGACAGAGGGGTGGTTAAGCAACAAGTTATACGAAGCTCTCTAAAGTTTGCAGACACCTACCCTGAACATGAAAAAGTAACGATTGTTTTAGGTGCTGCGGCGGACGACCTTTATGAAATGAAAAGTTATGAGCTGGCTGTTAAGACCGCTCATAAACTAATCGATAGTTACCCTGATGCTGAGAAGGATCTTGTTCGCTCGGCCTGGCTTGTTGTAGGTCATGGTTCATTTGACCTGAGGCTCTTTGCCAATGCTGAAATTGGATATATTAATGTTCTTAACCTGACAGCGGAGACGCATAAGTCACGAGTTAAGCTATTAGATAATCTGGCTGCGTCAATTTATAAACAGGGTGAAGAAGCCAATTTACTCAAAGATTATAGAATGGCGGCAGATCATTTCTTACGCATAGGTAAACTTGCACCACAATCGAAGATCCGGGCTACAGCAGAATATGATGCGGCGGCAGCACTAATACAGTTGGAAGATTGGGATCGTACCGCCGAGGTGCTAAAGGCGTTTAGAATTAACTTCCCGAATCATGAGTTGCAGCCTGATGTGACCAAGAAAATGGCGTTTGTATATCGCTCTGCAGGTAAGTTGGAGCTTGCGGCTGCAGAGTATGAACGTATTGAGCGCGAATCAAAGGACGATGACGTACGCCGTGGTGCACTGGTCATTGCAGCCGAGCTTTACCTGGAGACGGGTTCTCAGATGAAAGAGCTTGCCGTTTACAATCGTTACGTAGGATTCTTCCCGAGACCTGTAGAGCAAGCACTAGAAATTTATAGCAAGATTGCCAATGTGTATAAAGTATTGGGTGATAATGGGAATTATATCGCAACGCTCAACAAGATAGTGTCAATCGATTCCACTGCAGGAGAGGGGCGCACCGACAGGACTCGTTACCTTGCGGCGCAGGCTGCGCTGGTTATTACCGAACCGCTTTATTATCAGTTTACTGCAATCAAACTAGTTCAGCCGCTGAAGAAAACACTGCGCTTAAAGAAAGATGCCATGAAAACGGCGAGAACGGCTTTCTCAAAACTTATTGATTATGAGGTAGCTGACGTAACGGCTGCGGTGACCTATTATTTTGCCGAAATTTATTATGATTTCAGTCGTGCGCTGATGACATCAGAGAGACCAACGAATCTAAATGAACTTGAGATGGAACAGTATGAGCTGGCACTTGAGGATCAGATTTACCCATTTGAAGAAAAATCTATTGATGTTCATAAAAAGAACATTGAGCTTCTCTATGACGGTGTATACAGCAGCTGGATCGATAAAAGTATCGCTAAACTTGCTGTCATATTCCCTGCTGCCTATGCCAGAAAAGAGGAGAGTACAGGGTTTATAGAAACGATTGATTCGTTCAGTTATGTGGTAAAAAATTTGGCGGTTGCAACTGCTGTAGTACCTGCAAGTGATACTAATAAGGTCGCTGGAGATGCGCCCGTCTCCACAAATACGGTAGAAATGACGGGGGGGGCTGATATTGCTCTAGAGGAGGAGGGGACTCCTGATGAGGCTCCAGCATATCAAGTGGTAGCACCTGGCAACGCTGTTCCTATTCAACCTGCTCCGGTTGAAGGTGAACCGGAAGCGGCAGCACCCGTCGAGGCAGAATCTGTCGAGGCAGAATCTGTCGAGGCAGAACCCGTTGAGGCAGCGCCCATCGAGGCAGAACCTGTTGAGGCAGAACCCGTTGAGGCAGCGCCCGTTGAGGCAGAACCCGTTGAGGCAGAACCCGTTGAGGCAGAACCCGTTGAGGGAGCGCCCGTTGAGGCAGAACCCGTTGAGGCAGCGCCCGTTGAGGCAGAACCTGTTGAGGCAGAACCTATAGAGGCAGAACCTGTTGAGGCAGCACCTGCTGAGGCAGAATCTGTTGAGGCAGAACCTGTTGAGGCAGAACCTGTTGAGGCAGAACCTGTTGAGGCAGAACCTGTTGAGGCAGAACCTGTTGAGGCAGAACCTGTTGAGGCAGCACCTGTTGAGGCAGCACCTGTTGAGGCAGAACCTGTTGAGGTAGAACCTGTTGAGGTAGAACCTGTTGAGGTAGAACCTGTTGAGGTAGAACCTGTTGAGGTAGAACCTGTTGAGGTAGAACCTGTTGAGGCAGCACCTGTTGAGGCAGAAGCTGTAGAGGCAGAAGCTGTAGAGGCAGAACCTGTTGAGGCAGAAGCTGTAGAGGCAGAACCTGTTGAGGCAGAAGCTGTAGAGGCAGAACCTGTTGAGGCAGAAGCTGTAGAGGCAGAAGCTGTTGAGGCAGAACCGGTCTCAGATGGGTTAGTAGAAACTTCACCTATCGTACCAGACGGAGAAGCATCTGATGTGGAGCAATAATATGCAGTCTGCTATGCGTAGTTCGGTTGCATCATCCTCTCCATTAACGGGTGTATGTGGCACTCCATCTACTACGGCATGTTATTTAAAAATTGTTAACTCTCTGTTAACAGGTGTAGTTTTATGAGGCTATTTTCTTTTAATTTAGAGTTTCATCCCCGTGATGACCTTAGAGGGTACAGCTTAGTCTTACTCTCGATATTACTACTTTCCGCTTGTGGCACCACGCCAGAAAAGCCGGAGGTAGAGCCATATGCGGTCAATATCAACTTTGTTGAAAACGAGAGTATTGATTTGGCTGTAAGAAAGGATTTCGTCGCAGCTACCAAACTGTTAAATGAAAAACAGTACAAGCCAGCGATTGAGTTATTGATGAAAGTGATAAAGGGCTCACAAACTAATAGTGCACCCTATATTAATATAGCCATTGCTTATACAATGCTTGACGACATGGAGAATGCCGAAGAGAATTTAAAGCACGCGATAGAGATTACCCCCACTCATCCAGTGGCTAATAATGAATATGCCCTTATATTACGCAAAACGGGACGTTATGCAGAGGCCAAGATGCTATATGAGAAGCTCTTGACGAAATATCCGGGCTTTATGCCCGCCAGGAAAAATTATGGCATTCTTTGTGAACTCTACCTTAATAATCCATCGTGTGCTTATGAGCAATATGAGGCCTACATTGAGGTGTTTCCTAAAGATGAGGACGTTAAATTATGGCTTTCCGGATTGAAACAAAAGCTAGGAAAATAATGGGACAATCGATAACGATTGGATTACTTCTGTTTACGTCACTCGTTTTTCAGCCGCTTGCCTATGGAGCGGGTGAATCTGAGCCAAAAATGCTCTCGGGTATCTCCGTCGTAGGTAATAATGAGGCGCCAAAGTCACTCTTTATCGTTTCATGGAAGGGCTCGGAGATTGGCTCTGAAACTGATCTCACTTCGGGGCTGATGGATGATTCCATGCGTCCAGTAGATAGAGATGTATTTATGCGAGAAATTGATTTTTACGACATTAGGCAAGGTCGTTGAGTATGTGTGTTAGACAAATTCTGCTGAGGAAAGTGTAATGGGCTTTATTGATACGATTGTAGCGTTTTTCAGTGATGGTGGTTTCTGGATGTACCCCATTCTAGTCGTGTTTGGTATCGGAATGGCGATTGGTAGTGAGCGCTTCTTTAAACTGAGTATTGTTGAAGCTGCGAACCGAAAGGTTTGGGATAAATTGCATCCCATTCTTCTTGATGGGGATTTTGATGCAGCCAGAGAAATGACGGCCGATGATAATTCGGCAGTTAGCCAGCTGTTAGAGGCTGGCCTGGAGCGTCAGGGTACCGTAAGACGTCGCGAGGATATTGAAATTGCCATGGAAGAGGGGATGATGGAAATCATTCCTCAGTTAGAGAAACGCATCTCTTATATTGCGCTCTATGCCAACCTGGCAACGCTGCTTGGATTGCTGGGTACCATTATCGGTCTAATCGCTGCGTTCGAGGCTGTAGCAAACGCCAATCCGGCAGAAAAGGCTGACCTGCTCTCAGCCAGTATCTCTACCGCGATGAATACTACGGCGTTTGGTCTGATTGCGGCGATTCCACTACTGATTACGCACTCCTTCCTTAATTCCAAGGCCGGTGCGATCGTTGATAGTCTGGAAATGGCCTCTGTTAAAACACTAAACATCATTGCTGGAAAAGCTAAGCGTACCGGCAGCCAGTAATCGGAACAACTATGTCTAGAAGACATCACTACAGAAAAAACGACGAGCAGGTAGAGCTTGATATAACCACCTTCCTTAATTTGATGGTGGTTTTAATTCCGTTTCTGCTTGTATCGGCCGTGTTTTCTACCCTTACTATTCAGGAATTGAATGTACCCGCTCAGGCATCGGCTGAGCAGAAGCCAGATAAGCCCCCGGTGACCATCGAAATTATTGTACGTAAAGGGAAAATTCAAATTAGCGATGGCAAGCGAATCACCGTTACGATTCCAAAGAAAGATGATAAATATGACATTGTGACACTCTCTGAAAAATTGTTGTCATTAAAAGGTAAGCTGGGCGAGGAAAAGCAAGACGCTATCATTCTGTTGGAACCCGACATTGAGTATGAAGATGTTATTCGTGTGATGGATGCGGTGAAAGTTACAGAGGTACAGAAAGAGGATGAGGAGAAACCACAGCGGGTCATTCTTTTTCCTCAGTTATCGTTGGGTGATGCGCCATGAAGAATACACGGCGCCTAAAACGGATGGCGCGAGCCAAACGTAACCGGGCCGCGGGACTCAGCCTGACCTCGTTGATGGATGTTTTTACAATCCTTGTCCTCTACCTGCTGGTTAACCAGTCATCGGTACAGATAGAGGAGCCACCAAAAGAAGTTGAATTGCCCGACTCTATTGCGGAGGTTGTGCCAAGAGAGACCGTAGTGGTGATGGTGAGCGATATTGCTGTCATGATTCAGGAGGTAGAAGTCATTAGCATTGCTGAATTGCTGGCAAATAAGGGTAGCGTGATCGTGCCTGTCAGGGATGTCCTTATGAGACTTAAAGATGAGGCCCCTAGTGGTACTCCTGAGGCCGTAGAGAAAGCTAAAGAGGTGACTATTATGGCGCATCGTAAGCTGCCCTTTAAGGTACTTAAGGCACTGATGTCTACTTCTACCAGTGCCGGTTATACCAAGATATCGCTTGCGGTTAATCAAAAAGCTGCCCCATAAATTTAGAGTGATATTGTGACAACATCCATCTCCCCAGAGCAACAGACTCTACTCTCCAAGATTGCCGAGGCCGAGCAGGGGCTTGAAAGCCTTAAGCAGGAACTTGGCGGCACCAGCAACCAGTTTGATGGGCTATCTGGCGACCAACAGCATTATCAGCTACTTGAAGAGATCTGCTCCTCTTTAGATAAGTTAGGTGAAATGGGGCAGGCTGAACTCTTCTGGGGAGATGATGCCGATTCGGATAAAAAATTGGCGCGTGTGCGTGGGATTGTAGATGATTTCCAGAAAGAATTTGGTTCACTTGAAGAGGCCAGGGAGTCACTACAAAAACGCTTTGAGGAGCAAGCCAGGGAGTTAGATTTCCTGAATGAAGATCTTGGATATCTTCAGGAGCGGGAAAGGAATGTCCAATTTGACTTTGTTATTGATAGGGAGGAAAGAGAGCTTCCTTATCGGCAAATGGTTATGCCTTGGTCAAAACAGGGTGAGGATGAGAAGCGTTTTCGTAAAAGTCTGCTTATTGCCCTGCTGTTCATGTTTTCACTCGGTATGTTTGTCAATTTATGGGTGCTACCTGTACCCGATAAGAACACAGTGGTTGAGATCCCCGAGCATTTGGTGAAAATGGTGGAAAAAAGGAAGAAAAAACCACCCGAGAAGAGGCCGGAAGAGAAGCCAAAAGAAAAGGATGAAAAGAAGCCTGATGAGAAGAAGAAAAAAGCTACCAAGGCTGAAACTAAGGTTGCGCGTAAAAAGGCTGAAAGTTCCGGTGTACTCGCCTTTAAGGATGACTTTAGTGATCTTCTTGACGATGACACAGACGCTATGTTGGGTTCATCCGCCCGTCTGAGCAATAGTGGTGCGAAGAGTTCTATCACCTCTAATCGTGACCTTGTTATGTCTCAGGCTCAGAGTAGCAGTGGTGGTATTAATACGGCAGCGTTAAGCCGTAACGTAGGCGGTGGAGCTGGGAAAAAATTGGGTGGTGTAGGTTTCCAGCGCGTGGATAGTGCCATTGGCACCGATATGGCCGATGATCGTCCATTGAGTGACGGACCAGGGCCATCCCGTACCGATGAAGAGATCCAGATAGTATTTGATCGTTATAAAGCGGCCCTCTACCGCATCTACAACCGTCAATTGCGTAAGGATCCCTCGCTTAGGGGAAAGATCATACTGCGGATAACCATACAGCCTAATGGCTCGGTGTCAGCTGTTAAGGTTGAGTCAACGGATATGAAGTCAGCGGAGCTCTCTGCGAAAATCCTGGCCAGGGTAAAGAAGTTCAACTTTGGCTCGAAAGAGGGGGTTCCCGCGGTGACCATCCTCTACCCGATCGACTTCCTGCCGGCATCCTGATCGGCTAAAATGTTGAGCAGCGGCCAGGGAGGGCTACATTTTTCTCTCCTCCCAGGCTTGGAACCATGTGACGGGGTGTGGGCTTTTAACCCTCACCATTACCATGATGGGACGTAGCAGGGAGGAGAATGGGACATAAATTTCTCCCTTATCCCCCCTGTTATTAGTCTATTCCATGCAATACTTAGGTGAATTATTTCGTGAACATTTTAGTTTTGTATTGTAAGTGTGCGAAAAATCACGTTTTTTTGGGTGATAGTGTTTTAACATATTAATTGCAGGCGTCTCTGGTTTTTGTCTCTTAAGATGAGCGTCGTTGCGAACTAGGCAGCTACTGCATTGAGTAAAAGTCTATTGTCAGGATTTGTGAAACAATTCGTTTGTGCGGCTGTGAGCGCGTCGTTGTCCCTGTTCGCCTCCAGCAACGCAAAGGGTTCGGACTCCAATGGCAGTGAGCTGATATCCAATGGTGGTAGGGCAGGGCGCCGATTTGCTTCCCAGGTTGCACTGCTCTTTACCCTGCTGTTGGGGGCGGTCTCGCAGGCCCAGGCGGGTGAGTTCTGTTCGACCATTAATGGCGGCAACATTGATGGCAGCATTCCGGCGGTAAGGGCCGAACTTGCCACCCTGACTCAGATCACCATCGATACCGACTGTACCTTCAGCAATTTCCCGCAGTCCGATCCGTTGACGGTGACCGTCAACTTCCAGACCAATGACCCATCGATCTATCTCATCGTTTTCGACAATGTCTACTTCAGCGGCAACATGGCTTGTTCTAACGTCGACCACAAGTTGTGGTTTGTAAACGGCGCGGACTATGCCTCGGGTAATTCCTGTCAGGATCTCTTTATCCCGGTTGAGAGCATCGGAAAGGCGTCGCCGGCCGCTACCGCCGCGGTGGGTGACCCCTTTACCTACACTCTTAAGATTCCGGTGATGTATGACCCGGCCGATGATATTTGGTATGACACCCCATCCCCCAATACCATAGGCAACATCAAGATCTGTGATGATCTGACCGATTTGATAGGCCCAGATCATTATGAGCCGGCCGACAAAGCCACAGGTGCCGACCTTACCTACATCAGTCACACCGCCACGCTGGATGGTGCACCGATTACCCTCGATCTTAGTCCTGCACATCCGACTTTTTGCCCCGGTGCAGATGGCAACAAGATTCTCTATTTTTCGGATGCCAACAATGCAGATTTGACCAATCTTACAGCCGGTTCGCAGATTGAACTTAACATCACGGTAGTGCTCGATAACACGGCTGGCAACACAGTGGGCAGCACCTTTATTAATAATGCGGAGTGGTGGTTCGCGCGCTCCATTGACCTGGATGAGAACGGAATCATCGAGCAAGCCACCGGTCCTTATGATGAGATTACCGGAACCTGTAACACCGGTATTGATGCCGATGGTGATGGTAAGTGTGAATATGAGTTCTTTGAACCGCTACCTGGCCAGTCGGGAGCCGCTGCGAGGATGGCCATCGACGAACCCGATTTTCAGGTCACGAAGGACGGTGACCAGGCGGTTATCAATATCGGTGATACCGTTAACTACACCGTCGAGGCCTATAATGCAGGCACTGTCACCGCCTGGGATACCGAGGTTACTGATGTACTGCCGTCGGGGATGTGTGTCACCACTGACCCCTTACTGACTCTTTCGGCACAGATTTTTGATTCAGGCGGTACGCCCCGCCCCCTCACTGTGGGAGCCGGGAATGACTACACGGCGAGCTACAATTCGGCCACGTGTACGCTGCTGGTCACTATGGAGTCGATGAATGCCGCCGTTGGGCCTGCGGAAACCCTGGTCATTACTTACCAATCGACATTGGATGATACATACGGTACCGATGGCGCTACGCTGACCAACGTGGCTGGCACCACCGATTGGTACACGGCCGATCCGGAAGGGCTTTATCTCCCCGATTCCGGTGGCACAGCACTCACAGACGGCACTCCCGGCATCACGGATGATGATGAGGCCAGCTATCCGGTCACAGCACAACTCTCCGGCTATGTCTTTACGAAAACCGTTGTCAATGATGATACCGGTGAGGGACCCAGCCTCAACATCTCTGCGCTGCCTGGGGATACGCTACGTTATCGACTAAGGTTGTACAACGTCGATCAGGCGATCGACAACATCACACTTACGGACATCCTGGATACGACCAAGCTCAATATAGCTACCTTCACCGTGGTGACACTGCCGACCAACGCGACACACAACGGTGCCGCTGGTGGTACGCTGATCATTACCGGGGACGGTATAACACCGCTGAGTGTTTCACAGGGTACGGAGCTTATCATCGAGTTCGATATCGATGTGCTCGACCCGCTGGCCGATACCGTCATCTACAACCAGGCGACTCTTATCGCTGATGCCGGGTTCACCGCAACGAGTGATGATCCCCATGTCAACGGTCCTTCCTCACCAGACATCGATGGTGATGAGGATGAAACGCCAGTTTATGTGCAGAGCCCGAACGATCTGACCAAGGTGAATCCGGCAGATACCACGGTGAGCATTGGTGAAGAGTTTACTTATACCATCACAGTAAGTGCCCCGACGGACACGGATCTGTATGACGTGGTCATCCACGATGACGTAATAGCTTCTGCTGCAGAAATGGAGATCGTCGGCGTCAATGATCCTAGCGGACAGTGGGTACTGTCTTACGATGCAACCAGTGTCTGGGACAGTGTAACGGGGATCGATGTTCTTGCTGGTGATTCGGCGACCATCGAGATCACAATGCGGTTACTGAATAACCCAACTAATATTGATAGTCTCCAGTTTTACAACAGTGCTTACTACACCTATCGCCGTAGCAACGATACGAGTGCACCGCAACTGACAACGAATACGGTTACCACCACTGATTTCATGACAGTGGTCGAGTCGGATCTGACAACGAGTACGAAGTCGGCTACCTATATCTCACCACCGACCAAGACGGTTGGTGTTGACGCGGCCACGGCCGGGGATGTGCTGCAGTACACGCTTACCATTCCCAATACAGGTAACTCAACGGCTTACGATGTCACGGTGGTCGATATACTGCCTGCTGACGTGTCGCTGGATACCCTTAGTGCAACGGCGTCGCTTTACGATCCCAGTGGCCCCACTACTACACCAATCGCCGGTTTCGTGGTGGAACCCGACCCCGGTGTGCTGGCTACCGGTACCGCCGTATGGGGCTCGGAGAACACTGACGGAACACTCGATGTTCCGGTAGGGCAGTCACTAATCATTACCTATGAGGTCACGGTTGCGTCGGTGACCGGCAGTGATATTACCAATGCAGTACATATCGACTGGAGTTCTCTGAATGATGCCTCTGTCTACGAGCGTGATGGAGCAGGTTGTCCAACCGTTACCGCGCCGGATACCTACTGTTACAGTCCGATACCGGTAACTATTACAACCCAGGACAACACATCACTTGCCAAACTGGTGTCCGACGACTCCTATGCCGAAGTACCGGCCAGCGCCGGTAACCCGGTGGTGCGTGTCGGTGATACCGTAACCTACGACCTGGTGCTGAACCTGCAGGAGTACACCACCCAGAACGTAGAGGTTACCGATCAACTGCCTAATGGCATGGAACTGGTCAGCTATAGCTACGATCACGGCACGACCACCTTCAATTACACAATGGTGGCGGAGCCGACTGCACCTGCTACCGGTCTTCTGACCTGGAATTTCGGCGATATTGAAAACGTACCGAGCGGTGACGCTACCCCGGTCGATCCGCTGGTGATCCGCTATGTGGCAAGGGTGCTGCACGGGGTAGGGGAAATACCAGACCCGACTCCGACGACGCAAACACTCACAAATGATGCCTCGCTTGAGTACACGGGATTTGACGCGGCTAATCCCGCGCTGAGCGCCAATGCCCCGGTCGATGTACTGCAGCCGCAAATCACCACCCTCACCAAGAGTGCTACGGTAGCAGGCCCGGCGGCGACAGGTAGCGGTACCCTGGCCGATCCCTACGCAGTGGACATCATCAACAACAGCATGGATTTCCAGCTGCAGGTCTGTAATGACGGTGACGCCCCGGCCTATGGTGTGGTGATTACCGACCAGCTGGCCTCGGAGCTGGATGAGACCAGTGTCACCGCCCCGGTGGTGAATATCGACGCTGCTCCCGCGCTGACCGGTGGTGTTGATTACACCTACACCGCCCCGGCCAGCCGCCCGGGGCTGATGACCTTTACGCTGGATAACACGCCACTGGCCCCCGCTGCGTGCGTGAATATCAGCTATAACGTCGGTTTCTACACCGACACTGCCCCAAACCTGACTTGGAATAACAGTGCCACGGTCACCGAGTACTGGTCACGGGAGGCCCCGGCCAATGCCCGTGAATATGTCGTTATCACCCCGGTACCCGCATCCAGTATCTACATGACAAACACCTTCACCCCTGTGGCACCGACCAAGACGGTAGCCTCACCGTTGACGGGGGAAGTGACCATTGGCGAGTCGGTGAGTTACACCATTACGGTGCCTGGTACGCCGGTCAATGCGGAACTGAGCGACGTGGTGCTCAGCGACACGCTGGTTGCGGCCTTGGTTTATGACGCCTCATCAGTGGAAGTGAATGGCGTGCCGACGGCAATAGTGCCGGTACAGAGTGGTCAGCTTCTGACCTGGACCATCCCGACCATTCCGGCCGGCCAGGTGGCGGAAATCACCCTGAATGCCTATGTGGCCAACAGTGTGGGTGTCGATGCAGGCAACACCTTCGCCAACAGCGCCAGCTACACCTACGATGTGGGCGGCGTGCCCACGGCAGGGGGGAGTAGTGACCCGCTTACTGCGACCCTGTTGATCATCGAGCCGACGGTGGCGATGGTCAAGAGCGTGGCCAACCAGAGCAACCCGGGCAACCCGCCGGTGGCCGGTGACGTGCTGCGTTACACCCTGCAGCTGGATGCCTCGGGTGGCGCGGCGCTGGATGATTTCTCTGATGCGTTCGATATCTCGATCATCGACGACCTGAGTCTGGGTCTTGCATTCCAGACGGGCACGGCGACCCTCAATGCCGCGGCGCTGGCGGATCCTGTCAACGTCACGGGCGGCGACGGTATCACCACAGTGCAGCAGCTGAGATGGTCGCTGGCCGATGCCAATGCGGACATCGACATCCCGGAAGGTACCTCCGTGACCATCACCTACGACGTGCTGGTGCAGAACAACGTCGTTGCGGGACAGGATCTGACCAACAGTGCGGTGGGGCAATGGACCGGTCTTGATGGTGTCAATGCCAACGAGCGTGACGGCTCGAACGGCTTTGGTGGCGAGCCGAACGATTATGAGACCGCCCCGCAGACGACCCTGGTGAGCGTGCCGGACAACACGGCGTTCGCGAAGTCAGTGGTAGCGGACTCGGATGCCGCGACGGCGGTCGGCACCCTGCGTATCGGCGACACCGTCGACTATCGTCTGGACATCAGCTTGCAGGAAGGCACCACCAACGGTATTTCGGTGAGCGATACGCTGGATGCGGGCCTGGAGTTCGACAGCATCGTCAGTATCGACGGCGATAGCGTTGCCGATTACGACCCTGTCAGCGCTAACTTCAGTTACACGACCATCACCGCCGCGTCGCTGCCGACAGCCGGTGCCACCGGCACGCTGACCTTCCCCATTGGTGACGTTGTTAACACACCGGACGGTAATGCCGCGAACGATGTGCTGACTATCATCTACCGGGCGCGCGTTGCCACCGGCGTATTGGCGCAGAGCCCGTTGACGACGCTGAACAACAACGCGCTGCTCACCTACAACACCACCAGCACCCTCAACGCCGCCGCCAGCGTGAGCGTGTTGCAACCGGTGATGGAGCCGATCACCAAGCTGGGTAATGGCGCGGCCAACACCAATGCGAGCCCGTTGGCCGTGAATGTGGTCACCGATACTGTACAGTTCACCATCGAGTCATGTAACACCACGGGTCTGGCGCCAGCTTACAATGTACAGCTGACCGATGTGTTGGCGAGCCAGCTGGATGAGACCAGCCTCGTCGCTCCGACGGTGACCATTAACGGTGCAGCGGCGACCCTTGGCGTGGACTACACCTACACGCCACCGGCGGTGCGCGGCGGTAGCATCGTCATCGACCTTATCGATGCGGTGAATCCGGGGCAGTGTGCCACTGCGGTCTACGACATCGGCTTCTATGATGACTTCGGCCCGAACGAGTTGTGGAGCAACAGCGTCACCCTGGATGAGTACTGGTCACTGGACGGCAACAGCGGTGAGCAATATACCGGCTCCGGCCCTACCACCTTCTGGATGACCAACAGCGCGACCATCATTCCGCCAAGCAAGGTGATGACGATACCGGTTAGCGGTGAGGCCACCATCGGTGAGAGCGTAGTCTACCAGGTCACGGTACCGGGCACGGCAGCCAATGCCTCGCTGTATGACATCGTTGTCACCGATACGCTGGCGGCTGAACTGGCTTTCCTTAGCGTCAGCGATGTCAGTGGCAACGGCTTTACCGTCACTGACAATAGTGCTGGTAACAACCTGAGCTTCGAAATCAGCCAGATCCCGGCAGGCCAGGTGGCGGTGCTTGAGATCACGGCGCAAGTTGCCAACAATGCCGATGCCGATGCCGGTGACAGCTTAACCAATACTGCGAGCTACACCTATGCGACGACGCTTGGCGGTACAACTAATGTAGGTGGTGGAGACACGACGGACACCAGCCTGCTGATCATCGAGCCGACGGTGACGATGAGCAAGAACGTGGCCAACGACAGCAACCCGGGCAATGCGCCGGTGGCCGGTGACGTGCTGCGCTACACCCTGCAACTGGATGCGGCGGGCGGCGCGAATTTCTCCGACGCTTTCGACATCTCGATCATTGATAATCTGAGTTTGGGTCTGGCCTACCAGCCGGGTACGGCTACCCTCGATGCCGCGGCGCTGGCCGACCCGGTCAATGTCACAGCGGGCGACGGTATCACCACGGCACAGCAGCTGCGCTGGTCGCTGGCTGATGGCGATGATATCGACATCCCGGAAGGGAGCCCCACGGTGACCATCACCTACGACGTGCTGGTGCTTGCCAACGTCGTTGCCGGGCAGGACCTGATCAACAGTGCTGTCGCCCAATGGACCGGCCTGGATGGCGTCAATGCCAACGAGCGTGACGGCTCGAACGGCTTTGGTGTCGAGCCGAACGATTATGAGACCGCCCCGCAGACTACCCTGGTGAGCGTGCCGGACAACACGGCGTTCGCGAAGTCAGTGGTAGCGGACTCGGATGCCGCGACGGCGGTTGGTACACTACGTATTGATGATACCGTCGACTACCGGCTGGACATCACTTTGCAGGAAGGCACCACCAACAGCATCTCGGTGAGCGATACGCTGGATGCGGGGCTAGAGTTTGTAGGTGTTGTCAGTATCGACGGCGATACGGTGGCCAATTACGATCCGGTCAGCGGTAACTTCAGTTACGGTACAATCACCGCGGCATCACTCCCGACAGCCGGTGCCACCGCGTTGACATTCCCCATTGGCGACGTTGTGAACACGCCGGATGGTAATGCCGCGAACGATGTGCTGACGATCATCTACCGGGCACGTGTTGCCACCAGCGTGCTGGCGCAGAGCCCATCGACGACGCTGAACAACAACGCGCTGCTCACCTACAACACCACCAGCACCCTTAACGCTGCCGCCAGTGTGACCGTGTTGCAACCGGTGATGGAGCCGATCACCAAGCTGGGTAATGGCGCGGCCAACACCAGTGCGAGCCCGTTGGCAGTGAATGTGGTCACCGATACTGTGCAGTTCACCATCGAGTCATGTAACACCACGGGCCTGGCGCCGGCTTACAACGTACAGCTGACCGACGTACTGGCGAGCCAGCTGGATGAGACCAGCCTTGTCGGACCGACGGTAACCATCAACGGTGCAGCGGCGACCGTTGGCGTGGACTACACTTACACGCCACCGGCGGTGCGCGGCGGTAGCATCGTCATCGACCTTATCGATGCGGTGAATCCGGGGCAGTGTGCCACCGCGGTCTACGACATCGGCTTCTATGATGACTTCGGCCCGAACGAGCTGTGGAGCAACAGCGTCACCCTGGATGAGTACTGGTCACTGGACGGCAACAGCGGTGAGCAATATACCGGCTCCGGTCCGGCCACCTTCTGGATGACCAATCAGGTGGCGGTTACCCCGCTGAGCAAGAGCGTAGTCTCCCCGGCCAGCGAGATCACCGTGGGCGAGGTGGTCACCTACCAGATCGTGGTACCGGCCACCCCGGTCAATGCGGCACTGGACAACGTGGTGGTAACAGACACCCTGCACGGTGCACTGCTGTATCAAAGTGATGCCGCTGCGCTCTTCAACAGCGGTGCTGCGGTGACCCTGACCGATACCAGTGCCGGCCAGGATGTGACGCTCGGCATTACCCAGATTCCGGCGGGCGAGCAGGTGACCATCACCTTCAGCGCCCGGGTGGACAACAACGTCCAGGCCAATGCCGGCGTCAGCTTCGACAATACCGCTGCCTACACCTACACAGGGATGAATGATCCCACGCAGACCCAGGCTACTAGCGGGGTGCTGACCATCATCGAGCCTGAGCTGGCCATCGGCAAAACCGTCACCAATACCACCAATCCGGGTGGAGCACCGGTGGTCGGCGATATTCTTCAGTACAGCGTCACCTTTACCGCCAGTGGCGGTGCCGCTGGGGACAACTTCTCCGATGCCTTCGATTTGCAGATTGACGACAGCCTGAGTCTGGGTCTGCTCTATGTGACCGGCACGGCAACGGTGGACGGCACCGGTAATACCATCATTGATCCGGCCACCAATGGGGGAGATGGTATTACTACCGCACAGGTGCTGACCTGGAGCCTGGGAGATGCCTCTGCCGACATCGATGTGGTAGAGGGGAGTACTGTCACAGTCACCTACAATGTTGAAGTTCTGCCCACTGCCCAGGCCGGTCAGGACCTCACCAACAGTGCCACCGTGCAGTGGACCGGTATCGACGGTGCCAGTGCCTTTGAGCGTGATGGCAGCGGTGCCCCGGTGGAGAACGACTACTTTACCGGCCCGGCGACCACCATCCTCACCACCCAGTTTGCAGTCACCTTCACCAAGTCCGTGGTCAATGCGACCACCCTTCAGAATCCGGGGGACAATGCCTCGCCCGGCGATACCCTGGAATACACCCTGGTGATAACTAATCAGAGTGTTGCCATCCTGACCAACGGCGCGGTGATCGATGAACTGGCGGCGCAATTCGAGCCGAACACCTTGAGTGTCAGTGTTACGGGAGGTGGCGCCTACACCGATAACTCCAGCGGTACAGGCGGCGCGAACGGAACCGGTATCGTTGATATCAGCAATATCACTCTGGCGCCACAGGGCACCGCCGGGGATACCGTGACCATTGTCTTTACGGCGACCCTGGCTTCGGTGATCCAGAGCGGGACCACCGTATTGAATCAGGGCCAACTGACCGGGGACAGCCTGCCCGCTACTACCAGCAACCAGACCTCGACGCTGATTGGCTCAGCACCGCAGTTTGAGGTGTGGAAGAGCTCACAGGATCTCACCGGCGACCCCGCGGTACTGGTCCCGGGCGATACCCTGCGCTACACCATTACGGTAAATAACGTTGGCAGCGAGGATGCTGTCAACGCCGTGTTGCGTGATTTGGTGCCGGTCAATACCACCTATGTAGCCAACAGCACCACCCTGAACGGCAGTCCTGTGGCCGATCCGGTGGCCGGCACTTCGCCGTTGCAGAGTGGCATGCTGATCAATGCCCCGGAGGACACCACCCCCGGAGTGATGCATGCCGATCCGATAGGTGCCACTAACCTGGCGACGATCACCTTCGATGTGGTGATTAACGATGTCTTCGATGGCACGGTGATCAGCAACCAGGGCTTTGTTGTTGCCGACGGTGCGGGCACCAGCGGCCCGGTTGTGGAAGAGCCATCCGATGATCCGGCCACTGCGACGGATGACGATCCAACCCTTAATGTGGTCGGTAACGTGCCCTTTGTCGACGCTCAAAAGCTGGTGGAACTTGTCGATCTCGCTCCGGCCGGTACCCTGGGGGTAGTCGAGCCGGGCGACCAGTTGCGTTACACCATAACCATTACCAATAATGGCACCACACCGGCGACAAATGTTGTCTTTACCGATGCCGTACCGGCCGGCACCACTTATGTGGCAGGTTCAGTCGAACTCGACGGCATTGCCGTAGCCGACGTTGCTGGTGTGTCCCCGCTGGTGGCGGGTATCCCTGTCAGTTCCTCCGATCTGACCCCACCGTTGCCGACAACCGGCAACGGCACCATCTCACCCGGTGCGACCGCGACGGTGACCTTTAATGTTGAGGTCACTGCAGCAACGGGTGTGATCAGCAACCAGGGAACAGTCAGCCTCAATCAGCAGGTGGATGAACCGACCGACTTTGACGGTATCGACTCCAACGGCGATCAGCCGACCACGATTACGGTGGGGGCCGCCCAGCAGCTTGCTATTACCAAAGCATATGCCGTCCTTGATGCTGATCCGGCGATACTGCCGGGCAAGAGTGTGGAGTTCTTCATCAGTGTCACCAATACCGGTACGGTTCCGGCCACTGATGTGGTGATCAGCGACACGGTTCCGGCGAATATGTCTTATGTGCCGGGCACCGCCAGGATGCTGGGCATCGTTGGTGATGCTGATGACACGGCTGCTCCGTTGATTATCGGCGATTATGCGTCTGTTCATGGCGATCTCCTGCCGGGAGAGGTCGCGACGCTAAGCTTCGAGGCCACGATTGATGCCGGGGTGGCGGATGGCACCGAGATTATCAATACCGCCAATGTGGATTGGAATGCGGGTACACAAACCGCCTCAGCCACAGCGCGTCTAGTTGTTGGTGGAAGCCCTAATAGCCTGAGTGGGCGTGCATGGCACGATACCAACTATGACAATACGTATGATGCGGGCACCGAATCGCCGCTCGTCAACTGGCATGTTGACCTCTATCGAAATGGCAGTCTGTACGGCACCACGCTTACCGGTACGGATGGTAACTACACGCTGGGCAATATCCAGCCCAATGATGTCTCAGGTGATACGCTTGAGATCCGCTTCCGCGCACCGGGTGCCGGGGCCAATACCGCGGCCCTTGGGGATGTCTATTTGGGTGATGTGACCCCGGTACCGGGCGCACCCTTTAACGGAAACTTACAGCGCATCTATGACATTACGTTAGCCAATGGCGATGTCTTCAGTGGCTTGAATCTGCCAATCACCCCCAACGGTGTGGTTTACGAGTCTTATGCCCGTACCCCTGTCGCTGGTGCCACCTTGACCATGCTGGATGGTGGTACCGGTGCTGCGCTACCACCTACCTGTTTCGATGATCCGCTACAGCAGGGCCAGACAACTCTGACGAGTGGTTACTATAAATTCGACCTGAACTTCACGGATGCAGCATGTCCGCAGGGTGGCGAGTACGTTATCAGCGTCACGCCACCGGCCAGTGGATTTGATTCGATCGCACCGTCGCGCCTCATTCCACCGGAAAGTGATCCGGTGAGCGGACTCCTCCTTCAATACGATGTCCCGACATGTCCTGCTGATGCGGTTACAACGACTGTGAACTATTGTGAGATGCAGCCTTTGGCAGCTGCGCCGCAGTTGGGTGATGTAACCACCTACTACCTGCGCTTGACACTGGATAATCCGCAGCCGGAGAACAGCCAACTGTTCAACAACCACATCCCGCTGGATCCGGAGCTTACAGAAGCGGTGCCCATTACCAAGCGTTCGGCGCGTGTCAATGTTTCGCGTGGCGATCTGGTGCCTTACACCATTACGGTGAATAACTCCTATCTCTCTGCCCTGCAGAACCTGACTATCATCGATACCTTCCCGGCGGGCTTTAAGTATGTCGAGGGCTCCAGCCGCTACGATGGTGTGCCGCTGGAGCCGACGGTCATAGGAAATCAACTGCACTGGGAGAATATCGACCTGGCTAGCGGGGTGCAGCACACCATTCAGCTGGTATTTATCGTCGGTGCCGGTGTTGCCGAAGGGGAATACATCAACCGTGCCGGTGTGATTGATGTTACTACTGGGGACAATGTCTCCGGTGGCGAAGCCACCGCCACGGTGCGCGTGGTGCCCGATCCCACCTTCGATTGCACCGACATCATCGGCAAGGTGTTCGATGACAAAAACCTTAACGGCCACCAGGACGAGGGTGAGACAGGCCTGCCGGGTACTCGACTGGTCACCGCCCGTGGTCTGATTGTGACCAGTGATGAGCACGGCCGTTTCCACATCACCTGTGCCATGGTGCCGAACGAGTCCCGTGGCTCCAACTTTATCCTCAAGCTCGATGATCGCAGCCTGCCGACTGGCTACCGCGTCATCAGTGAGAACCCGCGTGTACAAAGGCTGACGCGAGGCAAGATGGCGAAGTTTAACTTTGCTGCAACGATCCACCATGTGGTGCGTCTGGATGTGGCCGATGGCGTGTTTGAGCCGGGTACCACCACCATGCGCGAGCAGTGGCGCTCAAGGATTGGCCTGCTCCTCGATGAATTGAGAAAGGCCCCTTCAGTGCTGCGCATCTCCTATCTTGCCGATGTCGAGAGGGAGGGTCTGGTGGATGATCGCACGGCGATGCTTAAGGAGATGATCGGCAGTCAGTGGGAGGCGCTTGATTGCTGCTACAAACTCACAATTGAGAGTGAAGTGTTCTGGCGCAGAGGGGCTCCGCCTGAGCGCTCTGGTGTGATTGATTGACGATGATGGTGGATAGAAGTGTTTGGTAACGGGAAGATGAGTAATGACGGGACGGTATAACACAGTATGCTGAAGAGTGCTTTTGCCATTATTTCTGCAGTACTTGCCGCAGGCTATGCGTTTGCTGAAACGCCGCCTGAGGATGCCGTCGTGCCCGAGAATGTTGAAACAGGGGTGAATGAAACCTCGTCCTATGGCGAGACTGTAGAGCAGTATCTGCCGATAGATGCCACTTATACGCCATGGGTAACCGATGCGTCGGAGGAGCAGGGTGGTGATAAGATCGAGATCCGTAAGGTTCTGGACAAGGAGGTCAAAACCCTCAAGCTGCAGAATGTAGTCGCCCCCATCCGTTTTGAATCAGGCAAGGCGAATATCCCCGAAGAGTACATCGGTCTGTTGCGTGATGTGCTGGATAGAATGAAGGGGCGGGTCAATGTCCGCCTGCACTTCCTCGGCCACACCGATAATGTCAAATTGAGTGGCAGGCTTAAGGAGAAGTACGGCGATAATGCAGAGCTGTCACGTGAACGGGCCGGAACGACCGCCGAATATTTTCAACGTGCCCTGGATTTGCCTGCGGAATCTATTTCCTACGAAGGTGTGGGTGAGGTACAGCCCATTGCCAGCAACGATAGCCTGGCTGGTCGTGCACAAAACCGCCGCGTTGAGGTAGAGGTGTGGTACGACGAAGTCAGTGAAAAGCTGGTTGACAAAGAGGTACTCATCTCCGAGGAGATCAATCGTATTAAGGTGTGTCGCATCGAGACGGTGTGTAAGCTGCGCTACAAGGAGGGGCATGCCAAACGCGGTCGTGTGAAGAATCTGGTCGCTCCACTACGTTATGGTGCGCAGAGTACTGAGATCCCCGCAGCCTTTCTGACGCAATTACAACAGGCTATGCATAATCTGCGCGCCAAGCAGAATGTGGTGATCAAATTTATCGGTCATAGCGATAACCTGCCGCTGACCGGCCGGGATGCGCGCATCTACGGTAATGCCCTGGGCCTCTCCAAGGCACGCTCTCGCCGGGTAGCGCTGGCGGTGCAGGATGCGCTGCGTCTGCCAAGTTCCGCCATTGATAGTGATGGCAAGGGCGATAAAAAATCGGTTGCCTCCAACAATACCGAGAAAGGACGCATGCTGAACCGTCGGGTAGAGGTGGAGTTCTGGTATGACGACCCGCTACAGGAGTTACCTGATGAGCCGCAGTTGTGCCCCGAGTCCTCGGCGGCAGAGACGGTAACACGGGTCTATGATCCGCCCTCCGGTGGAATCGACCCGATCTATTTCAATGCCAGTGATCCTGTCCTGCCACCGGGTTACAGCCAACGCCTGCAGCGCTTGATGGAGGAGGTTGCCGACAAGGCCAATGCGCGTCTGCGCTTTATCGGTTATATCAGTAACGAGCGTCTTGACCGCCGCACCGCCTCGGTCTACGGCGACGATATCGGCCTGTCGACAGCACGTGCCCGCCGTGTGATGGAGGCGGTGCGTGAGAAGATCACGCTGGATGATAAGCAGGTAGAGTATGAAGGTCACGGTTACGTCCAGTCCGACGATGTGGTGAATGCTGGTTTTATCGAGGCCGACCGCTCCCGCGTGGTGGTGCAGGTTATCTATGATGAGCTGGCCATGCTGGATGACATTGAGGGGCTGGATATTACCCGCATGACCCGCGAGGTGGAGACGCAAAACCCCTATGCACTGAACTTTATGCGCATTACGGTTGATGGTCGGCCAATCAATGATCCGGGAAAGAGCATCCCTGATGTGCAGCGTTGTACCGATGTGGCGTTGGAAAAGGCGGATATTCAGTTCAAGTTCGATAACCTCGATTTCAAACCGCGACTCAATGTTTCTGCCTGGCCGACCACGGTGCGTTATCAGGACGATACCAACACGGCGCTGCAGGAAAATCAGGTTCGGTTCAGACTCTACAGCAACTATCGGAACTTCTTTGACCGCGCCGAGGTGCGCTTGTTTGACGAGCAGCAGTCACTACGCGATGAGCCGCTGGCAGTTGTTGCCTTCGATTCGGAGGGCTCTGCCGAGTGGCGTGCCGCATTTGATACTTACCAGGCCCCTGGCAGGGTGCTTAAGTATGTCTTGCGTGTCTATGATGCAGAGGGACATTTCGACGAGACCCAGGAACAATCATTGTGGATCGTCGATGCGATCGACGAGACGCAACTGAGTGCGGCTGAGCCGGAGAGAGAGTTACTGGTCGGTTATGGTGAGAATCGCCTGGTACGTCACAATATTCCGCTTAGTGGCGGCATGATCAAGGCCTACGGTAACGCCATCCCAGCTGGTCACACGGTATGGCTGGCGGGGCGTTCTGTTCCGCTAAGTGAGAGCGGTGAATTTGTTGCCGAGGAAATCATTCCATCCGGTCTGCATAGTGTCGAGGTGGCCGTGCTCGATGAGCAGGGTAACGGCGAGCTGTTCCTGCGTGACCTTGAGTTGGAGAATAGCGACTGGTTTTATGTCGGTATCGCCGATATTACCGCTGCCCAGGACAGCACCAACGGGCCGGCAGAACTGGTGACCAACGATCAAACGCACTACGACAATGACCTGAGTGTCGATGGCCGCCTGGCCTTCTATACCAAGGGCAAATTTGGTGAGGACTGGCAACTTACTGCCAGTGCCGATACGCGAGAGGGTCCGTTGGGTGATATTTTCACGAATTTCCTGAATAAATCCCCTGATGCGATGTTCCGCCGTATTGACCCGGACTACTACTACCCGAGCTACGGTGATGACAGCACGGTAGAGGAGGGGGCACCGACCCTGGGAAAATTCTATGCGAAGTTGAAGAAGCAGGAGAATTACGGACTGTGGGGCAACTTCAAGATCGGTTATACCGATAATACGCTGGGGCAAGTAGATCGCAGCCTCTATGGTGCCAATCTTCATATGCAGTCTGACGATACCACCAGCTTTGGTGAGCAGCGCCTGTATATTGATGCCTTTGCGGCCGAACCTGGCACCGTCGGTAGTCGTGATGAGTTCCGCGGCACTGGCGGTTCGCTTTACTTTCTGCGCCACCAGGACATCCTGAATGGCTCTGAGCGGTTACGCCTTGAAATTCGTGATAAGGATTCCGGCATGGTGGTGGCGGTGAAAAACCTGACCCCGGCGCTGGATTACGACATCGACTATATCCAGGGTCGCGTCCTGTTGTCCGAGCCACTGTCGGCAACGGCCGCTGACAGTATGCTGGTTGATAGTGGCGCATCAAATGGAGACAGGGCCTACCTGGTGGCACGCTATGAGTACACGCCGGGATTTGACGATATCAATACTCTGGCGCTCGGAGGGCGAACTCACTACTGGTTCAGTGACTATGTAAAACTCGGAGTTACCATCAATCAAAATGAAGAAGATGGGGCAGAGAGCAGTATCAATGCTACTGACCTGACTTTGCGTAAAAACGTTAATACCTGGCTGAAACTTGAACTCTCGCAGACCGAGGGGGCGGGTGTTGATACGCTCAGTTCAGTCGACGGCGGTTACAACTTTGATGGCACCACCCCGATCATCAGCAGTGATAGCAGTGCCGGGGCCTACCGTGTTGACTCCAGTGTTGCCCTGAGCGATATAGTCGATGATTTGCCGGGCAAGATGACACTCTATCAACAGGAAGTGGAAGCTGGTTATTCTGCACCGGGGCTGAATACTGATCGTGAGACCTCGCAGTTTGGCGCAACCCTTGCGATGCCCGTTACCGAGCGGGTCAAGGTGCGGGTCAAGACTGACACCAAGACACAGGATCAGGGCCTGGATACGGCGGCCCATGAAGTCGATGCGGATTATCAGTTGAGTGAGTACTGGCAGCTCAGCGGAGGGATCAGAGTTGATGAAAGAGAGGACAACTCAGTGGTGGTTCCCCTTACCCAGGAAGAGGGTGAGCGTTCAGATCTGAGACTGCAGGCGGCCTATGATTCAAAATCCAACTGGAAGGCCTTCGGATTTGCGCAGGAGACGCTGCAGATTACCGGTAATCGGGATAAAAACGCCCGGCTTGGTGCAGGCGGCAGTTATCGTCTCAATGAGCAGTTTAAACTTAATGGTGAACTCTCTGGTGGTGATTTGGGCAGTGCAGCCAGGCTTGGAACCGAATATCTCTATTCTGATCGCACTAACCTGTACCTGAATTATGCACTGGAGAATGAGCGCACCGATAATGGCCTGCGTGCCAGAAAGGGCAACACGACCAGCGGTTTCCGTACACACTACTCCGATAGTGCCAGTGTGTATCTGGAGGAACGTTATATCCATGGCGATGTGCCGACTGGCCTGACCCACTCAGCCGGGGTGGATATTGCACCAAATGATCGATGGAATTATGGTGCCAATCTGGATGTGGGAACGCTGAAGGATCATCAAACTGCAGCCGAAACCTCACGCACAGCGCTGGGGCTGAAGCTGGGGTATAGTTTCGACAGTCTGAGTTTTGCCAGTGCCTTTGAATATCGTGTTGATGAAAGTGAAAATCCTGTCGATGCAAGCAGCTCTGAACGTACCACCTGGCTGACGAAAAACAGCCTCAAGTATCAACTCAATCCAGATTGGCGTCTGCTCGGTAAATATAACCATTCCGAGAGCAGTAGTTCTCTTGGAGAATTTTATGATGGTAACTTTACCGAGGCGGTGCTCGGCTATGCCTACCGGCCAATCGGGCATGACCGCTTGAGTGCGCTTCTTAAATACACCTATTTTTACAACTTGCCTTCTGTCGACCAGGTGACAGTGGACAATACCGCTGCTGAGTACATCCAGAAAAGCCATATTATGTCGACGGATCTTAGCTATGACCTGACCCGCCGCTGGACGATAGGTGGCAAGTATGCTTATCGCATGGGGCAGTTGAGTCAGGACAGGGTTAACCCCGTATTCTATGACTCCAACGCACACCTTTATGTGCTGCGTACAGATTGGCACTTCATGCATCGCTGGGATGCCCTGCTCGAAGGACGTATGCTTGATCTGCCTGAGGCGCAGGATCAGCGTAGCGGTGTATTGGTGGCGGTTTATCGCCACATTGGTGAGAATTTCAAGATGGGCCTTGGTTATAATTTCACCGATTTCTCTGACGACCTCACCGATCTTGATTACGACAGCCAGGGTTATTTCTTGAACCTTGTCGGAAAGATTTAGCCTCACACGGCTACGGGTATAGTTTGGTACCGATTTGCCCCCTCATCCTGGACAATGAAGGATCCCCTGTATGTTGCCAAGTCTCTGCTTTCTTGATTGTTAAGTTGTTGCACAATTCGGGTGCGGCGTAGATAATCGAGTTTATGCTAACTCAAGAGCAACACTTTAGAGAAAACCACCTGTTTAGTGCGCTCAGTGATGAGCAGATGGAGAGACTGAGTGCGGCGACCACGAAAAAGTCTCTCGCGCAGGCAGCGCACCTGTTTGAAGCAGGTTCCAGAGCAGATGAGTTTTATCTGGTTTCTCAGGGCCAGATAAAGCTATATCGACTGTCTCCTGCAGGTCAGGAGAAGGTGATTGAAATCATTCGTCCCGGACAGACCTTTGCCGAGGCATTGATGTTCCGTGATATCCCGGTCTATCCGGTCAATGCGCAGGCCCTGGCGAACGTTGAGCTCTATGCCATAAAAAATGCAGCTTTTATCGAGATTCTCCGCGAGTCAGTGGATGTCTGTTTTCGTGTGATGGCCGATATCAGTGTACGACTGAAGCACCACCTTAATGAGATCGATGCCCTTACTCTGCAGAATGCAAGCTTGCGTGTGGTCAACTATCTTAGTCACCTGATACCTAGCTGCGACAATGAAGCGGTAGAGATCACCCTGCCGGCAGCAAAGAATATTATTGCTTCACGTCTCTCAATTACCCCTGAAACCCTTTCACGTATTCTTAGTACACTCAGCAGCAAGGGGCTGATTTCGGTCGAGGGGCTCCACATCAAGGTGCACGATGTGGATGGTATGCGTTCTTACGGCACTAGATTCCACGGTTAGTGGCTGGTTCCCGCCTCGTAGCGGGTCTTGTTGTAGACATTGTATTTGCCTGACGGTTTTTTCATCGGTAGTCGTTTGATCTCTTTCAAACTGGTGGCGTCGTAGATCACCAGCGCCCCATCCATATCCCAGATACTTAACAGTGCATACTTGCCGTCGCGGGTGAACTCTACGTGGGCAGCAGTCTTACCGGGTGCCGGGCGCAGGGTCTTGACGATCTCCAGGCTTTCTTTGTCGATCACATGCACCGCGTCCCTGTCGGGGCCGAAGAAGACATCGACCCATGCATAGGGGGAGTTATTGTGGCTGCGCATAAAGAAGCCGGGGCCAAGGGTCTTGATGTTCTTTACTGTCTTCCAGCTGTCCATATCGATCACCGTCACACTCCCCTTCTTCAGGTTGGGGGTCGCCATCACGGTGCGCCCTTTGCGTTGCCAGGTGATACCGGAGCCGAGGTGGGGCATTCCATCCAGCTCCAGGCTGTTGATTGCCCGACGGGCATCGAGTGATACCACCACCCCTTCACCCTCACGTGAGGTTCCCATCAGCAGGTCGTACTCCTGATTGAAAAAGAAGTCGTCAATGTGGGTATCGAGTGAGGTGATACGCTTTGGAAAGGGCTCTGATTTGACGATATCGCCGCTCACCGGATTGTAGTCATGTTCCCAGCCGGCAAATCCGGGAGGTGGATCATCGGCATAGCTGATCTCCCACACCTCGGGTACATCCTTGAGGGCAGCGACGAAGCTGTCGCGGGGTTTGGCGGTATAGACGGCGCTGACGCGGGAACTCTGGCCGCGGCTGTCCTTAACCTTGATGGTCTTGATCGGTGTCAGGTACTCGGCATCCAGCAGAGTAAGGGTGTGGGGTAGATAGTTGGCTACCATCACATAGCGGCCATCACCGGAGACGGCGATATTACGGGTATTGATGCCGGCACGTATCTCGGCCACCCATTTCAGGTTGTAGATATCGAATTTGGAGATCCAGCCATCACGTGAGGCGAAATAGACGAAGCGGCCATCGGGGGAGTATTTGGGGCCACCATGCAGGGCGAAACGGGTGGGGAATCGTCCAATAGGCTCGAACTTGTCGCCATCGAGCAGGGTAAAGTGGTGATCGCCCAACTCCACCACAACAAACAAGTTAAGCATATCGGCCTTGAACTGTGGCTTATCGGCAAGTGTCTCCAGACGATTGTGGACGATATGGCTCTTTTTAACCGCCGCCATATCCCAGTGAGGCACTTCGGCCAGTGGGGTATAGATAAAATCGGCCAGTTCTTTAATTTGTTCAGCATTGAGTTTGTCTGCAAAGCCCTGCATCTGGGTGGCAACGCGGCCGTTGCTGATGACCTCTATGGCCTGTTTCTTTTTGAAATGTTTGAGATTTTCAGGTAACAGTGCCGGCCCCATTCCACCCAACCGTCCCTCTCCGTGGCAGACGGCACAGTGTTGCTGGAAAAGGATTAGTGCATTTTCTTTTGCCTGAACAGGGAGTGCAATGGTGAGGGATGCGGCAAGCAGTGCAAGGCCGGCACAATGGCTGATTATCGCGTGTTTATTCATGCTGGTTTCAGAACCTCATGCGACACAGAGTGGCACAAAAATATATAAGTTAATCGTGATCACCAATGGTTACGAATTTATACCGTGCTACCTGTTGCGAGAGGCGCCTGCTCCAGGCCGATCTCCTCATCGGTGAGGTAACAGCCCGGGTCTTCCGCCCAGTAGTTATCGCTGGTTTGATAGGCCCGGATCCGGGTATTGCCGTTACAGATGCCCAGATAATGGCACTCTGCACAACGTCCCTCGACCGGACGTGGGTGTTGTTTCAGTTTCGCCATCACAGGGTTGGAGAGATCGGTCCAGATGGTTGAGAAGGGGCGCTCGCGGATATTGCCCAGGGTGTAGTGCCACCACATGGTATCGGGATGGACATTACCAAGGTTGTCGATGTTGGAGATATTTACGCCGGAGGAGTTTCCGCCCCATTGCTGCAGTCGTTCCTCAAGCATCGCCAGCTTGTCTGGAAAGCGCTGTGCGGCCCACTGTAACAGGTAGACCCCGTCGGCATCGTTGTTACCGGTGACAAACTCCCGTTGAACGCCGTTGTTAATATCGCGCAGGCTGGTTTCGAACAGCTGGTCCATCGCCTTGCGCGTGATTTGATGTACCACATCATCCTTGCGGTGCTTGTTGCCGCGACCTGCGTAGTTGAGGTGGGAGAGGTAGAGTTTGTCGATATCCTCATCTTCCATCAGTTGGAGGATCGCGGGGAGTTCGTCTGCATTGTCCTGAGTCAGGGTAAAGCGCAGCCCTACCTTAATGCCCCGCTGATGACATAGGCGAATGCCATTCATTGCCTGCTCGAAGGCGCCGTCCATGCGACGGAAGCGGTCGTGGGTCTCACCGATACCGTCGATGCTGATCCCCACGTAGTTGTAGCCGACCGCGGCGATGTCATCGATATTAGATTCATCGATCAGGGTGCCGTTGGTAGATAGACCGACATAGAAGCCCATCGCTCTGGCGCGGTGGGAGATATCAAAGATGTCGGGGCGTAGTAGAGGCTCACCACCGGAGAGGATCAATACAGGTACACCAAACCCCTTGAGGTCGCCCATCACCGTGTAGACCTCATCGGTGTCGAGTTCGCCGGCAAAGTCTTTGTCGGCGGAGATAGAGTAGCAGTGTTTGCAGGTGAGGTTGCAACGGCGCACCAGATTCCAGATCACCACCGGGCCGGTCGGTTTTCCGCCAGCTACGGGACGGCGTGTTGCTGTCCCATCGGGATTGGCCACTAGCTGCATGTATTGGGATATGCGGAACATAAATTACCTTTGTTGAGGTGGCAGGTTGTTACGAACCGAGTCGCAGTCCAGTCTTTTTCAGGATGCGGCTGCTGAAGAGTATTTCATGTCCACGGTCATCGCTGCCCAGTAGGCGGGCAATGGCTGCCACCTTGTCTGCCACCTCGGCACGGTCGTGTCCATGTACCATGGCAAACAGGTTGTAGGGCCAGTCTGGCAGGTGCCGTGGGCGCTGGTAGCAGTGGCTGACGTAATCCAGTGCGCCGATGCGTTTGCCGAGCTCGGTAATGTTCTCATCAGCTACATTCCATACCGACATACCATTGCCCTTGTAGCCGAGGGCGTAGTGGTTGGGCACCGCACCGATGCGGCGGATGATGCCGCTCTCCAGCATTCGCTGCATGCGCCGCATCACCTCGTCGGCATCAATGTCCAGCGCCGTGGCCAGGGTGTGATAGGGGTGTGGGCTCAGGGGGAGTCCGGTCTGCGTCGCCTGAATGAGGGCACGATCAATTTCATCGATAATGCAGGCCTCCTGGTCGGGTTGCTTTGCTAGCGCCTCGCTCATGCCTCGAACCTCAAACCGATAAAGAACTCCTCTTCCTTGGGCATGTTGATTACATTGAAACCGGTGGTTGCTTCAATTTCTCTGATCACCTCGTCGATGCGCTGCGGGGTCTCGGTCGCCAGTACGAACCACATATTCAGCTCATGTTCACGGGCGTAGTTATGGGCTACTTCGGGGAAGGCGTTGACCTGATCGGCCACAGCATCGAACTGTTCATCAGGGATCGCCATCGCCGCCAGGGTCAACCCACCACCAAGCCGTTCTGCGTGGTACATCGGCCCGAAGCGGCTGAGTATCTTCTCATCGAGAAGTCGTTGCAGGCGGGAAATAAGCTCCCCCTCGCTGGTGCCCAACTGTTCGGCCACCACGGCATAGGGCGATTCGCAGATGGGGAAGCCACCCTGTAGTTCATTGATGATGGCACGGTCAAGTGTGTCTAGCATTAACGACTACTCTCGCCTGTTTGAGTTGTTGGTGATGGGCGGTAGAGGGCACCACGCTGTTTGAAACGGCGGCGGCTGAAGAGTACGGCCTTGGGAATATCCTCCAGGCCGCAGCTCTCAATCATTAAATTAAATTTGTCCATCACCGCCTCGCGATCGCGACCGTGAATCATGCAAAACAGGTTATAGCTCCACTGCGGCAGGTGACGTGGACGCCGATAGCAGAGGGTGACGAACTCGAAGCCGCTGAGGCAGCGTCCCAGTTCGGCCACCTCGTTATCGGGTACATCCCACACCACCATGGCATTGGCGCGATAACCCAGCTCGCGGTGGCGCACTATCACACCGAGGCGTTTAATAATGCCGCCCTGTTGCAATGCCTCTATGCGCTGTATCACCGCTTCTTCACTCCAACCTATCTGCTCGGCGATGGTGTTATAGGGGCGAGATGTCAGAGGGAGGCCTCGCTGAATCGCTGCGATCAATGGCTGGTCGGCATCGCAAAGTTCGATGATGGGGTGCTCGGTGTTGCTGCCTTGTCGCGTTCTCATGTCCATTGCAGATCAAATCCCAGGTCGATGTGATAATCCTCGAGCATCGGCAGGGCGATGACCTCGATGCCGGTAGTGGCTTCTATCTCCTGTAAAACCTGTTGCAGTTTCTCCTCGTTTGCGGCGGTGGCAACAAACCAGAGGTTGAGTTTATGCTCTCGTTCATAGTTGTGATTGACTGCATCGAAGCTGTTGACCTGTTCCGCCACCTCTTCCAGCCGCGATTCAGGAACGCTCATCGCCGCCAGGGTACTGGCACCGACAGCGTGGGGACGAAATACCGGGCCGACCCGGCTTACGGCACCATGAGACTGCAACTTTTCAAGCTTGCTGATCACTTGCTCTTCACTTACCCCCAACTGCTCGGCCATTTCGGCAAAGGGGGTGGGAGAGAGGGGGAACCCCTGTTGGAAGTCGTTAAGCAGTGACTGCTCCAGCTTGTCGAGTGACTGTACTTTTTGTTGTTCCATATTTGGCATCATTACAGTCCTGTGCGATGGGCGCGTGAGGTGAAGAAGATCCCGCTGGGTTTGGCGGCGTTCAGGGTCGAAATCTTTGTCTGGCTGTCGGTATCGTAGACCTCGACGCGATCCTCATCCCGCACCGAGATCCAGACCTGTTCACCACGCGGGGTAAACTCCATGTGCAGTACCGCTTTGCCCGGTTTGAGAGTGTTGATGAGCTGTAATGTTTCAGTATCGATGATCTGAACCGTGTCGTTGCGCGGGTGGGCGAAGTTGACCCAAACCTGACGACCATCGGGACGTGCCATCACAAACACCGGTTGGCCGTGTACCGCGATACGCCCTGCCTCCTGCCAGTCGCTCATCCGCACTACCAGCACTTCATGACGACCGACAGCCGGGACAAAGGCGAAGCCTCCTGCCATCGCCCATCCCTCCAGGTGGGGCATTTTGTAGACGGGTAACTTCTCCTCACCACGACCATAGTTAGCCAGTACCCGCTTTACCCCATTCTCCGGATGCCACAGGTCGAGCAGTGCCAGACCATCTTCGCCGAAGAGTCCGGCGATATAGTAACGGCCATCCGGGCTGATCAGGGCGTCGTAGGGTTGTTTACCAATATCCCGAAATTTCGTGATCACGGGTGTAGCCGGTTCACTCATGTCGGCGATCCAGATCTCACCGGCATCGAACAGACTGAAGACAAAACGCTGTCCCGGTGCATCGACCAGGCCGACAACCTTGGAAAGCTGTCCGTTGCCAAATGTGGCAGGAATATCGGCCACCGGCTCCAGCGTGGCGGAATCAAAGATGCGTACCCCGCCCGGTTCGTAGTTGGAGACCGCGACCAGGCGACCATCCTGCGAGATCGCCCCACCGATACTGTTACCCGACTGGATGATGCGCCGATCAATATTGCCCTTGAGAATATCGACCCTGGTTAGGCCACCGTCACGACCGAATACATAGGCATAGCGCTCATCGCGGGAATAAACCACTGATGCATGGGAGAGATCGCCCAGACCGCCAAGCGGCTTAAGACTCTTGTGTGTTGTGGTCTCGACGATCTGTATGCTGCCTGTGGCACGTTCAATGACGACGCCCAGGTCGCCGGTGCCGCGTAAGGTGGTGCAGCCAGTCTGGGCCATCGCGAGTCCGCACAACAGGAGCAGGGCTGGCAGGGTTCTACTGAACATGGGGTACTCCCTTTTGCAACTGTTCCACCATCCAGCTGACCTCCTCACGACTCAGCATGTTCTTCCACGGGGGCATGGCGGTTCCCTTGCGTCCCTCAAGCACGGTGTTGATGAGAAACTCGGGTGGCAGTGCGCCAATGCGTTCAGGAAGTAGTGATGGCCCTAGTCCACCCTTTAAGGTCATGCCGTGGCAGGAGCCGCAATCCTGACGTAGAAGGTGGATTAGCTCGGCCTCTCTCTGTGCTGAGAGTTCGGTGGCATTAGCGACGGCAGGCGGGACGCCTATGGTCAGCAGGAGTAAGACGACTGCACCGCCGATTCTCAGCCCGGTAGTGGCTGGTGTGAGACTATTCAACATGGACAACCCCTTGCATCTCAGGATGGGGGCCACAGCGATAGGGGAAGCTGCCCTTATCCTCAAATACTCTCTCATAGCTCTCTTCAGGAAACAGGTAGTCTGGTTCCTCTTCACCCAACGCCTCAAACCAGACGTTGTGGTACTGGCGTTTTTCCCTGTTCGTCCAGCGGACGGTAGTCCCCTGAGTTACCGTGACCTCTGCCGGTGTGAAAAGAAATTTCTTAATCTCAATATCAACGATGTCCTGTGCAAAAACGTTGCTGGCAGATACCAGTAACAATGCACCCAGATAGCCGATTATGAACTCTCTTTTCATCATCACTGTTTGACTGCGTTTATCTCAGCCTCGTCGTTGTCGAATCCCAATTTGTAGCCAAGAGAAACGTGGTGGTAGCGACCGCTAGTGTGGTCATCGTGAATCGCGAAGCCAATGTTGTAGAGTTGGTCGGTGGTCAGGCTGATGTCACCGGACTGCGTCGAGCTGAGCTTGCGTTTCATCACGACGGACCATTTTCCATTGTTCAGACCGCCACTGAATTCAACGCCTTCACCATCCTCCATATTGCGCGAGGCAAGTATGTGCCCGTTTTCGGTGATCCCCTCACCGATCTTGTAGCGAACGATATCGAGGTAGTGACCAGCATCCATTTCAGCTTTGATTTCATCGTCACCCTTGAGCTTGTCCCAGCCACCACGAGGCTTGCCGCCACGGCCCCTGATTTCGATCTCGGTACGGCTCTCGGGGATGTATTTGGTGACACCGGTGGCCCAGTTGAGATCCTTGGCATGGGCGTTACCCGCTAGTACATCGGCAGGCGGTGCATCGGGCATCCCCTTCATGTCGTTGTGGCAGGTGATCCAGCAACCGGACTCTCCGGCAAACTCAATATCATCGGTGGCCAGCATCATCGCCAGCTTGCTGGGATTGGCCGCATCCATTTTGCCGCTCTCGACGAAGGAGAGAGGAACGTGTGGAGTATCGTCCCAGAGAAAACGCATGTAGAGGTAGTCATTGTCATGGGTGGCCTGCACCGATACCGGAATGCTACCGCGCTTGGCGGAAACCGGTTGTGTCTCGATCTTTTCAAGCTCGCCACTGACTATCTTGTTCCCGATATCGGGGATCTCCTCGGCATGACAGTCGAAGCAACGATCACCGGCCTTGAGAGGGCGTGCGCCACCGTGGTCGCGGCCGTTGAGTACCCACTCCATTGAGGCCTGACCTGGATAGAAGACAGCGATCTCGGCAGTAGGTGTCTTACCCCAGTCAATTCCCGTGTCAACGCCATCTCCCGATGCCGCGGTGGCTGTAGCTGCCGGGGTATCGGAGGCAGGGGCTTCAGCAACGGCCTCGGTGGGTGCTTGCTCTGCCGGGCTAGCTGAGGCCTCAGGTTCTGCGTCTGTTGCCGGCTCCGCCTCAGCCGGGCCCTTCTTCTTGTCATCAAAGAATGCCTGCCATTGAGCCGGAATCGGTTTGATCACGGATGGATCGGGTGTCTCCAGACGTTCGGCATCCTCATCGGTAAGTTCATCATTGACCTTTTTGTGGGCGATACCCTTATGGCAGTCGATGCAGGTCTGTCCTCTCTGCATGGCATTAAAGTGCTGCTTACGTGCACGTGGCTTCTGGTTTTCCGGATTCATTGAATCGAAGTCGTGGCAGTTGCGACACTCCCGCGAATCGGTTTGCTTCATGGTTTTCCAGACGCGCTTGGCCAGGGTTAGGCGTTTTTCGTTAAATTTTTCAGGCGTATCAATGCTTCCCATGGCCTTATGGAACACCTCCCCACTTGCCTGGATCTTACGGACAAGCTTATGCGTCCAGTCCTTGGGGACGTGGCAATCGGAACAACTGGCTCTGACACCGCTTCGATTAGAAAAATGAATGGTGTTTTTGTATTCCTTGTAGACGTTGTTTTCCATTTCGTGACAGGAAATACAAAAACCCATTGTATTTGTTGCTTCCATACCTGTATTGAATCCGCCCCAGAAGATAACACCCACCAACATGAAAAATAATGCGGCACCAACGGTCGATCCTAATAGTATCTTCCGATTTAGTAATTTGCGTATCGTGCTTGTGTTATCAGGCATCTTCGTTTTCCTTTAAAAGCTTATTATTAAGAGGTTTAGTCGTGAAAAAAATACGGGCAGGAATAACTCGGCATCCTGCCCGTATTTTAGGTCACTTAATAAGTCCTCTTTTTAGGTCACATGCTCAACACGGTTGTGCACGTTGAACTTACCCGTTGGTGCATACAGACCTTTGATGCGAGCCTTCTCTTTAAGAGTTTTGGTATCAAAGATGATGATTTCACCATTAGGCTTCTTGCTGTCTGCACGATTCCAGACAGAGGCCCAAACCTCAGACCCATCAGCATTGAACTCGAAGTGAACGGCGGCGTAGCCTTTCTTCTTGGTCAACTGAATGGTCTTAACAATCTTACGGGTCTTCTTGGAGATGACCTGTACTGATTGCTGAACCTCGGGCTCAGGGTGCTTGGTCTGGTCTGCCCATACATAGTCAGACTTGGGATGGGTACGTAGGAATACGCCTGCACCATCGGTCTCGACTTCATAACAGATTTTCCAGGCTTGCTTTTTATGACCTTTAGGATCGTTACCCCAAACGGTCACTTTGCCCACACCTAGATGAGTGGTACCACTAACGGGGCCGCACTTAGGATCAATCCAGTTAGCACCAGGACCAGGATGAGGCTTTTTGTCGACATCAATCATCGCTTCAAGCTTCTGAGTCACGGTATCGATGACAACCATCTTGTCCGATGCGTTGGCAGCAATCTGGAAATAACGACCGGTTGGGTCATAGAATCCGTCATGCAGATATTTAGCAGAATCGATTTTAACCATTTTCAGGTTATCGATATCGCTATAATCAACCTGCCACATCTGACCTAGCTCCTTCATGGATACCAACCAGGTTGGTGCCTTTGGAGTGTCATAAACAGCCGCAACACGAGACTCGTTGACATACTCGCCATCAATGTTAACACCACGTGAAGAGACAACCTTCAGAGGCTCCATCGTCTTGGCATCAAGGATGACGAAATGAGGCGGCCAGTAAGCACCACCAATAACGTATTTACCATCACCGGAAACCGCAACGTCACGCGCATCATAGGCAACCTGTACCGAAGCCACCTTCATTTTGTCAGGTGTCTGCCATAGATCGACTTTGGTCATCATGCCGTCACGTCCCATGATGTACCAGAAACGTCCTCTATCTTTAGCTTTCAGAGTGTCATGATGTTCAGTCGTCTTAAGTACGTGTACCGCATAGCCGGTAGGGATATGAGTCACGATCTCTTTGGTGTCACCATCAATAATCGCAATCTTGCCTACATCACGTTCGATAACCAGGAAGAAATTCTTCCAGTTACGCTTGTGCTTCGGCTTTGAGGGGTAGTCTTTCGGAGCAACAAAGACGGTGTGACGCTTTTTCATCAGTTCCAGTGACATCTCAGCAGGAACAGGTGGTTCCATCTGAATGTACTTCGCCAGCATATCAATCTCTTTTTTGGAGAAGATATCGTCGAAGTTATTCATACCACCTTCAGTACCCAGCTGAATAATGCGAGACAGACGCTTGGTACCTTTCTTTAAGGTGTCTTTCGGCTCCAGGCTTTTCCCTGTTGCCCCTTTGCGCAAGACACCGTGACAACCGGCGCAACGCTGGAAATAGAGTGACTTTGCGTGATTAAAGTCTTTTTCACTTAATGTTGGGACTTTTCCCTTGGCGGCGGCCTGAACATCTCCCCCCACTCCAAGCGCCAGTCCCACCGCCAAACCAATGGCGGGAATACTGGATATCAGCTTCTTCATTGTTGCCTCTCCTTTGTTGATTAGAACAAATTGTACTTATCGATGCATACACTAGATTAGCCTATCCTGATATTCCTTGATGCGAATCAAGGGTATTTAACAATAATTAAAATGTGTGATTTAGATCACAGAGATGCCAAAAGGTTAATTAAACAGGCACACTCGCAACTTTAGTCGATATGACGATATTTGCTAACTTCTTGTTTTTATTTATATTAGTGTTGGAGCTTGGTGTGGTGGTGGTAGAGAGATGCTGAGGCTCAAGCGGTGAGTTGGGCATAGAGTAGCGGGAGCTGCTTGGGAAGTTCGGAGGGACGCCGAATAACCACATAACCGCTATTGCCGAAAATATGGGGAAGATAGTCACGACCCTCCTTATCGATAGTGACGCAGAAGGGGCGTAGCCCCTGACGGCGTGCCTCCTGTATTGCCATGCGGGTATCCTCTATACCATAGCGTCCTTCATATTGATCCAGGTCGTTGGGTTTACCATCGGTGAGGATAAGCAGGAGTTTCTGGTTGCCGCCCTGTGCTGCCAGCAGTCGTGTCGACTGGCGGATAGCCGTCCCCATGCGGGTGTAGTAACCGGGTTTTATCTTCTCAATGCGACCGCGAATCTTTGCCCCGTACTTTTCATCGAAATTCTTTAATAGATGAAAGCGTACGTGGTCGCGCCGACGCGAGGAGAAGCCGTAGAGGGCAAAACGGTCGCCGGTGGCATCCAGTGCATCAGCAAACAGGTAGAGGGAGTCGCGGATCACATCGATGATGCGCGCATCATTATTGATAGCGGCATCGGTAGATAAAGAGAGATCGGCCAGTAACAGGCAGCTCAGATCTCGACCACCCTGACGCAGTTCCCGGTAGAGCCTGCCATCCTCGGCCACCGCGCCCAATGCACGTTGGCTGACAAATCGTTCATAGGCATCGAGATCGATCTCACTTCCTTCCTCCTGCCCACGATACCAGATGCGGGCCGGGGCCAGGCCCTGGAACTGGTTACGCAGGCGACGTGAAGTCTTGCGAAGATGTCCGGGTAGTGGGGCCGGGGAGGCGTCTCTCGCCAGCATCGGTTGCAGGCAGCAGTAATCGTCACGCATGATGCGTTTTTTATAGTCCCACTCGGGCAACAGGATACCCTCACCGAGGCTGATATCATCGTCGGCAGCGGAGGGGAGATCGAGGTCAAAGCGGATGCGACTGGCACTGGTCTTACCCTGTGTGATGCTGAGAAATTCCATGTCATTGGCTGCGGCGTGTGCCGTATCCATGTCATCCTCCTCCTCGGTGCCGCGATCTACCTTTACATACTCTGCCTGGCCGAAGATCGCCTCCATGCGCATCGCCAATAGCCCCTGATTCTCTTTCGGCTCCTCGGTCTGTTCGGCGCGGCGACGGCGATTGTCCTCGGCATCGTGGCTGCTCCCCCCTGCCTGTGGATCATCAGGGTCATCGCGTCGAGCGGCGACAGCTTCCGCCGATAGCGGTGGGCAGGGGTGGAGCCAGAGATATACCGGTTGCGGTGCTCTGTTGAGTGTGAATTCTTCGTTAACACTGCCGGGTTCCTTCAGGGCCTGCTGAATTATGTACTCCGAGCGGGCCTCATCGGGTGGTAGGGTGGTGGGATCGGGCCGTAATGCCAACTGTGCCTGTAGTAGCCGGGAATAGAGGGTATTGAGACCGGGATAGTTATCCAGTAGCTCGCGGGTCAGCTGTTGGTTCTGTTGCAACCACGGCTGAGTGAGTTGGGTGGCAACGGTTGAGTGTTTGGCAGCCATTGCTGCAAGCCAGCGGTAGAGGTCACGGTTAAGCTGGCGCTGGGGGAAGAGGGCGATCTGTGGCGGCAGACGCAGTGTCTGCTCATCACGCCATGCCAGCTCCACGGTCTGGTTGCTACCAGCAATACGTTGCAACCAGCCGCGTCTGGCGCTGTGAGTGGTGGCCTCGGCAGCGCCCACCCTGAGGGCGCCATCACCACCGAGTGCGCGAAACAATACACCGACCCGCTGTGATTCCTCATCCAGAGAGACCGCCGCCTCGGGATAGTGATCATCGGCGGCGCGGGTGATGAGTTTATGCCAGATTTGTCCTACCCACTCTTCCATTGTTAGCGTCTCTTCTGTTTGGTGGTGAAATACCCTGGCTGACGTTGTTCTGCGTTGTCAAAACAGTCGTCAGGGATATCGGGGTGACGGCCGAAATCACGCTCGGAGACGTGGCGGGCACACTCATTATCAAGCCAGCGCAACAGGGGAGGGGCGGAGTGTTTTTGCTGTACCTGCTCACAGGCATCAAGACAACGGGCGCACTGGGTACAGGTAAACATACGCCGTTTGATGCTGCGAGGTTTGATACGCATGGGACAGGCATTGTCGCAGGCGGCGTTACAGTCGATACAGCTTTCGGTGCGGCGATTGTCAAAACCGATCACCATCGCCTTGTGGTTGGCCATCCAGGCGAGGCTCTGAAACAGGCCAACGGCACAGCCGAACCGACAGAAGAGGTGACGGGCCATGAGGAATTCGATACAGAAGATGGCCGTGCCGACAGAGAGAAAAGTAGTCTGATTACGGGTCAGTTCATTATTTAGCAGGTTGGCGTAGATCTCGCTCGGTGGCAGCAGGTAGGTGAGCAGACTCAGGGCCCAGATGAAGGCAAAGCCGATCACAGCAAGAAGCGTCAGCGGCCAGTAACGGCGGTCTGCTGAAATACCTTCCTGAGGGTGCCTCTCCCATAGCGTCGGTTTACCGATGGTGCGGATCATCAGGGCGTTAATTACCTCTACCACTGAGAAGTGGGGGCAGAGCCAGCCACAGTAGAGTCGCCCCCAGCGCCAGGCGACCCCAATCAGCAGAGCGGCACCGATGGCAATCGGAACGAAGCCGCGCAGGATGATGTTGAGTGCCGCCTCACCGGGCCCGATCTCACCGGTGAGAAAGGGATCAATGCCCAGGGTCCAGTTTTGGCCGAAGAGTATGAAGTGGCCGAGGTTGAGGTCGAGACGGAAGATATCGAGTGGTGGTGCGATCACAAACAGCAGAAAAAAGGCGACACGCAAAACAAAGCGGCGATCCTGTAGCTGACTGGCATTAACCGTGCTCATTGGGTATTACCACAGGCCGGACCGATAAGCGGGTAACGCCAGGTTTGTCCAGCCATGGCCCTGGATAGTCCGAACACCCCTAGTAGAATCAGTGAGGAGTGACAGATGATGAAATAAATAATAGCTATACTCCAGGCGCCGATGCTTTCATACCCACCGACGGTGATGGTCAATATCGTAACCGGCACTAACAACATTCCGGCCCAGATACTTGCAGCCACTGTTTGGCGCAGGTGACAGAGGACCAATGGTGATGCATTGCTATGGTGCCTGCGATTCAATAGTAGTAGCCAGATAAAGGCGATGCCCGGTAATAACAGTAGATTGAGCAGATAGAGTGCCTCGGCGGTGATGGCGACTCTTCTGTCTTTGTCGGTGCTCATCGTCCCGGGGGATCACCGACCATAGGTAGCGGTGACCACCTCCATCAGTGCCTCGGCGGTCTCTTCATCGTCGGTGAGTGATTCCACCAGAGAGGCGCGGCACGCCTCGACCGGGTCGTAGCCACCGTGGATTAAGGTGGCGGCGTAGATCAGTAGACGGGTAGAGGCAGCCTCCTCCAGATCGTGATCTTTGAGGGCGCGTAAGGCGTTGCCGAGTGATACCAGTCGCTTCGCGGTCATCGCATCAATGCCGGTCTCCCCCTCAATGATTTCCTGCTCCAGCTCCGGTGAGGGATAGCCGAATCGTAGCGCAACGAAACGCTGGCGGGTGGAGGGTTTCATCCCCTTTAACAGGTTCTGATAGCCGGGGTTGTAGGAGACCACCAGCATGAAATCTTTGGGCGCGTGCAACAGTTCGTTGGTACGTTCGATGGGCAGGATGCGCCGGTCATCGGTGAGCGGATGCAGTACGACGGTGGTGTCCTTGCGCGCTTCGACCACCTCGTCGAGGTAGCAGATCGCCCCCTCACGCACCGCACGGGTTAGCGGTCCATCGTTCCACACAGTGGTGCCATCACCGATGAGGTGACGCCCCACCAGGTCGGCGGCGGTCAGATCATCGTGACAGGCGACGGTGTAGAGTTTTCGCGCCAGTCGCGCCGCCATGTGGTTGATAAAGCGGCTTTTGCCACAACCGGTCGGCCCTTTGATTAATACCGGTAACTGGTGACGCCAGGCGTATTCAAACAGCTCAATTTCATTGCCCTGCGGACGATAGAAGGGGAGCCCATCGGTCTCTTCCTGACTCTCATTCGGGCTCTGGGTTGCAACCTGTGGTGTGCTATTCATTTCGTTATCCTTGCGGCAGAAGAAAGGCTGCTGCGATAAAGGCTCCTACAATTAAAAGATAGCCGCTAAGCACGGGGCGCCAAAAGCTACCTACCCAGCGTAGCCCCATAAACCAGTCGGAAACCAGTTGCCCCTTGATAATGGCAATAGCGAGTACGCCAAGTACCAGCTCCTTACCCTGCAGGCCAAGTTCAGCCGCCGCGTAGGTGGCAAAGGTCAGTGCAAGTAATAGTAACCAGATAAGTGTACAGGGGCGTAGTAGTTTGTGGTGTTCTTTTGTCATGGTTTCTCCTAATGCATCACGTAGACCAGAGGGAAAAGAATGATCCATACCAGATCCACCATGTGCCAGTAAGAGGCTCCGGTTTCGACCCCGGTGTGTTCTTCGGCATTGTAGTCGCCCCTATGCGCCTTGTGTGCCACTACGGTGAGGATCACCATTCCCATGATGACGTGCATGAAATGAAAAAAGGTGAGTGCAATATAGAAGGTATAGAACAGATTGGTACTGAGGCCAATCCCCAGGCTGAAGTGGTGTTGATACTCCATACTCTTTACCACCAAAAAAATTGCTCCCAGGGCGATAGCCGGCCACAGCCAGCGGCTACAGCTCTGGGTATTCCCCTGTTTTATCGCTGCCACAGCACGTACCACGAAATAGCTACTGGTGATCAGTGTAATGGTGTTGATGAGACCTGCGGTTCGATCAAGCTGTTGTTGGTGGAGGTCGAACAGTTCGATGTTGTAGCGTCGGGCGAAGGCGTAAACGACGAACAGCACGCCAAATACCGATAATTCAGCCAGGATGAAGACCCAGATGGCCAGATCACCGGGTGGTGAATTTGTAATTTTTGTCTGCATTGTATTCTCGAGATTTGGCTTAGTCATTACAGACTGAATAAATATTAAATTCAAAAAAAATGGGGGAGTACCAGACTCCCCCATTGGGTACTACATACTAAGAAAGTTACTACTTAGTGCGATTAGGCAGACTCTGTCTGCTCTTCTCCACCAACGAAGAAGCTCATGACATAGACAATCAGACCAATCAGGAACACCAGCCCAGCACCTTCACGCAGCCAGTAGAAGAGTTCAATCTTCTCCTGTACCACCATGAAGGGCTGTGCTGCATCCCCACCCATACGCTGCATGTAAACCTGCAGGATTCCGGCACCGGTCAGGAACAGGGTGATGAACACCATGGAGACTGTCATCAACCAGAACGACCACATCTCCATAATCTGCGACTTGGCGCTGTTGGCGGCGGCACGACCGCGCATCATCGGCATTGAGTAGGAGATGATGGTCAGCACGATCATCACGTAGGCACCGTAGAAGGCCATGTGGCCGTGGGCCGCGGTGATCTGGCTACCGTGGGTGTAGTAGTTAACCGGTGACAGGGTGTGCAGGAAGCCCCACACGCCGGCACCGAGGAAGGCCATTACGGCGGTTCCCAGAGCCCACAGTACTGCGGCCTTGTTGGGATGTTCACGACGGCGTTGATTGACCATATTAAAGGCAAACACTGTCATCATGAAGAACGGAATTGGCTCCATTGCAGAGAACACCGAACCGATGATCTGCCAGTACTCCGGTGTACCTATCCAGAAGTAGTGGTGGCCGGTACCGAGGATACCGGTGATCAGTGTCATGGCGATGATGATGTAGAGCCACTTCTCAATGATCTCACGGTCAACACCAGTGGTCTTGATCAGTACGAAGGCAAGGATTGCACCGAGGATCAGTTCCCACACTCCCTCAACCCACAGGTGAACTGTCCACCACCAGAACATCTTGTCCAGTACCAGGTTCGTAGGATTGTAGAAGGAGAAGAGGAAGAACACGGCCAGACCGACAAGACCGATCAGTAGCACCAGTGTGATGGTGGTTTTGCGCCCTTTCAGCACCGTCATAGCGATGTTAAAGAGGAAGCCCAGCGCCACAATGACGATACCTATCTTGGTGATGGTCGGCTGTTCCAGGAACTCGCGTCCCATGGTCGGCAATAGACTGTTACCCGTTAGCTCTGCCAGGGTGGCGTAGGGCACCGCAAGGTAGCCAACGATAGTCAGTGCCCCGGCAACGAGGAAGATCCAGAACAACGCCAGCGCCAGTTTCGGGCTGAACAGTTCGGACTCTGACTCTTCGGGTACCAGATAGTAGGAGGCACCCATAAAGCCGAACAACAACCAGACGATGAGCAGGTTGGTATGTACCATGCGGGCGACGTTAAAGGGGATCTCCGGGAACAGGAAATCGCCCATGACATATTGCAGACCCAGAATCAGGCCGAACAGGATCTGTGCAACGAACAGTCCAATTGCGGCGATGAAATAGGGCTTGGCAACCATTTGTGATTGATATTGCATTGATATATCTCCCTATTAACCCTGAATGTTCGGTGGCCAGTTGGCGTCGTTAATTTCAGAGGTCCACTTGAGGAACTCCGCTAGACCCTCCAATTCCTCATCGCTGAGGTTGAACTGGGGCATGCTGCGACGACCAGGGATACCATCTACCGGGCGACTCTTGATGAAGCCGATGATGGCCTCTTTGCTCTCGCCGAAACGGTTATAGACGTTTGCCAGCTCTGGCGCAAAGTAGGCACCTTCACCCATCAGGGTGTGACAGCCTATGCAGTTGTTCTCCTCCCAGACCATTTTTCCAAGAGCTACCTGGGGGGTAATATTCTCTCGGTGATCGCGTTCAGGCAGTACACTGATGGTGTCAACGGTTAGGGCCACGAACAGTAAGAAGAAAAAAGCGGATCCACCATAAAAGATGTTTCGCGCCATGCTTTTTGTAAATGCACCGCTCATGTGTTGCCTCCTTGGCGGGGTGATCCGCTCTTGTTGGGTGCTACCATTATGAATTATTGAAATACCCGAGAATTAGAGCAGTCTGCAGAGACTTTATCCTTGATACATATCAAGCGTTACGATATCCGGATAAGGTCCATGCTCTAATCCCTTCACAAGAATAACGGTAACAGACAGGGAAGAACAAGAGGTTTGATCGATATAAACCCGCACTACGTGTTATTACATACGAAATATAAAAAGAGGCGATAGCCCCTTGCGCAGGATTGGCCCCATTTTGCCGACAATATCGTCGACTCCTGTCTCGACGATGGTGGCGATGGAGGTGAAGGTCTGGATGGCATTGATGCTGGCATCTTCCCTGGAGGCGAGACGGATGCGTTTCATCAGGTGCAGGTTGACCGTTTTTAGTTCGTGATGTAACTCTTCGATCCCCTGTAGCCCCCAGTCTGCTTTCTCCCCATCGCTGTAGTGTACATACTGGTTGATGATATAGGTGCCGACCAGCCGGTGAATTGCCTCCTGCAGGGTGGCAAATGGCAGATCGAGATTCGCTGCCGTTATCACGCCGCATCTGGTAGGTGATGATACCCATTCATTCGCCCTCTCAGGCTAGAGTACTTCTGAGGCGAAGTCTGCAAGGCGTGAGCGCTCGCCACGCAGCAGGGTGATATGTCCGCTGTGCTCCCAGTTTTTGAAGTGATCGACCACATAGGTAAGGCCAGAATTAGTCTCTGTAAGATAGGGGGTATCGATCTGTGCAATGTTGCCGAGACAGACCACCTTGGTACCTGGCCCGGCCCGGGTGATCAAGGTCTTCATCTGCTTTGAGGTAAGGTTCTGTGCCTCATCTATGATGATGTATTTATTGAGGAATGTGCGCCCGCGCATGAAGTTAAGTGAGCGGATTTTAATGCGATTGCTAAGCAATTCCTGGGTCGCAGCCCGCTCCCACTCACTATTGTGCTCTGACTGGGTTAACACCTCCAGGTTGTCCATCAGTGCCCCCATCCATGGAGCCATTTTCTCCTCCTCGGTGCCGGGGAGGAAGCCGATATCCTCGCCTACCGGTATGGTGACACGGGTCATGATAACTTCACCGTAAAGATTTTTATCCAGGGTCTGCACCAGTCCAGCGGCAAGGGTAAGCAGGGTCTTGCCGGTGCCTGCCTGGCCAACCAGGGTAACGAAGTCGATCTCCGGGTCCATCAGCATGTTCAGCGCGAAGTTCTGCTCACGATTGCGTGCGTTAATACCCCACACATTGTGGGTAGGGCTATGGTAGTCGCGTACCGTCTCGATGATGGCGTCACCCTCGTCGATGCTTCGTACCACCGAGTGAAAGCTGTCATCATCCTCCAGCGCAAGGAACTCGTTGGGATACCAGTTTTCCACATCCGGCCCACTCAGACGGTAGAAGGTGTGCCCCTCTTCCTGCCACGATTCCATGCTTTTGCCGTGCTGTTCCCAGAAGTCACCGCTCAGTTCCTGCATTCCGCGATAGAGTAGATCCACATCGTCCAGTACCTGATCGTTGCGGTAGTCCTCTGAGTGGATGCCGAGGATCGCCGCCTTGATGCGCATATTGGTGTCTTTGGAGACCAGGGTGACGCTCCGCTCCGGCTGTTCCTGTTGCAGTGCCAGTGCGGTACCAAGGATGGTGTTGTCGGACTTGCTGCCAGGCAGGGTGGATGGGAGTTTGGCATCTATGGTATGGGTCTGAAAGAAAAGTGCGCCGTGTGGCGCCTTGACTGAGTTGAGGAAACCGTTTTGATCGAGAGGGATCCCTTGCTGGATTTCATCGGTGGTGATGCCGCTCATCATCTCGTCCATAAAACGGCTCGCCTGACGGGCGTTGCGTGCCACCTCAGAGTGGCCTTTTTTATTATTGTCTAGCTCCTCAAGTACTACCATTGGCAGGTAGATGTCGTGTTCCTGAAAACGGAACAGGGCAGTGGGATCGTGCATCAACACATTGGTGTCGAGGACAAACAGGCGTTTTTCCTGTGGGGTATCGTTCATCGCTAAACCTCGTGGTTATGTTGCCCGAGTCTAAAGTTGTTTTACGGCTTCCAGTACCTCATCGGCATGCCCCTTTACCTTTACTTTGCGCCACTCCTGGTGCAGTACACCGTTGGCGTCAATGAGGAAGGTGCTACGCTCGATGCCCATTACTTTTTTCCCGTACATGTTCTTCTCTTTAATCACATCAAAGAGGTTACACAGCTCCTCTTCTTTGTCAGATAGCAGCTCAAAGGGGAAACTCTGTTTTGCCTTGAAATTTTCGTGCGCCTTTATGCTGTCCCGTGAGACACCAAGGATCTCGGTATTAAGTTTCTGAAATTCGGGGTAGAGGTCCCGGAAATTCTGCCCTTCAGTAGTACAGCCGGGGGTAGAGTCTCTGGGGTAGAAGTAGAGCACCAAATTTTTGCCCTTGAGCTTTTTCAGTGCGATCTCCTGCTCACCTGTGGCTGGCAGACTAAAGGCTGGAACCTTTTTACCTATGCTGGGTGTGTTCATGCTCTTTCCTTTTCCTTTGTCCTGATGTGAAGCTAGATCTTGGTAGGTTCTATAATGCCGTCGAGATTGAGGCTATCGCAGAATTCAAAAAACTCCTCTCGTAGTCGGGCGATAGAGATATCTCCGGGGATGTTGATGATCAGGGTGGCAGTGAACATCGGCGTGCCGGTGTGGGCTGCATTGTAGCTGTCGGTGAGAAGATCCTGAATGTTGATGCTGTGTCCGGAGAAGAAGTCGGCCAGTTGATTGACGATGCCGGGGTGATCCAGTGCTACTACATTGACTGAGTAGGGAATGGCGTTGACCTGGTGCTGTTGGCTCTCTGTGCGCCTGGCAACGATGGTCAGCTCTAGCTTTTTTTCAAGCGCGGGTAGTTGTGTCTCGAGCTTGGCGATGGTGTCCCAACTCCCCTCGACCATCATCAGGATGGCGAATTCTCCACCGAGGATAGTCATGCGGCTATCGAGGATGTTGACGCTGCTCTCGCTGATGGGCTGGGTGAGGTTCTTGACGATGCCTGGGCGGTCATGGCCCAGAGCTGAAATAACAAGGTACTGTTTTGCCGGTGAATTCATAGGCTTGACTGGACTCCGTATGATTCTGTTCCCGTCGCTTCCCAGCAGGGGGGCGGCGAGCGGTGCTTTTTCGGCTAGTCTAGCACCATTTGGGGGGCTTGCGTCTTGCATTCTCAAAATGGTGTAGGAGACAGCATGGAACCGTGAAAACCTTGTCATCACAGGGCCGCGCAAGTACCATGCACGATTCGATTTTCCTCGGCGGAGATAGGTATGTTTCACGGTAGTATGGTTGCGCTGGTGACCCCTATGCAGGAAGACGGCTCGGTCGATTTTGACAGCCTTGCCCAGCTGGTGGAGTTCCATGTTGAGAACAGCACCGATGCCATTGTAGCGATGGGTACCACCGGTGAGTCAGCCACCCTGGATGAGAATGAGCACTGTCAGGTGATACGCCGGGTGGTGGAGATGGCTGCTGGTCGTATTCCGGTGATTGCCGGTACCGGTGCCAACTCGACCTCTGAAGCCATCACCCTTACCCGTTGTGCCATGGAAGCGGGGGCCGATGCCTGCCTGCTGGTTACACCTTATTATAATAAGCCGACTCAGGAGGGGCTCTACCTCCACTATAAGGCGGTGGCCGAGGCGGTTCCGGTGCCGCAGATTCTCTATAATGTGCCTGGGCGTACCGCCGTGGATATGAGTAACGACACGGTGGAACGCCTTGCCTCTATTTCCAATATTGTTGGCATCAAGGATGCCACTGGCGACATGGTTCGCGGTAAGGAGTTGATTGATCGTTGTGGTGACCGTATCGATATCTACAGTGGTGATGATGGCACCACGCTGGAGCTGATCAAGCTTGGTGGCAAGGGGGGAATCTCGGTCACCGCTAATGTGGCACCACAGGGTATGCATGAGATGTGTAGTGCCGCACTGGCTGGGGAGTACGATAAGGCCGCTGTGATTAACGACAAGTTGATGCCGCTGCACCAGAAGCTGTTTGTTGAAGCCAATCCTATTCCGGTGAAATGGGCACTGCACGAGATGGGGCTGATTCCAGCCGGTATCCGCCTGCCGCTGACACCGCTTTCAGCTCTGTATCACGACACTGTACGTCAGGCGATGAAAAGCGCCGGCGCACTCTAGGGGAAACAATTCGATGTCCATCACTCTGCGTCTACTGGCGTTTGTTTTGCTTTTTTCTTTGACTGCCTGCAGTGGTGGCGGTAGTAATAGCCGTCTCGATTATAAGGAGGTGAAGAGCCTCGGTGGACTCGATGTGCCCCCTGATCTGGTTGCCCCAGAGAATACTGGTGAGACCGAATTGCCGACACTTGGGGGAGGAAATACTGTATTGCCGCAAGTGGAGACAGTGCGTATTGCCCGTGACGGTATTGAGCGCTGGTTGGTACTCGATGCTCCGGTAGAGGAGCTGTGGCCACGTCTGCGTAGCTTCTGGTCCACCCTGGGTCTGGAACTGGTGCTCGATAAGCCTGAGCTGGGAGTTATGGAGACAGCCTGGGCTGAGAACCGTGCCGATGCCCCTGGTGGTTTTCTTGCCAATATGGTGAAAAAGCTATTTAAAAATGCTTATGCTGCAGGTACCCGTGATAAGTACCGTCTGCGCCTTGAGCGTGGTGAGGGTGGCGGTAGCGAGATCTTTATCAGCCATTACGGTCTTAAGGAGGTCGTGGTAGCCACTCGCGATGAGCTTGAGGTGGACAATACTCGCTGGGAAGTGCGTCCCTCGGATCACGAACTGGTTTATGAGGTAATGAATCGTTTGGTGTTGTTCCTCGGTGGAAGTGAACAAACTGCGGCCCAGATTAAACTGGCAGCTGAGACAGCCTCAGAACGTGCCCGCATCGAGGGTGAGATGCTGGTGATCAGCGAAGGCTTCGCCCGTAGCTGGCGACGTACCGGTATCGCCCTGGATAGTCTTGGGCTCGTAGTCGAGGATCGTAATCGGGCACAGGGCATCTACTACATTGGCCAGATCGAATTGCTGGCGCAGGAGGAGAAGGGGTGGCTCAGCTCCCTCTTCGCCTCTAAAGGTGAGAACAAGAGTGAGCAGCCTCAGCTGCAGATCGTGTTGCGTGGTGATGAGAACCTGACCCACCTTAGCATTCTTAATATGGATGGCAGCCCGCGGCGTGACAAACTGGCCGGTGATATGCTTAAGCGTCTGCACGAAGAGCTAAAGTAGATACTATTAGCATGCGTTTTGCCTTACTGGGCAGCGGTAGTCGGGGTAATGCCACTCTGGTGGTTAAGGGGAAAACGGCGCTACTAATTGATTGCGGCTTTTCCGCCCGTGAGCTGGAGGCCCGACTCGCTGTAGTAGGGCTGGAAGTCTCGGCGCTGAGTGCGATTGTGGTGACCCATGAACATAACGATCATATCGCTGGTGTCGGTGCTGTGGCACGAAAGCATAAGCTTCCGGTCTGGTTGAGCCACGGTAGCTACAGCGCGGGACAGAAACGACTGGGAGAGTTGCTCGAGCGACAAACCCTCAACTGCCATCAGCGATTTAGCATCGGAGAGCTGGAGTTGCAGCCCTTCCCGGTGCCTCACGATGCACGTGAACCGTGTCAGTTGGTTTTAGGGGATGGTGACAGGAAACTGGGCATTTTGACCGATGCCGGGCGTAGCACCCAGCATATTGAAAACTGCCTCGATGGCTGTGATGCGCTGGTGTTGGAGTGCAATCACGACGTGCAGATGCTGGCCGATGGCCCCTATCCCCCAAGCTTACAGGCGCGGGTGGGTGGTGATTTGGGTCACCTTAGTAATGATCAGTCGGCGGCATTGTTGGCTCGTTTGGAAACTGGCAAACTGCAACATCTGGTGGCGGCCCATATCAGCGAGAAGAATAACCGCCCTGAGTTGGCGGCGGCAGCCCTCAGCGAGACGCTGGGCTGTGAGCAGGAGTGGATTTCCCTGGCTGATCAGACAACGGGTCTGGACTGGCGTGAAATTCAGTAAACAGAATTATGTTAATTTTTCGAGGACAAAACGATGCAAAAGAAGGCTGAACTCTTTGCGGGCAAGGCTAAGTCGGTTTATACCACCGATGATGATGACAAGCTGATCCTGCACTTTCGTAACGATACCTCCGCCTTTGATGGTGAGAAGATTGAACAGCTGGAGCGTAAGGGGATGGTGAACAACAAGTTCAACGCCTTCATTATGGCCAGACTGGAAGAGGCAGGGATTGAGACCCACCAGATTGAGCTGCTCTCCGATGAGGAGTCGCTGGTGAAAAACCTCGACATGATGCCTATTGAGTGTGTGGTACGGAATATTGCTACCGGTTCTCTGGTGCGTCGCCTCGGAGTCGAGGATGGTATGACCCTCAATCCACCCACCTTTGAATTCTTCCTCAAGAACGACGAGCTGCATGACCCGATGATCAATGATTACCACATCATCAGCTTCGGCTGGGCCAACGAGGATGAGATCGCCGCGATGAAGGAGCTCACCTTCAAGGTGAACGATGTGCTGACCAAGCTGTTTGCCGATGCCGGCATGCTGTTGGTCGACTACAAGCTGGAGTTTGGCCGTTACCAGGGCCGCGTGGTACTGGGCGATGAGTTTACCCCCGATGGTTGCCGCCTGTGGGATACCGATACTCGCGAGAAGCTTGACAAGGATCGCTTCCGTCAGGGGCTTGGCGGCGTGGTCGAGGCCTATGAAGAGGTCGCGCACCGCCTGGGTGTGAACCTCAATTAGTCCGCTTTCTAAGCACATATCAGAACGCCCGATTCGGCCTTCGCCCGATCGGGCGTTTTACGTTATGATGGCTCGAAATTTTTTCGCACCAGGCGGTTGGTGCGTAGACGGATCCGAGATATAAATATCAGATGTCACACGATTACACAGCAGATTCGATTGAAGTTCTCAGCGGCCTGGAGCCGGTACGCAAGCGCCCTGGTATGTATACCCAGACCGAGCGCCCCAATCACCTTGCACAGGAGGTGATCGATAACTCGGTAGATGAGGCGATCGCCGGTCACGCCAGCACCATAGATGTGGTTCTCTACAAGGATCAGTCGCTGCAGGTTAGCGATGACGGGCGCGGTATGCCGGTCGATATCCATCCCAAGGAGGGACTCCCCGGGGTTGAGGTGATTCTCACCAAGCTGCACGCCGGAGGCAAGTTCTCTAACAAGAACTATCAGTTCTCGGGTGGTCTGCACGGGGTGGGTGTTTCGGTGGTGAATGCCCTTACCAGGCATCTGGATGTGTGGGTGCGGCGTGACGGTAAGGAGTACAACATCGCCTTTGAACATGGCAAGAAGGTTTCCGATCTGCAGGAGATCGGCACTGTCGGCAAGCGCAACACGGGTACTACCGTTAAATTCTGGCCTGATCCACAGTTCTTCGATTCCCCCAAGTTCTCTATTCCCCGCCTCAAGCATGTACTGCGCGCCAAGGCGGTGCTCTGCCCCGGCCTTCGAATCACCTTTAAGGATGAGGCGAGTGGTGAGAGTGAAGAGTGGATCTATGAGGATGGCCTTACCGATTATCTGGTGAGTGAGCTGTCCGGTGCCGAGCGCTTGCCTGAAGAGCCGTTCATTGGCAGCTTTAGTGCCACTACCGAGGCGGCTGACTGGGCGGTGGTCTGGATCCCCGAGGGGGGAGAAGGGGTGGCTGAGAGTTACGTCAACCTGGTACCGACCGCTCAGGGTGGCACTCACGTTAACGGTCTGCGTACTGGCCTGACCGAGGCGGTACGTGAATTTTGTGAGTTCCGTAACCTGCTGCCGCGTGGGGTTAAGCTTGCCCCCGATGATGTCTGGGACAAGGTCAGCTATATCCTTTCGGTGAAGCTGCAGGAACCGCAATTTTCCGGCCAGACCAAGGAACGTCTCTCCTCGCGTGAATGCGCACCCTTTATCTCCGGGGTGGTGAAGGACGCCTTCTCCCTGTGGCTCAATAAGCATCATGACCTCGGTGAGCAGATCGCTGATCTGGCCATTAATAACGCCCAGTCGCGGTTACGTGCTGGTAAGAAGGTGGCACGCAAGAGGGTCACCGCTGGGCCGGCACTGCCGGGTAAGCTGGCCGACTGCTCCTCCAGTGAACCGATGCGCGGTGAACTGTTCCTGGTGGAGGGGGATTCGGCGGGTGGTTCGGCCAAGCAGGCACGCGATAAGGAGTTCCAGGCGATCATGCCACTGCGCGGCAAGATCCTGAATACCTGGGAGGTCGATTCCGCTCAGGTACTCGCCTCGCAGGAGGTGCACGATATTGCGGTGGCCATCGGCGTTGACCCCGGCTCCGACAAGCTTGAGGGGCTGCGCTATGGCAAGATTTGCATCCTCGCCGATGCTGACTCCGACGGTCTGCACATCGCCACCCTGTTGTGTGCCCTGTTTGTGCGTCATTTCCGCCCACTGGTTGCTGCCGGTCATGTCTATATGGCGATGCCACCGCTCTATCGTATCGATGTCGGCAAGGAGACATTTTATGCCCTTGATGATGCCGAGCAGCAGGGTGTGCTGGCACGCATTGAAGCAGAGAAAAAGAAGGGTAAGGTGCAGGTGACCCGCTTTAAGGGCCTCGGTGAGATGAATCCAATACAGCTGCGCGAGACCACGCTGGCACCAGACACCCGCCGCCTGGTACAGCTCACCATTGAGGCGGGGGATGAGACCAATCAAATGATGGATATGTTGCTGGCGAAGAAGCGCTCCCCCGACCGTAAGGCGTGGCTGGAGAGTAAGGGCGACATGGCAGAGGTGTAATGGATGCGTTTTTTGTTCTTAAGTAACAGCAACTCGTCGAGTGTTGAGGGACTCTGCCTCTACCATCTTCCTACCTGTCTTTTCTGCTGGCGGGTACGCCTGGCGATGTGGCGCATGGGTATCTCGCTACCTATGAAGAACCTGTTACTCGACTCTTCGGCACAGCGTGAATTGGTGGAGAAGGGGGGCATGATGCAGGTACCCTGTCTGCGCATTGAAGAGGCGGGTAGCGAGCGTTGGCTCTACGAGTCGGGGGATATAATTAACTATTTGAAAAAGAGATTTGTTAATGGCTGAGGTTCGACGTGGACTGGTAGTGGTGGCCCACGGCTCCCGGCGTGAAACCTCCAATCAGGAGGTTCGGCGTGTTGCTATGCAGCTGGCCGAGCAGGCCGACGGCAAATATGAGATGGTGCTGGCCGCTTTTCTGGAGCTGGCCGAACCGCTGATCCCTGATGGGATAGAGCAGTGTCTGGATGCCGGTATGGAGGAGGTAGTGGTATTGCCCTATTTCCTCTCAGCGGGTCGTCACGTGGTGGAGGATATCCCTACGGAGGTGGCTAAGGTGAACAACATAAATAGTGCTACGGTACGTATTGCCCCCTATTTGGGTGCGGCGGCTGGTCTGGCAGAGATTCTGCTACAGCAGAGTGAAAAGTAGAGAGTTATGAGTGACACAACCGAGATTAGTTACGATGGGGTGGAGCAGCTTCCACTAAAAGAATTTACCGAGAAGGCGTATCTGGACTACTCCATGTACGTCATCATGGATCGTGCGCTGCCGCATATCGGCGACGGCATGAAACCGGTGCAGCGGCGCATCATCTACGCCATGAGTGAGCTGGGCCTGAAGGCGGGCACTAAGTACAAAAAGTCGGCGCGCACCGTCGGTGATGTGCTCGGTAAGTTCCATCCCCACGGTGACTCGGCCTGTTACGAGGCGATGGTGTTGATGGCGCAGCCCTTCAGTTATCGATATCCGCTGATCGACGGTCAGGGAAACTGGGGATCACCCGATGACCCCAAATCGTTTGCTGCAATGCGTTATACCGAATCCCGTCTTACTGCCTTCTCCAGTCTGCTGCTGTCAGAAGTAGGACTAGGGACAGTTGATTGGGAACCTAACTTTGACGGTACGCTGGATGAGCCTTCAGTGCTGCCAGCGCGGGTGCCGCATGTACTGCTTAACGGCACCACAGGTATTGCCGTTGGTATGGCCACCGATATTCCGCCGCACAATCTGCGCGAGGTCGCCAGTGCCGCCATTCGCCTGCTGGAAAACTCCCGTACCTCGGTGGAGGAGCTGTGTGAGCACGTAAAGGGACCTGACTACCCGACCGATGCGGAGATCATTACCCCACAGACCGATCTGTTAAAGATGTATGAAACGGGTCATGGTTCGGTTCGCATGCGTGCCAGGTGGGAGAAGGAGGAGGGGGATATTATCATTACTGCCCTGCCGCACCAGGTCTCCGGCAACAAGATACTGGAGCAGATTGCCGCGCAGATGCAGGCGAAGAAGTTGCCGATGGTGGAGGACTTGCGTGACGAGTCGGATCATGAGAACCCGTGTCGATTGGTGATCGTGCCGCGTTCAAATCGCATTGATGTTGAACAGCTAATGAGTCACTTGTTTGCCAGCACCGATCTGGAGCGCACCTACCGGGTTAACATGAATGTGATTGGCCTCAACGGCCTGCCGCAGGTGAAGAGCCTGAAGATGATGCTCGGTGAGTGGTTGCAGTACCGTACTGACACGGTGCGCCGTCGTCTGGAATACCGCCTGGAGAAGGTCAACAAACGTCTCCACCTGCTGGATGGTCTGTTGGTCGCTTTCCTCAATATCGATGAGGTGATCCACATCATCCGTACCGAGGAGGAGCCGAAGCAGGTGTTGATGGCACGCTTTGACCTCAGCGAGATACAGGCCGACTACGTCCTTGATACCAGGCTGCGCCAGCTGGCGCGTCTGGAGGAGATGAAGATCCGAGCCGAACAGGATGAGCTGGCCAGGGAGAAGGCAGGTCTGGAAAAGACCCTGGGTTCTGAGCGCCGTCTCAAGACCCTGGTGAAGAAGGAGTTGCTGGCCGATGCTGAGGAGTATGGCGATGATCGCCGCTCCCCCATCGTTGAACGAGAAGCGGCACAGGCACTGGATGAGACCGCATTGGTCAGTGCCGATCCGATCACTGTAGTGCTCTCTGCTATGGGCTGGATCCGTGCCGCCAAAGGACATGATATCGATCCGACCACACTTAACTACAAAGCGGGTGACAGCTTCAAGGCGGCAGTTTGTGGCAAGTCAAACCAGTTGGCAACGGTTCTCGATTCAACGGGGCGTGCCTATTCAGTACAGAGCCATACCCTGCCCTCAGCCCGGGGGCAGGGGGAGCCGCTTACCGGTCGCATCAATCCTATCGCTGGGGCCACCTTCGAGGCACTGATGATGGGGAGTGGTAGCGATCTTTACCTGATGGCCTCTGATGCCGGTTACGGTTTTGTTACCACTCTTGGTGAGATGGAGGGACGTAACAAGGCGGGTAAAGCAGTACTTAAGCTGCCCGGTGGTGCTAAGGTCCTTCGACCACAACAGGTGAGTGATTACGACCATGACCTTATTGCCGCTGTGAGCAATGAGGGTAGGCTGCTTGTCTTCCCACTTAAGGAACTGCCGCAGATGGCACGTGGCAAGGGCAACAAGATTATAGGCATTAACGCCAGCAAGTTGATGGTGCGTGAGGAGTTTGTCGTAGGTGTGGCGGTGGTAACAGGCGGGACCCCGCTAACCCTCTATTCAGGTAAGCGCCATATGACCCTCAAGTTCTCTGATTTAGAGCACTACATGGGAGAGCGGGGGCGTCGTGGCAATAAATTGCCGCGTGGTTATCAGCGGGTTGATGGTATTGCTGCAGGGGAGAAATAACGGGCGTATCTGGGAAAGATGAGTTAGTTCTCCTGCTTACTCTTCAGGCGTTCGATTTTTTCCAATACCTTCTCGGCACGCTCAAGGTTCTCTTTGGCCTGCTGGTGACTGCTATTGAGTTTGAGTACGTTGCGCCATTCACTGGCAGCCTTTTCAAACAGACCGCGGCTGTAGGCACTGACACCGGCATCGAACTGACGTGATACCTTGGTGTCTATCGCCTTTTGCAGAGTTCTCTTCATTGATGACAGCTTGTTATAGCTGCGATCGGTCTTTTCAATCTCGTTGAGTAGCTTTTTCGCGGTGAGAAAGTCCTGTTTGGCAAAAGCCTTGTCATAGCGCTTTGTAATAGCGCGAATTGTACGTTTTCTTTTTTTCTGTTTTGTTTGTGCTATTTTTTTGTTTTTGCTTTGTGTTTCCCGGTATTTCTTATTTGCCTGTCTTTGCTTGGCTCGTAGTGTCTTAAGGCTCTCCTCTATAACCGGATCATCATTCAGTTTGAATGCCAGTGTCAGGGTTGTATCGGCGCTCTTGATATCGTTGTCGGCCATTGCCTTGTTGCCTAATAGTGCCAGTTCGCCTGAGATATCTTCCGCCTCACTGATGATACGTTTGAGTCTGTCTTGTGCTGCACTATTACGTGGATCGACACGAGCACCTTCGAGGTAGACTGGGAGCACATCACGCAGCCACTCACCATGCTGTATCAGCCGCTTGTGTTCTAGTTTGTTAATGGTCTCGCGTTGCTGCTGGTGGAGCTTTGCCAGTCCATCTTTAATGACAACGCTCCTGGGGTGTTTTCTCAATGCCTCATCGTATTGATCGAGTGCTGCCGCCCAGTCGCCTTTTTTCTGTTTCTTATAGGTCTCTTTGCGCACCAGTTGTTCATAGTCAGAGGCTCGTTTCTCGACCTGTTTGCGCACCTGTGCGGCCTTGGTGTAGTCAGGGTCTTTGGGATCGATCTGCCCCAGGGCCTGGAGAGCCTGGCCATATTCACGATCTTTTTCCCACTGCTCAAGCTGTGGCTTAAGTTCGATATAACTGGTTGCCGGTATACAGCCAGTTTGGAGGAGAGTGAGCAGGATGAAGAGTAGTAGGGGGATTGGTTTCATGCGGCAGCCGTGGCGGAACGAACGAGAATTTTTCGGATCTCCCGCATCATCTCTTCGCGGAAGGTATCGTTTATCTCCTCGATAATGAATAGAGAGACGAGTTCCTTTTTACCGCGTAGTTTGATGGTGCCATGTTCTTTGCTAGTGATACGATTATTTAGAACAGGGTGGTTTAGCATCTCCTCGGTGAGGATTAGCTGACCGGGTTCACCCGCGTGAGATAAACGGGAGGCAAGGTTAACGGCATCACCTACTACTGTGTACTCCATGCGCTCTGCCGAGCCCATGTTACCGGCTAGCATGGTGCCGCTGTTGACGCCAATACGAAATTCCACTGCAGGCTCATTATTGCGAATACGTTGGCGGTTCATTACCTCGACCAGTTGCAGGATCATCCAGCCGCAGGCAAGGGCATTAAATGGATGCTCTTCATACTCCTTGGGAACACCGAAAACGATCATGGCACAGTCGCCCATGTATTTGTCTATATGACCACGACAGAAGCGCACGGCCTCAGCGATGTTGCTGAAGTAGAGATTGAGCAGGCTACTTACATCCTGTGGGCTCATCTCTTCGGACATGCTGGTAAAGCCGACGATATCGGCAAACAGGACACTGGCTTCGACATGGCTACCGCCCAGTTGCAGCGACTCCATATTGTCGAGGTCAGTGATTGCCTGGTGGGCCACCTCGGGTGAAACATAACGTGAGAAAACCAGTTCTACCTGTTCTTTGCGTAATAGTCCTTCACCCATAGCATTGAGAGACTGCATCAGTACGCCCAGCTCATCGTTGCGTTTGTTGTGGATGCGATAATCGAATTTACCTTCCGAAAATGCAGTACTGGCTGCCAATAATTGATCGATGGGACGGGTGAGACGGCGTCCCAGATAAAATGACGCGCTTATGGCTACCAGCAGCATTAGTAACGTGACCCAGATCACGGTGGAGATAGTGTCGCGTTTGGCCTCGGTCATAACTGAGTGGTCAAAGCTTAACAGGGCATAGCCAACGGTGATGTTACGAAACAGGATCGGGGTAACGAAAGAGACAAAGGCACGTTCATTCTTCTGTTTTTTACCCTGCTGCCAGTTAATTTGAGTGGGGTTAACCTCGGTACGGTTAATTGTCTTTGGCAGTTGAGAGTCGGAAGGGGTAAGTCCCGCTGCAACGACTAGTTTTTGTTCATCTGAGAAGATGGCAGCGCCATCAATATTGGCATCCTTGGTCAGGGTGTTGACGATAAGCTCAAGGTTAAGATGATCGTTGGCGAGCAGTGGTTCACGTGCAGTCTCGGCTAGACGTTGAACCAGAGTGGTGCCAAATTTATCGATCTGTTCGTTAAGTTGGGTAGATTGCTTGGCACCGACAACAAAGCCTAGTCCAATCATGCCAGTGGCGATAAGCAGGGCAAAGATCAGCGAGAGCTTTACAGCGATTGGAATATAATCGGGGAGTTGGCGTTGCCACCAGGCGTTCAAGTTATGCTGGTGTTCATTTGAGGTGCTGGGCAGAATACGCAACTGCGACGCCGCGGATAGAAGCGAGGAGGCTGTTTGCTCTAGCAGGTGATTGCTCTTCTGTCGCCAGTTCATGGTATTCGCTGTCAGAAAATCCCTAGTTTATTGTCCACAGTGTAAAGACTAGTTTCTAATCCCCCGATAATATCATGTGGTGCCATTTTTTGCCTTATCGCTATTTGCGGCGTGAACCAGGTTTATTTCACTGCCTTTTGTATGGCTGAACTGTCCGGTGGTTAAACAAAGAAGGCCGCATAACGCGGCCTTTATGCTGGACTGACTGTGATTACATTGAGTCGAAGTCGTAGTCCATTGTGGGGGTAGGCTCTTGCAGGAAGTAGCCCTGAATGTAGTCGATACCGGTGGAGTAGATGGTAGCCAGGGTATGTGGGTTTTCCACCGCATTGGCGATAACCTTCTTGCCGCCTTCGCTGGCGAGTTCCGTGATCTCCTTGACCTTCTCCTGTGCCTCATTGTCAGTGGCGAGCTTGCCTATGATTGATGAATCGAGCTTGAGGAAGTCAGCGTCACAGTGTTTGAGTAAGTTGGTGTAATTCTGTGCATTACCGAAGTGATCCAGTGCCAGGCGGACATGCAGTTGTTGCAGACCGGCCAGTAACATCTTTAGTGCCTTGAGATTGTTGGTGGCAATGCTTTCGCTAACCGATATGACCACGGAGTTGGGGGCGGCCTGTGCCGTTTTTAATATGTCACGCAGCCATGGCAGAAGTTTGTCATCCTTAAGTGAGGATGCCGAGAGTTTAACGAAGGCCACAGCCGGTGTACCGTCACGGCGTTTTTCTGAGACAGCCTTAATAGCGTGCGCCATAATCCAGCGATCTACGGCCGCCATCAGGCCACAGGCTTCGGCAGCAGGAATAAATTCACCCGGTGGGACGTTCTTGCCAGTCTCGTCGCTCATGCGTGCGAAGACCTCATAATTCTGGTCTTCGTCGCCCTTGATGCTGACGATGGGCTGGAACTGTAGACTCATTTTGTTATTTTTCAGTGCAAAGCGTATCTGTTTGTCGAGCAGTGCATTACGCTCCTGATCGGCCATCTCCGCTTCACCCACTACGTAGAGCCGCGCTCGGTTACCGCCGGCATCGCTAGCCTCGATTAGAGCCTTTTCTGAGCGGCTGAGAACCTCCTGAATATCAGGCACGGTCTCATTGTAGACGCCGATACCAATGCTACAGGATGTGGTGGAGGAGGTTCCAGAGAGGTCAAAGATATGGCCATCAACATGTTTGCACAGTTTGGTGGCGTATTTTTCGGCATTTGGCGGACTCATGTCGTGCAGGATCATGGTAAAGAGGTCGCCTTCGAAACGGGCAACAAAGTCCTGTTTACCGGGTATCGCCTTGCCAAGCAGTTCAGCGAACTTGGTTAGTAGCTCATCACTGGCGGCGATGCCGCTCTCATCACGGATGCGCGGGTAATCATCGGGCCGGATAGAGAGTACTACGCCCTCTTTCCCCTTTTTGCCGCTGACCTTTTCCAGGCCCTCAAGGAAGTAGGGGCGGTTGTAGGCACCAGTAAGCAGATCCATTTTGCTCATATTGCTGAGGCGTTGTTCCAACTCTTTGCTCATTGTCTGGTCACGGATGATGATCTGAGTACAGGCTTCATCCTCGAAGGAGGCATGGGTGAACTCCATGGTGACACTGGATTCTTTACCCTCGGTGGTGACACCGGTGACCTCCAGGCTACTCTCCTGTGTCTTTCCCTTGGTGTAGTCACGCAAAAATTGCTTAAATTCGGTATGGTCGTCGCTTTTCACCATGTCCATGATGGGAAGGCCCTCGATCTCTTCCATGGTGGAGTAACCGAACAGCTCCAAATAGGATTCGTTGGCGTAGATGTGCATCCCCTCGTGAACATAGGTGATGGCATCACGTGAGCTGTCTACCAGTGATTGTGCCCGTTTGTTGGCATCCTGCAGGGATTTCTCTGAGAGGGTTAGGGCGCGGCGCTGGCGTACATCGTTAGCTTCACGAAGTACGGTATGTTCTAGTCGTTGTGGTTTGGCTAGCGTGACTACATCACGGGCTCCATCCTTGATCAAATTATCAATAACATTTTCATCGGCATCGTCGGTAATGATAATAAGGGGAATATCGAGTTTTGCGTGGCGTACCACATCGAGTGCATCGTTGGCGGTAAAGTATGTGATTTCGGGTTTGGTGAGGATCATATCCCACTGCTGTTTACCGAAGGCCTCTCGCAGATCCTCATCATCCTCCACGCGGTCGGCCCTTACGGCATGACCGGCATTGCGTAGTATGTTAGAAACTATTTCAGCAAGGTTGGATGAGTCATCGATCACCAACAGGTATAAAGTTTTATCTTCGTTCACGCTTTTCTGTCCTGATGCCTGAAAGCTTAAATTCTCTAGACTTTGCAGGGTAAATGGGGGCTCTGGTTTTTATAAATATGTAGTTAGTGTCATTTGTCAGGCATATTACTTGATTCGCCCTTACAACTCATCCCAGTCGATACTCAGTCCTTCCTCCTCCCTGAGAGGAGTTAACTTTTCCCGGAGTGTCACTTGTTGCTTGGCCTCGGCTTTGGTTTCGAAGCGGAATTGGGCGAAACTGCCGGTCTCCTGACCGCGTTCACTCAATACAATGCGAATATCCTGATCCGGGTGATGAAGTTGCAATTCCATACCGACCTCAAATAGTAATATAGGGGTGAGTAGGGTCGCGGGCAGGCCAATAGTATCAACTTCGGGTAGCATTAGGGCGGGTTGGTATTCGGCGGCTTTACTGCTCAGTCGGGAGCTACGTAGCATTACCGGCACCACTTGCGGTGCCAGTACCTGTACCCCCAGTTCCAGGCCGCCATCTGCAGGCTGGCGCATCCAACGGATCACTCCAGCCTCGCACAGGTCATTGCTGTAACGGCGGCGTAGCCCTAATAGCTCTCCCACCTGCACCTTGGCGCCATCATTCTCTTCCATGGCAAGGCGATAACCACCAGCACTTTCGTTTCGAATTTGCCAGTATTGACGAGGCACCTCGTGTTTGGTCTTTTCCTCTTCAGACTGCTGTGTCTGCTGGTAGTTGTGGTACTGCTTCCCCAGTTTGTCTTTGGAAAAGATATTCCAGATATCCTTGCTGCTGGGTTGGTTGATACCGGCCACGCCTTTACTCTGGTATTGCGCCTTGTCTCGTAGCTGTGCCTCATCGCCCAATTCGGTGGCAAGGGCACGGTGTAGGCTAGAGATCCCGATCACCACCTCAAGGCTGGCATCCTTATCGTTGCGGGTGAAGCTGCGTTTGGGGGCAATGCCCCAGGAGCGGATGAGACGATAGAGTAGCTCCGCGGAGATATTCTTACTGTTTTTACCCTTATTATTCAGGTTATCCAACTCATCCTGTAAAACGTGGCTAAGGTGGCGGGTATCGACCAGCCGGCATAACTCGGTATTGCAGTCCCGGTGATCAAAGGCCTGAAAGTCGGGGGCATCGTCGCTGTCCAGGTGAACCACGAATAGTGCTTCGGCGGCGCTGGGGTCGTTGTAGGGGATGATGTGTGCATCGCCCGCCCAGCGTGCTAATGCATTGTGCACGGCATGTGCCTCGCCTTGTCGCATACGGCAGGGTGAGGCGAGGGCCAGCAGCAGAATTTGTTTGTATAGGCGGGCGATACTGGATTTAGGTAGCACCTTATTCTCTTTGTCCTTAACCAGATTGGTACTAATCCCTTTGTGCTCGGCATGCAGGTAGAGCATATGCAGCTCGAACCAGCTGTCTTCCGGGTGTGGTGCATAGGTCTTGTAGCTGGTGAGTAGTGAGCAGCTGATGTAGTGAACAGCGCGGTGGATCAGTTCCGTTAAGGCCTTGTTATCGCGGCTGAGAAAGCTGCTGTTGAGCATGTCTTCAATAGCCGTCTTGTAACCTAGCGCCATCTCCCCTGAGAGGGCTTTAGAGAGCTCGGTGATCTGTTGTGCTTTGGGTGGCAAGGGGAAGGGAATACCGATATAGCGCTTTCGTAGCTGTTCCTGCACATATTCGACGGGCTGGCGATATAGCTCCAGAAAACGCTGGCGATCACGCCAGCTGATAGTCAGGCGATTAACCTCGCGCAGACTGCTATAGAGCAGCTTGGACATGGCACCGACATTTCCCCTCGGTAGATCCTGTATCCACTGTTCTACGGCTTTGCTTCGGTAGTTGAATGAGACGCTGGTGGGCTTGGCGCGCTCAGCAATGGTCAGGCCAATTTGGCCTTTTCCCTTCGCCATCTTGTGGGGTTCCTTAAGTTTTTCTTATAACTACTTGTTTTATATCAGGGAAACAGCCTCCTGACAAGCTGATTAGAGGGGTTGCTTACAGGCTCCACCGCTTAGTTCACGTACCAGGCGGGGGACCAGATAGCCGGGAAGGGTTGCCTGTAGTGCTTGGTGTAGTGCTTTTGCCTCCTCATCACTTACCTCGAAGTGGGCCGCGCCGCTGACTCGATCAAGTTGGTGCAGGTAGTAGGGCAGCACACCGTGAGCGAACAGTTGCTCACTTAATCGCTGTAGAGTCTCATTATCATCATTGACCCCACGTAGTAGCACGCTCTGGTTAAGCAGGGTAAGGCCGGTGTGTTTCAATTGCATTAAGGCCTCGCCCTGTTCTTCCCCTATTTCATGGGGGTGATTAGCGTGGATGACAAGAATAGTTTGCCAGGGGAGGGCTGCCAGCCAGTTGAGGAGTTCGCTGTCGATGCGCTCGGGCAGTACCAGTGGCAGTCGGCTGTGGATGCGCAGCCGTTTGAGTTGTGGCAGGGCCTGTAACCGGTCAGTGAGTCGTTTTAACTGGGAGGTATTGAGCAGTAGTGGGTCGCCGCCGCTCAGGATCAACTCATCGATTTCAGGGTTCTTCTGCAGGTATTCGACCACCCCTTGCCAGCTATCACGCCCCGGATTCTCCTCACCGTAGGGAAAATGGCGACGGAAACAGTAGCGGCAGTGCACCGCACAGCCTCCGGTTAGGGTTAGCAGCACCCGCCCCTGATATTTGTGTAGCAGGCCTGGCTGTGCAGCGGCGCTACTATCCCCCACCGGGTCGTGGCTAAAGCCCGGCACCTCGGTAAGCTCCTCACCCAGTGGTAGTACCTGGCGTAGTAGTGGGTCGTTGGCATTACCCTTTTCGATGCGATTCAGATAGCCATGCGGCACCCGCAGCGGGAAGAGTGCTACTGCCTGATGGGCAGCGGGCAGTAGCTCCTCTGGCAGCTCCAACAGTACCAGCAGTTCGGCTGGATCGCGTATTACCTTGGATAAGGCGTTTTTCCAATCGGAACTTCGGGGTATCATAGGCGGTCTTTGTGTAAGCAGATTTCAATCAATCGGAAGTTTCGGGAAATTATCATGGCCAACTACAGCACCAACGAATTTAAGCGCGGTCTCAAGCTGATGCTCGACGGCGACCCTCATAACATCGTCGAGAATGAACTTGTAAAGCCCGGCAAGGGGCAGGCCTTCAACCGCGTCAAGGTGCGTAATCTCAAAACCGGTCGTGTGGTGGAGCGTACCTTTAAATCGGGTGAAAGTGTAGAGGCGGCAGATGTCATGGATACCGACATGCAGTACCTCTACAACGATGGAGAGGTATGGCACTTTATGCACCCTGAGACTTTTGAGCAGTTCGGTGCCGATGCCGCCGCTGTGGGTGATGATGCAAAATGGATGAAGGAGCAGGATACCGTAGTGGTTACCCTGTGGGATGGCGTTCCGATCAGTGTAACCCCGCCCAACCATGTTGTGCTTACCGTTACCGACACCGACCCCGGTGTGCGTGGCGATACCGCTAATGGTGCCACCAAACCCGCTACCTGCGAGACGGGTGCGACCGTGCTGGTGCCACTGTTCATTAATATCGGTGACCATCTTAAGATCGACACCCGCACCGGCGACTATATCTCTCGCGCCAAGGATTAAGGTTCCTCTTGTCCGAGCGACATGACTGGCGGCCCAATGCACCGCTGGAAAATCTTAAGAAAAGGGCCCGCATCCTGCAAAGGATACGGGCCTTTTTTGCTGAGCATGGGGTGTTGGAGGTAGAGACGCCAGGTCTTTCCGCCGCCGCCCTTACCGACCCGGCTATCGATAGCCTGCATACCCGTTACATCGGCCCCGGTCATGCGGAGGGTCTGGATCTCTACCTGCATACCTCCCCCGAATTCCCAATGAAGCGGTTGCTTGCTGCAGGCAGTGGGCCGATCTTCCAAATTGCCAGGGTGTTCCGTCAGGGCGAGGCGGGACGGCGCCATAATCCTGAGTTCACCCTGCTGGAGTGGTATCGCCCCGGTTATGACCATCATGCCCTGATGGACGAGGTGGAGGAGCTTGTTGCACCTGTTCTGGGGTTGGGAGGGAAGGCCGAGCGGTTAAGTTACCGCTCGGCCTTTTTGCAGTTTGCCGATATTGATCCGCTGCAGGCCTCCATTACTGAATTGCGTGAGGCAGCACAGCGGCTTGATATTGGTGATTTTGATGCCGAGGAGGATCGCGATTTCTGGCTGGATCTCATTCTCAGCCATAGTGTTGAGCCGAATCTCGGTAAAGGGGGACTCTGCTTTCTCACCGACTACCCCGCCTCGCAGGCTTCACTGGCGCGTCTCAATCCCGACAACCCTGCTGTGGCCGAGCGCTTCGAGCTCTATTACAAAGGGGTAGAGCTGGCCAATGGATTTCACGAACTGGGTGATAGCGCAGAGCAGCGTAAACGCTTTGAGGCAGAACTGGCCGAGCGGGTTGATAAGGGGAGGGAGAGACCGCCGATGGATGAACGGTTTTTGGCGGCACTTGAAGCGGGTTTTCCAGATTGTGCCGGGGTTGCCCTGGGGGTAGACCGGCTGGTGATGTTGGCAGTGGGTGCCGAGTCACTGGATCAGGTGATCGCCTTTACCATCGACAACGGCTAACGCCCAGTTTGTAAGCCTGGCAGTCATGCCGAGCATCCTTTATCACGATTAGATACGTTGTCCCAGTAGCTGCCCCAGCCGTACCTTCTCTTCTGCTTTGATCCCTTCGGCCCACGCCACCGTGTCAGGACCGAATACCAGAATGACGGTAGAGCCCATATTAAAGCGTCCCATCTCTTCGCCCTTTTGCAGGATGATCGCCTCATCGCCCTGATAGTTCCAGTTACGCACCACACGCCCTGCCGGGGGGGTAACCTCACCGGCCCATACGGTCTCGACGCTGCCCACATTCACTGCACCTACCTTGACCATCGCCATCGGTCCGAATTCGGTATCGAAGATGGAGACCACCCGCTCGTTGCGGGCAAACAGGCCGGGGATCACGCGGGTGGTGGCCGGGTTGACGCTAAATAGTCGTCCTGGAATATGCACCATCTCTTTCAGGGTGCCGGTCACCGGCATGTGGATGCGGTGGTAGTCTTGAGGCGAGAGGTAGATGGTGGTGAAGATGCCGTTTTGAAACGGCGCGGCACGTTCCACCGATCCACCGAGCAGAGTCTCTAGCGAGTAGTCGTGGCCCTTGGCCTGAAATACGCGACCGTCGCGGATCGGCTCGGCCTGACTCACCGCACCGTCTACCGGACAGGCGACGGTATCTTCGCCCTCAACAATAGGACGTACGCCGGGCTTCAATTCGCGAGTAAAGAAGGCGTTAAAGTGCTCGTAGGCGCTCGGCTCTGACTCAATCGCCTCATCAACATTGATATTGAACTGACCGATAAACCAGCGGGTAAAGGCGTTCTTGATGCGCGGGTTGCGGATGCGGGTAAAATTGTGAATCAGCCGCGAGACCAGATGGCCCGGCATCAGGTATTGGGGGAGTGCTTTAAGGTAGTCGATAAAACCGGCGCTGCGTTCAGACATATCGTGTCAGTCCTGAGAGTTCTGTGGTTGTAAATAGTCGCGAAGTTGCAGGTAGTCGCTGTGAAACTGCTTGACTGTGTGTGGTGGATGGAAACGGGCCACCCACTGTCCCTGTGGGTTGATTAGCGCCACGCTGGCGCTGTGGTTAACGATATAGTCATCTTTCTCGGTGTCACCTTCGAACAGGTAGATAGCGCCAAGGCTACGGGCAAGTTTGTCGATCTCCTGCCGCTCACCGGTAGTGGCGATAAAGTCGGGGTGGAAGTAGCCGATATAATCCTTAAGCTGCGGTACGCTATCTCGTTTCGGGTCGACCGAGACAAAGAGAAAGCGGGTATCGACACTAATTTCAGGCTGTGCCTCCAGCTTTGTTGCCACCGCTTTGAGTGTACCCAGAGTGGTGGGGCAGATGTCGGGACACTGGGTATAGCCGAAGAAGACGAAGTGCCATTTGTCCTTGAGTTGCTGCTGGGTCAGTGGCTGGCCGTTGTGGTCACTTAGGGTAAATTCACTAAGTGGACGCGGCTCTGGCAGCAGTAGAGATTGCAGTGCCTGTGGTGGCTCGATTACCACCTTCTCCGCCTCAGGGGTATAGAGAGCAAAGCGTGCTAGTAGCAGTGCGGCAACGATGGCTATAAAGAGAGTCAGCTGGTTTCTGTTCATGGGGCGGATTATCGCATGCCAGGCAGGGGTGGGGAACAGATGGAGAAAAGTTGTCAGTCAGCAGTCGCTAGTCTTTAGTCAAAAGCAAACCGCCTGAGAGTAAGCCGGTAATTGATTTTGTCTCTTCATCCAAGTAAGTTAGGTGAAAAATATAAAGAGGAGTCTCCAATGTCTGCCGTAACCTATATGATTCCAAAGAAAGATCGCCCCGTGCACATCCCCGGTGTTGAAGAGCTGGAGTTGAGTCCTGCCGCGATGACCGAGATCCCCCTACTGGGCTGGATCACTGCCGGACAGCCGGTCGATCTCAACGAGGATGACCAGCGTGTCTCCGTCCCTGCAAGCATGGTGCGCACCAATAGCTACGCTTTGAAGGTGCGCGGCCACTCCATGATCGACGACAATATTCAGGATGGTGACACCGTCATTATCGAAAAGCGTGAGACTGCCGAGAATGGTCAGTCAGTCGTCGCCATGATTAACGGCGAGCAGGTCACACTGAAAAAATTCTACGTTGAGCGCGACGGCATTCGCTTACAGCCAGCCAACCCCGATATGGATCCTATCTACCTGAAGAACGAAGAGGTGCAGATCCTCGGTATTGTCACCGGTGTAATACGCATGCCGGAGTAGGCGACAACGTTAACGCAGGGAATGCGGAAGACGAGAAGGAATAAATAAAACCGGACTTCACATTATGTGGAGGCCGGTTTTTTTATGAGTGTTTTGCAGGTACAGATTTGTTTGAAAATAAGGAGAGATAAATAATGGGTAATCGTTTAATACCCTCTCATCCCCTCTTACCTACTTTTAATGCTTAAATCTCTACCGGTGTATCTTCGCGGTTCCCCCAATCCGACCATGACCCCTCATATCCTCTCGCTTTATAACCCAGGTAGTTAAGTACAAACCAGGTGTGCGCAGAGCGGTGGTGGGTTTGGCAGTAAGCGATAACCGTTTTATCGGTAGTAAAACCTTTTGCTTCAAGCATGCTGCGTAGCTCGGATTCCAGTTTAAGCCGCAGATTACGGTCCTTATCCATGAATTCGGTCCACTCAATATTCACTGCGCCGGGAATACGTCCGGCACGCTCTGCATAGCGTTTCTCTCCTGAGAACTCCTGGGGGGATCGTGCGTCGAGCAGGGTGACGTTGGCATCATCGAGGTGCTTGAGAATGTCGTCACCATTGATAACCGCCTCGCACTCGCTGGTGGTGCCGAGTTGGTAGTTACTGGGTTCAAAATAACTTGTTTCTGTTGTTAGCGAGTGTCCCTCTTTGGCCCAGGTGTGTAGGCCCCCGTTGAGCAGGGAATAGCGGCTGTGGCCGAAGCATTCCAGCGTCCATAGCAGGCGGGCTGCCTTGCCGCCGCCTTCGTCATCGTAGGCGACGATGTGGTTCTCTGCCGTGATGCCAACCGAAGAGAGGGCCTGACTGAACTGCTCTGCTGTAGGTAGTAGTCCCATTACCGGTTTCTCTGCGCGTACGATCTGGTTGTAGCCGAGGAGACGGGCACCGGGGATATGTCCCTGTGCATGAGTCATCTTGATGCTTAGGTCGATGATCACAAGACCGTCTGACTTTAATTTGCTTTCCAGCTCTTCGCTTTCAACGAGTCGTGGCAGAAGGTTATTTGTCATTGGTTATTCCGGTTGCTGTGGTGGGGTGATATATAGGATATCTCGCAATGACACTAAATGTGATTCCCTAGTTGTGCAGGAGAATACCGAATCCAAAGCGCACCCTGGTATCGCTTTCCTGTTGTGCAATCGGCCAGAGATGGATCTTTTCAGCCTGCATTGATGGGTATTTATAATGGTGCTCACCGAGCCGTGCCTCTTCGGTGCCGGTAATCACTCCGACCATGCTCACCTGTCGCCCGGCGGCGTAGTCAACGGTTTCCAGGTAGCCCTTGTGGTAGCTAAGGAAGCGTCCTCCTGCCGGGCTACTGGTTTTTGGGCGCTGGTTGCTGTCGAGAGGGTAGGCCAGGACTTCCAGGCGGGTGCGGTCTTTAAGGTTGGTGCTAGCGACGATAACGCCTCCCCACAGCACACGGATGCCACTCATCGCCTTGCCTGAGTCGGTTAGCTGCTGCACGCTCAGCGCTGTATTCACCCCTTCGGTAGGCAATACAGGTTTTGTGCTGCAGCCGCTAACGAGTAACAGGATAAGCAGAGGGGGGAGCAGTTTTGTCATCATGGTTCTCCCGTATTAATGACGGTGGGGTCTGGGGTAGCGGTGCGGGTAGTAGGGGTAAGGATACCCGAAGGGATACCAGGGGTCATAGAAGAAGGGGTCGTGCCAGAAGGGATCGTAGTACGGCTCCTGATACGGTTCAGGCTCAGGCCAGAGGTGGTGGGATTCCACGCTGATCACGGGGTAGCGATAGTGCATTTGATCGAGTTCCCGCTGTTCGATGCGGGCAAGGGTGCCCACCACGGTAATGCTGCGCCCGACGCTGTAGATGCTGGGATCGAGGAACTGGTCGAAGTGGGCCAGGAAACGTCCCTCACTGCTATCTCCACTTATAGGCTCGCCGCTGTCGTAGAGCCGACGAGCGACGATCTCGATGCGGGTAGTCTGTGGCAGGTTCTCGACACCTGCAATGGAGCCGCCCCAGCGCAGGCGCTTGTCGAGATAGGCCTTAGGTTGGGCATGTACCTGACTTAGGGTAGGGCTATGTTCGGGGGCATTGCGTAGTGCTGCGGGAGGTTTGCTGGCACAGCCGTGCAGCAGCAGTGTGAACAGCAGAAGGAGCGGGAGTAGATAGACTCTTTGTTTCATGGTTTTTGACTCCCTCATGATCGGTAGTTCGATTGAGATACCTGTAAACCAAGTTTAGTTCATTTGCTTCAGGAGTCAGTAGTGTAATTGGCACTGACCGTGGGGCGAGAATGTGCTATTTTGCATTCCCTCGGCTAATCGGCGGGTATTAAGAGTAAAGTCATGGAAAACGGAGAACTGATAGAACTTTCCCAGCGTCTTGATGCTTTGCGTCTTGAACACCGTGATCTGGATGATGCCATTGACGCCCTGCAAGCTAATCCCTATGTGGATCAGTTACAGATGAAGCGTCTGAAACGGCGCAAGTTGCAGTTGAAGGACGCCATTTCTCGGGTTGAGAGCCAGCTTATCCCCGACCTTAACGCTTAACAAAATATTGAAAATGCCTCATGTGGCACGATCCTGCGTTAAAATTTGGCTCAAAATGCTCATTTATTCAGTGTAAATTCGGCTCAAGCTCCTGCTTCGCTTTAACTTAGGCATCCATGCCTTCGTCTGCCTTTCTGTATAATGCTGCCTTGTCTCGTACTCACCTGAAATCTTTTCTTCAATTAGTAATGGCGCATCGTCACCACCGTCCCTTTCTGCCATAATCGCCGCTTTCGCCTCACTGGAACGCTGTTATGGTACTAGCCCCTTTACACCTGAAGAAGAACGAAGAGCGTCGTCTGCGCAATGGCCACCTCTGGGTCTACAGCAATGAGGTCGATATTCATCGTTCACCGTTGAGTGATTTTGAGCCCGGGCAGCAGGTGGTGGTGACCGCCAATGACGGTAAGCCATTGGGCATTGCCTACATAAACCCCCATTCATTGATCTGTGCTCGCCTGATAAGCCGCACGGTAACGCAGTTGCTGGATCAGTCATTGCTGGTGCACCGCATCAAGGTGGCGTTGTCACTGCGTGAGCGTCTCTTCGATAAGCCCTTCTATCGTTTGGTTTACGGTGAAAGTGATTTTCTACCCGGTCTGGTGGTGGATCGCTTCGGCGATGTACTGGTGGTTCAGCTTAATACTGCCGGTATGGAGGCGATGCGTGATGAGGTAGTTGCGGCGCTGGCTAAGGTATTTAAACAGCATGCCATTCTGTTGCGCAACGACAGCGGTGTTCGCGCCCAGGAGGGGCTGGAAAGCTATGTCGAGACCGCTCTGGGTGAGGTGCCTGAGGTGGTGGAGATCGAGGAGAACAATACCTGTTTTGAGGTACCGCTGCTTAGCGGACAGAAGACCGGCTGGTTTTACGATCACCGCCTCAATCGCGCCCGGGTGCAGAATCTTGCCAGCGGTATGCGTGTACTTGATGTTTTCAGCTATATCGGTGGCTGGGGGCTGGCTGCGGCTACCGCAGGGGCCAGTGAGGTGGTCTGTGTCGACAGCTCAGCAAAGGCGTTGGATATGGTTGAGCGTAATGCCGCGTTAAATGGTGTGGATGACAGGGTGCAGGGGATCGAAGGCGATGCCTTTGATGCCCTCAAGGCACTGCGTGCTGATCGTGAGAAGTTCGATCTGGTGATTGTCGATCCGCCCGCCTTTATTAAGCGCAAGAAAGATGCGAAGAAGGGGATAGAGGCCTACCGTCGTGTTAACCAGGCGGCAATGCAGCTGCTGGGTAAGGACGGTATACTGGTCTCTGCCTCCTGCTCCTACCATCTGCAGCGCGATAATTTTCGTGATTTGTTGCTACAGTCGTCGCGCCATCTGGACCGTAATCTACAGATCGTTGAGCAGGGCCATCAGGGACCAGATCACCCGGTACATCCGGCTATTGTTGAGACCGATTACATTAAGTGTTTTATTAGTCGCGTAGTTTCGGTTTAAGCAAACATTTTAAAATGGAATTGTCATGACCTACCCCAATATCGACCCGGTTGCCCTCTCGCTTGGCCCGTTGAAGATCCACTGGTACGGGATAACCTATTTGATCGCCTTCGCCACCGCCTGGTGGCTGGGTCGTTACCGCGCACGCCAATCCAATAGCGGCTGGAAGGTGGGGCAGATCGAGGATCTGATCTTCTACGGCGCCCTTGGCGTAGTGCTGGGCGGGCGTATCGGTTATGTACTATTTTATAACTTTAGTGCGTTTCTCGATAATCCACTCATGCTGTTTACCGTGTGGGAGGGGGGCATGTCTTTCCATGGTGGGATGCTGGGTGTGCTGCTCGCTCTCTGGTTTTATGCGCGCAAACAGCAACGCGGCTATTTTGAGGTGGTCGACTTTGTAGCGCCACTAGTTCCACTGGGTCTGGGGGCCGTGCGTATCGGCAACTTTATTAACGCCGAGCTGTGGGGCAAGGTGAGTGATGTACCGTGGGCCATGGTCTTTCCGGGGGCGGGACCAGAGCCGCGCCACCCCTCCATGCTCTATGAGTTTTTTCTTGAAGGGATTGTACTGTTTCTCATCGTCTGGTTCTACTCGGCCAAACCACGACCGACGATGGCGGTGACAGGCTTGTTCGGCGCGGGTTATGGCGTGTTTCGGATTTTGGTAGAGTTTGTCCGCATGCCTGATGCACACATCGGTTATCTGGCTGGTGGCTGGTTGACCCAGGGAATGGTGCTTTCAATGCCGATGGTGGTGATCGGTGCGGGGATGGTGGTTTACGCCTATAAAAAGAGGGCGTAATCCGTAGCGATTACTTCAGGCTTTTATGCAGGTGCAGGACTACCCTGCCCAGCCCTAGTTTGAGCTTCTGATCGGCCTTGGAGAGCAGCGGCAGGAACTTTCTTAGTGCCAGAGTGAGCTGTTCGTTTGTCAGCTCCAGTGTTCCCATCTCTTCGAGCAATTCGTCGATGTTGATATCGACGTCAGCAGCCTGTGTCTCCGGAATCGACTCCTCCTTGGGGGTGACGGTGACCGTCTGTTCCTTGCCCTTGGCCAGTGCCTGCTGCAGTGCCTCTTCGGCCTGTACCATTAACTGTGAAAAATCGTCTATTTCATCATAGACGGGTTGCGAGACAATACCGGCGCTAAAGGCGACATGTGCCACCTTCTCACCGATGCGCAGATCCACCTTTGCCAGGCGTGCGCGGATACGCGTCATGACGTCGTTGGCACCCTCGGGGTCGGCACAGGGGAGCATCAGGGCAAATTTTTCGTCCCCCTGATGTACTGCCAGATCCTCTTTGCGCAGGTCACCACTTAGCAATTTACCTACGGTGGTAATGATCTTGGCGACCACACTCTTGCCATATTCGGCGTTTAACTCGGAAAAATTCTCTATATTGATACGGGCCAGGGTGATGTCGTGGCCCTGGCGCTTGGATAGCGAGAAGGTGATTTCGGTCTGCTGTTTGAAGTAATCGGGGGTGGCAAGGCCGGTGATTTTGTCTATCGGTGAGGCTTCCTCAAGCTTCTTCACCTTGCGTGCCAGACTGATATAGCTGCGGGTACGTGACTTGAGCTCGGCGGAGTGGAAAGGCTTGCCGATGAGGTCGGTGGCACCGAGTTCAACCAGCTTCTCTTTTGCCTCCTCCGTGTCCTCCTTGCCGGTGACGATAATGATCGGGATCTCGGCCAGTCCTTCGTCCTCGGAATTGCGTACCGCCTCCAGAAGCTCATAGCCATCCATCCGTGGCATACCAAGGTCAGAGAAGAGTAGGCGGATTTGATCGTTTTCCTGCAGCATCTCCAGTGCCTCGACGCCATCGGCAGCCTCGAGCACCTGATACTCCCCCCCCAGCATCTTGACTATGGACTTGCGGATGACCTTGGAGTCGTCGGCGATTAGAACCTGTGGTTTTTCTTTTTCATTATTATTGGGCATACCAGTTCCAGTGATGGTCAAACAATTTTAGTGCTTCGGCAGTATAGATATTTTTCCACTGCGGGGGAAATTTGTCTCGGTTACAGCCTGATGCTGCATTTTGTCAGCTTAGTAACTGGATGCAACAAATAGGCTCTGATATGATAACTGATTGATATATAAGTGAATTTAAGTTTATTTCATCAGGTAGGTGATCGCAGCTTCAGCCACTTGTGCTGTAACAGGTAGCTAGGGTAATTGATCAGGTGTTTGTATATACCGATCAAACAGGAGCTCGGTTACACTATACGAATAATCAACCAGGCATTAATTGAGTGATGGGGGAATGAGATGCGTCCATATCTGGACCTGATGCAGCACGTACTCGATAAAGGGGCGAAAAAGGAGGATCGTACTGGCACTGGCACACTCAGCGTCTTCGGTCACCAGATGCGTTTTGACCTCAGTGAGGGCTTCCCTCTGCTGACCACCAAGAAAGTCTTTCTGCGCGGTATTATCCACGAGCTGCTATGGTTCCTTGCCGGTGACACCAACATCAAATACCTGGTCGATAACAAGGTGGGGATCTGGAACGAGTGGCCCCATGCTGATTACATTAAGGCGACCGGAGAGCAGATCTCACTACAGGATTTTGTTGAGCGTATTCGAGAGGATGAAGCCTTCGCCAGGGAGTGGGGGGGTATTGGCCCCGGTTACGGATACCAGTGGCGTACCTGGCCGAGCCCTGACGGTGGGCATATCGATCAGATCAGCCAGCTGGTTGAGCAGATCAAAAACAACCCGGACTCGCGGCGCATGATCGTCTCGGCCTGGAATGTCGCAGAGGTCGATAACATGGCACTGCCTCCATGCCATACCCTGTTTCAGTTTTACGTCGCCGATGGCAGGCTCTCCTGTCAGCTCTATCAGCGTTCGGCAGATATTTTTCTTGGCGTACCCTTTAATATTGCCTCCTACGCCCTGCTGACAATGATGCTCGCTCAGGTTTGTGGCCTACAGCCAGGTGATTTTGTGCATACCCTGGGGGATGCACACCTCTACTCCAATCACCTGGAGCAGACTCGTGAGCAACTATCGCGTGAAACCTTCCCCCTGCCACAGATGAAGATCAATCCCGAGGTCAAGGATCTCTTTGCCTTTACCATTGACGATTTCGAATTGATTAATTATCAGAGTCATCCCGCCATTAAGGCACCTGTAGCCGTTTAGTTAAAAAGTGAGTAAAAATGAAGAAGATAATAATTATGTCGCTACTTGTCGCATCGGGTGCTGTGTTTGCCGATGGCAAGAAGGTGCTTGAGCAGGTATGTATGACTTGCCATGTCGTTGACGGACAGGGTGGTGGGCAAAGGGCTGCCCCGCCTATGTATGCTGTATGGCATCACTATCGTCAGGCACATACGGATAAAGAGTCTTTTGTCGCTGCCGTGAGTAGCTGGCTACAACAGCCACAGAAAGAGAAGTCTGTGATGAAAGGTGCAGTAAAAAAATTCGGTCTGATGGATAAGCTTGAGATCGATGCCGTGCAGGCCCAAAGTGTTGCAGAGCATCTCTATGAACGTTCATTTAATTTACCCGAGTCTTATCTTGCACACTACAACGCAAAACATGGCAAAAAGAGTCACGGTTATGATGGTGATGAGAAAGCTGTGCAGCAGGATCAGCAACAGCATTAGGCGATGATGATTTCACTTATCTGGGCGATGGATGACAATCGCCTCATCGGTGTAGAGAACCGTCTGCCGTGGAAGCTCCCCGCTGACATGAAGTGGTTCCGCCGCCACACCCTTGGCAAACCGATTATCATGGGTCGAAAGACCTTCGACTCCTTCGGTGCTCGCCCGTTACCCGAGCGCACTAATATTATCGTTACACGTGATAAAAGTTATCAGGCTGAGGGTGCTGTCGTCGTCTACTCTATTGAGGATGCGATTCAGGCGGCAGGCGATGCAGAAGAGGTGATGATCATCGGTGGCGCCTCTTTTTACCAGCAAATGCTCTCTCGTGCCGACCGCTTATACATTACTCAGGTACACGGGGACTTTAAAGGTGACGCCTGGTTCCCCGAGTTTGATATGAATTCGTGGCAAGAGCTTACACGAGAAGAGCATCCTGTGGATGAGAAGAATGCTTATGCCTGCTCATTCCTGAGTTTTGAGCGAGCACAATAATTCGAAACACCATAGCCTCACTTATCTTCATCATATAGTGTGAAAAATATAGAACTAAGTATTGTCGGTAAGTACCCGGAGGAAGCCAAACATTTAAGGTTTGTTCTTGGTATTACATTGTTGTTACTGGCTGGTGGGTTAGTGGCTCCGATTATTACCTTGCACAAGTTTGTTTTGATTGAAAACACCTTTTCCGTTCTTGGCGGTACCATTGATTTGTTAAAAGATGGCCAAATATTTCTGTTTATTGTAATTAGTGGTTTCAGTATTTTGGTCCCTCTATTGAAAATAGGTGTATTGAATAAACTGCTAACGGTTAAAGCTAATAAAGCTGGCAATTTAGGGCGATATTTGCACTGGATGCACCTGTACGGAAAATGGTCAATGCTCGATGTGTTTGTTGTAGCGGTGCTGGTGGTGGCGGTGAAGCTGGGTACCATTGCCAATGTGGAAATGCGCTTTGGCCTGTATCTGTTTGCAGCGGCGGTGCTTTTAACCATGTATGTCACGGCAAGAGTTGCGAGTCTGACCAACAGGCTTAATAGTGAATAACTGAGGCGGCTCACCGACGAGGATGATATTCAGATATCAGGCATGAGCCTGGCAGTAAAAAATCGAACCATAAGGTTCGCTTTTTTGTTTCAGGCCTCGGCTTGCTGTAGCGCTGTAGTTGTCGCTTTTTGCCGTTTCTCCGCACCTTGATCGACGAGATTTTTCAGGGCAATCAGCAGCCCCAGTCCGATGAAGGCTCCGGGTGGCAGAATGGCCAGTAGAAATCCACTGTAATCCTCAAACACGGTGATAGTGATCCAGCGGGCGGTCTCGCCAAACATCATATGGGCCTGGGCGAAAAGGGTACCAAAACCGATCACTTCACGCATTGCGCCAAGTAGTACCAGGATCACGGTAAAGCCGAGTCCCATGGTGAGCCCATCAATGAATGACTTACCAACCGGGTTCTTTGAGGCGAAGGCCTCGGCGCGACCGAGGATGGCGCAGTTGGTGACGATCAGCGGAATGAAGATCCCAAGCACCTTAAAGAGGTCGTGGAAGAAGGCGTTCATTGCCAGTTCTACCGCGGTAACGAAGGAGGCGATTACCAATACAAACACGGGAATACGGATCTCCGAGCGCACCAAATTGCGGATCAGCGAGACGGTGATGTTGGAACAGACCAGCACCAGGATGGTGGCAAGACCCAGCCCCAGGCCGTTGATCGCAGTGGAGGTGACAGCGAGCAGTGGGCAGAGGCCGAGGATCTGCACCAGGGCAACGTTGTTCTGCCACAGGCCGTCGCGGCTGATTTGCTGATAACTAATCTCAGACATTATTCACTCTCCACATCGACGCTGTCGGTGAGACCATCAGCAAACAGGGTCTCACGATGTTGCTGATAATAGCGCAGGGTGTTGTAAACCGCCTTTACCACCGCGCGCGGGGTGATGGTGGCACCGGTAAACTGGTCGAATTGGCCGCCGTCCTTTTTCACTTTCCAGCCTGTGGCTTCGGGATTGATCAGCGAGTGACCGTTAAACCCGAGCACCCAGTCAGAGCGCTTCGCCTCAATGCCATCTCCCAGCCCTGGTGTCTCGCGGTGGTTGATCACCCGTACACCGGCCAGAGTACCATCGTAGCGAATGCCCACCAGTAACTTGATACTGCCGTTGTAGCCGTCGGGGGCGCTAGAGGCAATCACCGCTGCCACCGGCTGGCCGCCCATGCGGGCACGGTAGACGTTGACGCCACTTTTACTACCTAGCAGTGCCTTGTTGGTTACGGTAACGATATCGGTGTAGATATCGTTGTCGTGCTCATCGGGTGAAATCAGCTGATGCAGACTATGTAGTAGTGCCTGACGCTCGTTTTCAGCGATACGCGGGGCGGTGCCCTTGAAGGTGAGCGCCACAAGGCCAGTGCCGACTACTGAGAACAGGCCCAGAATGAGTGCTCCGATTACCATATTATGCCACGGCATGAGCTAGGCTTCCTTCTGGCCGAAGACCCGCGGGCGGGTGTAGTAGTCGATGGTCGGGGCGGTCATGTTCATCAGCAGTACCGAGAAGGCGACGCCGTCCGGGTAGCCGCCCCAGCTGCGAATGGTGTAGGTGAGTAGTCCCACCCCGATGCCGAAGAAGATACGTCCACGATTACTGGTGGCGCAGCTTACCGGATCGGTAGCGATGAAGAAGGCCCCGAGCATGGCACCGCCGCCGAACAGGTGGAACAGCGGGTCGGCATAGGCCTCGGGATTAATTAGATGGAACACGGTGGCGATGGCGAGCAGGCTGCCCAGCATGGCGACCGGCACGTGCCAGCTGATCACCCGCTTGAACAACAGCCACAGGCCACCGAGCAGTATCATGCCATTGATGATCTCCCAGCCGCGTCCGCCAAACTGGCCGAACAGGGAGGAGGCCATGATCTGCTCCATTGCCACCCCCATACCTAGCTGGGTCTTAAGGCTGTCGAGCGGGGTGGCACCACTAAGGCTGTCGATGGCACCGCTGCCAAAGACGGCGCTGGCGGTCATGCTCAGGGTTAACCCCGTCTCACGCAATTCTGCCGGGCTTAACCAGGCAGTCATTTCGCGTGGGAAGGAGATGAGCAGCACCACATAGCCGACCATCGCCGGATTGAAGGGGTTAAAGCCGAGGCCACCATAGAGTTGCTTGGCAAAGATGATGGCGAAGGTGACGCCGACAGCGGTGAGCCACCATGGGGCGAGCGGTGGCAGGGCGATGGCCAGTAGCAGGGCGGTGACCAGGGCGCTGCCATCGGCCAGGGTAGGGGCGATGGGGCGATCACGTAGCTTCAGTACCAGTGCCTCGCTGGCAAGCGCAACGGTCACAGCTATGACAACATTAAAGAGGATACCCCAGCCGAAGAGCCAGGCGTGGGCAACGAGGGCGGGCAGCAGTGCGAAGCAGACCTGCAACATCACCTTGTTGAGGGCGGCGGGGCCGTGAAGATGGGGTGAACTGATGGCGGACATAACGCGCTACTTCTCCTCTTTGCCGATCACGGTCTCTTCACTGGCGGCCTCGCGGCGGGCATCCACCTCGGCGATCTTCTGCTTTTGATCCAGGGTGAGATTATCAGTGTTTTTGGGTGCTACCCCGGCGTTATCACGCTTTGCCTTAGCACGCTCCATGGCCGCTTGAATCGCCGCCTTTTTGGTGTCGGCGTCGCTATCCTTTTTCACTACCTTCGCCTTCGCCTTGTGGCGAGCCGCCTTTTCAGCCTTTTCACGTTCTTTGCGGAAGGCGCGAAATTCGTGACGTTCGCGGGCCTTGTCTGAGGTCAGCTTGTCGTGCTCCTGCGCCCAGATCTCGGTCTTGGCGTAGCGGTAGAACTGCACCAGCGGCAGGCTGGAGGGACAGACGTAGCTGCAGCAACCGCACTCAATGCAATCGAACAGATTGTAGTCCTGTACCTTGTCGAACTCCTTAGCGCGGCTGTGCCAGTAGAGTTGCTGCGGTAATAGCTGTGCCGGGCAGACGCGGGCGCACTCGCCACAACGGATACAGGGCGTGGGAGTGGTGGGTGGCGGCAGTTCTTCTTTACTGGCCAGCAGGAGACAGTTGGTGGTCTTGATGGTAGGCAAATTTTGGCTGTGCAGGGCGAAGCCCATCATCGGCCCGCCCATCAGTAACTGATAGTCACCGGTGGTGCCTCCCGTCTGCTCAAGCAACTGCTCGATAGGGGTACCAATGCGCACCTCTATGTTCTGCGCGTTCACTGCGCCACGTCCGGTAATGGTCACGACACGACTGATTAGTGGCTCGCCCTTTTCCACCGCGCGATAGATGGCGGCCGCGGTAGCGACGTTGTGGCAGATCACACCGGTATCCAGCGGTAGTCCCTGTGAGGGAACCTCCTTGCCGGTGAGTACCTTGATTAGCTGCTTCTCGCCACCGGTGGGGTAGAGAGTGGGAACGGTTACCACCTCGATCTCTTTTTCGCCCATATTGACCAGTGCATCGCGCATCGCGCTTATCGCCTCGGGCTTGTTGTCCTCGATACCGATGAGGCACTGGCGAGCCTGCAAGGCGTGGCGCATGATGCGTGCCCCCTTGATGATCGCTATCGAGCGTTCACGCATCAGCATATCGTCGCAGCTGATGTAGGGCTCGCATTCGGCACCATTGAGAATCAGCGTCTCGACCGCGGTGCGGCCACCGGGATTGAGCTTAATAAAGCTGGGGAAGCCTGCACCGCCAAGGCCAACGATGCCCGCGTTATGGATCAGGATGCGTAGCTCGCCGGGCTCAAGCTGTTTGTACTCTGAGTTGGGTGTCAGCTCGCACCACTTATCATTCCCATCGGTATCGATGACGATACAGGGGGCAGTGAGGCCAGAGGGGTGGGGCACGCCCCGTTGCTCAATGGCGATCACCGTGCCGGAGCTACTGGCATGCACCGGGGCGCTCACATAGCCCTCGGACTGGGCCAGCATCTGACCCTTGAGCACCCTGTCACCCACTGAGACCAGCGGTTTGGCCGGGCTGCCGATGTGCTGTTGTAGCGGGATCACCAATTGTGGGGGGATCGCCGCTTCGCCGATTGGCTTACCGGTAGAGAGCGTCTTGTGGGACTCCAGGTGTAGTCCGCCGGGAAATCGCCAAAGCTGGTGATTTATCTTGCTCATGACGGCGTCCCGGTTGTTGGCATGGTGCTGGGCAGGGGCCATTTCCAGGTGGTGGGTTCGGCAGATATCGGCACCATCTCAATACAGTCTACCGGGCAGGGTTCCAGGCAGAGATCGCAGCCGGTGCACTCTTTCTCGATCACCGTGTGCATCTGTTTGGCGGCACCGAGGATTGCATCCACCGGGCAGGCCTGAATACAGAGGGTACAGCCGATGCAGGTCTGCTCATCGATCACCGCCACGGTCTTCGGTTTCTCTTCACCCACCTCATCATCCAGTGGTTTGGGATCGACACCGAGCAGGTCGGCGAGGGCGAGGATCACCGTCTCGCCGCCGGGGGGACAGCGGTTAATATCGGCCTCGCCGTTGGCAATGGCCTCGGCGTAGGGGCGGCAGCCGGGGAAACTGCACTGGCCGCACTGGGTTTGTGGCAGGATGGCGTCGATCTTATCGAGGATGGGATCGCTCTCCACCTTGAAACGTACTGCGGCGTAACCGAGCAGCATACCGAAGACGACGGCCAGGGCCGTCAGTGCCAGAATCGCACCCAGCATTAGCCTTTCACCAACCCAGAGAAGCCCATAAAGGCCATCGACATTAACCCTGCGGTGACCAGTGCAATGGCCGGGCCACGAAATACCGCCGGTACATCGGCCACGGTAATGCGCTCACGCATCGCCGCGAACAGCACCAGTACCATTGAGAAGCCGGCGGCAGCGCCGAAACCGTAGACCGCTGATTCGAGAAAACCGTGTTCCGCCTGCACGTTGAGCAGGGCCACGCCGAGCACCGCGCAGTTGGTGGTGATCAGTGGCAGGAAGATCCCCAGCACCTGATAGAGCAGCGGTGAGGTCTTGTGTACCACCATCTCGGTAAATTGTACTACCACAGCGATCACCAGGATAAAGGCGATGGTGCGTAGAAACTCCAACTCTAGCGGGGCCAGCAGGTACTCATTGACCAAATAGGAGCAGATGGAGGAGAGGGTAAGGACAAAGGTTGTCGCCAGCCCCATACCGGTCGCGGTCTCCAGTTTGCGCGAGACACCCATGAACGGACACAGGCCCAGAAACTTCACCAGGACGAAGTTATTTACCAGAACTGTGCTGACTAGAATGAGGGCGTATTCAGCCATAGATACCTTATATGGATTGCTAGGAGACCAAAGTCTACTTGAGCGCGGTGAAACCACAAGTGGAAGACCGGGCTGGCGCGTGATTTTACCTTAATAACCACGTAGTTATCACGATTTATCGTGAAGTTTTTGCCATAAATGTGGGTGTAGGGTGCGGTTGCTATAGCATAGAGAGCTGCATTGGCTTTGTCATGGAGATGCTTAATGACGAGAACGACTCAACTATTGTTTATGCCTCTATTGAGCTGGCCCACAACTCCGGTGTGCCGAAGGTGTGGATAATGAGGCATCATGGATAACCTTGACCTGCAGGGGTGACTAGTAAGCTATTGCCGAGTGGAGAGTTTGTTGAATCGTTGGGGTGAGTGAGTGGGGGGGTGGGGAAGTGTCACTACCGCGACGGGTGATCTAATGCGCGGGGCTGCCTCGCACACAGCTCACTTCTGACCCAAAATATTTCAGACACAAAAAAACCCGGGGCATTCTGCGTCCGGGTTTTATTGTATGGCGATAGGTATTTAGAACATCCAGCCGGTCGGGTTTGGATGCGCCTCTCCTTTATCGAGAGATTTCATTCCCTTAATGCAGCGCACAATAAGCCAAACCATCCAGAACAACAGAATGAAGTAGCCAATAATTACAATGGAAAGTAGCGCACCAAGGAAGATAAAGAGAGCGCCAATCCAGAAAGTACGGATCTGGAACTGATAGTGGCTCTGCATCCAGTCCGGAGCTTCAGACTTGTTAATGTAGGCCATGACCACGCCGACAATACCCGTTACACCGAATAGGAGGCCCGCAAGATAAAGGATGTAGACCAGCTTGATTGACCCTGTATCACCAGTTTCTGCGACAGCTTCATTCATTATATTACTCCTGTAAAGTTATTATTTTGAAGAAAGTACATTATAACTAGTGTTTCACTCGGCAACCAAGAAAATATTGGCCAATATTTCGTGGGTAGCTCAGAGTTCTACCGGCTAAGCTGTGGGGTGCAAGACGCAACACGGCGCAACGTCCCACACGAGCGTATTATTAGCAGTATATTCATCATTCAAATGGTATGAAGATGGCGATGATTATTAAAAGTAACGTCACCACACCCAAGCGACTCTCCGGTCATGTTGTTTGATCTTCATAGCCTACTTACTCCTTATTTTGGCTGAGGTTATTCCTCAGCTACTTCCTTGTAAATAACCAATTGAGCGTGTTACACGACACAATGTAAATAAATTGTTAAAAAGAAAAATTGGAGGAGGGATAAAATCTTAACCTGCTGTGAGCACCGATCTTACTGGCAGTTAGCTGACTAACTTGTTGTCTGTTGCTATACTTCCCTGTACTTTTTTCCTGTTAATCCGTCTGTTACTTAACCCGCATTCCTGGCTGTGCCCCTTCATCAGGGTTAAGGATAAATAGATCCTTACCCCCAGGCCCGGCGGCGAGCACCATCCCTTCTGATAGGCCGAATTTCATCTTGCGTGGTGCGAGGTTGGCAACCATCACGGTGAGTTTTCCTTCCAAATCTTCTGGTGTGTAGGCCGATTTGATTCCCGCGAGAACGTTGCGTGTGCCATCGCCGATGTCGAGGGTGAGTTGCAGCAGTTTGTCGGCACCTTCGACGTGTTTGGCCTTGACGATTCTGGCGATGCGCAGGTCGATCTTGGCAAAGTCATCGAACTGGATGGTGTCGGCGACAGGTTCGATATTGCTAGTGGCCTTTTTTTGCTGTTTGACTGGGGCGCTATCGCTCTTTTCCAGATGTTGTTTGGAGGCCTCAAGCATGGCGTCTATTTTGTCGTTCTCGACGCGGGTCATTAGCGGCTTGAATTTATTAATGCTGTGGCTGATGAGTGGTACCTCGTAGTTGCTCCAGCTCATCGGGTTGATATTGAGGAACTCTTCGGCCTTCTCTGCGGTGACGGGCAGTACCGGTTTGAGGTAAGCCATCAGTATGCTGAACAGGTTGATACCCATGGTACAGATATCGTGCAGTTCCTGATCCTTGCCTTCCTCTTTGGCAACCACCCAGGGCTTTTTGTCATCGATGTAGACGTTGGCCCTGTCGGCAAGGGCCATGATGGTGCGCATGGCATGACCGTACTCGCGGTTTTCATACTGCTCGGCGATGGTGACACCGGCATCGACAAATTCACGATATAGCTGTTGTTCGGAAAGTTCGCCGGAGAGCTGGCCATCGAAGCGCTTCTTGATGAATCCGGCGCAGCGGCTGGCGATGTTGACTACTTTACCGACCAGGTCGGAGTTGACCCGTGCCTGGAAGTCTTCGAGATTAAGGTCGATGTCATCGATGCCGTTGCCCAGTTTACCAGCGAAGTAATAGCGCAGGTATTCGGGGTTGAGATGCTCGAGATAGGTACGTGCCATGATAAAGGTGCCGCGGGACTTGGACATCTTTGCCCCGTTAACGGTGAGGAAGCCGTGGCAGTAGACCGCGTTGGGGGTGCGGAAACCGCTGCCGGTGAGCATTGCCGGCCAGAACAGGGTGTGGAAGTAGGCGATGTCTTTACCGATGAAGTGATAGAGCTCGGTCTTGCTGTCCTTGTCCCAGTACTCGTTAAAGTCGTGACCGTCAGAGTTGTTGCACAGGTTCTTGAAGCTGGCCATGTAGCCGATGGGGGCATCGAGCCAGACGTAGAAGTATTTGCCGGGGGCGTCGGGGATCTCGAAGCCGAAGTAGGGGGCATCGCGGGAGATGTCCCAGTCCTGCAGGCCGGATTCGAACCACTCATTTAGTTTGTGGGCGATCTCGGGCTGCATGTGATCGCCTTTAATCCAGTACGACAGCATCCCTTCAAAGTCACCGAGTTTGAAAAAGTGGTGTTCGGAGTCCTTCTCGATAGGCTTGGCGCCGGAGATGGCGGAGACGGCATTCTTTAAATCGGTGGGAGAGTAGGTGGCACCGCAGGCCTCACAGTTGTCGCCGTACTGATCCTCGGCCCCGCACTTGGGGCAGGTTCCCTTGATGAAGCGGTCGGGGAGGAACATCTCCTTTTCCGGGTCATAGGCCTGGGTGATGGTGCGGGTGTCGATGTGGCCGTTGTCGCGCAGGCGCTTGTAAATGAGGCTGGCCAGCTCCTTGTTCTCGGGGCTGTGTGTACTGTGATAGTTGTCGAACGCGATGGCAAATTCGGCGAAATCAGCCTGATGTTCGCCGGATATGCGGCTAATTAGCGCCTCGGGTGTAATCCCTTCGTTCTGTGCGTGCAGCATGATCGGGGTGCCGTGAGCATCGTCTGCACAGACGTAGGTGCAGTCATGGCCGCGCATCTTCTGAAAACGGCTCCAGATATCGGTCTGGATGTACTCTACCAGGTGGCCGAGGTGAATCGGGCCGTTGGCGTAGGGCAGGGCGCTGGTGATGAGAATTTTACGTTTTGTTTCGGCCATGTTGTTTAGTCTGCGTTCAGTCTCTTGAAAAAGTCCGCATACAGTACCAACTATGGGATAGTCCTGCCAGATCCCCCGTCTCCTCGCATAGACCATAGGGGATAGGGTAATTCCCGTTAATTTTGCTATGATATCGGGCCTTTGTTGCCACGGTTTATCCGATTTGCAACAATAACCGAATAAATTTGTCAGAAATAGCGCCCGAGCCTACGGCCGGTCGCCACTAGGAGTAATTGAGATGTCAGACGTGTCACAGCCGCAAGTTGAAGCCGCACTGAAGGGCTATACTGATCCCTACTTGGATAAGGATCTGGTCTCCGCCCAGTGCGTGAAGGACATCAGCGTCGATGGCGATAAGGTCAAGGTTAAGGTTTCCCTGGGTTTCCCTGCTGCGGGTTACCACGATGAGTTGAGTGCCAAGCTGAAAGAGCTGGTTGAAGCGGTAGATGGTGTTTCCGGTGCCGAGATTGAGGTTGTCACCAATATCGTTTCTCACGCCGCACAGAAGGGCGTGAACCACATTAAGGGCGTGAAGAATATTATCGCTGTGGCCTCCGGTAAGGGGGGTGTGGGTAAATCCACCACCTCCGTTAACCTGGCGCTGGCGCTGGCCGCTGAGGGTGCCACCGTGGGCATTCTTGATGCGGATATCTATGGTCCTAGCCAGCCGCGCATGCTGGGTCTCTCCAATAAGAAGCCTGACTCCCCTGACGGTACTCGTCTGGAGCCCATCGTTAACTACGGCATCCAGTCCATGTCTATCGGTTACCTTATCGATGAGGATACCCCGATGATCTGGCGCGGCCCGATGGTGACTCAGGCGCTGGAGCAGCTGCTTAACGACACCAACTGGCGTGAGGTGGATTACCTGGTCATCGACCTGCCGCCGGGCACCGGTGATACCCAGCTGACCCTGGCGCAGAAGGTACCGGTTTCCGGTTCCCTTATCGTTACCACCCCGCAGGATATCGCCCTGCTCGATGCCCGCAAGGCATACAAGATGTTCGAAAAGGTGGAGGTGCCGGTACTGGGTGTGGTGGAGAATATGTCTACCCACATCTGCTCCAAGTGTGGTCACGAAGAGCACATCTTCGGCCAGGGCGGTGGAGAGGCGATGGCTGAGGAGTACGGTGTTAACTTCCTTGGTGCGCTGCCGTTGGATATCACCATTCGTGAAGAGACGGATGCTGGTAAGCCTACGGTGGCTGTTGACCCTGAGAGCAAAATTTCGCAGATCTATCGCGATATTGCCCGTAAGACCACGGCCAAGCTGGCTAACCAGGCGAAGGATTATAGCGCCAAGTTCCCCAAGATCGTTATCGCAAATGATTAAATAGGGACGTGCCGGGCATGGCTGCCCGGCTTGCAACTCTATATAATGGCGGCTCCCCGCGTGGGGGGATCGCCATTTTTTTGGTCAGTCGATTTTGAATAAGTTGGGAATGGGAAGAGCATGAGCATAAAAGCCGACAAGTGGATCCGTCGTATGGCGGAGAACGAGGGGATGATTGAGCCGTTTGAGCCGGGCCAGGTACGCGACGTGGAGGGCAACCGTATCGTCTCTTATGGTACCTCCAGCTATGGCTACGATGTGCGTTGTGCCGATGAGTTTAAGATCTTCACCAATATCAACTCAGCGATTGTTGACCCGAAGAACTTCGACCAGAACAGCTTTGTCGATGTGAAGTCGGATGTCTGCATTATCCCCCCCAACTCCTTCGCCCTGGCACGCACCGTCGAGTTTTTCCGCATCCCACGTTCAGTGCTGACCGTCTGCCTCGGCAAGTCGACCTATGCCCGCTGTGGCATTATCGTTAACGTCACCCCACTGGAACCCGAGTGGGAAGGTCATGTGACCCTGGAGTTCTCCAACACCACCCCGCTGCCTGCCAAGATCTACGCCAACGAAGGTGTGGCACAGATGCTGTTCTTTGAATCCGATGAGACCTGCGAGACCTCTTACGGTGATCGTGGCGGCAAGTACCAGGGCCAGACCGGCGTTACTCTGCCCAAGACCTGATCCCCGGTACGGTGACGCGCGGGCGTCTGGAGATGATTTTCATATGAATGTGATGACAATGAGCCACCACCCGGTGCTGTGTGGGGTGTACTTTGATTAAGGCTGTGTTGCCGAACGACAATTTCGAGCGTTTGCTGTTTGGCACTCTGGCCTTTGTCACCATTTTCGCCCTGATTCCGTGGCAACCACAGGGCCCTTTCGATGCCCGTGACTGGTCGTTGATCGAGGGGGTTAGGGTGACCATGCCGTGGTGGCAGTTGCTGCTGGAGCCTGTCAGCGCCCTTGGTCATATTCTAACCGGTGCCCCCAACTTTCGTTTTGCCGCTTTTTCGCTGGCGCTGTGGGTCGTGGTACTGAGCTGGTTGTGGATTTTCCTACGTCGCCCTCAGCAGCCATGGTGGCGACGTGGCCTATGGGCCAGCGTGGTATCGCTGTTCGCCTTCTGGTGTGTTCCGGCGATGATGCTCTTCTTCTCGCACCTTCACTTTCCCGGCTGGCAGCTTGAGGTTGATGATCCGCAGTGGCTCGCTGCGGACCTGCAAAGTCACACTCTGGGCTCTCACGATGCCCTGGTGCGAGCCGAGTACAACCTGCACTGGCATGCCGAGCGTGGTTATGATGTTGTTGGTATCACCGAGCACGATGATCCGGCAGGGAGTTTTTATGCGGAACAATTAGCCCGGCAGCACGATGCACCGACAGTAATCCCTGGAGTCGAGGTGGCTAATGAGTTTGGTGGTTTCCTGCTGGGGATGGGACTGAAACCGCAGCAGCCGCTGGCACAGTGGCAGTGGGACGAGAAAGAGTTTTCCAAACGCTTTACTACCGTGATCTCTGATAAACACGAAGGGGCGGTGATCTCTATGGCGTGGCGCCTGGCCCCGCAGGATATTGAGGCACTGGCCGATGACGGGGTGCACGCCTTTGAGCTGATGAATGCCGGTCATCCAGATATCCCCGATAGTGTGCGCGATGAGATGTTGCGGTTGGAGGGCGAGGGGCGTATCCGTCTGGTCAGCTCCACTGACTGGCATGGTTGGAGCGGAAATTCACGTACATGGACCTTGTTGCGAGTGCCGGGAGCGGAGCAGATGTCACGGCAGCAACAGGTGCATTATATCGTCAAGCTGTTGCGAGAGGGGAGTAGTAGCGATGTGATCCCGGTGGTGGCCGGTTATCAGGGAGATGTAACTACCTTACGGTTGCTATTTTCACCGCTGGTAGAGGCTGCCCGTTATGCAGCAGAATTGTCACCATTGCGGTTGCTGAGCTGGTGGGGATGGGCCTTGCTGCTGTGGTTAGTCGCACAGAGATTTAAGGCGGCAGGTATTGTTCCAGGTAAGAGTTTATGGGGACTTTATTTGTTGATAGTTGGTATTTTGCTGATGTGGAAGGGAGTGTCGATTTACCAGATTAGGCAGGAGGGTTATGTTGTCTTGAGTAATGTGACAGAAGAGTTGGGAATGATGGCAATTTTGGCCGCTGCACCATTACTGCTGGTGGGCAGCACCATAGGTTTCCTTTCACTGCGTCAGAGTGAGTATCGTTAAAATGCCTGTAGCACTGTTTGAGCATCGCCTAAGGTGGTTACCTTTTAACATGCCCGTTTGGATTGCCGCGTTGGTAGGTGTGGCATTGCTCGGTAATCTGGCAGGGCTGCTGGGTATTGGTTTGCTTCCCGATGAGGCCTATTACTGGGTCTGGTCACAGCGCCCGCAATGGGGCTACTTTGATCATCCACCACTGATTGCCTGGCTGATGTTACCGGGTGCCTGGCTGTTTAATGATGCGGCCTGGGCGGTACGCCTGCCGGCGGTGGCATCCTGGCTGGTAGGTGCGGTGGTTGGCTACCGTATGGCACAACAGATATTTGGTGGTACCGCCGGAGCCCTTGCGTTGATGGTCTGGGCCAGCCTGCCGATTATGCAGGTAGGTTTTCATGTTGTTACTCCCGATAATGCCTTAATTATTTTTACCTGGCTGGGGCTGTGGGCTGCCTGGCGTGCGGGGCAGGAGCCAGGAGCCCGCTGGTGGTTGCTTACAGGTAGTTGTATAGGTCTGGCGTTGCTAGCGAAGTACCCGGCAGTACTTTTAATGGGGGCGTTATTTTTTGCCTTACTCAGTAGTCAGGACGGGCGGCGCTGGCTTGTTACCCCGTGGCCCTGGTTAGGGTGTTTGCTCGCTTTGATATTATTTATGCCGGTAGTCTTCTGGAATGGTACGCATGACTGGGTATCATTCCGTTTTCAATTTGGGCACGGGGTAAAGGCATCGACCGATAATAATCTGTTGGCGATGTTTATGTTATTTCTCGGCGGCCAGTTGGTGGTGGCAATGCCATGGAGTTACTTCGCCATGATGTGGGCTCCTTTCTCACGAGTGGGTCGCTCCCTCGATGGTTACACTCGTGCCTTGCTCAGTTGGAACTTCTTCTTGCCGATGTCAGTTTTCGGTATCGCCGGCTTGACGGCTTCGAGTGGCCCCAACTGGCCTGTTAGCGCCTATGCAGCAGGCACGCTGTTATTAGCAGGGTTACTTAATGATTTGCTCTATAGAGATGGGAAGCCGCGCCAGGCTAGAGCATGGTTCATTATTGGGCTTTTTTTATTACCCCACCTGTTACTCAATATAATGCGTTTTCCCCATCTAGTGGTAGAGCTGGCTGGTGATAAATTGCCACCACAACGTACTCAGTTGACGAATAGTTATGGCTGGGAGCCGGTGGCTACTGTGCTACGTGAACAACTATCTGTGATGGATAACAGCGACACCTGCCACATATTAACGGGTTATCACGGACGTGCCGGGATGATTGCGTGGATGTTACGCCTGCCCGATCGTGTAGATGCCACTATGTCAGCAAGGGTTAGCCAGTACACCTTATGGCGTAACGAGGTAGAGCAAGAGCCTGATTATTGTCTATATCTTCAGCAGTACGATTCAAGGAGTGTGTCGAATAAAAACATGATCCCAACAGTTCGAGAGTTACCAGAAGGGGTATTTGAGATACTGAGAGTGATCGAGGTTAAAAATCCTGATGGTAGTAAGCGTTGGTTTGGTATTTATCGTGCGGCGTCAACATAATGCGGTGCGAGATATTAGACATGATTTATAAGGGACTTCGATCATAATGGAGCGAGTTAAAAAGAGTCTCTCACTGCTGATGCGGGTGTTTATTACTTGCGGTATTTTCTTTCTGGTGTTTCGTAAGGTAGATTTATCGGAGGTTTTTTCCACTATAGTAGAGACGGATATGTGGCTACTTCTAGTGGCACAGTTGTTTCAGTTACTATCGACGATTATCGCCTCCTTTCGTTGGAAGCTGGTAATGCAGGGGCTTGGCTTCGGACAGAATTTTCCTTTCTATATGCGTAGCTACTTTAAGGGGAGTTTTTTTAATCAAGGCCTGCCGACGAGTATCGGGGGCGATGCGTTACGAGTGATCGATGTGGCAAGAACGGGTCACCGTAAGCGTGATGCCTTCTATGGTGTGGCGGTGGATCGAGGCCTGGGTTTGGTGGGCTTGCTGGTATTAAATTTATTGGCCAATCTATTGGCTCCGGAGATGTTGCCGCGTAATGTCTTTATTGCCCTTAACGTGCTGGTGCTGTTGGGGATTGTCGGTTTTATCGTCTTTTACTATATTAACCGCATTAAGCTGCTGGAGGGGTGGGTGCCTACGCTGGTGTTACTGCGTATCTCACAGCGACTCGATGTGGTACTGGCAGATATTTCCTCGGTGGGTAAGCACCTTGGCTTCTCATTGTTGATTCATTTGATGGCGCTGCTGTCGATCTATTTCATCGGCAGCGGTGTAGGATTACAGTTTGATCTGCTCACCTATATGGTAGTCGTACCGCCGGTGATCCTGCTGACTATCGTGCCGGTCTCGCTGGCCGGTTGGGGGGTGCGTGAGGGGGGGATGGTTGGTCTCTTCACTCTGTTGGGAGCTGATCCTACGCTGGTACTGTCGATGTCGATTATCTACGGTTTTACCTTGATCATTACCAGTCTTCCCGGGCTGGCGATCTACCTCAGTGGCAAGCATCATTTATGAGTGTATTGGAGTCACGTCGCACTTTTTTTTATCTGCTGTGGTTTACTCTGCTGCTCAAGTTTGCCTGGGCGGCCTGGCTGCCGTTGACCGGTGATGAGGTTTACTTCTATATCTGGGCGAAGAACCCCAGTATGGGGTATTACGACCATCCGCCGATGGTGGGGTGGTGGCTCAGTCTGCTGCTCTGGTTCGGTGATGCTAACTGGTGGCTACGTTTGCCGGCAGTGCTGCTGGGCAGTGGTCTCTCATTAGGTGTGTACTTTATCTTGCGTGACGTAGTGGAAGAGCGCAAGGCGGTGCTGGGAGCGCTGTTGTTGTTGCTCTCACCGCTGGGGTTGCTGAATGTTATTGTCACCACCGACACGCCGCTGATTTTCTTTTCATTCCTCTCTGCCTGGGTTTTTTATAAAGCTATGCAACAGGGCGCATGGCGCTGGTATCTGCTCTCTGGGCTGCTGCTGGGTCTAGCCTTTATGGCAAAATATTTTGCAGTGTTGCTGGGTCTTTCGTATGGTCTTTATATCATCATCTATCGGCGCAACCGCCGTGACATGCTGGGGCTGCTGTGGCTCTTTCTTGCGGTACTTCCTTTTGCCGCGTTGAATGTCTGGTGGAACTACTGCCACTGCTGGGACAACATTCTTTTTAATGCTTACAATCGTCACGGCGGTGGCGGTAGTCACCTGGTCAGTTACCTGTTGATGCTTGTCTACATGCTGACGCCGCCACTGCTCTGGTATAGCTGGCGCGAACGTCGTCCTTTGTGGCTGGATCTGCGCGGTGGTGGACTCTTCGTTTTTCTGGGTTTGGTGCCCCTGTTGCTGTTTTTGTTGCTCTCACTGAAGGCGCGCATTGGTCTGCACTGGGTACTCGCTTTTTATCCCTTCGTGTTTATTGTACTGGCATCAATCTTTTCCTCGCTGGCGTTGCGTCGCTCGCTAAAATTTATGATGGGTTTCTCACTGCTGCACATTGCTGCTGTGGTAGTGGTGTTAACGCTGCCGCATGATTACTGGAAGAGTAAACCCTCGGTGTATGACGGGGTGTTGATTGGTTACTATGCCGATGAGTTTATTGAGCAGTTTGATGTGCAGGCCGATGGCTATCATTGGGCCACCGGCAGTTATGTTGAGTCGGGTATGCTGGAGTATGTGAGCGGTAAGCGATTTATCGTCTTTGGCGGTGGTTCCAAGCATGGCAGGCACGATGATTTGCTGACTGACTGGCGGGCATTTGCCGGAGAGAATATTGCGGTACTGGTGTATAAGGAGCAGACGGCAAATGCTTATGCTCTTTATTTTAAGCAAGCCAGCGTAGTACCTTTTCAGGTACAACAGCGGAACCTGTATCTACTTCTCGGTAATGGATTCCGTTATGAGTTATATCGTAATGGGGTGCTAACACAGATACGGGACAGGTATTATCGTTACCCCGATTTTCTGCCAGCGGGGCAGTGTTATTTTAATCAACGTTATTTCCCCGGTGAGGGAGTGTTAAGGCTGCAACAATGAGCGCTACATTAAATAAAGAGTTGAGCGGTTGGGGACGCTACCCCAGTGCCTGTTGCGAGCTGACGAGGCCCGAGCGTTATGCTGAGCTGCATGCGGCCTCTGGCCCCAGTATTGCGCGTGGGCAGGGACGAGCCTATGGCGATGCCGCGCTCAATGCCGCGCATCGCGTGGTACTGACTGAGCGTCTCAATCGCCTACTGGACTTCGATGATGAGAGTGGTGTGTTACGTGCCGAGGCCGGGTTGACTATGCAGGCCTTGCTGGCCTTTAGCGTACCGCGTGGCTGGTTTGCCGAGGTGACGCCGGGCACCAAAATGGTTTCCCTTGGTGGTTGTGTGGCAGCCGATGTGCACGGTAAGAATCACCATCATGATGGCGCTTTCTCCAGTAGTGTTCTCAGTCTGGAGTTAATCGAGTCTGATGGTACGCGCATGCGCTGCTCTCGTGAGGAGAACAGCGAGGTCTTCTGGGCCACAGTGGGTGGTATGGGGCTGACCGGCATCATCGGAGAGGTAACGCTGCAGTTAAAACCGGTTGAGACGGCCTATATCCGTGCCAGTCATCATGCAGCGCGTAATCTCAAGCACGCCTTTGAACTGTTTGAACAGTACGATAGTGCCAGTTACAGCGTTGCCTGGATCGATTTGTTGGCGAAAGGGAAAAAGCAGGGGCGCAGTGTGTTGATGCTGGGAGAACATGCTGCGATTGATGAACTGGATGGTGATGCAGCTAACACGCCCTTGCAAATTAAAGAACGTGGTAGTCGCCGCATCCCTTTTGATATGCCAGCCTGGCTACTCAATCCGACCACCATCGGCGGCTTCAACACTATCTACTATCGACTGGAAGGGGGTAAGAGCAAAACGTTCACTATTGATTACGACAAGTTTTTTTACCCACTTGATGCACTGGGTGACTGGAATCGCCTTTACGGCAAACGCGGCTTCTTGCAGTACCAGTGTGTGGTGCCGCGTGAGGGTGCCTTTGAGGCATTGTCACAACTGCTTGATGTCCTGGCTTCGAGCAAACATCCGGCCTTTCTCGGGGTGCTGAAAAAGATGGGTGCGGCGAGTGGAGGCTTGATGTCGTTTCCGGTGGAGGGTTATACCCTGGCGCTGGATCTGCCCTTTAGCGGTGAGCCCTTGCTAACGCTGCTGTGTCGTTTTGATAAAATTGTCATGGCTGCCGGTGGGCGGGTCTATCTGGCCAAAGATGCGCGTCTTGATGGCGAAACTCTGCGCACAATGTATCCCGCTACCGAGAAATTTCTACAGATAAAAGGCGAGCTGGATCCGGGTAAGGCCTTCAGCTCCAATCTGTCACGACGCCTGGAACTGGAGTAGGTCGATGAGAGGTGCTTATCTGATATTGGGAGCAACTTCAGCAATTGCACGGGCGACGGCTCGTGCGCTGGCGGCACGAGGTCATTCGCTTACCCTTGCTGGTCGTGATCTTGCTGAGCTGGAGCGTGACGCGGCCGATATGCGCCTGCGTTATGGCGTCGATGTGTTTGTTACGGCCTTTGATGCCGAGGCCTACGATGGGCACGATGATTTTCTTGCGCAGGTGGAGCAGCAGGGGGGGGGGCTCGAGGGGGTGGTACTTGCCTTCGGTTATCTGGGTGAACAGTCGCGCGCGGCACAGGATTTCTCCGAGTCGCTGGCGATCATGCAACGCAACTACGTCGGTGCAGTCTCTATCCTTAATCGCTGCGCCGAAACCCTGGCGGTACGCGGCACGGGTAATATTATTGCCATTAGTTCGGTGGCCGGTGATCGCGGGCGCCAGAGTAACTATATTTACGGCTCGGCCAAGGGTGGGCTGAGTGTCTACCTGCAGGGCTTGCGTAATGCGATGTTTCACCGCGGAGTGCATGTGCTGACGGTAAAGCCGGGCTTTGTCGACACTGCTATGACCTACGGTATGCCAGGGTTGTTTCTGGTCGCCTCCCCTGAGTCTGTGGCGACGCGCATCCTTCGCGCTCGGGATAAAAAACGTAATGAGATCTATGCGCCCTGGTTCTGGCGCTGGATTATGCTGATCATTCGTCACGTGCCGGAGACGATCTTTAAACGGTTGAAGATGTAATGTCGCAATCGAATGTGGTGGCCCTGTTCGATTTCGATGGCACCATTACTCATCGTGATTCATTACTGCCTTTTTTATGGCAGCTATTCGGGCCGCTGAAACTGGCCGCTTACGCCATTATTATGTCACCGTTGCTGCTTGGCTATCTGTTGCGCATTATTCCTAATGGAATCGCCAAGGAGCGTCTGCTTGGGCGCATGCTGGGTGGGATGGAGATGACACAGCTGCGTGCCGAGGCGCAGCGTTTTGCTACTGAATCTTTGCCGCGTATCGTACGCTGTGAGAGTGCAGAGCGTATCGCCTGGCATCAGTCCCAGGGACACCGTGTTATTATCGTCTCCGCCTCGCTGGAGCTCTATCTCAATCCGTGGGCCGAGGCTCTCGGCGTAGTCGATGTACTTGCCACCCGCTTAAGAGAAGAAGAGGGGCGAGCTGCTTCCGGCTTTGCCGGGGTGAACTGTTTTGGTGAGGCCAAGGCAGAGCGTATCAGAGAGTATTTGGGAGATATAACGGCGATGGAGGTGTATGCCTATGGCGACAGTCCGGGTGATACACAAATGCTGGCAATGGCCGACCACGCTTACTATCGCGGAGTATTGAGAGAGAGCAGTGAATAGTCCAAAAGAAATCCTGCGCCTGATGCGCCCACACCAGTGGTTGAAGAATGGTTTTGTGCTAATCGGACCATTCTTTGCCCATGCCTGGCATGACGGCTCGGTGGTCAACGCGGTGCTGCTGAGTGTGGCGGCCTTCTGTCTGATGTCGAGCGCGGTCTATGTGGTCAATGACCTTTTTGATATTAAGGCGGATCAGCGCCACCCGACCAAGCGACTGCGCCCACTGGCCTCGGGCACGGTTTCGGTCTCTTTTGCCGTAATACTGGCGGTGGTGTTATTTGTCTCAGCTATGTCTGCAGCTTGGCTGGCTTCACCGACAGTGGCGATGATTATTACCTTTTATCTATTACTTAATCTTGCCTATTCCTGGCGTTTGAAGAAGGTCGTGATCCTTGATGTCTTTATTATCGCGGCCGGCTTCATGTTACGTATCCTGGCGGGTACCACCGGCATTGGCATTGAGCCCTCCTCATGGTTGCTTCTTACCGGTCTGATGGTGACGTTGTTTCTCGGTTTCTCCAAGCGTCGTTCCGAGCTGGCAGTGATGGAGCACAGTGGTGAAACTAGCCGTGCGGTGTTGAAGAACTACTCGCTACCTATGCTGGATCTGATGATTGGGGTCTGTTCGGCGGGAGTGGTAATGGCTTACAGCCTTTATACGATGAGTGCTGAGACGATAGCCGTGCACCACACCGATAAGCTTGTCTATACTGTGCCCTTTGTACTCTACGGCCTGTTTCGTTATCTCTATCGCACCTTCGCCGATGATTTGGGTGAAGATCCGGCGCGTGACCTGTTACGTGATCCTCACCTGTTGCTAACGGTAGTAGGCTGGGCACTGGTTACCCTCTGGTTGTTTCAGTGAGTGAGGCTCCCGTCGTCTCACCGCGCGGAATGCGTGGCCTGACGTTATCCGTGCTTTTCGCCGTTGTCTGTTATTTCGCCTTCTCGCTGTGGGGTGGATGGGATGAGGTGCGTACCTCGTTGCTTCAGGTCTCGATGGTGGACCTGTTGCTGCTGTTATTTCTGTCACTGGTGAACTATCTGCTGCGCTTTGTGCGCTGGCGTAAGTTCCTGCGCCTGCAGGGCTACGCAGTCCCTGATCTTGCCAATCTGCGTATCTATTTTTCGGGCTTTGCCCTTACCACTACGCCGGGCAAGGCGGGGGAGGCGTTGCGCAGTCTGTTACTTAAACCCTTTGGCGTCTCTTACCCTCATAGTCTGGCGGTATTACTGGCGGAGCGGCTGGGTGACCTGATGTCGGTGTTGTTGCTCGCCTGTATTGGTCTCTATGGCTATGAGCCGGCACGACCGGTGGTAGCGGTGATGGCGGTGATTTTCATCTTTGGGGTATGGCTGCTGCAACAGGACGCGCTTTTGGGACGTATCGAGCAGTGGTTGATGCAACGCCTTAAGCAGCGTGTGGCACATCTTATCTCGGGATTTATCGATACCTTACGCCACTCCGGCGGGCTGCTCTCGCTGCCGCTGCTGGGTTATAGCCTGTGGTTGGGAATTATCGCATGGGGGGCGGAGGGCCTTGCCTTCTACTATCTACTTCAGGTGATGGGCTCAGATATCGGGCTGGTGGTAGCGCTCTTCATCTATGCCTTCTCCATGTTGATCGGTGCGATTAGTTTTCTGCCCGGTGGTTTGGGTGGTGCAGAGGTGACGATGACTGCTCTGTTGATGCTTAACGGTATGGATAATGGTGCTGCGGTGGCGGCTACCCTGTTGATTCGCCTGACCACGCTGTGGTTTGCTGTAGTGTTGGGCCTGTTGGCGATGTTACCGGGGCGACGAGCTTTGCCAACGGGTACTTAAGGTCACCCTGTTGTTATAATAGGCAGACAAAATTTAGTGCTGGGAAAGAGTGATTCATGAAAGTCGATACAATGCGGCAGGTCGATTACTACGCAGGGGTGCCGCTCTGTTTTATCTTTACGCTGCTGTTTAAGCTGTTTGGTCTATTGCGCCCCTGGTGTCGGAGTGAGCCCAGGAGGGTGTTGTTTGTTGAACTTTCGGAGATGGGCAGCGCCATCATCGTTGACCCGGCGATGCGCAAGATGCGCGATGCCGGAGCCGAGCTCTATTTTGTTATCTTTAAGAAGAATGCCTCCAGTCTGCGCTTACTCGGTACCGTGCCTGAGGAGAATGTTTTTCTCATCAAGGAGGATGGCCTGTTTCCGCTTGCCTTCTCCAGCCTGCGTTTTCTTTTCTGGACGCGTCGTAACAACATCGACACGGTGATCGATCTGGAGCTGTTCTCCCGCTACAGTGCGCTGCTCACCGGCCTCTCCGGTGCCAACAACCGTATCGGCTATCACGCCTTTCACAACGAGGGGCTTTACCGTGGTGATCTACTGACCCACAAGGTGGCGTATAACGCCCACATGCATATCGCCAAGAACTTCATTGCCCTGATTAATGCCACACTGGCAGAGAAAGCGGAGTTGCCTTATTCGAAGACGCTGATCGGTGATGAGGAGATTCAACTGGCGAAACTCAGCTTTAGTGACGATGAGCTTGAGCCCATGCGTGCACGAGTGCGCGAAGACTTTTCCGATTATGATCCGGCTAAACACCGCATAGTGTTGATTAATCCCAACGCCAGTGAGCTGTTGATTCAGCGCCGCTGGATGCCAGAGCGTTACGCTGAGTTGATGCGTCGTATCCTCGCTGATTATGATGATGTGCTGGTGTTGATCACCGGTGCTCCATCAGAGCGTGAGGAGGCGGAGGAGCTAAAGGGTGAGGTTGGGCATGAACGTTGTGTTAATTTTGCCGGTCGTGTGAAGTTTGCCGAGCTGCCTTCGCTCTATGCCATCTCAAGCTTAATGGTTTCCAATGACTCCGGACCAGGTCACTTCTCCGCCGTTACCGAGATGCCGAGTTATGTGCTTTTTGGTCCTGAGACGCCTGCCCTGTATGGCTCATTAGGTGACAGCACTCCGATCTATGCAGGACTCGCCTGTTCCCCCTGTGTGAGCGCCTCCAATCATCGCAAGACACCGTGCCACGATAATGTCTGTTTGCAGGCAATTACAGTAGATCAGGTGTTCGATACAATAAAGCCCCGACTTGACGGATAAAACGTTAAATGTTGGATAATAGAAAAGCGGCTTAGTTGCCGTTTTCTATTATTAGATAGTTGATGGTACGCAGCGAGTATCGTTTAAACCCCTAAGATTGTTAGTTACATGTTGCTCTCAAAAATGGGCAATTAAGATCAGTCATAAATTTCTATCACAACTTAGAACAACGATAAAAGTGAGATTATGTTTGACACATTTCGCAGCCTTAGCTTGATCGAAGGGATTTCTCTTCTCACTCTTTTCTTTGTCGCAATGCCGGCAAAATATTACCTGGATATGCCAGTAATTGTACCGCTTGTAGGGACCACTCATGGTCTTCTTTTTATCACTTACCTGGTGATGTCTCTGGTTGTGAGTCACCGTAATAACTGGTCAATTATAAAGTGGATTATGGTGCTGTTCGCGGGTGTCATTCCCTTTGCCTGCTTTGTGCTGGAGCATCGCCTTAAGCGAGAAGATAAGGGTGTTTAGCCACCTTCCTTAGCCCACAGCAATTTTGGATTCTGCGTAAAGAAACAGGTAAGCATAATAGGGAATAACACGATATTTTATGGCACTTAATGTGTAGATGTGTTTTGTCAGGACACTCCATTCGGAACCATCAGTGATTCGCTCATAAACCTGCTGGGCAGGGAGGCAGATGACGTGGAATGCGGAGCTACCGGGCTGGCAGCTTCCCGTGTCAGTTTTTTGATGAGCCTTATTTCAGGCAAAAAAAACCCGGCGATAAAGCCGGGTTTTTTATCATGCAGAGTAAGCTTACTTGCGTGAGCTCGGTGCATTAACCTCAATACCATTACTCATGTAGTTGAGGAAGTACTCCAGTGAAGAATACTCTGTGCTTTGAGCCTTAAACGGCTTGGCACGAACCTGCTTGTTACAACCACCAAAACGGCGATGCATGGTACCCAGACCTTTCCACTTCAGGCGATGAACAGGGAAGTGGCTGGGGTGACCCAGCGCAGGGCTAAGGTAGTCACCACGGATACGGTTACCGGCGTTGTCCTGGTGACAGTTGGCACAGCTCATATTCAACTGACCACGCTTGGCGTAGAAGTGGCTTTTACCTTTCTGGTAAGCAGCCTGGGCACGTGGATCGCTAGGAACCTTGATGCTGATCTTCTTACCATTTGAGGTTGAACCCATGTAGGCCGAGATGTTTGCGATAGCACCTTTCTTCCATTTCAACGGTTTTTCACCGTTTTTCTTGCGGCACTCGTTGATCTCACCTTCAAGGGTTTTTACCTTACCGCTTTTGGCATCGAAGTAGGGGTAGTTCTGACGAATTCCCTTACCACCGTTTTTGAAGCAGCTGGAGTAGGTCTTGCCGTTGGCAAAGGCGGTGTTAAATAGCTTCTCACCATTTTCTACTGCATCTTCGTAGGGAGGAAACTCTTCAATACCTTCCCACGACTTACGCGCATCGGCGTTGATGGCGTAGACACCATTTTGATACTCGTTTAATGGGATACCAGGGAACCTTTTCATGAAATATTCACGAAACGAAGTAAGGTCCTCGCTAGGGCTTGCTTGTACAGCAGCTGGTAGGCCAGCAAACATGGCTACCAGAGATGCTGTTAGGGCAAATTTACGCATTGCATTGACTCCTTGGATTCTGGAAAGCGTAGACAGTTTATAGGTACGGTAGTAGCAGCTTAGCTGACCTTACCTTCTGCAGAATCCTTGGCGCCGGTGTTGTCCACCCAGCTCAAGGTAATGGTGTCACCCTTCTTTGCCCCGTCAATGATGAAAGAGACGTAAGGGTTGGTAGAGATAGCCGTCCCCCATAGTGCATTCATGACGTCTTTACCGTTGTGCTGGCAGTTAACTTCCTGAATGAAGTTGGCAGGGATTATCTTGCCGGTCTTTTTGTTCTTACGTAGTCCGGTCTCCATCGGGTGTTTGATCAGAGACTTTACTTCACAGGCGCCTTTTTTAATTTTGGCGCGAATTTTAATAGATGACTTAGCCATTGCTGAATTCTCCTAAACGCTTAAATATTCGTCGATAACAAGGGGAGGGGGGGCGATTAGCCGCCACAGCCACCGATGGTGACCTTTACTTCCTTGCGGGCGCTGTAGACCTTGCCGCCAGCCTTAACCACGGCAATGACATTGGAGGTCTTACCCATCTTGATACGGGTGGAGATGTATCCATGGGTGTTGGCTGCCAGGTTGAAGCTGGCGATTAGTGGGGTCTGGTTGTTCTCCGCGATAATGGAGATAGACTCAACGCCCTTCATGTCGACCTTGATCTTTACCGGAACAACAGCACCGTTCTCGGCGATATCAGGTGCATCCAGCTTGATAGCATCGCTGGCGGGTGCCAGATCGGTGTTAAACAGACCATTCATTGCGTCGTTAACACTCTTGGCTTCAAAGGCGTTCTTTGGCCAGGCAGCAAGTACTTGACGTGGGCTCAGGATACCGGCACCAACTGCAACGGCAACCATTCCACTAGCTAGACTACCCTTAAGAAAAACTCTACGTTTCATGTTCACGGTGAAACTCCTCAAATTCGATTCAAAATTTTAGATACTTTACGGATTACAGGCTGTAAATGAACTCAACGACCTTGTCGATTTCTGCCTCAGTCATGATTTCATGGCGACCAAAGGGAGGCATCATGGTGTTGGGGTTCTTTACGGTAGCATCCCAGATCTGGGCACGCATTTCGGCCTTATCCGGGAAACGGACCTTCATGGCAACCAGGGCGGGGCCAATATTTCCGGGTAGATTACCACCTTCGATGCTGTGACAGGCCAGGCAGTTGCCTTTTTTACGATCAAAGGCAATTTTTTTGCCCTGCTCGATTACCTGTGCATCGGCTGCAATAGCTAGTTGGGGGGAGACGCTTAGTACACCTACCAAGGTGGTCATGGCGCTCGCTGTAGAGATGAAACGTGCGGTCTTCCGCATTGTATCCTCCTAAATCATTTTATTACTTGTTGCGCTAGCAGAGACGTTCTCCCTCTGTACATCCGCTGCTATGCGTCATTATCCATGCCATATCCAGACTTCAGCAACAGGCAAATAACCTACCTGTAGCAAAGGATGTTTTAAGCATACTGATTGAGACATGGAACGCAAGAAAAAGTGCGAAAAAATCCTCATATATCAGTATATTAGGGGTTTCTCATGAGGGTCGTAGTGGGGACGGAGCAGGGTATTCCCTAATATTTTTCTTGGACTACCCTGTATCTATAAGAGACGAAGTGAGATTACTTAATCTTTTGTTTACGAGACTTTTCCAGTGATTCTTTGATTTCACCACTCATCGCCTCGATGCGAGAGGCGTGATAGAAATCGAGATTTTTAATACGCTTGGCTATCTTCAACTGTTGTAGTGCGCTGCGGGGTTCCGCCAGCAGCTGGTAGTGCTCGGCCTGTGCCAGGTGGGCGGCGGCCTGGTTGCCAGCACCGGATTCCAGTTTTGCCAATAGACGATAGGCAGAGGCGGAGTGGGGATTGCGGCGCAGTACATCCTGTAGCTGCTCACGAGCCTGTGAGTGGTGCTTGAGTGCGATTAGATTATTCGCCAGAGAGAGTGCCAGCATTTCATTTTGGGGATAGCGCTTAAGCCCGTCGCGGTAGAGTGAAATTGCCCGCTTGTAATCCCCCTGTGTGTGGTGAAGCTGGCCCAGGGTTTCACGATAGGCGATGCTAGCGGGGGATCTGGTAACCAGTTTCTGCAAGTGTTTCTCCGCCTCATGAGGTTGCTGTAGCGCGATGTGGGTGATGGCACGAAGGTAGGTATCTATCTCATCCTCAGGGTTCTGCCGGTCTCCCTTGTTGCTTCGTAGTGTCTTCATCAGGCTGGTGGCGCTCTTGCTGTGATGCAGACGAACCCTTGCCTTGGCGACAAGGTAGGGGGTGGTATCGACGCGCATCTTGCTCGGGTATTGTTCGGCAGCAGACTGTGCCTCGGCCAGACGCGAGGTGGTCACCGGATGGGTGCTGAGAAACTCTGGTGCCCCTTCGCCGTAATAACGTGACTCCTCCTGCAGGCGGGAGAAGAAACCTGCCATTCCGCGAGGGTCGAAATCTGAGTGGCTTAGCAGTTGCATACCCACCCTGTCGGCCTCGTGTTCGTGGGCACGGGTAAAGTTCAATTGCATCTGCTGACTGCCACCCAGGCTGGCAGCTATCGCGGCATTAACTACATCTGGATCACCACCACTGAGTAGAATTGCGGCGATTAATGCTACTGAGAGGGGGAGTTGCGCGCGGTTTGCCTGTTCAACACCGCGGGCCAGGTGGTGCTGGGTTACGTGGGCGATTTCGTGTGCCACTACGCCGGCCAGTTCGCTTTCTGTGCTGCTGGCGAGGAGCAGCCCGCTGTGAATGCCGATGTAGCCACCGGGCAGGGCAAAGGCGTTGATACCGGGGGCATCGACGACGAAGAAGGTAAATTTATGCTCACTCTGGGCATGTACCGCCAGGGTGCGTCCTACCTGTTCGACATAGGCAGTAATTAACGGGTCACTAATGATGTATCCCGCCTGGCGCATACGGTGTACCACCTCACTACCTATTTGCCGCTCCTGCTCCGGGGTCAGGCTGGTAGCTGAGCTATCCCCTAATTCGGGTAGCTCTACCTCTTCTGCCGTTGCCAGCAGGGGGGAGAGCAGTAACAGGATAAACAGGGTTTTAAGTGTGTTAAGAATCAAGGTCGCTTCCAGTTAATTTGTCGTGCTTATCTCTTTAGTAGTAAAGATAAGCCATTGGTTCAATTGCATATCACATAATATATAGACCTTTGACTTTGTTGTATCTGAAGATTCAGAATTGTGTAGTCCAAGCTGTTGTTTAAACTGGCGGATAATGGATTTAGACTTGCTTTCAAATGGCACTTGGCATATAAGGTATATTATTGAATGCTAACTTTACCTGATCGCTTAACCGCAGTGGCGGTTGAAGCGTTTTTTTTCATCTAAAATCCATTTAGGAGCTCTAACAATGGCAAATTTCGATCAAGAACTTGACGCATCCGGCCTGAACTGCCCCCTGCCTATCCTGCGTGCCAAGAAAACCCTCGGAACTCTGGAGACCGGTCAGGTACTGCGCATCGTTGCTACCGATCCTGGTTCAGTAAAAGACTTTGAGGCCTTTGCCAAGCAGACCGGCAACGAGCTGATGGAATCTGGTGAAGAGGGCGGCAAGTTCGTCTTCCTGATCAAGAAAGCCTAATAAAATTAAAACCACAGTGTTAATGGGGGTAAGTTAGATGTCAGATCAAAAGAAAATGGCGATAATCGCTACCAAGGGAACGCTGGACTGGGCCTATCCGCCCTTCATCCTTGCGTCCACCGCGGCAGCTCTCGGTTATGAAGTACAGATCTTCTGGACCTTCTATGGTCTTCAGTGCATGAAGAAAGATCTCAAGCTGCAGGTCACTTCACTCGGTAACCCCGGTATGCCGATGCCAATGCCTATGCCAGTACTGCTGCAAGCACTGCCTGGTATGCAGGGCATGATGACTGCCATGATGAAGCAGAAGATGAAGTCCAAGGGTGTAGCCAGCGTTGAAGAACTGCGCGAGCTGAGCCTTGAGGCCGAAGTTAAGATGGTAGCCTGCCAGATGACTGTCGACCTGTTCGACATGAATCCTGCCGATTTCATCGATGGTCTGGAGTTTGGTGGTGCCGCAACCTTCTTTGAGTTTGCTGGTGATGCCGATATTACGCTCTATATCTAACGGCTGTTAACGCTGTCGTAGAAGTCCCCCGCTTGCGGGGGATTTTTTTTGCCTGTTGTTTTGTTAAAAGAGGTCGTTAGTCGTTAGTCGTTAGTCGTTAGTCGTTAGTCCAGAGTTAAAAGACAAAAGATTAAAGATTAAAGATTAAAAAACCTGAATAGAAGGCTGCTCCTGTCACGATAATGATCATGATTTCGTGACACATTCACCACGCAGGAATATTAGGAAATACTGTATAAGTCTTTGATAATAATCTTATATTTCGGCATATGCTTGACATGGATTACGTACATCAATAAGGTTGGTCGCACAAAACAAAAAAAGCATTAAATAAATTTACTCAATAAAACTATTTAAAACTTAAATAAAATCTGTGACCTGTGAGGAGAGAAAATCAATGAACAATTCCAAGCACCTGCTTGCCCTGGCTATTTCCGCTGCACTGGCAGCACCGATGGCAGCCCACGCCACCAACGGTATGAACCTTGAGGCCTATGGCGCTGTTGCCGGAGGCATGGGTGGTGCATCCATGGCCTATGACAACGGTACTGCCGCAATGATGAATAACCCGGCAACACTGGGGCTGGCAGAAGATGGTAACCGGATTGATGTGGCCGTGGGTCGCATGGCTCCCGACATTACCGCATCATCACCTATGGGGTCGGCTGATTCAAAAGCGACCTCTTTCATTATGCCGGCGATTGGTTGGGCCAAAAAAGACGGTAAAATGACCTACGGTGTGGGTATGTTTAGCCAGGGTGGTATGGGTACCGAATATGGTGGCGACACCTTTTTGGCTGCCGGTACCGGTCGGGATGTGATGTCCGAGGTGGGTGTCGGTCGCATCATCTTCCCCCTCGCCTACACCGTGAATGACGAGCTGGTCGTTGGTGGTAGTATCGATTATGTCTGGGGTGGCATGGATCTGCGTATGGCTATTGATGCAACCACTTTCGGCAATATGATGCTTGGCGGGCTAATCGATACTAATATGACGATTCCCGGTGGATGGTCGGCTGCTCGCTTTGACTTTGAGGAGGGCGGCTCCATGGCGCAGGCGACCAAGGGTAATGGTTACGCCGGCAAGCTCGGCATGACCTATAAGGTCAACGACAAGCTGACCATGGGTGCCAGCTACCATGCCAAGACCGCTATGGCTGATTTTAAGGGCGACGCAACAATGGCCATGTATAGTGGCACTGCTAATATAATGGAGATGTCTGGTACCATGATCATTGAGGATTTCCAGATGCCCGCTAGCATGGCGCTAGGTATTGAATTCCAGGCCTCTGAGAAGATGCGTATCGTAGCTGATGTGAAGCAGTACCTGTGGGCCGACGCGATGAAGAACTTCAACATGCGCTTTGAGACTGGTGGTCAGTACATAGCTATCACCATGCCGCAGAACTGGGAAGACCAGACCGTGATCTCCCTGGGTGGTGAGTTCCAGGCCAGTGATAAGCTGAAGGTTCGCGCAGGCGCGAACCTCTCCTCCAACCCTATTCCGGACAGCACCATGAACCCGATGTTCCCGGCAATTATTGAGAACAACTACACCCTGGGTGTTGGCTATGATGTGAGCGGCCACCAGGCGGTAGATTTCTCTCTGACCATGGCACCCGAGGTCAGCCAGACCAACTCAGCAGGCGTTATGCCGGTAACGGTGACACACAGCCAGATGAACATGCAGGTGACCTATTCCCACAAGTTCTAAACTGGGTGAGGGTGAGCGGGGTGGTAACACCTCGCTCATTCGTGTTTCTAACAAAATTTATTGCTTAGAGGTGTTTTAATGAGCAAGATAATGAAAAAAGTGCTTTTGGCATCGGCGCTGGCAATCTTTGCCGTTGGTGTCGAGGCCGCAAGCAAGCGTCTCAAGCCTTTTGTTATGGCAGACGTCACCACTGGTGATGTGGCCGCAGTGCAAAAGCAGGTAGAGAAGAAACTGACCGATGGTGGTTTTGAAGTGGTCGGTTCCTACTCGCCCTATAAGAATGCAGTGGTTATCGCCTTTACTGATGATGCGCTGAAGAAAAATGCAGCGAAGAGTGAGTTTGGCGGTTACGGTGCGGCACAACGCGTATCTATTACCAAGGTAGGTAATGATCTGCAGGTGGCCTATACCAACCCAAGTTACATGGCCCACGCTTATCGCATGGCGGGCGACCTGGCTGGCACTACCAGGAAACTGGAGACGGTGCTGGGTAATAATAAGACGTTCGGAACCAAGAGGGGACTGCGCGTTAAGAAGCTGCGCAAGTACCATTACATGTTCGGTATGGAGTATTTTGATGATACCAATGCCCATGAGCTGGCGCAGTATCCCAACCACAAGGCTGCACTGAAGACCGTTGAGAAGAATCTCAAGGCCGGTCTTGGTGGTGTGACTCAGGTATATCGTATTGATATTCCCGGCAAGGACGAGGTGGTATTTGGTGTCGGTATGAAGAAGCCAAAGGGCGGCGATAAGTACATGGATGATAGCTACATCATGGGTATTATCGACTTTACCGGCGAGAAGGGTACTGCCCATCTGCCTTATGAGATTATGGTCTCGGGCAAGAGGGTTTATCATCTTTATGCCCGCTTCCGTATTGCCATCAGCTTCCCGGATCTTTCCATGATGGGTGATAATAGCTTCATGAATATCGTGGAGTCTCCCGAAGCCATCAAGAAGGCCCTGACCACTGTTGCCGGTGGTGAAGTGAAGGATGATTACTGGGATTAAAGAACTCTGGGGGGAGTAACTAACAAGAAGCCTTAAGGCTCTATCAGGAGTTGGTTCTGCTACCACAGAATGACAGGATGTCTAGAATTATAAGCCCTGCTATGCAGGGCTTTTTTATGCCTGAGCATTTATTTTTGGGTAATTCAAACTTAAGCTGATAGTGTTGTTGTAGGAGCGCTTCTAGCGCGATTTTATCGAACGTCGCGGTAGAGCCGCTCCTACGCAGAACCTCATTTATCTTCGTTAAAAAGGGGGGGGGAAGCTCCACAAGGTGTTGTTGCAGGAGCACTTGCAGCGTGATTTTATCGATCACCTATCTGTCAGATCACGTTGAACCTTATGTTTTTTTGTGTCGGGTCAGATCCTGGCGGTTACAATTTATTTATGGATAGATCATGAAAAATCTGCCCAGTTCGGGTAATCTAAGCGGCTTTCCGGCCCGTACCTGCGGGAGTTTGGGGTGATTCCCGGCTGCCTTGCCTCGTACTGTCGGTGTTCTTGTGTAAGCTATTGAATTAACAAATATTTCCGTCAGGGGTGCTGGATGTTTAGCAAAGATATGCATATTGAAGGTTATGATGATGAGCTCTGGTCTGCAATGCAGAAGGAGGAGGTTCGTCAGGAGGAGCACATTGAGCTGATTGCCTCTGAGAACTACACCAGTCCCCGGGTGATGGAGGCGCAGGGCTCGCAACTGACCAATAAGTACGCCGAGGGCTATCCCGGTAAGCGTTACTATGGTGGTTGTGAGTATGTCGATGTCGCCGAGCAGCTGGCGATAGACCGCGTTAAGGAGTTGTTTAGCGCCGATTACGCCAATGTGCAGCCCCATTCCGGTTCTCAGGCCAATGCCGCGGTCTATATGGCACTGATTCAGCCCGGCGATACCATTCTCGGTATGTCTCTGGCCCATGGTGGCCATCTCACCCACGGTGCCAAGCCCAACTTCTCCGGTAAGATCTACAACGCGGTGCAGTATGGTCTTAACCCTGAGACCGGTGAGATCGACTACGATGAGGTCGAGCGTCTGGCCGATGAGCACAAGCCAAAGATGATTATTGCCGGTTTTTCTGCCTATTCACGTGTAGTGGACTGGCAGCGCTTTCGTGATATTGCCGACAAGGTCGGTGCCTACCTGTTCGTTGATATGGCCCACGTTGCCGGCCTGATCGCCGCTGGCGAGTATCCCAGCCCGGTTGGTATTGCCGATGTCACCACCTCTACTACCCACAAGACCCTGCGCGGTCCACGTGGCGGTATTATCCTCGCCAAGGCGAATCCAGAGATCGAGAAGAAGCTCAACTCTCTGGTCTTCCCCGGTATTCAGGGCGGGCCGCTGATGCACGTTATCGCTGCCAAAGCGGTTGCCTTCAAGGAGGCGCTTGATCCCTCTTTTAAGACCTACCAGGCCCAGGTGGTGAAGAACGCACGTGCGATGGCGCAGGTCTTTATTGATCGTGGTTACGATGTGGTCTCCGGTGGTACTGATAACCACCTGTTCCTGGTTAGCTTCATTGAGGCGGGGCTTACCGGTAAGGAGGTGGATGCCTGGTTGGGTGATGCCAATGTCACCATCAATATGAACTCGGTTCCTAACGACCCGCAGTCACCTTTCGTCACCTCCGGTATTCGCGTTGGTACCCCGGCTATTACCACTCGCGGCTTTAACCAGGATGATGCCACGGCATTGGCTGGCTGGATGTGCGACATCATTGATAGTAAAGGTGCTGCCGCTGCGATTGATGCGGTCAAGGCTAAGGTGCTGGATATCTGTAAGCGTCTGCCGGTTTACAGCTGATAACCACTGCGCGTGTGGCTCGGTGAGCCACACGACTGTTGATCTCCTATGCGCTGTCCTTTCTGTAGTGAACCAGAAACCAAGGTAATCGATTCGCGCCTCGCCAACGAGGGTGATTCGGTGCGTCGTCGCCGTGAGTGTCTTACCTGCGGTGAGCGTTTTACTACCTTCGAGACCGCTGAGCTGGTAATGCCGCGTCTGGTTAAACGTGACGGTACGCGGGTTCCCTTTGATGAGGAGAAGCTACGCTCCGGTATTATGCGAGCGCTGGAGAAGCGGCCGGTACAGGTTGAGGCAATTGAAGCGGCAATTCATCGCATTATGCATAAACTGCGTGCTACGGGTGACCGAGAGGTTAATGCCCGACGGCTGGGCGAGTGGGTGATGGATGAGCTGCGTAACCTTGATGAGGTGGCCTATGTCCGTTTTGCCTCGGTCTATCGTAGTTTTCAGGATGTGAATGCCTTCCGTGAGGAGATCGAACGGCTGCAGAGTGAGCCCTCCGATGAGGTGAAGAAGAGCCAGCTTTCCCTGCTGGATAATTTAGCGAAAAAGAAAGATAAGAAATAAATTTATATGAGTGAATTCAAGCAATACGATAGTGAAATGATGAGCCGTGCCCTTTCTCTGGCAGAGAAGGGGCTGTACACCACTGCTCCCAATCCACGCGTTGGTTGCGTCATAGTCAATGACGGCGAGATTGTCGGTGAAGGTTGGCATGCGGTGGCCGGTGGCCCGCATGCAGAGATCGTTGCACTGCAGCAGGCAGGGGAGAAGGCTAAAGGTGCCACCGCCTATGTCACCCTGGAGCCATGCTGCCATCACGGCAAGACCCCTCCGTGTAGTGATGCACTGATCAATGCCGGTGTAGCACGAGTGATCGTGGCGATGGAGGATCCCAACCCGCTGGTGGCGGGTGAGGGGCTGGCACAGTTGCAACAGGCAGGCATCGAAACGGCCAGTGGCCTGTTGCAGTCTCAGGCCGAGGCACTTAATCCCGGTTTTGTACAGCGCATGCGCATCGGTCGTCCCTATATTCGTTGTAAGCTGGCGATGAGCCTTGATGGCCGTACAGCCATGGCCTCTGGTGAGAGCCAGTGGATCACCGGCCCTGGGGCCCGAGAAGATGTGCACCGCTTGCGTGCGCGCAGTTCAGCGATTATGAGTGGTATCGGTACCATTCTTGCCGATGACCCCTCACTTACCGTGCGTCTGGACAGCGATGAGGCGGCGCACCAGCCGTTGCGAATCATTCTCGACCCGCATCTCAGTACCCCTGAGAATGCACGTTTTTTGCAACAGCCGGGTGAATCGCTGATTGTTACCGCCTGTGCAGAAGATGCAGTGCAGCAGCGGCTGCGTCAGGCCGGTGCCGAGGTACTGTGCCTGCCTAATGGCAACGATGCCGTCGACCTGGTGGCGCTGATGGCGCATCTGGCCGAGCGTGAGGTAAATGAGATCCTGATGGAGACCGGTGCCATTCTCAGCGGGGCGGTACTACATGCTGGCATTATCGATGAGCTGATCGTCTATATGGCACCAAAACTGATGGGAGACAATGCCCGCGGACTGTTCCATACTCCCGGTCTTGATCTGCTCGCCGATGCGGTAGAGCTTGATATTCAGGATATGCGCGCAGTCGGTGATGACTGGCGCATTACGGCGAAGATTAAAGAGGTTGCTGCTTAGTCCCATGTTTACGGGCATTATCGAGGCGCTTGGTACGGTCAGCTCGCTGGAGAGCAGGGGCGGTGACATGCGCGTTACCATCCATAGTGGCAAGTTGGATCTGGGTGATGTGAAACTGGGTGACAGTATTGCCGTTAATGGGATTTGCCTTACTGCAGTAGCATTGCCAGGCGATGGATTTGTCGCCGATGTTTCGGCTGAGACACTGAAGCGTAGTGCCTTTGTTGATCTAAAGGCAGGTAGCCGGGTTAATCTGGAGAAGGCGCTTACCCCCAGCACTCGACTTGGTGGTCACCTGGTGAGCGGTCATGTGGACGGGGTAGGAAAGCTGCTTTCACTGAATAGTGATGGACGCTCGGTGCGCATGCGCATTCAGGCTCCGGCTGAGCTGGCAAAGTATATTGCCGAGAAGGGCTCGATCACCGTTGATGGGGTCAGCCTTACGGTTAATGCAGTGAATGGGGCAGTGTTTGATCTAAATATCGTGCCTCACACCATGCAGGAGACGACACTGGTCGATTTTACCGAGGGGCGACTGATCAACCTTGAGGTTGACCTTATTGCCCGTTATCTGGAGCGACTGTTGCTTGGCGAGCAGGCAGCACAAAGTAAGAGTGATGGAATTAGCATGGCCTTTTTGGCCGAGCACGGATTTATGAAATAGGGCGTGACAGCGCGCCACAAAACTGGAATCAGAATATGGCTTTAAATAGCATCGAAGAAATTATCGACGACATCTGTCTGGGCAAGATGGTGATCCTGATGGATGATGAGGATCGTGAGAACGAGGGCGATCTGATTATCGCCTCCTCTATGATCCGTCCCGAGGATATCAACTTCATGGCCCGTTACGGTCGTGGTCTCATCTGCATGACGCTCACGAGTGAGCGTTGTAAGCAGCTGCAGTTGCCGTTGATGGTAACTGATAATACGGATGCTCATGGTACCAACTTCACCGTCTCTATTGAGGCGGCAGAAGGGGTGACAACGGGTATCTCTGCCTATGACCGCGCAATGACCGTGCGTGCTGCTATCGCACCCAATGCCACGTCTAAGGATATCGTACAGCCGGGACATATCTTTCCGCTGATGGCGCAGGCCGGAGGGGTGTTAACTCGTGCCGGTCATACTGAGGCAGGTTGTGATCTATCTCGTCTGGCGGGTCTGGAACCTTCCTCTGTAATCGTTGAGATTCTCAATGAGGATGGCAGCATGGCGCGTCGTCCTGATCTGGAAAAATTTGCCGTTGAACATGACATTAAGATTGGTACCGTTGCTGATCTCATTCACTATCGCCTGCAAAATGAGCCGACGGTAGAGCGGGTTTCTGAATGTGTGATGCCTACCGAGTATGGTGAATTCAAGCTGGTCGCCTACCGTGACTTACTAGCTCATGAAATGCATCTGGCCCTGGTTAAGGGTGAACTGAAATCAGAAACTCCTGCACTGGTGCGGGTACACCTGCAAAATACCCTTTGCGATCTATTCGGTAACCAGCGTGACTGTGGCTGGCCGCTACGTGATGCAATGCGTCGCATCGCAGAGGAAGGAGAAGGGGTAGTTGTGGTGCTGCACCAGCAGGAAGATGCGGATAAACTGATGCGCCATATTAAAGATTACGAGATGCAGGACAAGGGCATTCCGGTGCCCGATAAAGAGAAGAGCGACGACCTTCGCACCTACGGTATCGGTGCCCAGATCCTTATCGATCTGGGCGTGAAGAAGATGAAGGTGCTGAGTGCGCCGAAGAAGATGCATGCACTCTCTGGTTTCGAGCTTGAAGTTACAGAATACGTGGAAGAGTAATTAAAGACGGAACATGCTGAATCGTTCCCACTGAAGATAGGAAGTGAACAATGTCTGATATCAAAAATTATGAAGGCAATCTGGTACTGGATGGTAAGAGGTTCGGCATCGTGGTCGGTCGCTTTAACGCCTTTGTCGTCGAGAGCTTGGTTGAGGGTGCCATCGATACTCTTAAGCGTCACGGTGCTAAAGATTCGGAGATCGAGGTGTTTCGTGTACCCGGTGCTTACGAGATCCCGCTGATGGCACAACGCATGGCCAAGAGTGGTAAATACGATGCGATTATCGCCCTCGGCGCGGTGATTCGTGGTGGTACCCCTCACTTTGATTATGTTGCTGGTGAGTGCAGTAAAGGTCTGGCGCAGGTAATGCTGCAGTATGATCTGCCAGTGGCCAATGGTGTGCTGACTACCGATAGCATCGAACAGACTATTGAGCGTGCCGGTACCAAGATGGGCAACAAGGGCCACGAGGCGGCGATGTCTGCCATCGAGATGGTCAATTTGCTGCCGCAGCTCTCCTAACGGCTGGTGCATAGATTGAATCAACTGGGGACTAGATCATGAGCCGTGCTCGCAGCCTGGCGCGTGAGCGTGCAATGCAGGCCCTTTATCAGTGGCAGATGACCGGACAGGATATTGCCGATATCAAGCAGCAGTTTCTCGACGAGCAGGATATGAAGAACGTCGATAAAAAGTACTTCAAGGAATTGCTACACGAGGTGCCGAAACGAATCGAGGAGTTTGATGCTCTGTGTGGTGATTTACTGAGTCGTCCCATTGAGCAGGTCGATCCGGTGGAGCGGGCGATCCTGCGTATTGGCCTCTACGAGCTAAAACAGCGCCTCGATATTCCCTACCGGGTAGTGATTAACGAGGCGGTAGAGCTGGCCAAGAGCTTCGGTGCCGAACAGGGCCACAAGTTCGTTAACGGCACCCTCGACAAGGCCTCGAAGAGCCTGCGTGCCGCTGAGGCCAAGACAGCGAAAAGGTCAAAGTAGACGACGTTGCTTTACGTCGTTCACGGATAAGAGCGCCATGGCCCTCTCTGAATTCCGACTCATTGAATCTTACTTTGAACAGCGTCGCCTCGGTCGTGAGGATGTAGTGCTGGGTATCGGTGATGATGCGGCGCTGCTGCGTGTACCGGAGGGAGTGCTGCTCGTTGCAGCCGTCGATACCCTGATCGCCGGTGTTCACTTTCCCGAATCTACTTCTGCCGAGGCAATTGGTCACAAGGTGCTTGCGGTCAACCTCAGCGACCTTGCCGCGATGAGTGCAGAGCCTGCCTGGGCCACTCTTTCGTTAAGCATGCCAGAACCGGATGAATCCTTTCTTAATGCTTTTAGTGATGGACTCTTTGCACTAGCCGAACAAGTTGGTGTCGAGCTGGTCGGTGGGGATACGGTGCGTGGGCCGCTGGTTCTTACTGTACAGGTGAATGGCTTTGTGCCTGAGGGGGAGGCGCTTACCCGTTTTGATGCACGTCCCGGTGACTTGCTCTATGTTAGTGGCACACTCGGTGATGCGGCGGCGGGTCTGGAATTGGTTCAGGCTGGGGTGGGCGCTAGTGATGATGCTAATTTTCTGCGTGATCGCTTAAATCTCCCCACACCACGAATTGCTCTGGGGCGCTCCCTGCGCGGTATTGCCAGCGCCTGCATTGATATCTCTGATGGACTCTGTGCCGATGTCATTCACATCTTGGAGCGCAGTCATTTAGGTTGTGATATCGATAGTAGCCTGTTGCCACTCTCCTCTCAGCTGCTCGCAATGAAGAGCGAGGGAGCAGCAAGGCGGCTGGCTCTGTATGGTGGTGATGATTACGAACTCTGCTTTAGTGTACCTGAGCAGAAAGAGGCAGAGTTGTTACGTCTCGCTGCCACATTTGATGTACCGATCACCCGCATCGGTGAGGTTAACAACGAGGTGGGTGTATTGCGTGTCGATGGCGAAGTTATTCAGGCCAGCGGTTACGATCACTTTAGGGAATGAGAATGAAACGTCTGCATCTCTCTGACTTGTGGTCTCATCCGGCCAACTTCTTTGCCCTCGGGTTTGGCTCGGGTCTTGCTCCCAGGGCACCCGGAACCTTTGGAACTCTGGCCGCTGTTCCCCTGTACTTGTTTTTGTTGCAGGGACTGTCGTTGCCGTGGTTGTTATTAGTCATCACAGTGAGCTTTGTTGTCGGCGTATGGCTATGTGATGTCGCGGCAGAAAAACTAAATGTTCATGATCATCCGGGTATCGTCTGGGATGAATTTGTTGGTTTCTGGATCAGTTGTATTGCCTTGCCGGCAGGGTGGCCATGGCTGCTAGCGGCCTTTGTATTATTTCGCTTTTTCGACATCTTAAAGCCGTGGCCAATACGCTGGCTCGATAGCAGGGTACCTGGCGGACTGGGTATCATGGTTGATGATGTGTTGGCTGGTCTTTTTGCGCTGGCCTTGATCCAGTTAGCTGCAATGTGGCTTTAACCGCATTTTTTGCTTCGGTTTCGGTCTACTATACAGGGGTGAATAAGGTGAAACCTATGCGATTGACTCTTGTTGTACTTCTCGGCCTGCTGGCGCTACCAGTCGTGGCGGTGGATGAGGTGACCGTACTCGGTCTGTTTGCCGATAAGGCGATGCTGCGCATTGATAATGTGCAACGTCTGCTAGCGGTAGGCGAGCAGAGCCCGGAGGGGGTCAAGTTAATCGCCGCTGATAGTGAGCAGGCCACCATTGATATTAACGGTGAGCAGCGTCAGCTTAAACTGGGTACTCATATTAGTAGCCACTTTGCCGCGCCCAAGGTGAAGACGGTGCAGGTCTGGCCTGACAGTAACGGCATGTATAGCGTTAATGGCACGATTAATGGCGGTTCTGTTGGTTTTTTGGTTGATACGGGTGCTAATACCATTGCGTTAAATGCCAACGATGCCAAACGCCTTAATATCGATTACAAGGGAAAGGGGGAAAAAGTGCTGGGTGAGACGGCTTCCGGTCGTAGCTGGGTCTATTTGCTCAATCTCAATACGGTTACTGTGGGTCAGATAAAACTCTATAACGTTGAGGCTATCGTTTTCGATGGCCCTCATCCCAGCCGTGCCTTGTTAGGGCTCACCTTTCTTAATCGTATCGATATGAGTCGTGATGGCTCTATGATGACCCTGGAGCAGAAGTAGTTATTATCTCGTGTGCATAAAAAAACCGGCCAATGGCCGGTTTTTTTTGGATGAGTTTGAGTGTTATTTTGCCGCTTTATCCATTTCGATCAAGGCGTAGGCGGAATGGTTGTGGATTGACTCGAAGTTTTCTGATTCGACCACGTAGTAGGTAATACGCTCATCGTTATTTAGCTGTACCGCAATATCACGCACCATGTCTTCGACGAATTTGGGGTTGTCGTAGGCACGTTCGGTGACGTGTTTCTCGTCGGGGCGTTTGAGCAGGCCGAACAGTTCGCAGGAGGCCTGTTTTTCCACCATATCGATGATGTCTTCAATCCAGACGAAGGTGTTGGTGCGCACGGTCACGGTAACGTGAGAGCGCTGATTGTGCGCACCACGGTCGGCGATCTTCTTGGAGCAGGGGCAGAGGCTGGTAACCGGTACCACCACTTTGACTGCCAGGTCTGGTGTGCCGTTTAATACCTCGCCAAGGAAGGTTACCTCGTAGTCCATTAAGCTCTGCACGCCGGACTCGGGGGCCTTCTTGTTGACGAAGTAGGGGAAGCTCATTTCAACGTGACCAGACTCGGCCTCAAGACGTACCACCATCTCGCTGAGCATCTCTTTAAACGACTTTACCGAAATCTCCCGCTCATGCTGATTGAGGATCTCGACGAAGCGTGACATGTGCGTGCCCTTGAAATTGTGGGGCAGATTTACGTACATATTGAAGTTGGCGATGGTGTGCTGCTCGCCCTCATTACGATCCATGACACGGATCGGATGGCGAATATCCTTGATGCCAACCTTGTTGATGGCGATCTGGCGGGTATCTTCGCTGTTCTGTACGTCGGCGATGGGTGTATCGCAGGGCTGGCTCATGCTGCTGTTTCCTCGGTATAGCGCACACAGGCGCGCTCGGTTTCCCAAATGGTGACGGCATGCACCTGCACGCGCGGTTCGTTTATCTCTTCGCCGAGGCGGCGATAGATATAGGCGGCCAGGTTCTCCGCTGTGGGGTTAATGCTATCGAAGGGCGGGATCTCGTTCAGGAAGCTGTGATCCAGCTCGTCGGTGACCTTTCTGGTAGCTTGCTTCACCGTTTTAAAGTCGATGGCCATACCCAGTTCATCCAGTGTGCCGGCCTGAACCTCTACCTCTACCTTCCAGTTGTGACCGTGCAGACGGTTACAGTCACCGGGGTAGTTGCGCAGGGAGTGGGCGGCGGCGAAATCGGAGACGACTTTGAGAGTATAACGTGCGGACATAAATATGGCTGACTAAAAGACTAGGAATTTACGTGAGTGGCTACGGTTTGGCAAGGCGAACCTTGGCTCTGTTTAAGTACGGCGCGGATTATACCATCCTTATCCAGTTCACACAGTGCCATGATCTCCTCACGGCTGCCCTGTTCGACAAAGTGGTCGGGCAGGCCGAGGTGGAAGACCGGTGTCGCTACGCCGTGGGCCGCTAGACACTCACTGATAGCGCTGCCGGCCCCACCCATTACTACGTTGTCCTCCAGGGTGAAGAGAACCTCGTGACCGGCAGCGAGTTGCAGTACCAGCTCCTCATCCAGTGGTTTGACGAATCGCATGTTGGCCACGGTTGCATTCAGTTGTTCTGCGGCCTCCAGGCTAGAGGTGAGCAGGCTGCCAAAGGCGAGAAGGGCGATCTTCTTGCCCTGGCGACAGATCTCTCCCTTGCCGATGGGCAGTGACTCAAGCCCAGTAGATACTGCAGTGCCGGGGCCTATACCACGTGGGTAGCGTACCGCGCAGGGGGCGTTATGTTGATGGCCTGTGGTGAGCATCTGGTGGCACTCGTTCTCATCACTGGGAGTCATTACCACCATGTTGGGGATGCAGCGCAGGAAACTAAGGTCAAACATACCGGCGTGAGTGGGGCCATCGGCTCCGACAATGCCACCGCGGTCAATGGCGAAGAGTACCGGCAGGTTCTGTAGAGCGACATCATGAATCAGCTGGTCGTAGGCTCGCTGCAGGAAGGAGGAGTAGATTGCCACCACCGGTTGGAGTCCCTCGCAGGCAAGGCCTGCGGCCAGCGTTACCGCGTGTTGCTCGGCGATCCCCACATCGTAGTAGCGTTCAGGATACTCCTCGGAGAAGCGTACCAGGCCGGAGCCCTCGCGCATTGCCGGGGTGATACCGATAAGCCGCTCGTCTGCAGCGGCCATGTCACAGAGCCAGTCGCTGAAGACGCCGGTGTAGGTGGGGGTGTCGGGTTTGCTTGCCAGGGAATCGCCGGTCTGCGGGTCGAAGCAGCTGACCCCGTGATAGGCACAGGGGTTCTCCTCGGCTGGCGTATAGCCCTTGCCCTTTCGGGTAACAATATGCAGAAACTGCGGTCCCGGCAGTGACTTGAGGTTGTTGAGGGTCTTTATCAAGGTCTCGATGTCGTGGCCGTCGACAGGTCCGATATAGTTGAAGCCCAGCTCCTCGAACAGGGTGCCGGGTATTACCATCCCCTTCATGTGCTCCTCGGCGCGGCGCGCCAGTTCCCATACGCTGGGCATGGTGCCCAGCACCTTCTTGCTCCCCTCGCGCATGGTGGAGTAGAGCTTGCCGGAGAGGATGCGAGCCAGGTGGTTGGAGAGGCCGCCGACATTGGGGGAGATAGACATCTCGTTGTCGTTGAGGATCACCAGTAGATTAGCATCCAGATCACCGGCATGGTTAAGTGCTTCGAAGGCCATGCCGGCGGTCAGGGCCCCATCACCAATCACCGCTATCGCCTTGCGGTCCTTTCCCTCTTTCTGGTTGGCGATGGCCATACCCAGGGCGGCGCTGATAGAGGTACTGGAGTGGCCGGTGCCGAAAGTGTCGTAGGGGCTCTCTTCCCGCTTGGGGAAACCGGCCAGCCCTTCGAGTTGGCGTAGCGTCGACATGCGCTCGCGTCGTCCGGTAAGAATTTTGTGTGGATAACTCTGATGGCCTACGTCCCATACGATGCGGTCTTCTGGTGTGTTGTAGACGTAGTGCAGAGCGATGGTCAGTTCAACCGTGCCCAGTCCAGAGGAGAGATGACCACCGGTACGCCCTACCGAGGCGATCATGAATTCGCGCAGTTCCACCGCCAGCTGCTTGAGCTGGGCTGGGGAGAGCTGGCGTAGTTGAACAGGGTCGTCAATCTGTTCCAGCAGTGGCGAATTTGTATCGGACATCAATCTATATATTAGGTGGGGGAAAAGGCGGTTATGATGCGGTTATCGACCGGTGGTTGCAAGTGTGATCCACGTTAATTGCCACGATCGACGATATAGGCGGAGACCCAGCGTAGTGGATCGGCCGCCTCACCGAACTCATGCAGGCTATCAAGGGCCTGCTGATGCAGGGCCTGTGCCTTCTGTTTGGCCCCATCCAGTCCTAGTAGTGAGGTGTAGGTGGGCTTGTTGCGTGCCTCATCCGAGCCCTGTGGTTTACCCAGAGTCTCGGTGTCGGCCTCAACATCAAGGATGTCATCACGGATCTGAAAGGCAAGACCTATTGCCTCGGCGTAGCTGTCGAGTGACCTTGCCTGCTCTGGCCGGAGGGTGTTACAGCTCAAGGCGCCCAGGCGTACTGCGGCACGAATCAAGGCCCCGGTTTTATGACGGTGCATGGTTTGCAGCTGCTCCAGGCTTAACTGTGTCCCCTCGGCAGCAATATCGATGGCCTGGCCGCCGACCATACCGCGGTTGCCACTAGCCTCCGCCAGCTCGCGTACCATGCTCAGGCGATGCTCAGGGCTGACTGCCATCGTCTCATCTGCTGTCAGTACCTCGAAGGCGAGGGTCAACAGGCCATCACCGGCAAGGATGGCTGTCGCCTCGTCAAAGGCGATGTGACAGGTAGGGCGGCCACGGCGCAACTCATCGTCATCCATCGCTGGCAGGTCGTCATGCACCAGTGAGTAAGCGTGAATCATCTCTACTGCGCAGGCCGGGCCGTCGAGGTGTGCGAGTTTGACCCCCAGTGCTGCACCGGTGGCATAGACCAGTATCGGGCGTACCCGCTTGCCGCCGCCGAGTGCCGCATAGCGCATCGCCGCATGTAGCTGTTGCGGGGGGCTTTGTCCATCAGGCAGCCAGCGTAGTAGAGTCCCGTCGATCCGCCCGCGGTACTCTGTCATGAGTTTTTTGAGTGGCATAGTTTAGGACTCGTCGCTGGCTGAGAAGGGGGCCAGTTCGGCGTCAGTGCTTTTCTGCAGCAAGATCTCCACCTTCTGTTCGGCATCCTGCAGGGCTTTCTGGCACTGTCGGGTCAACTCCACTCCGCGCTCGAATTCCTTGAGCGACTGCTCCAGTGTGAGGTCGCCCTGTTCCATCGACCCCACTAGCTCTTCCAGTTCTTCAAGGGACTTTTCAAAGTCGAATGCGGGTTGTTCTGTTGCTGCCTTTTTTGCCACGCTCTCTCTCCACAACTATTTGGCGCCTAAATTAACCCAGTAGGGAAATGGGGGTCAAATGTGAGTGTGGTGGCGTATTTGTAAGTATGGTGTATATATTATGTTTTCAGGGGATAGGTGTTGTGCAGGAGTAGATAGTCATGTGGCGCAGGATGTGTTGGTGTTATTACTGCTACCGCAGTGGGGTGGGGCAGAGGAGCTTCGTTTTTCCTACGGCGTGGAGAGTTTTCTCTGGGAGGAGTTTGACGATAACGGTAATTTGTTGCTGGATGAGACTGGTTTTCGCCATGTGTTCGCCCTTAGGGGTGAAAATCGCTTTGACTCGCAGTGGCTGGGTGATTTTGATGCCCATGTGGTCTTTGGTACAGTGGCTTATGATGGTCAGGATCAGTCTGGTAACCCGGTGAGTACCAATACCGAGTATAGCGGTTATGGTCTGGAGGTCGGTTTTAATTACTTTCCCAGTGAGGTGCCGACAGGGGACGCAGCGGGGGCAGGAGTGCGACTGGCTCTGGGTATGGATGTCTGGGATCGTAATCTGCTCGGGGCAGGTGGTTATAACGAGCATTATATGGCCACTTATGGTCGAGTTGCGGGTGTTTATGTGACGCCTGCGGTATGGCAGATGGAGTTCGGGGCAAAGTTACCTGTTGCAGCGTCGGAGAGTGTCGACCTTTCAGCTTATGGGTTTGTTGATGAGATCAACCTTAACCCGAAGGGACAGCCCTCGCTCTATGCCAATTTCTCTTATAATATTAACGAGCGATTTTTGGTCGGTCTTACTTATGACGGCTATGCCTTTGCCAAGTCTGATGAAGATATTGTTTATAATCTGGATGGCAACTATTACGCGATTCATCAACCGAAAAGTAGCATGCAGACCCTTACTCTCTCTGTCAGTCTATCGCTCTAGATGAGGTGTGGAGAGAGGCCCAATGCGTGATATCATGCCTCGATGTTTTCATGGTTAAAGAGTCCCTGGAAGAGAAGCGCTGACGCTCCCGCCATTCGTGGTGATCGGCCCACCTCTGCACAGATTATTCCCCGTTCCGAACACGGTATCTCCCGCTCCAATATCAGCGAGCAGGCACTGAAAGTGCTTTATCGTCTTAGCAAGGGTGGTTATGAGGCCTATCTGGTTGGTGGCGGGGTGCGTGACCTGTTGCTTGGACGTGAGCCCAAGGACTTTGATATTGCCACCGATGCCAGTCCTGAGCAGGTAAAACGGCTGTTTCGCAACTGCCGTCTCATCGGACGGCGCTTTCGCCTTGCCCATGTCCACTTCGGACGTGAGATCATCGAGGTGGCCACCTTTCGTGGTTTGGCCGAGGAGAGTGATAACAACGACAAGTCGGTGAGTGAGAGCGGTATCGTACTGCGTGATAATGTTTACGGTACCTTGGAGGAGGATGCTTGGCGTCGTGACTTCACTGTGAATGCCCTTTACTACAATATTAAAGATTTTTCTGTTGTTGATTATACCGGTGGTATGGCCGATCTGAAGGCCGGTCGCATGCGCATGATAGGCGATCCATCACGGCGTTTTCGCGAAGACCCGGTGCGAATGCTGCGTGCGGTGCGCTTTGCTGGCAAGCTCGGTTTTCGCATCGACAAGCAGAGCGAGTCGGCGATTCGTGAACTGGGTTACCTGTTGGAAGAGGCCGCCTCGGCACGGCTTTTTGATGAGAGCCTGAAGCTGTTGCTCTCGGGTAGCGGTGTCGCTACTTATGAGTTGTTACGCCACTACTATCTGTTTGGCCATCTTTACCCCGATACGGAGCTTGTGCTGGCGGAGGAGGAAAACCATTTCCCCCATACCCTGCTGCTTCATGCCTTGGAAAATACCGATGCGCGTATTGCAGAGGGCAAGCCGGTAACCCCTGCATTTCTCTATGCGGCCCTGCTGTGGGAGCCAGTGCGCCGTGAGGCGGAGTTGTTCGCGCGTAAGAAGATGCCGCCGATTCAGGCAATGCAGCTGGCCGGTGATGCGGTGGTGGCACGGCAGGTTAAGCGTGTGGGACTACCCAAGCGCTTTAGCCTGCAGTCACGTGAAATATGGGAGTGGCAGGAGCGTCTTGGTCGTAATAGTGGTAATCGAGCCTTTCGATTGCTGGAGCAGAGGCGTTTTCGCGCCTCTTACGACTTTTTGTTGTTGCGTGCACAGAGCGGTGAACCGGTACAGGAGTTGGCAGATTGGTGGAGTCAATTCCAGGATGCCGATGAGGCACAGCGCCTGACCATGATTCGTGCCAATACGAATAGAGGTGATGGTGGTAAAAAACGCCGTCGTCGCCCGCGCAAGCGTCCCGCTAAACCTAAAGCCTAGCCCCATGTCGAGTAATACTCCTTATGTTCGAGCCTACATCGGACTCGGCAGTAATCTGTCGTCGCCATTGCAACAGGTCAGGCAGGCTATCACCGAACTGGCGCAGCTAGCAGAGTCACAACTCTATGCTGTTTCACGAATCTATTGCAGCCGTCCCATGGGGCCCGCCGATCAGCCCGATTACATCAATGCGGTAGTGGCCATTGATACCCGACTGCCACCGCTGGCACTGCTGGACGCTTTGCAGGCGATAGAGAACGGACATGGTCGCAAGCGTGGTGCGGTGCAGTGGGGAGCTCGCACTCTGGATCTGGATCTGCTGCTGTTCGGGGATTCAGTGATCAATGGGCCGCGTCTCACCGTTCCCCATCCCGGGATGTATGAACGCAGCTTCGTGCTGCGTCCGTTAGCTGATATTGCTCCGTCCTTAATGCTGCCTGGTGGAGAGTCTCTAAAGGCGCTGTGTGATGCCTTATCAGAGGAGGGCCTGGAGGCGCTGGCAGAGGGGACTCAAGATTGAGCCCGTGCTATCCTTATTACAGATTTCGCAGCCTGCTGGGCCGCTGTTTTAGCCTTTTAAATTTAAACTGGAACAGAGTGTGAGTGACCCCCGTTTTATCGTTATCGAAGGCCCTATAGGGGTCGGTAAGACCACGCTGGCGCGCCGTCTGGCTGAGACCTTCGGTAGCGAGCTGCTATTGGAAGGGGCCGAGGATAATCCGTTTCTCGAACACTATTATGAGGACCCCCGTGCCGGTGCACTGCCGACACAGATGTTTTTCCTGTTCCAGCGTGCACGACAGATGCAGGAGCTGCGGCAGGGCGATATGTTTGAGCCGGTGCGGGTGGCAGATTTCATGCTGGAGAAGGACCGCATGTTTGCCGAGATGACGCTCAACAGTGATGAGCTGCAGCTCTATGAGCAGGCCTATGAGCTTCTCACCATGGACGCCCCACGCCCCGATCTGGTTATTTATTTGCAGGCGCCAGTGGAGGCGCTGCTGCAACGCATAGCGAAGCGTGGCCGGGATGGGGAGGAGCATATCGACAGTGACTACCTGCGCCGGGTGATGGATGGCTATTCTCGTTTCTTTTATGACTACGAGGCAACACCGTTGCTTATCGTCAATGCGGCCGAGATCGATCTCGCCGAAAGTGATGAGGACTATATAATGCTGTTGGAGCAGATCCGCGAGGTAAAACGCGGTCGACACTACTTCAATCCTGTTCCCTCAATCCTGTGAGGTCGTTATGCCACCTATAACCGTATCAACATTGCAACAGATGAAGCAGCGCGGCGAGAAGTTTGCGGTGCTCACTGCCTACGATGCCAGTTTCGCGCAGCTTATCGATGAGGCTGGGGTGGAGGTGCTGCTGGTCGGTGACTCCCTTGGCATGGTGGTGCAGGGACAGGGCAGTACCATTCCGGTGAGTATGGACGAGATGGTTTACCACAGTTCACTGGTGGCGCGGGCAACGAAGAAGGCCCTGGTGATTACCGACATGCCCTTTATGAGTTACGCCACTACCGAGCTGGCGCTCAACAATGCAGCACGCCTGATGAAGGAGGGCGGGGCACAGATGGTCAAGCTGGAGGGGGGGGAGTTACGATTGGAGGCGGTACGCCGCCTCGCTGAGAATGGTATACCGGTCTGTGCCCACCTCGGTCTGTTGCCACAGTCTGTACATAAGCTTGGCGGTTACCGGATTCAGGGACGAGAAGAGACGGTGGCAGAGCAGATGCTGGCCGATGCCCAGGCCCTGCAGCAGGCCGGTGCCGACCTGCTGGTGCTGGAGTGCGTGCCGCGTGCGCTGGCCAAACGTATTACTGAGTCACTCATTATTCCTGTGATTGGCATTGGTGCCGGGGCAGACACCGACGGTCAGGTATTGGTGCTCTATGACATGCTTGGTATTACCCCCGGCAAGCGCCCCAGCTTCTCCCACGATTTTCTTGCCGAGGCAGGTTCTGTTCGTGCTGCCATTGAGGCCTATGCCACTCAGGTGAAGGCCGGCACATTCCCCACCAGGCAGCACGACTTCGATTGATCCCATGCAGCTAGTGAACACCATTGCAGAGCTGCGCCAGGTGCGCCGTGACTGGTTACTTGCCGGGGAGCGGGTTGCCTTTGTACCGACCATGGGTAACCTGCACGCCGGTCACATCAAACTGGTGAATGAGGCGAAAAAGGTCGCGGAGCGAGTCGTCGTCAGTATCTTCGTTAACCCCCTGCAGTTCGGTGCGGGTGAGGATCTTGATGCCTACCCCCATACCCCGGAGCAGGATGAGGTCAAACTGCGTGAGGCGGGGGTCGATCTACTCTTTATGCCTACCGAGGCTGAGATCTACCCCGATGGACGTGAAGGGGGGAGTGTGGTTGAGGTGCCGGGGATCACCGACATCCTCTGTGGCGCGAGTCGTCCCAGACACTTTAGCGGCGTTGCCACGGTTGTCAGCAAATTGTTCAATATGGTGCAGCCGGAGCTGGCCCTGTTCGGTGAGAAGGACTACCAGCAGTTGAGCGTGTTACGTCGTATGGTGCGTGACTTGAATATGCCGGTAGAGCTTATCGGCGTACCCACTGAGCGCGAGGCTGATGGACTGGCAATGAGCTCGCGGAATGGCTATCTCACACCCGCAGAGCGTAGTGTTGCCCCAGCCCTCTATCGGGTGTTGTCTACAGTTGCTGATAAGTTAGAAGATGGGCGGCGTGATTTTGCTGCTATTGAAGCCGAAGTGGTATCGCAGCTGGAGATGGAGGGCTTTCGCCCCGACTACATCAGTATTCGTCGTGCTGCGGATCTGGGGGGGGCAGGCAAGGGTGAAAAGCAGTTGGTGGTGCTTGTTGCGGCCTATCTTGGCCGGGCACGACTAATAGATAACCTGTTGATTAATCTTGATTAAGTTTCCTGTTTTACGGGTTCAAATTTAGCCCGAGGCATTGAATCTGCAGCCCTTAGCCCCCATAATTAGCGGTTCACGAATATTGAGGAAGCATCTCAACAATGATTTGCACCATGTTAAAGGCCAAGTTGCACCGCGTACAGGTAACCCATTCTGAATTGGATTATGAGGGTTCCTGCGCCATTGACGGCAAACTGTTGGAGCTTTCAGGGATTCGCGAGTACGAGCAGATAGAGATTTATAACATCACCAATGGTGAGCGTTTTACTACCTATGCGATTCGTGCAGAGGATGGCTCAGGCGTGATCTCGGTGAATGGTGCTGCGGCCCATAAGGCGAATCCTGACGATATTATTATTATTGCCGCCTATGTGCAGCTAAATGAGAAAGAGCTGACGACCTTCAAACCTAAACTGGTCTATTTCGATGGTAATAATCGTGTTAGCCATACTGCCAACACTATTCCGGTACAGGCGGCCTGAGACTATATTGAGAGTTCCATACAAAAAGCCCGGCAGTGCCGGGCTTTTTGTTATCTGGCATTTATTATATTTTTTAACCGGTATTGCGCATCCCCGCAGCGATAGCGTTGATGGAGCGCAGTAGCGGCTCCAGCCAGACATCACGATCTTCATCGCTCAACGACTCGTCGCGATAGCGCTTGAGCAGGGTGATCTGGATGTGATTGAGCGGATCCAGATAGGGGTCGCGACGGGTTAAAGAGAGCTCCAGTGTGGGATTCTCCTCCAGCAGGTTCTCAATCTGTGCCACTTTGAAGATATTCTTGCTGGTCTGTTCATACTCCGACTTGATCAGGCCGTAGACATTCGCAGCCATTTCCGGGTTTTCACTTAGCTCAGCATACTCAGAGGCGATACGCATCTCGGCCTTGAATAGCGCCATTTGGGTATTACTGAGCAGAGCATTGAAGAAGGGCCACTTCTTGTACATCTCCTGCAGTTTCTCCAGTTTTTTCGTGTCCTTGCCCAACCAGCTCTTCAGTGAGGTGCCGATACCATACCAGGCGGGGATGGTGTGGCGTGACTGTGCCCAGCCGAATACCCAGGCGATGGCTCGTACTGAGGTTTTGGAACGATCCCCTTTTTTGCGGTGAGAAGGTCGTGAACCAATATTGAGCAGGCCGATCTCGGTGACCGGGGTCGACTCGTAGAAATAGTCGAGGAAGCCCTCGGTATTATCGGTGAGATCACGGTAGCTTTTCTCGCCGATCCCTGCCAGTTCATGCATGATCTCCAAATATTCCTCATTATCCGGTTTGGGTGGCGTGATGAGGCAGCGGCTCGCCTTGAGCAGGCCGGATACGCCCATGGTCAGCTCATAGACGGCGGTCTCAAGGTTGCTGTACTTGTTGGAGAGTACCTCACCCTGCTCGGTGAATTTGATCTGGCCATGTACGGTGCCTGCCGGTTGAGACAGGATCGACTCATGGGTGGGGCCGCCACCGCGACCGATGGTGCCACCGCGGCCGTGGAACATGCGCAACTCAACGCTGTGTTCCGCAGTAAGCGCGGTGATCTGTTTTTGCGCCTGATAGAGATTCCACCCTGAGGCGAGGATACCGCCATCCTTGCAGGAGTCCGAGTAGCCGAGCATCACCTCCTGAGTGTTGCCGGTGCTCTTTAGCAGGGCAGAATAGACTGGATTATCGAGCAGAGCTTTCATTACTGGCTCGATATGCTCCAGGTCTTCGATAGTCTCGAATAGGGGGCTAATGCTGAGGTCACAGAACCACTTGTCGCCACTCATTCCGGCTAGGCCGGCCTGGCGGGCCAGTAGCATGACTTCCATTACGTGGCTGGCTGCATGGGTCATGGAGATGACGTAACTGCCGAAGGTCTGGCTACTGATTTCTTTGCGCATACGGGCCATCACGTCGAACACGTCGAGGGTCTGCAGGTTAGGGGCACTGATGACGGTACGATCAATATTAAGTGTCTCGGTACGACCAATTAGATCGGCCAGTACCGACAGGCGTTGCTGCTCGTCGAGTGCGTTGTAGTCAATCGCATCATTTTGGTTGGCAAGCAGTTCAGCCACAGCCTCAGTGTGCCGGGTTGACTCCTGGCGTACATCAAGATGAACCAGGTAGAAGCCGAAGGTCTCGGCCATCCATATCAGGTCGCGTAGGTCGCCATCGGCAATGCGGGCATCGCCGTGGCTGAGTAGCGACTGTTTTATCTGGTTGAGATCGGCACTAAATTCCTGCTCGGTGCGGTAGGCACCGTGGAAGGTGTCGCTATCGTTACCCGCCATATGTGCCTCAACCAGACGAAGGTTCTCACGTAGGCGGTGGCGCATAATGTAGAGCTTGCGGCGATAGGGTTCGGTGCCGAATCGCTCGGGTTTGTCACTAAAGGCTTCGGGGTAGGCGGCAACGTCGCGATCCAGACCAGATATAAAGGCCTCGCTGGGTTCACACAGCAGGCTGGAGTGAGTAAGGAAGTGGCTTAGTCCGGTGATGCGGCGGATGTACTCACGCAGAATCTCTCGGTGTTGCAGGCGCGCAGCCAGTGCTGTGGTCTCGGGGCCGACAAAGGGATTGCCGTCGCGGTCGCCGCCAATCCATGAGCCAAATTTAAAGAAGTTGGGGATATTGATCTCAGCATCGGGGCCATAGATACGGCGTATCGCCTTCTCCATGTTGCGGTAAGTTTCCGGGATCGCCCTGAACAGGCTCTCACGGTAGTAGAAGAGCCCGTTCTTGACCTCATCGCGAACCTCGGGTTTCTGGGTGCGTACTTCGTCGGTTTTCCACAGGATCTGGATATCAGTTTCCAACTGATGGGTGATCTGCGCCTTCTCTTCTTTGCCCAGACGCGGGTCATTCAGTCTCTCGCTGGTGACGAAGATGCGGCGCAGGTTCTCCAGAACGGTGCGACGTTTTGCCTCGGTAGGGTGGGCGGTAAAGACTGGCATATAGGCGAGGCGATCCAGCACGCTTTGCAGCTGCTCCAACGTGACTCCGTCGCGGTTGAACTCGCGTAGTACCGAATCGAAGGAACCGGTCCACAACGGGCCACCGCTACGCACCTGGCGACGACGCTGGCGGTGCATATAGGCCTCTTCAGCGATATTCACCAGACTAAAGTAGATGCTGAAGGCACGAACTACGTGGACCAGGGTATCGGCATCCAAACCTTCAATAAATTTCGCCAGCTTACGACGCTTATTGGCATTTTCGCGCTTGCGCAGGCTGATGTAGCCCTTGCGCAGGGTCTCTACGGCCTCAAGAACCTGGCTACCGGCCTGGGCCTCCAGTATCTGACCCAGAATATTGCCGAACAGTTTTACCCGGGCACGTAATGTCTTGTCGCTGATAGCTGTCATGTGGGGTGTTCGTACCTTCAGTTTAATTTCGTCTCTATTTTTCGGCCAGTTTGTGACGACTGACCGGAAAACATAAAGCCGGTCATTATAACCTAGATCAGAGTGTGATTGCCTGACTTACGGAACCGGGCGCTGAAACAGTGGGGGTGGGTTGATGGGGAGAAGCCTTAATAGTGTATCATGCCACTTTTCTGACGTAATAATATCGTACTCTCGGATTATAGAATGGAATTTGTTACAGGTCGTATAGCGGATGGAAGTCACACCAGGCTGGGTCGTTCAGCCGCCTGGAAGGCGTTGAGCGAGCATTACGAAGAGATGGTGGATAGGCATCTTCGTGACCTGTTTGCCGAAAATCCCCGGCGTTTTGATAAGTTTTCCATACATTTCAACGATATTCTCCTGGATTATTCGAAGAACCGTGTCACCGACGAGAGCATGCGCTTGCTCTTCGAGCTGGCTCGAGAGGCCAATGTTGGTGGTTGGACTCAACGTATGTTTGCCGGTGAGCTGGTCAATTTCACCGAGAATCGTCCCGCCCTGCATATCGCCCTGCGCAACCGCAGTAATACGCCGGTTATCGTTGATGGCAAGGATGTGATGCCCGAGGTGAATCGGGTGCTAGGGCAGATGAAGCGCTTCTGTGAGGCGGTGCATAATGGCAGCTGGCGGGGCCATACCGGCAAGCGCATTACTGATGTGGTGAATATCGGCATTGGTGGCTCAGACCTCGGCCCGCAAATGGTTACCGAGGCGCTCAAGCCTTACGCTCGCGGTGATATTCGTGTGCATTATGTCTCCAATGTTGATGGCACCCATGTGGCCGAGCAGATGAAGTCTCTGGATCCGGAGACCTCCCTCTTTGTCGTCTCTTCCAAGAGTTTTACCACCCAGGAGACCCTTACTAACGCCCATACCGCACGACGCTGGCTGGTGGAAAATCTACGTGATGAGTCGGCGGTGGCCAGCCACTTCGTGGCGGTCTCTACCAATACCGAAGCGGTGGAGGCATTCGGCATTGACGGTGCCAATATGTTTGAATTCTGGGACTGGGTAGGTGGGCGCTACTCGCTCTGGTCTGCGATCGGTCTTTCTATCGCCCTGTATCTCGGCTTTGATCACTTTGAGGCACTACTGGCTGGTGCTCACGCCATGGATCAACATTTCCTGCGGGCACCGGTAGAGCAAAATCTGCCGCTGGTGATGGCCCTGCTGGGGGTCTGGTACAGCTCCTTCTTTGGTGCTGAGACCCATGCCATTCTTCCCTATGACCAATATTTGCATCGATTTACCGCTTATCTTAAACAGGCCGATATGGAGAGTAACGGCAAGCGTATCGACCGTGATGGTGAAGTGGTGGATTATGCAACGGGCCCCATCATCTGGGGGGAGTCGGGCACCAATGGTCAGCATGCGTTCTATCAGTTGATTCATCAGGGAACCAAGCTCATTCCCATCGATTTCATGGCACCGGTGGAGACTCACAATCCATTGGGTGATCACCATACTATTTTATTGGCCAATTTCTTCTCGCAGAGCGAGGCGTTAATGCTGGGACGTACTGAGGCCCAGGCACGTGAGGAGCTAGAGGCGAAGGGAGTGGAGGGTGAAGAACTGGAAAAACTGTTGCCGCATTTAATTTTCCCTGGAAACCGTCCCAGCAATTCGATTATGTTCCGTAAGCTGACCCCTTATTCCCTGGGTTCACTGATTGCAATGTATGAGCACAAGATATTTGCTCAGGGAGTAATATGGCGTATCAACTCTTTTGACCAGTGGGGGGTGGAGCTGGGCAAGCAGCTGGCTAAGAGTATTCTTGACCGTCTGGATGATGATGAGTTGATGCACGACCATGATTCCTCTACTAACGGTCTCATTAACTACTATAAAAATAATCGCAACGAATAACGCTTACGACTGGCTGGCGTAGCGGCAGCACATCAATTTTTCATTAAAAGAACACGCTGAAATCCAGGGGGCAGAATTTGAAGTCCCTGCAGCGGCAAGAGAATGCATGTTATCGGACATTATTGAATTTTCACTCGTTATAAGTTCCAACACAGAACATAACACTTAACTGAGATAACGGGGCTGGCGGCCCGTTCATTACGAACATGCAGTTCTTATCTATAATTTTTGTTCCTGGCTGTTGAGCTGCGAGAGATATTACAGGGAAGCGTGGATGGTACTCAGCACAAAGAAATATCAGATTATTTCTACCTTTTCAGGGCTGGGAATTATGATTCTAGTGCTGATATTGCAATTTGGCACGATTCCGGTTTTGGGTGATCTGTATCAACGTCTTGAGCTTTTACTTTATGACCAACGCATGCAGTTACATCTCCCCGATAAGGGAGAGATAGATCGCCGTATTGTTATTGTTGATATTGATGAGGCGTCATTGCGAGAGCAGGGACGCTGGCCCTGGTCACGCTACCGTATAGCCGAACTGGTTAAACGGTTAACTGATGCTGGTGCGGTTGTCGTGGCATTTGATGTGCTCTTTGCTGAGGCAGAACGAAATCCAGCTCATGAAATGATAGAGCGCCTTAGTGGAGATGAGAAGGGTGGGGAGTTTATCCGCCAACTGCATAGGCTTGCACCACAATTTGATGCTGATTCGGCTCTTGCAAGGCAAATGGAAAGTACAGATGTGATACTTGGATATACCTTTAATCCGATTGATAGTGCTGTGTCCGGGAAACTACATACGCCTCTCCCCCTGTCTGCTCCCGAGCTAGTTCAACGATTATCACTTTCACCTATGGCTGGATATATTGCACCTCTCTCGACATTTCATGAGACAGCGCGTGGCAGTGGTTTTTTTAGTCTTATTCCTGATGCTGATGGAGTAGTTAGACGCGCCCCATTGCTAGCCCGATATGGTGACAGGTTATATGCCTCTCTAGCCTTAGAGTCGGTACGCAAATATCTTTTTCTTCAGGATGTAACATTAAAAACAGCGCTCATTTCAGGGGCTGAGCAGATAGAAAAGATTCATCTGGATAACTCCTCTGTGATCCCAACAGATGGTACTGGAAGAGTTTTAATCCCATACAGAGGAAAGGCAGGAAGCTTCCCCTATATTTCTGCTCACAAGGTGCTTACAGGTGAATATGGAGAGGGTGGTCTCGCGGGCGCTATTGTGCTTGTGGGGACGACGGCATCGGGTATGTTCGATATGAGAGCAACCCCGGTTGGTTCCGTTTATCCTGGTGTGGAGGTGCATGCAAATCTTATTGCTGCCATGCTTGATAATCGTTATCTGGTGGAGCCCTCATGGTCAAAAGGGGCAAACTTCATTGTAACCCTGATTCTTGGGCTAATGTTGTCACTCTTGATGCCTCACCTCTCATTGAAATGGCTGCTGTTCGTTACGGTGACCGCTATCGCAATACTTTTCTCAGTCACCGGTTGGCTTTGGGCTGAACTCGGACTGGTTCTTGAAATTGCTGCACCGCTTTCGCTGGTTCTTTTACTCGCTGGAAGCAGTCTTGTCTGGGGTTTTTTCTTTGAATCGATAAACCGACACAGGTTGAAAGGCATGTTCGGCCAGTATGTACCGCCCGAGTTGGTTGACCAGATGAGTGAGCGCCCTGAACAGTATAGTTTTGAAGGTGAATCCCGTGAACTTTCTGTTCTTTTTTCAGACATTCGTGGTTTTACCTCGATATCTGAGTCTCTGGCAGCAGAGGAGTTAAAACGTTTTCTGAATGAGTTTTTCACCCCCATGACCCGCATCATTTTCAATCAGCATGGCACCATTGATAAATATGTAGGGGACATGGTGATGGCGTTCTGGGGGGCACCCGTAGATGATCAAGAGCATGCAGTACACGCCATTGATGCCGCGATGCAGATGTTGAAAAAGGCAGAGGAGATGAAGCCCGACTTTGCCAGACTGGGCTGGCCGGAGGTAGATATTGGTATTGGTATCAACAGCGGAATGATGAGTGTCGGGGATATGGGCTCCTTGTATCGACGTGCTTATACGGTATTGGGCGACTCAGTGAATTTGGCTTCACGCTTAGAAGGAGCCACTAAATACTATGGTGTCGGACTTGTGATTGGGGAACGCACACGTGAACTGGCGGGAGAAAACTTTATCTATCGTGAACTCGATTTGGTGCGGGTAAAGGGTAAGGCGGAGGCGATTCGTGTCTATCAGCCTGTTTGTCGTAAAGATGATGCGGACTCGCAATTGCTGGATGAGGTGGCGTCGCTTGAAGAGGCTATTGTGGCCTATAGAGAGCGGGACTGGACACGGGCTGAGCAGTTGTTCACTCAGTTAAAGGAGAAGAGAGAGAGGCTTCATCTTTATAGTCTCTATCTGGATCGTATCTCTGAATTTCGCAGTCAGGATCTGGGTGAGAATTGGGATGGCGCCTATGTGCGCAGTGAAAAGTGATGGTGGCAGAAGCTAACATGCTTATATACTCCAGGGAGCCTCTGATTTATTCTGGACGAAGTAGGTTATGATTAAAATATTCAGATTCAAGGCGCAAACCGCGCGTAATAGCGAGCTATTGCGAAGATTGCAACGCTGAAGCTGGATACTTTAGGCGTGAGATACGAGTTCATGAATAGATTAGAGGCTCCCTCGTTAAGTGCAGGGCTGTGAAAAGATGGTGTTTAAGAGCGAACAGGTTATATCTTTAGTTGATAATCACTGCACTATAAGCTGACCTATGATATGGAGATGAACGGGTGAAATTCAATTTGTTGTTGCAGTATCAACGAGCCGCTAGTCGCATATTGTTATCACTATTATTGGTGCTATTGTCACCTGTTACAGCGTTTGCTGCTCCTGATAGTTTGCTGAAACAGGCCGAACAGTTTATTCAGTCCCAACGTAATACTGAAGCATACGAACTACTTCAAAATGAGGCAGAGGAGTACGCAGGAGAGGCCGACTATGACTATCTGTTAGGTCTTGCCGCTTTGAGGGCTGATCTGCCTGAGCAGGCGATGTTTGCGCTGGAACGTTGTGTCATGGTGCAACCTGGTCATGCCGCGGCCCGCATGGAACTGGTCTCGGCGTATACGCAACTGGGTCTCAACCAGCAGGCGGAAATGCAGCTTTCCATCCTCGACAAGCAGGAGCCGCCAGCTCTGGCGCGTAAGGCAATGGCCCAGTATCGCGATGTGTTACGACCCCGCCTTTCGGGTACCCCGGATCCGGTAAGGCTGTTGGCGCTCGGTGCAGGCTATGACAGCAATACCGGCAGTTTTCCGGATATGGGCATTGACCTGGGTGGGATACTCCTGACAGTCGCCCCTGTAGAGAGTCCCTATAGCCTGTTTAAGGGAACCCTGTGGCAGCCTTATCAGTTGAATGACAAGCAGAGGGTGGATGTGACCCTGCATGCCCAGCAGCGCTTCTATCAGGAAGAGGATGCAAAACAGTTCGACCTCGGACTTCTCCACGCCGGTGCATTACTGAACACCACACTGGATCCACTCAATAAACTTGGTGCCGGCATCAAGGTGAACAGGCTATGGCTGGATGGCGAGGCGTTTCGCAACCACATCAGCCTCAGTGGCAGCTGGGAGCGGCGGCTCGGGGCGGGTCTGCGAGGGGAGCTTTCCTTACAGGCCGGCCAGAATCGTTTTGAGCAGGAGAGCTTTGACTATGATGTGTACGGCGTGGCCTACAGGGTGTTTCACAAACTGAGCCCCGCACTGCGTACCACGTTCAACCTTGAATTTGAGCAGGAGGGTGAGGTGAATGCCCGCCTCGGAGGCGATGCCTCACGCTGGGCACTGTCCGGTCAGCTCGACTACCGGATAGATAATCGCAATGTCCTCGGCATGGAGCTGAAATGGAGCGAGGTGGGTTATGCAACGGACTATCTTCCAGGAACGCTCTATAATCTGGGCACGGTTGCGAAGGAGAGGACTGACCGTGGCGTGGATCTCAATGCGAACTGGCGCCATTCGCTGACGCAGGCATGGGAGCTCAATGGTGATGTTACCTATCATACTCAGGACTCTAGCCTGGAGTTCTACTCACTCGACAGGTGGACCGCGCAACTGAGCGTGGCGCGCTATTTCTAGGGGGCGTATATGGCACTGATTAAGGATTGCACACAACAGAAGCTGGGTATGAGACTCTTTGCACCGCTCATCCTGTTTTTATCGACGGCGTTGTTGTCGTTGGACGTATCGGCCGCCGTTGCAGGCCGCATGCTGTTTGCGCGCGGAGATGTGACTCTGTTGCGGGGGGAGGCGCCTTCTCAAGCGGCAAGACGGGGAACCGTCATTGAGGTCGGGGACAAAATTCAGCTGGGTAAGTCCAGTAGTGCCCAGCTTCGATTTACCGATGGTGCACTGGTCGCCCTGCACGAGGACTCCCTCTTCTCCATCGACAGCCACAACTTCGATCAACAAAACCCAAAGAAAAGTGAGCAGGCCGCCGAGCTGCTGCGTGGCGGTTTACGGGTGATTACCGGTGTCATAGGTAAAGAAAATCCCGAGTCGGTCAACTATCGTACCCCGGTGGCGACCATCGGCATACGCGGTACGGTCTACGAGGTGATCTATGTGCCGCCGGAGGGGCTGCCGGGACTCCCCGGCGTGGCCCCCGGCCACTACACCATGGTGCTGCGCGGCAGGGTGGTGATCGCAAGCAAGGTTGGTGATCTGGCGCTGGGTGAGGGAGAGATTGGCTATCTTGCCGATGAGAAGAGTACGCCGGTACTGCGTCCGGATCTCTACTCGCTATTCGCAAAATATGCTTCCCAATCGGTAGGAGTACGGCCTCGCAATAGAGCTGACCTGGCATCAGGAGCTAGTGCAGGGGAGGAGATAGACGGATTGTTGAGTGAAATGCTCAGGCTGGCGGGTGTTCCCTCCTCGGGTCCCTATGCCTTTGTGGTCACCTCGAGCCCGGAGTTCGGGCGCTTCGTCACCACACCGGTTACCGTGGGGGGGAAGGGCGAGTTACTCTCGGCAAGCGGCGGTATTGGGGAGATCAACTCCTTTACAGAGGTTGCCCCCCCGACAGGGGTTGGCAGCTATCAGGCCGGCGACAGTACCATCTACTGGGGCTCATATGACTACATGAGTTACACTCCCACAGACGGTATATTTAACGCCGATTACATCACGGCCACGCAGGTGTTGCTCACTACCGATGACCTTCCCACCATCGGCAGTTATACCTACAACTACGTTGGCGGCAGCGGTGCCTCCCTCGATCCCACCAGCCACCTGACGGTCGACTTTGCCTCGGGCACTATGGACGTCGCCCTGGACACCACCTTCTACGGCACCTGGTCGGCCTCGGGTGCGTCGATCAGCAGCTTCTATGCAGACGGCATGAGCCTGACAAACCCCACAGCGGGGGACGGCATCATCAGCGGTCGCTTTGTCGGCACCACGGCGGAGGGGGCGATCAGCGCTTACGCGCTGGATATTCAGGATGGTTATATCTCAGGTGTGGCCGCGTTTGCCCGCTGACCTTATGTTGGCCTGAGGCCTTGTCCTACATCCTTCCCGGCAGCCACAGTGAGAGCGATGGCCAGTAGGTAATGATTAGCACACAGAAGAAGAGCAGGAAGAAGAACGGCAGGGTTGAACGGTAGAGCTGAGATACCGGACGGTTGAAGCGGAAGCTGGCGATAAAGAGGTTCATCCCCACCGGTGGGGTGAAGTAGCCGATCTGCATGTTGGCGAGGAAGATAATTCCAAGATGCACCGGATCGATGCCATAGCCGATGGCAACCGGTAGCAGTAGCGGAACCATCAACACCAGTGCCGAGAAGATATCAAGCATGGTGCCGAGGAACAGCAGGAATATGTTGAGTAGAATAAGGAAGGTATATTTATCAGAGATATGGGCGCTGATAAAGTCGAACAACTGGGTGGGGATTTGTGCATCGATAACATAGTTGGTGGAGGCGAGTGAGGCACCGAGGATCACCAGGATCGCTCCCACCAGTACCATCGACTCACGTATTACCCGTGGTAGCTGTACTAGCGGGATCTCCCTATAGATGAAGACCTCAACTATTAAGACGTAAATCACAGTTACCGCTGCCGCCTCGGATACGGCGAAGTAGCCGCTGTAAATCCCTCCCAGCACGATAAATGGCAGTGGTATTTCCCAGGCCGCTTCGCGCAGGGCTGCTTTTGTCTCTCCCCAGTCGAAAGCCTGGGTATGTTGTACCCGATTACTCCAGATGCTCCAGCCGGAGAGGACAATTAGCATCAGTAGCCCCGGCAGGATACCGGCGAGAAACAGCTCATCAATACTGAGAGGTAGGCCTATCCCCAGTTGCTGCACGATAATGCCGTAGAGGATTAAGGGAAGAGAGGGGGCAAACAGCAGGCCGAGGCTACCTGAGGTGGTAATGAGGCCGAGGCTGAAATTCTCTTTGTAGCCGGCCTTCATCAATGCCGGATAGAGTAGTGCACCAAGGGCGATAATGGTAACCCCTGAGGCCCCGGTAAAGGCAGTGAACAGTGCACAGGCGGCCAATGCGACAATAGCCAGACCACCGTGCATCCATCCCAGTAGCGCCTGGGTGATACGTACCAGGCGTGTTGGTGCACGACTCTCGCTTAACAGGTAGCCGGCGAAGGTGAAGAGAGGGATGGCGAGCAGGATGGGCATCTCAGCGAGGCGGTAAAACTCTATCGCCATAATTGAAAGATCCAGCTCTTCTCGATAGAAGCCGATCATTGCGCTGGCGGCAATTACGGCGAATAGTGGCGCACCGAGCAGGGCGATAGCAAGGAGGAGGAGTACGATAACAATCGTCATGTTCCCTCCTCATGTTTGCCCTGTAACATCAGTAGGGCGAAGTGTAGAGCCATCACGGCAAAGCCGAAGGGCAGGACGAACTCGGCCACCCAGATTGGAATGTTATTTACCAGCGTATTACCGTCCTGCCACTCGAAATAGACGAAGCGTCCACTGTGCCAGGCGAGCAGGCTACAGACCACTGTCGCAAAGAGATTGTTAAGGCGAGCGGCACGGTCGCGCCAGGTGGGGGAGAGGTAGCGTGAGAGCAGGTCGATACGAATGTGTTTGTCCTGCTGTGTGGCGATCATGGCCCCCAGCATGCCGATCCACAGTACCAGTACACGCAGTATTGGGTCGCCCCAGCCGATGCCGCTATCAAATAGATTACGTAACATGATCTGACTGCCTGCCAGGCCGATCATGGCGATGAGAATCAGTACCAGAAGGCCATTCTCGATATAACGAACGCTATTCAGCAGTCGTCTCATAAGGGATTACTTAGCTGTGCGTGTACTGCGGAAATCTTGCAGGTGCCCCTTTAGTTGCTCCAGCATTGCAGGGTCGAATAGTCCGTCATTAATGAGCTGTTGCATCGCGGTGGAGAGGCTGGCACGCCAGCGTTGTGTTTCAACCTCGTTGGGGGTGACAAAGCCGATACCTTGTTGCTGCAGTGCGCCAAGGGCGCTTTGGTTGTCTTTGCGATTGAGGTGGTTGAGCCTTTTGAATACATCGCCCATCACCTCGGTGACAATCTGTTGATCGCCGGTACTGAGCTTATTGAACTGTTTGGCACTGACCACCATGCTGCCGTAGAGATACATCAGCGGAGAGTGGGTGAGGTGTTTTACTCGAGTATGCCATTGCAAGGCGATGGCGCCCATAGAGGAGCTGGCTATGGTATCGATAAGCCCGGTCTGCAGGCCGGTGAGTACATCGGTAAGTGGCAATGAGACGGGAGAGATACCGCTGGCCTCGAAGGCGGCACGACTGATTGCGTCACCCTCGGGTACCCATACCTTTAGTCCTTTAAGATCATCAATGCCACCGACCGGACTGTTTGACATTAAGTAGGCGAAGCCCCCCTCGCTAATGCCGAAACTGATATAGCCCTTCTCCTTCAGCCCGGCGATCAGTACCGGATCCATCAACTTGCGTGCGTAGTCCACCTCATCGTAGTCGTGAAAGCTAAAGGGGACGGTATAGACCTGTGCCTCGGGGTAGATCATGGCCACGCCGCCGCCGGTTAGCGCCCCACCATGCAGTTGGCCCACCCGCATCTTGCGCAGTACGCTCTTGTCATTACCCATAATGCCGCCGGGATAGAAGCGGAATTTCACCCGTCCCTCGGTACGCTTTTTGACCTCCTCAGCACCGGCACGCATCTCCTTCATCCAGCTGGTGCCGTCCGGGGCCAGACTGGCAATTTTGAAAGTGGTGGCGTGAGCTGCAAGTGGCAGGGTGGCCAGCAGTAACAGTGTGACGAGGCGTCGTGACATGATGATATAGATTCCTTAAAAATAGTCTGCCGAGGATTGCAGCAGCTCTCTGGCCTGGCGTTGGGCCAATACATTACTCAGGGTGAATCCCGGGGCTACTGCATCGGCGCTTAATACCTCGCCCAGCAGGCGGTCGTGCAACTCCTGATCGAACATCATGCGGCCATAACGTTTGGCATATTCGACCTTGACCATCAAATCCAGCCCTTGTGAATGTTTCAATGCCTTCTCAAAGTGGTACCTGGCCTGCTCGGGTTTTCCACCCAGAGCGGGGGGGCGTTGAGAATGCATAATGCCGAGATAGAGGTGTGCCTGACCGTGTTCGAAGTCATCCTTTAGTTCTACTACACGGTTAAGCATGGCCTCGATCTTAGGCAGGTCGGCCACGGCCGCCCAGTCGTCACTATGGCTCTGAATCCACAGAGCCCAGGCAAGGGCATAAGTGTAGAGTACAGGGAGATGCTCAAAACGGGCTTCGCCTAGTACGGGCAACATCTTGGTAAAGGCACCCTGATCGACAGCACACAGGGCATCATATTTTAGACAGACCGCACGCCGTGCGTAGTTTTTTGCTTTGTTACTCATACGCTGGGCACGCTCGGCATCTTCTACAAATACCGCATCGTACACGCTATAGAGTTTGGCCCCGGCGATGAGAACAGGAACATCTTTGGGATCGCCTTCGATTAAGCTGTCGATTAGCAACAGGTAGGCCGGTGCACCCGCCTTCACCGTCTCTGGATCATCCTGATTGAGGATCGCGCTGGAGAGGTTACTGCCCAGACGTGAAGTGATCATTGAGGTGCATGCCCCCAGGCTGAGCACAACAGAAAGTAGGACGAGGTAGCGCAAGGGCTGAACGTGTTTCAAGGTGAACCCGTTATGTAATGTTGACTATAACCGCAAAGGCTATCTGTTTTTTCAATTATCAACAAGTATTTGATGGCCCTGAGAGGGTTGGTTGAGTATGGCGGTTCTAAAGGGAAATAATAATAATGGTACCGAGGGTCGGATTTGAACCGATAAAGCATTGCTACCGGAGGCTTTTGACTTAGCCAAAAAACTGTAACACACTGAACGATAAGGTTTATTCTATCAATCTCCCTGATTAATGGGGCAGTGTTGGGCATAAAAGGAATTAATTACCTGCCCTTTAATCTGAAAATTTCAACAAGCCTTTATCAGCAGTTAAATCAACAAGAAGTTCAGATCCCGCCTTGGTCAAATGACCATAGTCCCAGGCCACAGGGTTTAACACATCCACTGTTGTTGAAATTAAACAACCTCTCTCATTACACAATAGGTCTGTTGGTGACACAAATCTAACGTCTAATTCCCCTAACAAGATGCCAAGTTGTTTGTTTTGCTTAGAGGAAGAATCATTGAAATGGTAAAAAGTACGATTATTCTCAGATGGTTTAAATGCTCTGGCAGCGATGTGTGGCTGAGCAATATCACTAATGGGCAACTGCCCTACAACAACAACATTCTTCAACTCATTAAGTACCTGTTCAAGTGAAGAGCTTAGCATTTCAGGCTCAAGATAAGCCCACCCATCTGAACCGTTGTAACTACTCCAAAAACCAGCCATTACAACCATATCTGGTTTGAGTGTTTGAATTTTATGTAATACGTAATCATTTATATCACGACATTGAGGTTCAATCGACTTGGCAATAAACCCCAATACTGGTGGACAGCCATTCGATGTATATTGTGCAAGTCTAAATCCATTTAAATCGGTATATTTTTTTAACCCTGGATATAACGATGCCGCATGCGAATCTCCCCACAGCAGTACCAGAGGGTGATGACGTACCTCAGTCGTTCCACCATCACATTCTTTAGAGAACTTACCGACACTACTTTTAGTTTCGATAAAGCAACTATTGAGTCTATACCAAGTGGGCCAGTCATAGCTTGCCTCTAACCCAAAATGGTTTGCTTCACGAGAAGTGAATCCATTATTGTCATATGTTGTATAGCCAACAACGCCGACAATAAACATGATAATAACTAAAGATTTATTGCTAACTATTTTCTTCTTACCAAACCGAACTGGTTTTTCTATATACTGATACGTTAACCAGGCAAGGCATATACTAATCACTACTAAAACAAAACGCTCACCTAGGGATGGTGGCTCTAGCGATGTCATCCGAAAATATGATAAGACTGGCCAGTGCCACAGATATAGCGGGTAACTTATCAGGCCAAACCAAACAAGAGGTGAACGAGATAATACCAGTCGATTTGCCCAGGCATTTCCCCCTGTCATAATTAGTATGCAGGTTCCCAGCACAGGTAACGACGCCCACCATCCCGGGAAATCCTTCTGTTGGTTAATCATTGTGAAGGCGACTACAAGCATAACGATGCCAATTATTGACAATATGTTTCCAATAATGGCGTTCGAATTAAAAATATTAGTGCGTTGCGTATGAGATACTACGTAAGCAAGTAAAACGCCGGTTAGTAACTCCCATATGCGAGTCGCCGGCAAATAGAATACTGCTGATGAATACGTTTCAATGAAGAGTATGTTTGTAATGAACGAGAGCAGAAATATTGCACCAACAACCCAGGGAAGTACCGATCGCTGCCTCCATAACACGACGGCCAATATTGGCCAAAATATGTAAAACTGTTCCTCTACACCCAAAGACCAGAGGTGAAGTAGTGGCTTAGTCTCTGCCGCAGTATCGAAATACCCAGACTCAAACCATAGCGCAATATTGGATACAAAAAAGGCACCCGCAGCAATGTGTTTTCCAACCTGTTTGTACTCGTCGGCAAAGAGTGTCATCCAGCCGTATAGATAGCAGGCGGACAATACAACAATCAATGCGGGAAATATTCGTTTAACTCGCCGCATATAAAACTCACCAAAAGAAAAAGTTCCAGCAGACAAGTTTTTAAAAATTATGACAGAAATTAGATAGCCTGAAATAACGAAGAAAATATCTACTCCAACAAACCCACCTGGCAACCAGGACGGATATGCATGAAAGCATACAACAGACATAATGGCGATTGCGCGTAGGCCATCTATGTCCGAACGATATTTTGGGTGGTAAAACGATGCTGGATTTTTAGAGGATATAGCCATATTTACAGCTTGCTTCTAAGCGGCACAAAAACTTCTTCAAACCCCAGTTTTTTTGGATCTGTAAGTTGGTCATACTTTGGGTAGTGAGACTGGGTATTTATAACGAGAAATTTCAGTGTGCAACTCATAACCTCCCGGAGTCTGCACATATTGTGCAGCATCATCCCTGTAATCTGAGAGATTGCTCCGGTAAAATACATTGAAGCGATGTGTGTTGATATTTTAACTAGATGGGTTAGCTGTGCGGAGATGGAGCCCCAGATTAGTCCATAGTCTATTATTATCTTTTGCCTATTGGAGGAATATAGATTGGCGTACGATTTCCACTTCTTGAACGTTAGCCCTATGATTTTGTTTGCTATAGCTGGTTTTTTTCTTTGATGAAGTGCTGTGCAGAAATTCATCCATGTCTTCCTAAAGTGGGGGGGCAGTGTTTACATTCTTGTGGTATGTGTCCTGTAACCGCCCCATGGAGGTATGGATTAATAGTTGCTTACTTTATAAGTGGTACCGAGGGTCGGACTCGAACCGACACGTCCGTGAAGACGGGGGATTTTGAATCCCCTGCGTATACCATTTCGCCACCCCGGCAAGGGAAGGCGCATTATAGAGAACTCTGCATCGCTCGCAAAGGGGTAGAGTGATATTATTCGCGCCCTATGCAACGTACAGACTTCCATTTTGACCTTCCTGAGTCACTGATCGCCCAGCGGCCCGCTGGTGAGCGCACGGGCAGCCGCCTGTTGAGCCTTGATGGGGCCAGCGGCGAACGGGCGGATCGCCGCTTTGCTGATCTGCTCGACCTGCTGCGCCCCGGTGACCTGCTGGTGTTTAACGATACCCGTGTTATCCCCGCGCGACTATTTGGCCGTAAGGAGAGTGGTGGTCAGGTGGAGGTGCTGGTAGAGCGCATTACCAGTGAATACGAGGTACTGGCCCATGTGCGTGCCAGCAAGTCACCAAAGGCGGGCAGCCTCCTCACTCTGGAGGAGAGCATCGAGGTGGAGGTACTGGGGCGTGACGGCCCGCTTTTTGTTCTGCATTTTCCCGCCCCGGTACTGGGCTTGTTAAAACAGTATGGACGGATGCCTCTCCCACCTTATATAGATCGGGAGGCGGCAGAGGCCGATAGCGAGCGTTACCAGACCGTTTATGCGAAGAAGGAGGGGGCGGTTGCTGCCCCCACGGCCGGTCTTCACTTTGATGAGTCGATACTGGCAAGGGTGAAGGCACTGGGTGTGGAGTCGGCCTATGTGACCCTGCATGTGGGGGCAGGTACCTTCCAGCCGGTGCGGGTGGACGATATTCGTGAGCACCCCATGCACTCGGAATATATTGAAGTACCGCAGACTGTGGTCGATGCCGTGGCCGCCACCCGCCAGCGTGGCGGACGAGTGATCGCGGTAGGTACGACGGTGGTACGCTCGCTGGAGTCTGCGGCGCGTTCCAGCAACCTATATGCCTACAGCGGCGAGACCAATATCTTTATCTATCCCGGCTATGAGTTCCGGGTGATTGATGCCCTGGTCACCAACTTCCACCTCTCAGAATCGACCCTGCTGATGCTGGTCTGTGCCTTTGCCGGCTATGACCAGGTGATGGAAGCCTACCGCCACGCCGTAGCGGAGAGCTATCGTTTTTTCAGCTATGGCGATGCGATGTTCCTGCTGCCACAATTCCCGCGCCCCGAGGTGCTGAGCCCTAGAACCGTATTAAGTGAAGATTAACGACGATGCAATTTGAACTAATCACTACTGATAGCAATGCCCGCCGTGGCCGTCTCACCTTTGAGCGTGGCACGGTGGAGACCCCCGCCTTTATGCCAGTGGGCACCTACGGCACGGTCAAGGCGATGACCCCGGAGGAGATCAAGGGAATCGGTGCGGAGATTATCCTCGGTAACACTTTTCACCTGATGTTGCGCCCCGGCACCGATGTGATTGAGGCCCACGGCGACCTGCACGACTTCATGCACTGGGAGGGTCCCATTCTTACCGACTCGGGCGGCTTTCAGGTCTTCTCCCTGGGCGATATGCGCAAGATCACCGAGGAGGGGGTCACCTTCGCCTCGCCGGTGAATGGCTCCAAAGTCTTCATGGGACCTGAGGAGTCGATGGCGGTACAGCGGGCGCTGGGTTCCGATATCGTTATGATCTTCGACGAGTGCACCCCCTATCCGGCCACCGAGCAGGAGGCAAAGGTGTCGATGGAACTGTCGCTACGCTGGGCCAGGCGCTCTAAAGAGGCCCATGGCGACAATCCCAACGCCCTGTTTGGCATCGTGCAGGGGGGGATGTACGAGAGTCTGCGTGATGTCTCCCTTCAGGGACTCACCGAGATCGGCTTTGATGGTTACGCCATCGGCGGCCTATCGGTGGGGGAGCCAAAGGAAGATATGGTACGAGTCCTCGACCACCTGGGACCGCGCATGCCCTGCGATAAGCCGCGCTATCTGATGGGGGTGGGTAAGCCGGAAGATATTGTTGAGGCAGTGCGCCGGGGCATCGATATGTTTGACTGCGTGATGCCGACCCGTAATGCGCGTAATGGTCATCTCTTCACTCACGATGGGGTGATAAAGATACGCAACGCCATCCATCAGCACGATACACGCCCTTTGGATGAGCATTGCGGCTGCTATACCTGCCAAAACTACAGCCGTGCCTACCTGCGCCATCTCGATAAAACCAACGAGATCCTTGGGGCGCGGCTCAATACCATCCACAATCTCCACTACTATCAGGATCTGATGCGTGGCCTGCGCGATGCCATCGCCGAAGGGGAGCTGAATGCATTCGTGAATCAGTTCTACGCGATGCGGTCACAAGCCGTACCGCCTGTGGCATAATAGGCGGCTGTTGCATGACGCCCGTGTAGAAGGGGGGTCATAACCAAATTACTAAAGAACAATTAAGGAACTACCAATGAGCTTTTTTATCTCCGATGCCATGGCCGAAGCGGCCCCCGCCGCAGCCCAGCAACCTAATCTGATTGAGGCATTATTCCCCTTCATCATTCTCTTCGTGGTCTTCTACTTTCTGCTGATTCGTCCGCAGTCCAAGCGTGCCAAGGCGCACAAGGCGATGGTTGAGGCGGTAGGCAAGGGTGATGAGGTGGTCACCCAGGGTGGTCTCTACGGTAAGGTCACCGAGGTGAACGAGGAGTACCTTCAGGTGTCGGTGGCCGACAATGTTGAGGTAAAGGTACAGCGTGGCGCGATCACCAGCCTGCTGCCTAAAGGGACCATTAAGAGTCTGTAATTCCATAATAAACATGGCCTGTCGGCGGATGCCGCGGGCCACATCCGGGTGTAAGCATGCTTAACCAATATCCTCTCTGGAAATATATCATTATTGTTGCGCTGTTTGTCGTCGGCGCGATCTATGCGTCGCCTAACCTTTATGGTGATGATCCGGCGCTACAGATCTCCGCCAACCGCATGGCAGAGGTAGATACCTCGACTCGTGATCGTGTACTGAAGTTGCTCGAAGAGAAACAACTGACGGTCAAGTCATACGAGTTCCGCCCCGGTATGATGCTGGTTCGCTTCGCCGATATAGAGACACAGCTCAAGGCTCATCAACCACTGCAACAGGCGTTAGGCGACAATTATACTGCCGCCCTTAATCTGGCCCCAGCCACTCCTGAGTGGCTGCGTCGCTTTAACGCCATGCCGATGTATTTGGGTCTGGATCTACGCGGTGGTGTTCACTTCCTGATGGAGGTGGATATGCAGGCCGCCCTGGATAAGGCTGCAGAGCGTTATGTGGGCGACCTGCGCACCCTGTTGCGTGACAACAAGGTGCGTTACCTCACCATCACTGATAGCAAGCAGCGGGTAGAGATGCGTTTTCGTACAGCCGAAGAGCTGACTAAGGCACAGGAGCTGATTAACAAAGAGTATCGCGAGCTGGAGCTGCTGGACGAGGAGGGGGATAAAGGCTTCTTCCTCTACGCTGCACTCAATGAGCAGGCGCAGCTGGAGACCACCAAGTTTGCGTTAAAGCAGAACATTACCACTCTGCGCAAGCGGGTTAATGAGCTGGGTGTCTCCGAGCCGACGATCCAGCAGCAGGGCGATAGTCGTATTGTGGTGCAACTCCCCGGTGTTCAGTGTACTTCCTGTGCCAAGGAGACCATTGGTGCCACCGCCACTCTGGAGTATCACGCGGTAGATGAGAAGCACGATGTCTCTGGTGCGCTGGCGGGGCGCGTCCCCTTCGGCTCTCGTCTTTATAAGGATCGTAATGGCCGTCCGGTGCTGCTGAAGAAGAGCATTATCGTTAGTGGTGATCAGATTATCGATGCCTCCTCGGGCCTGGATTCGCAGACCGGCCAGCCGATGGTCAGCGTGACCCTCGATGCCAAGGGGGCGAAGCGCATGAGTGACTTCACCCGCGAGAATGTTGGCAAGGGAATGGCCGTGGTCTATATCGAGACGAAGAGTGAGACCCGTATCGTCGAGGGTAAGAAGGTACGTAGCACCAAGCGTATCGAGGAGGTGATTAGTATCGCCAACATTAAGGAGCACTTTAGCAAGCGCTTCCAGACCACAGGCCTGGATAGCGGCTCTGAGGCACACAGCCTGGCGCTGCTGCTGCGTGCCGGCGCCCTGGCCGCACCGATGGAGATCGTCGAAGAGCGAACCATCGGCCCGAGCCTTGGCCAGGACAGCATCGATCAAGGCTTCAAATCAGTAATCATTGGTTTCGTTATCGTGCTGGTGTTTATGGTGGTCTGGTATCGGGGCTTCGGTATGGTTGCCAATCTGGCGCTGGCGTTGAATCTGGTCTTTATCGTTGCCGTACTCTCGCTATTGCAGGCGACCCTGACCCTGCCGGGTATTGCCGGTATTGTGCTTACCGTCGGTATGGCGGTGGATGCCAACGTGCTGATCTTCGAGCGGATTCGTGAGGAGCTACGGGCCGGCACGAGCCCGCAGACGGCAATCCATGCAGGTTATGAAAAGGCCTTTTCCACTATTGCCGATGCCAACATTACCACCCTGCTTGCGGCACTGGTGCTGTTTGGTTTTGGTACCGGACCGATTAAGGGCTTCGCGATTACCCTCTCCATCGGCATCATCACCTCCATGTTCACTGCGATTATGGTGACCCGCGGGGTGGTTAATTTGACGGTGCGTGGCAAACGCCTCTCTAAACTGTCGATCTAGGGGACGAGATTACTATGCAAATTTTTAATAAAGAGCCGACATTCAATTTCATGGCTGGGCGCAAGTTAGCGCTCTCTTTCTCCAGCCTGTTGTTACTGATCGCCATTGCATCGTTTGTTATGCGGGGCTTCAATTTTGGTATCGACTTTACCGGAGGTACCCTGGTTGAGGTCGGTTATCCGCAGGGTGTGGAGCTGAGCGGTATTCGTCAGGCGCTGGAAAATGACGGTTACGGTGAGGCGGTAGTGCAGCACTTTGGTACCGCCAGCGAGGTACTGATCCGTATCGCACCACGTGAAGGGGTATCCAGTGCCGAGTTGAGTGACAATGTTGTTCATACCCTGACTATTCAGAACAGTCAGGTGGAGATGCGTCGTGTCGAGTATGTCGGACCGCAGGTGGGTGATGAGCTGACCAATGATGGTGGTTTGGCAATGATCTATGCACTCATCGGTATCCTTATCTATGTGGCGCTACGTTTCGAATATCGCTTTGCTGTGGGTTCAGTTGCGGCGCTGGTGCATGATGTGTTGATTACCCTTGGGGTCTTCTCGCTGTTTCAGCTCGACTTTGACCTTACGGTACTGGCAGCGCTACTGGCAGTAATCGGTTATTCGCTTAATGATACGATTGTGGTGTTTGACCGTATTCGTGAAAACTTTCGCAGGATACGGAAAGGCTCTTCAGTGGAGATTGTTAATGCCTCGCTAAACCAGACCCTGTCACGTACCTTGATGACCTCTATTACCACTCTGCTGGTGTTGCTTGCGTTGTTTGTTTTTGGCGGTGAATTGATTCATGGCTTTGCCACTGCCTTGATCGTCGGGGTGCTTATTGGTACCTATTCCTCTATTTACGTTGCCAGTGCCTCGGCCCTGGCGCTAGGAATTACCAAAGAGGATCTGATGCCGGTGGAGAAGGAGGGGGCAGAGATTGATGAGATGCCGTAGATTGTTTGACGGCGTTAATAAAAGCCCGCGTTAGCGGGCTTTTTTATTGGTCAGTTACGGCCAGATAAAGCTCATAATCATAATGAACTGGAATTTCCTTTCCGTTGTAATGGCTGGTGTTATCGCTTTATTTCTGATGGTAGACAGGGGCTGATTGCCCGGTGCATTGCACCGAACAGGTTGAGGTTGCCAGCGATGACATTGCCGCTCTCAAGGTACTCATCACCCGCGCCGAAGTCTCCAACTTTACCGCCCGCTTCCTGTACCAGTAGCGCGCCAGCAGCCATATCCCATGGGTTGAGATCAAACTCCCAGAAGCCGTCGAGACGGCCCGCAGCCACATAGGCCAGATCCAGCGCAGCAGAGCCGGGACGGCGAATTCCAGCGGTGTTGCTGAATAGTGCCTTGAAGGTACAGAGGTAGGTATCGAGCAGCTCCTGAGATTTAAAGGGAAAACCGGTGCCGAGCAGGGCGCCGTCCAGTCCTTTGCGGGTGGTGACGCGAATACGACGGCCGTTGAGCTGTGCGCCGTTGCCGCGGCTGGCGGTGTAGAGGTCCTGGCTGATGGGGTCATAGACCACGGCCTGATCTAACTTGCCCCTGTACTGCAGGGCGATGGAGACGGCAAACTGCGGAAAACTGTGGAGAAAGTTGGTGGTGCCGTCCAGCGGGTCGATGATCCAGAGGTATTCCTCATTGCCATTGAGTTGGCCGCTCTCCTCAGCGAGGATGGCGTGATCAGGGTAGTGCTTGCGGATCACCTGTATGATTGCCTGCTCGGCCGCGCGGTCGACTTCACTAACGAAGTCATTACTGGCTTTGGTCTCAATGGTGAGACTATCCACATGAGGGAAAGATCGGGCGATAATGTTGCCTGCCTCACGCGCGGCGCGCACGGCAATATTCAGCATGGGGTGCATGGGACAGCCTCCAGATTGTTAAACAGCGGCGGCAAGGAGTGCCGCAGGCCGCGCATTTTAAACCGGATGGTGAAAAATTTCAGCATCTACGCATCATAAAGGTGAAATGTGAACCCGCTTCCTGCAATTCGTATCGTCATGGTTGAGACCTCTCACCCCGGAAATATAGGGGCGGCTGCCCGGGCTATGAAGAATATGTGCCTGGATCGACTCTATTTGGTCAGGCCTCGTAGTTTCCCTGATGGGGAGGCAATGGCTCGTGCTTCAGGCGCTAATAACATCCTGGAGGCAGCCACAGTCTGCGAAACACTGCAGCAGGCACTGGCTGGCTGCTCAATGGTCTTCGGTGCCAGTGCCCGCTCGCAGCGAAATTTACCCTGGCCACAGCTTGATGCTCGGGCTGCGGCTGAACTGGTGTCGCAACAGGAACAGACCACCGAGGTGGCGCTGGTGTTTGGGCGAGAGCACTCGGGCTTGACCAACGACGAGCTGAGTCTTTGTCACACCCTGCTGCATATTCCCACCAACAGCGAGTTCAGCTCGCTCAATGTGGCTTCAGCGATTCAGGTGGTCAGTTATGAGTTGATGATGGCTCGCAGTGGTGAGTGGCAAGCCCCGGCCAGTAACAAGGAGGACGAGGCTGCCTCGGCGGAGGAGGTGGAGGGGTTGATCGCTCAGCTGGAGCAGACCATGGTGGATGTGGGTTTTCTCGACCCCGATAATCCTCGTCAGTTGATGCGGCGCATGCGACGCCTGTTTAACCGTGCACGGGTGGAGAAGACTGAGGTGAATATTTTGCGCGGAATACTCTCGGCAGTAGATAAGTTGAAGTCTTAATTAGACGCGCACTGTGCCAATGCGGTTTTGCTCGCTAAAGTGATTCGTTAGCCATCTTATTGTCCATTGTCCACATAATAATAGGGCCTAATCCTAGTGTTTAAATAGGATATAATCTGGAAAATCAGAAAATTATCGGAACTGACCTGATGTTTAAAAGATTTAAAGAGGATGTGCAGTGCATCTTCGAGCGTGATCCGGCTGCACGTCATACTGTTGAGGTGCTGACCGCCTATCCCGGCCTGCATGCGGTATTGCTACATCGTATTACCCACAAACTATGGGGTTGGCGACTGAAGTGGCTGGCTCGTGTTGTCTCAGCGTTGTCCCGCTTGCTCACTGGTATTGAGATCCATCCCGCGGTAGTAATTGGGCGGCGTTTCTTCATCGATCACGGTATGGGGGTGGTGATCGGTGAGACGGCAATTATCGGCGATGACTGCACCATCTATCATGGCGTGACTCTGGGCGGTACCAGCTGGCAGAAGGGTAAACGCCACCCCACGCTGGGTAATAATGTCGTTGTGGGAGCGGGAGCGAAGGTATTGGGTCCGATTGAGATCGGTGATGGTGCACGAATCGGTTCTAATGCGGTGGTGGTGAAGGGTGTCCCGGCGATGACCACGGTGGTGGGGGTACCGGGGCGAATCGTCAAGCAGGTGGAGCCTGATGACAAGCAGCGCCAGCGTAATGCAATCGCCGAGAAGATGGGATTTGATGCTTATGGTACCAGTGCGGATATGCCCGACCCGGTAGCCCATGCCATCAACTGCATGCTGGATCATATTCATGCGATGGATAGCAAAATGGAAGGAATGTGCGGTGCCATAAAAGGGTTGGGGGCGGAGATCGGAGACCTTCAGTTACCTGAACTGGGGGCGTGCGAAATCCGCTCTAGTGGTGAGGATGAGCTGGCTGGTGAAAAGCTGGAAACGGGTAGTAATAGTGTGGAAAATAAAAGTTGACTAAAATACTTGGTATTGGTAAAGTCTGACCATATCTTATCTGATGACAAGCGATTTTACTGAGAATTTAGGGAGAAGGCAATGAGACTGACCACGAAAGGCCGTTACGCGGTGACCGCTATGCTGGATCTAGCACTTCACTACAACGATGGTCCGATCACACTTGCCGATATCTCCAAGCGTCAGGGGATTTCACTTTCCTATCTGGAGCAGCTGTTCTCACGTCTGCGCAAGAACGGTCTGGTTGATAGCGCTCGCGGTCCGGGTGGCGGCTATCGCCTCAGTCGTGCCGCCGCTGAGATTAATGTCGCTGATGTCATCACTGCGGTAGATGAGAAGATCGATGCGATGCGTTGTGAGGGTAAAGGCAACTGCCAGAATGACGGGCCCTGCCTGACCCATGACCTGTGGTGCGACCTCAGTGCACAGATTTATAGCTTCCTCAAGGGTATCGACCTGGGGCAGCTGGTAGAGCGTAAGGGAGGCGAGGGGGTTTCGGTTCTAGAGGATACCTCTGCCTCCGCATGATCCTGTCTTGACGGTCTATCTGGACCACAATGCCACCACCCCACTCGATGAGCGGGTGCTGGAGGCGATGCTGCCCTATCTCAGGGGGAAGTACGGAAACTCCTCAAGTGTACATGCACCTGGTCGCGAAGCGCGTAACGCGCTCGACCTGGCCCGTGAGCGGGTGGCCGCATTAGTTAATGCACACCCCAGCCAGGTGGTTTTTACCAGTGGCGGCACCGAGGCGAATAACACGGCAATTAAGGGCGTCGCCTTCGCCACGACGGCGGCGAAGATGGTACTTGGCCCCACGGAACACGCCTCGGTAAGAGCTGTCACTGAAGCGCTGAGGCACCACGGCTGGAACATGGAGCATGCCGGGTGTGATGAGGACGGGCTCGTCTCTGCGCAGACCCTGTTACAGGCAGTGGATACAGATACTCGTCTTGCCTCAGTGATGTGGGTCAATAATGAGAGTGGGGCGATTGCACCGATAGCCGAGCTGGCTGAGGCGTGTCGCGAGCGAGACATACTGTTCCACACCGATGCGGTGCAAGCGGCGGGCAAGGTGGAACTCGATTTTGCTGCCAGCAGGGTGCAGTTAATGAGTCTCTCTGCACACAAGCTTTATGGTCCCAAGGGAGTTGGTGCCTTGATCGTCGACAAGGCAGTCAGTCTCGAACCGCTGTTACATGGCGGCGGTCAGGAGCGCGGGCGGCGAGGCGGTACAGAGAATATTGCCGCCATTGCCGGTTTCGGCAAGGCGGCAGAGCTGGCGAAGAGCGAGCTGGTTGCTCGTCAGCGGCAGGTGCTGTCACTGAGAGACTATTTTGAGCAGGCGTTGAGTCAGGCATTACCGCAGGCCGTGATCTTTGCCGCCGGGGCTGAGCGTCTGCCCAATACGAGTTTTTTTGCCATTCCTCCACTAGAGGGACGGACGCTTATCATGGCCCTGGACAGGCTTGGATTTGCCATTGCCAGCGGCTCTGCCTGCGGCAGCGAGCAATATCAGCCGAGCCATGTACTCAAGGCGATGGGAGTGGCGACGGAGCTGGCACACGGAGCAATGCGAGTCAGTTTCGGTATGCAGAACAGTGAAGGGGATGTGGATAGCCTGATATCGGCATTCACATCGCAGATTAAACAGTTACAGGGTATGGGCGCGGCAACCGCCTGGATCTGAGTATGAGCAACACAGAATATATTGTGGAGTGAAGATGAGCGTGACAAAACCGATCTATTTCGACTATTCGGCAACTACACCGACCGATCCGCGTGTGGCCAAGAAGATGTGCAGCTTCCTCACTATGGATGATGGTCTGTTTGGTAACGCCGCCTCGCGTTCACACCAGTACGGTTGGGATGCGGAGAAGGCGATCGATGAGGCACGTAATAATGTGGCTGCTCTGATTGCTGCCGACCCTAAGGAGATCGTCTGGACTTCCGGTGCCACCGAGTCTGACAATCTGGCGATTAAGGGTGTGGCTCACTTCTACAAAAAGAAGGGTAACCACATCATCACCAGCAAGACCGAACACAAGGCGGTTCTCGATACCTGCCGTCAGCTGGAGCGCGAGGGCTTTGAGGTGACATACCTCGATCCGCAAGAGAGTGGTTTGATCGATTTGAACAAGCTGGAGGCGGCGATGCGTGATGAGACCATCCTCGTCTCCATCATGCATGTAAATAATGAAATTGGCGTAATTCAGGATGTGGCGGCCATTGGCGAATTGTGCCGCAGCAGGAAGATCCTGTTCCACGTCGATGCCGCCCAGAGCTGTGGCAAAGTGGCCATCGATGTCGATGCGATGAAGATCGATCTGCTCTCCATGTCGGCACACAAAATTTACGGCCCCAAGGGCATGGGCGCACTCTATGTACGTCGCAAGCCGCGGGTACGCCTGGAGGCGCAGATGCACGGTGGTGGTCATGAACGTGGCATGCGTTCTGGTACCCTTGCCACCCACCAGATCGTCGGTATGGGCGAGGCCTTCCGCTTGGCCAAAGAGGAGATGGCCAGCGAAAATGAGCGGGTACGCATGTTGCGCGACCGCCTGATGAACGGCTTGAGTGACATCGAAGAGGTTTATGTTAATGGCGATGTCGAGCAGCGTGTGCCACACAACCTCAATATCAGTTTTAACTTTGTTGAGGGTGAGTCGCTGATGATGGCGCTGTCTGACCTGGCGGTCTCCTCCGGTTCGGCCTGCACCTCGGCCAGCCTGGAGCCCTCTTACGTACTGCGCGCCCTGGGCCGCAGTGATGAGCTGGCACACAGTTCCATCCGCTTCAGCATCGGTCGCTTCACCACCGAGGCCGATGTGGATCACGCGATCAAGCTGTGCCACGACAAGATTCAAAAGCTGCGCGATCTGTCGCCGCTGTGGGATATGTATAAGGAAGGAATCGACCTTTCCACCGTGCAGTGGAGCGCGCATTAAGATAAAATCGCTTCCCTGTGGTCTAACTAGTTGAAGGCTGCTGAGTAGTCGTAACACCGAGGTATAGAGAGATGGCATACAGTGACAAGGTAATGGACCATTATGAGAATCCGCGTAACGTCGGTAGCTTAGATGGTGACGAGGCGGATGTTGGTACCGGCATGGTCGGTGCTCCCGCCTGTGGCGATGTGATGCGCCTGCAGATCAAGGTGAGTGAAGAGGGGGTGATTGAAGATGCCTGCTTCAAAACTTACGGCTGCGGCTCTGCTATCGCCTCCAGCTCACTGGTTACCGAGTGGGTGAAGGGCAAGACCCTGGATGAGGCGGCGACTATCAAGAATTCTGATATTGCCGAAGAGCTGGCCCTGCCGCCGGTAAAGATCCACTGCTCGGTACTGGCCGAGGATGCGATCAAGGCGGCCATCACCGACTATAAGAGCAAGCAGTAACAGCCTGGTTGGAGTAATTGATATGGCGATCACACTGAGTGAAAGAGCTGCCGAGCACGTAAACAAATTTCTGCAGAACCGTGGCAGTGGTGCGGGTCTGCGTCTTGGTGTCAGGACCTCTGGCTGTTCCGGTATGGCCTACGTGCTGGAGTTTGCCGACGAGGTTAATGACGAAGACCAGGTGTTCGAGAGTCATGGCGTCAAGGTGATCATTGACCCCAAAAGCATGGTTTACCTTGATGGCACTGAAGTTGATTTTGCCAAAGAGGGCTTGAACGAAGGCTTTAAGTTCAACAACCCCAATGTCAAGGATGCCTGCGGCTGCGGTGAGAGCTTTAACGTCTAGCCGGAGGCACCATCTTGCTGAAGCAGAATCATTTTGAGTTGTTCGGGTTGCAGCCCGGATTTGAGCTTGATATCGATAATATTGCAGAACGATACCGCGATCTGCAGCGGGCGGTTCACCCGGATCGTTTCGCCAATGCATCCGATCAGGAGCGCCGTCTTTCGGTACAACAGGCGGCACAGATCAACGAGGCCTATCAGGTCCTGAAATCCCCACTTAGCCGAGCCCGCTACCTGCTGGAGCTGCAGGGCATTCTCCTTGATGACAACGATACCGCGATGGATCCGATGTTTTTGATGGAACAGATGGAGCTGCGCGAATCATTGGCCGCGGTGCAAGAGCAGGGTGATCCCTTCACCGCCCTGATGACACTGCGTGATACCATTGATGCCAAGGACAGAGCATTTGTCACCAGCCTTGGCGAGGCCTTCGCGAGTGGCGAAAAGGCCGCATTGGAAGGGGCTCGTGATACCGTGCGAAAATTGCAGTTCATGGAGCGCCTGCTGAGCGAAGTAGAAGAGCTGGAAGACGAGCTGGTTTAAAACCAGCTGACCCAATAACTTATAAGAGATGATACTCCCCTCCCATGGCCTTACTGCAGATCAGTGAACCCGGACAATCCGCCGCCCCCCACCAGCACCGTCTTGCGGTGGGTATCGACCTCGGTACCACCAACTCGCTGGTAGCGACGGTACGTAGCGGTGTCGCCGATACCCTGCCCGATACCCAGGGTATCCATCTACTCCCCTCAGTAGTGCGTTATTTTAAAGATGGCCAGCATGAGGTGGGCAGCGAGGCGAAACAGGCCTGTACCACCGATCCACTGAATACCATCTGCTCGGTAAAACGCTTCATGGGTCGTGGTGTTGCCGATGTAAAAAGCCTCGGCTCACGTCTGCCCTACGAGTTTATTGAGACCGAGTCGGGTATGCCACGTATCCGCACCGTGGCCGGTGATTTGAGTCCCGTCGAGGTTTCCGCCGATATTCTTAAAAACCTGATGGCGCGTGCAGAAGATAGCCTGGGTGGTGATCTGACCGGTGCGGTGATCACGGTACCAGCCTATTTTGATGATGCGCAGCGCCAGGCCACCAAGGATGCCGCCAAGCTGGCCGGTCTCAATGTGTTGCGCCTGCTCAATGAGCCGACTGCAGCCGCTGTCGCTTATGGGCTCGATCAGGGCTCCGAAGGGGTGATCGCAGTCTATGATCTGGGGGGTGGCACCTTTGATATCTCTATTCTTCGCCTTCATAAAGGGGTGTTCGAGGTGCTCGCCACCGGTGGTGATTCGGCGCTGGGCGGTGATGATATGGATCACGCCATTGCTGAGTGGATGATGGCTGAGGCGGGCATCGCCGATAACGCTGACCACCACCAGTTGCGTCGCCTGATGCGTGAGGCCTGCACCGCCAAAGAGGCTTTGACCGATAGCGATAGCACCACCATCAAGGTGGAGCTGAGCGATGGCGGACTCTGGGAGGGGGAGCTGTCACGTGACAAGTTCAATCAGCTGGTCGACTCCATTATCAGCAAGTCGCTGATTCCCTGCCGTCGCGCACTCAAGGATGCCCGAGTCGATACCGACGGTCTCCTTGATGTGGTGATGGTGGGTGGTTCCACCCGGGTGCCAAGGGTGCGTGAGCGTATAGGCGAATTTTTCAAGTGCGAGCCGCGTGTCGATATTGACCCGGACAGGGTGGTCACCATCGGTGCCGCGATGCAGGCCGACGTACTGGTGGGTAATAAGCCCGACGATGAGATGTTGCTGCTCGATGTGATCCCCCTGTCACTGGGTCTGGAGACCATGGGTGGACTGGTGGAGAAGGTGATCCCTCGTAATACCACCATTCCGGTGGCCCGTGCGCAAGAGTTTACTACCTTTAAGGACGGTCAGACCGCAATGGCGGTGCATGTCCTACAGGGCGAACGTGAGCTGGTCATCGATTGCCGTTCTCTGGCGCGTTTTGAGTTGCGTGGCATTCCGCCAATGAGTGCCGGGGCGGCGCGTATCCGCGTTACCTTTCAGGTCGATGCAGATGGCCTGTTATCGGTCACTGCCCGTGAACAGAACAGCGGCGTTGAAAGCTCGATTCAGGTCAAACCCTCTTACGGTCTTAGCGATGATGAGATCACCACCATGTTGCAGGACTCCATGAGTCATGCCCGTGAGGATATGGATGCACGCAGCCTGCGCGAGCAGCAGGTGGAGGCAGACAGGGTGCTGGATGCACTGCAGGTCGCCCTGGCTGCCGACGGTGATACGCTTCTCAGTACAGAAGAGCGTAGTACCCTTGAGGCGGCTATGAAGAAGGTACGAAAGCTGGCCGTTGGCAATGATGAAAAGGCATTAAAGGCGGGTATTAAAGAGCTCAATGCCAATAGTACTGAGTTTGCATCACGACGCATGAATGCCAGCATTCAGCAGGCACTATCCGGCCATCAGCTGGAAGATTTCGAATAGAGAGCATATTCATCTTTTGTCCCATTACGGAGTTATTTTCGTACTCGAATGATCACATATAATATGAACATTCTCGGCAATTGCTCCTGCATTGCTCTAATACGGCACTTCCATGTGCCTATCCGTGCGAAAATGCCTTCGACTGCATGGATGCAGGAGCTAGGGTAACGCATGGAGCAGTTACCACGTACTGGAACAAAATCTAAATACGCTGATTATAGATTTCGAGTAGCCACGGCTTGTTTTTTAGCGTGAAGACGACCATTTAAAGCACTATAGAACGAATGGAGTAGTAGCATGCCGCAACTGATTTTCCTGCCCCACGATGAGATCTGCCCCGATGGGGCGGTATTTGAGGTGGAGAAGGGTACCACCATCTGTGATGCCGCCAATGCCAATGGTATTGAGATCGAGCACGCCTGCGAAAAATCTTGTGCCTGTACCACCTGTCACGTCATTATCCGTGAGGGCCTTGACTCACTGGCAGAGGCGGAGGAGCTGGAAGAGGATATGCTCGACAAGGCGTGGGGGCTGGAGCCTGAATCACGTCTCGCCTGTCAGGCTACCGTTGAGGATAGTGATCTTGTGATCGAGATCCCGAAGTACACTATCAACATGGTTTCTGAGACCCACTAAGGGAGTGTGATGAGTATGAAGTGGACTGACGTTAACGACATTGCCATCGAGCTGGACGAGGCTCATCCCGATGTGGATCCGCAGTACGTACGTTTTACTGACCTGCATGACTGGGTCTGTGCGCTGCAGGGCTTTGATGATGACCCGGAGCACTCCAATGAGAAGATTCTGGAAGCGATTCAGATGATCTGGATCGAGGAGCGTGACTAGCTGTTTCGTAAAACCTCTTCAAACTGCGATTTGGCCTGCAAATTCAGGGGTTTGAAAGCCTCTGAATAGCTGGTATGCCCCCCCAAGCCCGCGTATAATCGCGGGTTTTGCAGTTTTGTAACTTTTTTCTAGTTTCCTCCTTTTGGATATTTACGTTAATGGCAATTGAACGCACCCTTTCTATTATCAAGCCTGATGCTATCGCGAAGAACGTGATTGGCAAGATCTACAGCCGTTTTGAAGAGGCTGGTCTGAAGATTATCGCAGCCAGGATGATGCACCTTTCTGAGGAGCAGGCTGGCGCTTTTTATGAGGTGCACAAGGAGCGTCCCTTCTACGGTGAACTGGTTGCCTTTATCTCCTCTGGTCCGGTAATGGTACAGGTGCTGGAAGGTGAGGGTGCGATTGCCAGGAACCGTGAGCTAATGGGTGCCACTAATCTGAAAGAGGCCGCTGCCGGTACCATTCGTGCCGATTTTGCCGACTCCATCAATGAGAATGCGGTACATGGTTCCGATGCTGCTGAAACCGCAGCACAGGAAATCGATTTCTTCTTTAAGCCTGAGGAGCTCTGCCCGCGCACCCGTTAAGGGTAGCGGCAGTGCGATGAGATCCCTGAGCAATGACTGAGCAAGTTAAAGTCAATCTACTCGGTTTGAGCCGAGAGCAGATGGAGGCCTTCTTCGTCGACATGGGGGAGAAGGCCTTTCGTGCTACGCAGGTGATGAAGTGGATCTACCTGGAAGGTGCCGAAGATTTCGACACCATGACGAATTTAAGCAAGGTTCTGCGCGAAAGACTGAAAGAGGTCGCAGAGCTCCGCCTGCCTGAAGTGGTGCAGGATAATCCCTCGTCCGATGGCACCCGCAAGTGGTTGCTAAAGGTTGACGAGATCAACCATATCGAGATGGTTTATATCCCGGAGGGGGAGCGCAGTACTCTGTGTATCTCCTCCCAGGTGGGTTGTACCCTGGCATGCAGTTTCTGCTCTACCGCCAGACAGGGTTTCAACCGCAACCTCACTACCGCTGAGATTATTGGTCAGATCGCGCTTGCCAGTCGCATTGTCGGTATACCCGACAACAAAGGGCAGCACGCGATTACCAATGTGGTGCTAATGGGTATGGGTGAACCGCTGCTCAATCTGGAAAATGTGGGCCCAGCCCTGGAGCTGATGCAGGACGACCTGGCTTTTGGTATCTCCAAGCGACGCGTTACTGTCAGTACCGCGGGTGTTGTGCCAGGGATAGATCAGCTGCGTGAGCAGAGTGATGTCAGCCTGGCGGTGTCGCTGCACGCACCCAATGATGAGCTACGAAATCAGCTGGTACCGATCAATAAAAAATATCCTATCAAAGAGTTGATGGCCGCCTGTAAACGATATGTAGCAGGCAAGGCCCGCCGTCGTGTTACCTTCGAGTATGTGATGCTCGCGGGCATCAATGATTCCGATGAATATGCGCGTCAGCTGGTGAAGCTTTTGCGTGATGTTCCGGCAAAAGTAAACCTGATCCCGTTTAATCCTTTTCCAGGAGCTCCTTACAAATGCTCCTCAAATAATCGTATTAATGCTTTTCGAGAAGTGATCATGCAGGCTGGTATTATTACGGTGACACGAAAGACACGCGGTGAGGATATTGCTGCGGCCTGTGGTCAGTTGGCAGGTAAGGTCAAGGATCGCACCCGCCGCAGTGAAAGATTTATTATTGAGGATGCCGCCATGCCTGGCGGTGACAGCAGTTGTCGAGAACATAATCTCAAGGAGAAGCTTGCACCATGAGTCGCACTTTGATTGCACTACTCACCCTTTCCGTTATTGTCCTGGGAGGCTGCAGCAGTGAGCCCGTCAGGGACGGGGTAGATACCACCAAGGCTGCGGAGGCCAATGCACGCCTGGGTCTGCGTTACATGCAGCAGGGCAACTATGAGGTGGCATTGCAGAAGTTTAATAAAGCCCTCAGTTTCGATAACCGTTACGCTCCGGCTCATCATTATCTGGCTGAACTCTATCGCCGTCTGGATCAGTATGAGAAAGCCGATGAGCACTATCGTGATGCGCTTTACTACTCCGAGGACGATTCTTCACTATCCAATAACTACGGTGCCTTTCTTTGTAGTCGTGAACGATATGATGATGGAGAGAAGCAGTTTCTTAATGTGTTGAAGAATCCGGTCTACCCGCGTAAGGACCAGGTTTACGAGAATTTGGGTCTTTGTGTTGAGCGCAAACCTAACGCAGAGCGCGCCGAGGAGTACCTTCGCAGTGCCTTGCGTATCAATCCACGCCTGCCAAAGTCGCTTTTGGCTATGGCTCGGTTGAGTTTTTCCAAGGGGAACTATCTGTCCACCCGCGCCTATTTACAGCGTTATCTGGACGTGGCGCGTCATACTGCAGAAACCCTGTGGCTGGGGATTCGCGCAGAGCGCCTGTTAGGGGATAATAATGCCGTTTCCAGTTATGCCTTGCTGCTTAAGGCAAACTTCCCTGATGCGCCTGAGACCAAACTTTATCTTGAAAGTGGTGATTAGGTAATGAGTGACGACAGCGAACAGAACCAGACAGCAGAGAGCTCTGTAGCGAGCGGTCCGGGTTCACGCCTGCGTGAGGCGCGTGAGTTACGAAAGTTGACGCCAGAACAGGTGGCATCTCAACTGCGCATGCAGACTCGCATCATTGAGGCGCTGGAGAATGACGATTACAGCTCATTGCATGGCAGCACCTTCATTCAGGGTTATTTACGTAGTTACTCCCGCCTGCTGGGTCTCCCGGAAGAAAATATTCTGGCATTAATGCCCGCTGAGGGAGTGGAAGATTCATTGCTGGTTAGCTCCATTTTGCAGGGTAAAAGTGAAGTCACAAGCCGCGATCTGCCTTTTCGGATGGTGAGTTTTCTTATTCTTCTGGTTGTAGTGATTGGTCTGGGCTGGTGGGTGTCACAGCGTACGCCAACAGCAGAGAGCACATCGGTTGATGTTGAGCAGCCCGGTGGTGAACAAGGCCTCTTGGTCCCCAATGAGATAGCACAACCGGATGATGATGTGCAGCCGGTTAATGTGGATATAGATACCGAAAACGGGACTGCTGGTGAATCTCAAACTGAAAACTCGCAGACTGAAATGGAAGTCACGGAAGAGCTGAATGGGAGTGATAGTGAAAGTGTAGAGAGCCAACAGCTGGAGCCGACTGTGGTTGAGCCACCAACGATAAGCTCGCCAACAGTGACACCAGTTGATCCACCCGCACTTACTGTTGAGATGCCACAATCATTGATTGAATTGGAGTATCAGGCCGACAGTTGGACCGAGGTCACTGATGCGGCTGGGCGCAAACTTGCCTATAGCCTGATGCCTGCAGGCAGGAGTATCAAGCTGCGGGGCGAGGCACCGTTTAAGATATTTCTCGGCTTCGCCACTGGCGTGACGGTCTACTACAATGGTGTTCTTTATGACCACTCGCCCTTTCAACGTGACGATATGGCTCGCTTTCGTATTGGTCGAGCAGAACACAATCACCCCGGTGTCAGGTAAGTAATTCATGCATCAAGCCTCTCCCATAGTGCGCCGTAAGTCGCGCCAAATCATGGTTGGTAATGTCGCGGTTGGTGGTGATGCGCCGATCTCGGTGCAGAGCATGACCAATACCGAAACCACTGACGTGGCCGCCACCGTGGCGCAGATTCGTGCACTGGAGAGTGCCGGTGCCGATATCGTACGTGTCTCGGTACCAAGCATGGAGGCAGCGGATGCCTTTGGTGAGATTCGCAAGCAGGTGAGTGTGCCGCTGGTCTCCGATATTCATTTTGATTACAAGATCGCGTTACGGGTGCTGGAGCTGGGGGTTGACTGTTTGCGCATCAATCCCGGCAACATCGGCAAGGAGTCGCGGGTCCGTACTCTGGTCGATGCGGCACGCGATAAAAATGTGCCGATCCGTATCGGGGTCAATGCCGGTTCGCTGGAGAAAGAGCTGCAGAAGAAGTATCCCGAACCATGTGCCGATGCGATGATCGAGTCGGCACTCAAACATATCGATATACTCGATAAGCTCGATTTCCAGGACTTTAAGGTCAGTTTAAAGGCCTCGGAGATCTTTATGACTGTCGAGGCGTACCGCAAGCTGGCCACGCAGATCGAGCAGCCGCTTCACCTTGGCATTACCGAGGCGGGTGGTTTTCGTTCCGGCACGGTCAAGTCTGCTATTGGACTGGGCATGATGCTGGCCGACGGTATCGGCGATACCATCCGCGTCTCACTGGCTGCCGATCCGGTGCAGGAGATTAAGGTCGGTTTTGATATTTTGAAGAGCCTGCACCTGCGCCATAAGGGGATTAACCTGATTGCCTGCCCCTCCTGCTCACGACAAAATTTTGATGTCATCTCTACTGTTAATGAGCTGGAAGAGCGGCTGGAAGATATCCTGGAGCCACTCGACGTGGCGGTGATTGGTTGCGTAGTCAACGGCCCGGGTGAGGCTCGCGAGGCCGACATCGGCCTGACAGGTGGTCAGCCGAACCTGCTCTACAAGTGTGGCGTGCCCGACCACAAGTTAGATAACGAGCATCTGGTCGATGAGCTGGAAAAGAATATTCGCGCTGAGATTGCCCGTCGTCGGGACGCTGGCGACAACTGAACCGTATTGAGGTAAACAAGTTTGAGTAAGCACATTCAGGCCGTTCGCGGCATGAACGATATACTGCCGGAGGAGACTCCGTCATGGCGTTACCTGGAAGAGGTGGTGCGCCGGCTGGTCGATAGCTACGGCTATCGTGAAATTCGCATGCCTATCGTTGAGAGCACTGATCTGTTTAAGCGCTCCATAGGTGAGGTGACCGATATTGTTGAGAAGGAGATGTACACCTTTGCCGATCGCAATGGTGACATGCTGACTCTGCGTCCCGAGGGTACCGCTGGCTGTGTGCGTGCGGCGATACAAAATGGCCTGCTGCATAATCAGGTACAGCGTCTCTGGTATCGTGGTCCAATGTTCCGCCATGAGCGCCCGCAAAAGGGACGTTATCGCCAGTTTAATCAGATCGGGGTAGAGGTGTTTGGTCTACAGGGGCCAGATATCGATGCCGAACATATTATGATGACGGCGCGGCTGTGGAATATGCTTGGTCTTGAAGACTCGGTTTCTCTACAGCTCAACTCACTGGGTTCCAGTGCCTCACGCACGGCTTACCGTGGCATTCTGGTGGAGTACCTGTGGCATCATGTGGATAGTCTCGATGAGGATAGCCGTCGTCGCCTAAATACCAATCCGTTGCGCGTTCTTGATAGCAAAAACCCGGAGTTGCGCACCATTATTGAACAAGCCCCCAAGCTCAATGATCATCTGGATGAGGAATCCAGAGCGCACTTTGATCAGCTTTGTGGCTATCTGGATGCCGCAGGGATTCAATACCAGATCAATCCGTGCCTGGTGCGCGGACTCGATTATTACGGTAAGACCGTGTTTGAGTGGGTCACCGATAAGCTGGGTGCCCAGGGTACTGTCTGTGCCGGTGGCCGTTTTGATGGCCTGGTGGAGCAGCTTGGCGGTAAGAGCGTTCCTGCCGTTGGCTTCGCCATGGGGATAGAGCGACTGGTTAGCCTGCTTGAAGAGACACAGATGCCGTTGCATCACTATCAGCCCCACGCTTATCTGGTGCTGGTAGGCGAGGCGGCGCAGCGTCAGGGCATGGTGCAGGCCGAACGGTTGCGTGATGCCTTGCCGCAGCTACGCCTGGAGAGCCACTGCGGTGGCGGTAGCTTTAAGAGCCAGTTTAAGAAGGCAGATAAAAGTGGCGCCCGACTTGCCCTGATCCTCGGTGATGAGGAAGTGGCAAACGGCACTCTGGGGATCAAGTTTCTGCGTGAAGAGGCAGAGCAGATAGTGCTCAGCCAGCAGGAGAGTATCGATTTTTTGGCCGGTTACCTGGCCGACAGTGAAGTATAAATAACATAACGGGAGTTTAGGGGTGGAAGTTTACAACTCAGAGCAGGAACAGGTCGACGCGATTAAGGCGTGGTGGGATAAAAATGGCCGTACGGCGCTGATAGGGCTGGCGGTGTTTTTACTGTCGGTGCTCGGCTGGCAGAACTGGGATGACCAGCGCAATCAGGTGGCGGAGACAGCCTCGACGCACTATCAGCAGATGATGGAGTTAATGAATCGTGATGCTGCGATGGCGATGGAGGCGGGTCGTGCACTTGTTGGCAGCCACCCCGATTCCATCTATGCGGTGATGGCCTCTATGGCGATGGCTAAACTGGCCGTGGCGGACAAGGATCTGGATGGTGCTGCAGCCCACCTGCGCTCGGCCATGAGCCAGAGTGATCAGCCCGAGTTAGCCGAGCTGGCGCGTTTGCGTCTGGCACGAGTAGAGCTGGCACAGGGTAAAGCTGATGATGCTATGGCTACCCTGAGTGAAGGCAAGGGTGGTGCTGCCAGTGATGAGCTGCGTGGCGATATTCTGGTCACTCAGGGCAATCCTGTCGAGGCGAGCGTGGCCTATAAAACAGCCATTGATTCATACACAGCTAACGCTGCTGACAAGCGTGAGCTGGTACAGATGAAACTGGATGATCTATCCGTGATGGTAATGCCAGTGCAGAGCGTTGCTGAGTGAAATACTTTAGTCTTATCCTGATTGCCGCTCTGCTGACTGCCTGTAGCGGTAGTATTGACCCTGTTGAACCGCCCAGTGAGCTAACGGTATTTAAACCTGAGCTCAAGCTACAGTCTCGCTGGAGCCGTCAGGTGGGTAGTGGCACGGGTGGCAAGTATCTCAAGTTGCCACCACTGCTCGATGGTGAGCGTCTTTTCGTTGCAGACAGTTATGGCATGGTTCGCGGCTTTCATAGCCTGAGTGGAGAGTCGTTATGGCAGGTTGAACTGGACCGTGTGATTAGTGCCGGTCCCGGCGATGCCAGTGGCTTGCTGTTGTTTGGTGGTGATGCGGAGGTATTTGCTCTAGATAAAGAGAGTGGAGCGTTGCGCTGGCATAGCTCTATCGGTAGTGAGGTACTGAGTGCCCCCGTTAGTCTGGGTGATACTATCGTGGTTCATGCAGTCGATGGTTCAATTACTGCCCTCAGCCGCCGTGATGGCAGCGTGCTCTGGCGTCATCTGGAAGATGTCCCCAGCCTTACTCTGCGCGGCAGCGGTAAACCTTTAATCATGGGTGGTAATCGAGTCATCGTCGGCAATGCCTCCGGTCAGGTGGTGGCCCTCAATCTGCAAGATGGTAGCCTGTTGTGGCGTGCCACTATCGGCTCCCCACGTGGGCGTACCGATCTTGACCGTATGGTCGATGTTGATGCCGATATGGTTGAGGCCGACGGGGTGATCTACGCTGCTGCTTTTCAGGGCTCGGTAGCCGCCATTCAGGCAGGCAATGGCCAGTTGATCTGGACTCGCGAGATATCCAGTCAGAGCGGTATTGTTGTTGATGACGAGCAACTCTATCTCTCTGATGAGGCTGGCGATGTGTGGGCACTATCGCGTCAGAATGGGGCGAGCCTGTGGAAGCAGAGTGCACTGCATCGTCGTGCCCTGAGCGCTCCGGCACAGCAGGGACGTTATCTCATCCTGGGGGACTATGATGGATACCTGCACTGGCTGAATAAAGAAGATGGCCGCTTAGTGGCTCGTGGCCGCGTGCGTAACTGGCAGGAGCATTTTCCAGTAGCGGATGAATTTGATGACGATCGTTATGTTGAGGACCGCGGTCACTTAGTGAGTCCGCTGGTGGAGGGAACCCGCATCTATGGCTTTGACAAGCGTGGTGTGCTCGATGCCTATGATGTCACTATCCTGAAACCCGCCGAGTCATCCCCATGAAACCGGTTATCGCCCTTGTCGGGCGCCCCAATGTGGGCAAGTCGACCCTTTTTAATAACCTTACCCGCTCGCGTGATGCGCTGGTGGCCGATTATGCCGGGCTTACCCGTGATCGCAAGTACGGTACGGGTCGTGTGGGTGAGATCCCCTATCTGGTGGTCGATACCGGCGGTCTTAGCGGTCTGGACCAGGGTATTGATGTGGAGATGGCGCAACAGGCGCAGGAGGCTATCGGCGAGGCTGATGCAGTGCTGTTTATGGTCGATGCCCGTGAGGGGATGAATGCGGCCGATGAGAATATTGCCAGCTATCTGCGACAGTGCGGCAAGTCGGTGACTCTGGTGCTGAATAAGACAGATGGCCTTGATCCTGAAATGGCGGCGGTCGATTTTTACGCGATGGGGCTGGGTGATCCGGTGGCGATCGCCGCCAGCCATGGCCGTGGTGTGCACGCACTGATTGACGAGGTGTTGCTGCAGTTTCCTCCACCCGAAGAGAGTGGACCAGAGGATGAACAGGGGATAAGGGTGGCGGTTGTCGGGCGGCCCAATGTCGGTAAGTCGACCCTGGTTAACCGTATCCTCGGTGAGGAGCGGGTAGTGGTGTTCGATATGCCAGGCACCACCCGTGACAGTATCTATATTCCCTTTGAGCGGGATGAGCAGCAATACACCCTCATCGATACCGCCGGGGTAAGGCGTCGCGCACGTATTAAAGAGGCGATAGAGAAGTTCAGCATTATCAAAACCCTGCAGGCGATCTCCGATGCCCACGTGGTGGTTATGGTGATCGATGCCCGTGAGGGGATCAGTGATCAGGATGCCCATCTGCTGGGGATGACGATGGAGGCGGGACGTGCCCTGGTGATCGCCATCAATAAGTGGGACAACCTGCCGAAGGAGCAGAAAGAGGCGATCAAAAATGAGCTTAAACTCAAGCTACCGTTTATCGACTTTGCCCGTATTCACTATATCTCTGCGCTGCATGGGACCGGTGTTGGTGAGCTGTTCGGCTCGATCAATCGTGCCTACGCCTCGGCAATGCGCAAGCTCTCCACCCCGGAGCTGACCAAGCTGCTTGAATCGCTACTAATGACGCACCAACCACCAATGGTCAATGGTCGCCGTATCAAACTGCGTTATGCCCACCAGGGGGGGAAGAACCCACCGGTGATCGTGATCCACGGCAATCAGGTTGACGACATACCAAAAAGCTACAAGCGCTACCTGGAAAAGGGCTTCCGTAAATACCTTAAACTGGAAGGAACCCCCATCCGTGTTGAGTTCAAGGGTAGCAAGAACCCTTACGCGGATGAGAAACGGCGTAGTGAACTACCGAATCGGTTGCTGGTGAAAAAGAGAAAGATTTCTGATTTCACCAAGAGACAGAAGCGTAAGGGCAAAAAGTAGGGTAATCCTTACCCTTTGAAGCGGTGATGCTACTGCTGTTATAATGCTTCGTTCTGAGAGGTTGCCAAAGTAGTAACCTAAAGTAATTATTCCCATATGGAGGGTGTTGTATGAGTATTGATCGTATTGTTTTTGCCGTTGCCGGTACCTTTATTCTTCTGAGTCTGGCCCTGGGTATGGCGGCTAGCCCGATTTTTCATCACGAATACTGGCTTTTCTTCACCGCCTTTGTCGGTGCTAATCTGCTCCAGTCTGCCTTTACCGGTTTCTGCCCGATGGTGATCTTCCTGAAGATGTTTGGTGCAACTCCTGGCCAGGCCTTCAAGTGAGTTATCACTCATTTGGATAAAAAAAGCCCCGCACTGCCTAATACCGCTCACTTAAGCTCCCTGGGCGGTTTCTCTAGAATAGGGTAGCGCGTCTTGCTCTTGCTAACGGCCCTCGGATCCGGGGGCCGTTTTCGTTCTGGCAGAATAAATGGCTTCACATTAGCCCGTAGCTGACGCAGCTTGCTGGGGATCGTCCCCGGT
>JBDLJH010000001.1:0-260853 GCA_039714395.1 Pseudomonadota bacterium | reverse complement strand
CCCAGAAAATGGATGCTATCGGCCAACTTACTGGCGGAATCGCCCACGACTTTAACAACATCCTCGCTGTCATTCTCGGTAATCTCGAACTACTCAAACTGCAGATAAGCCCCGACGACAAAGCGGGCAAGCGGGTAGAATCCATCCAAAAGGCTGCTGGCCGTGCTGCCAGCCTTACCAAACAGCTGCTCAACTTCTCACGCCACCAAGCCACACAGGTAGCCAGAACCGATATTAACCGGCTGATTGAAGAGATGGATAGCCTGCTCACCCGCTCGCTCACCCCGGAGGTTGAGGTGGAGTGTCAGTTTAGCAAAGGCCTGTGGTTGACCGAGATCGACCCCGGTGATTTTGAAGATGCCTTACTTAATCTAAGTATCAATGCCCGCGATGCCATGGCAGGTCATGGCCACCTGACTATCGAAACCCGCAACACTACCCTTGATGCAGCCTATTGTAGCCAAAACGCGGGGGCTATCCCTGGCGAGTATATAGAACTGTCTGTGAGTGACAGTGGTGAAGGGATCCCGACCAAGCAGCAGGAGCGCATCTTTGAACCCTTCTACACCACCAAGGAGCAAGGTATGGGAACCGGCTTGGGACTGGCCATGGTCTATGGTTTTGTCAAACGCTCAGGGGGCCTTATCAAGGTTTACTCTGAGCCCGGAGTCGGTACTACCTTTCGGCTTTATCTACCTCGAGCAGAAGGTGATGGACAGAGTGACTCGCTTGGGCAAAACGGAGAGCAGAATCTAATACTGCCACGTGGCATAGAGACCCTGCTGGTGGTTGATGATGAAGCCGGTCTGCTGGAACTGGCCAAAGAATCACTGGAGGCACTGGGCTACCGAGTACTTACCGCTGATGACGGACAACAGGCACTGAAACAGTTAGCTGAAGATCCCACCATTGATTTTCTGTTCAGCGATGTGGTGATGCCCGGTGGCATTAACGGCTATGAGCTGGCCGAACAGGCTACCGCCAGCCGCCCTGATCTCAAGGTACTACTTACCTCCGGATATACGGAAAAAGCGGTGGCCCGCAACGGACAGGCACGCTTTGAAGCCAACCTGTTAAGCAAACCCTACACCCAGGCCGAACTGGCACAGCGGGTGCGGGCACAGCTAGGTGAGCCGAAACAGCTCGCCACTGAGCACGATGATACCGAGCAAACTGCTGTCACCACCATTGAGTGGACCGATGCCCTTGGCATCGGGGTCACAGAACTGGATGACGACCACCGCGCGTTACTAGACCTGCTCAATCGCAGTCAGCTGGCCGCCGCGAAAGGGGATGAAACGGAGTGCATAACCATCCTGAAGCAAGTACAGGACTTTACCCAGGTTCATTTTCATCGTGAAGAGGTGGTAATGGAGGCCTGTAACTATCCAGGACTGGGTAACCACCGTCAGGTACACCTGTTACTACTCAAGCAGCTCGAAAATATGCAAAAAGAACTAAAGCGGGGAGAGCTGAATACCGATGGACTCGTGACTTTCCTTGGCAACTGGTGGGTCGATCATATACAGGGCATGGATCGGGCCTTCGCATCCCAGTGCCATGACAATGATGAGCTAATTACACAGGCGCTGGAACAGGCGGAGCTTGCAGCACGATTGGAGAATAAAAAATGACACAGGGTACCGTCTATCTGCTTGACGACGAACCAGCTATGGTGGAGTTGCTCAGTGACATGGTGGAACTGGCCGGTCTGAATGCACATGCCTATACCCGGGCCAGCCATTTTTTTGAGAAGGTGACGGCATTTGATACCGGTTCAATTCTGGTGCTGGATCTGCACATGCCAGAGATGGACGGCATTGAGGTGATGCGGCGGCTGGCGAAGATGGATAATCCACCATCGCTGATCCTGATCAGCGGGCACGATACCGGGGTGCTACACGCCGCCGAGAAGCTCGGCCGGGCCCACAGCCTTGAGATCCTTACATCTCTAGGCAAACCGGTGAAGCTGGATAAATTCCAGCAGGTACTGGAACAACATATCCCCAGCGTCGCAGAACGGCGACAGAAGGATGGCCTGGCGGCTGACCGTGAACTCACCGAGGAGGAACTGCGCCATGCTATCTACAGTGATCAGCTAGTTCTACACTACCAGCCCCAATTCGAGATTGCTTCAGGTATGCTCAGCAGCGTTGAGGCGCTGGTGCGTTGGCAACACCCCGAACAGGGGCTGATCTATCCCGACCGTTTTATTTCCCTCGCCGAGAAGAGTGGTTTAATGGGGGAATTGACCCACTGGGTAATAGGACAAGTTGTGCAACAGGAGCAGCTATGGCAAGGCACGGGATTACCGGTGGTAGTATCCGTCAATGTTTCGGCGGATGATATCACCAGCCTGACCCTGCCAGAGTACCTGACTGCGCTGCTGGCGAATAACAAGCTCGATCCCACCCGGCTCACCCTGGAGGTGACCGAGAGTGCGTTGATGGGTGAGCTGGTCACCTCCCTGGATATTCTTACCCGCCTGCGTCTGAAAGGGTTCGGGCTTTCCATCGACGATTTTGGCACAGGCTACTCCTCACTATCGCAATTACATCGAGTGCCATTTACCGAGTTAAAGATCGATCGCAGTTTTGTCGCCAGCATGGTCGAAGATCCCGAGGCACGTGCTATCGTCAAGACCTGCATCATTCTGGGCCATGAGCTCAACATGCAGGTAGTAGCCGAGGGGGTCGAAACAGAAGAACATCTGGAACAGCTAAAACAGATGGGGTGTGACAAAGCGCAGGGGTATTTCCTCAGCAAGCCGGTATCGGCAGAGGTGATAGCGGAAATGTGCAAGAATCCGAAATTGCCATAAAACAGTCACCGTAAATTGCTGCTACCATCAATTTTGTATAGCCCGCATCAACAATAGAACATGTAATTTGTATTAAGCTACCTAAGCGCACAATTGACTATCCATAACGGCTCGTTCGCCGAACATCAATTAGGAATAGCCAACATATACTCTGGATTTGCTTAATATATTTGGAACTATCGGCTTTAATCGAACCAACCCATCGCTCTATCAAATTAAATGCAAGAGTTTTGTAACTCGAGTTCAGAACAAACAAGCTACTTTTAACCCGTTTGTTTTTACATTATATAAAATCTAGCGCTTCAATTTTGAAAACGCCTCCGCCATTGCACCGCCCATAGCCGGATGACTATTACCACGATGTTGTTGCTGTGGTTGCTGCGCCTTTCCTCGACCTTTGTTATTAGGACGGCGTTCACGCTTTTCAGCCTTCTGCTGATCTCTGTGATCATCTGACATTCTCATGGAGAGTCCTATACGCTTACGCAGTACATCGACCTCCATCACCTTTACCTTAACCACGTCACCTGCCTTCACTACCTCATGCGGGTCTTTGATAAATTTCTCCGACATCGCAGAGATGTGGACCAGGCCATCCTGATGCACACCGATATCGACGAAGGCACCAAAATTAGTAACGTTGGTGACGACGCCTTCGAGGATCATGCCGTCGACCAGATCCTTTATCCCCTCAACACCCTCCTTGAATTCGGCTGTCTTAAACTCGGGACGCGGGTCACGGCCCGGTTTGTCGAGTTCTTTAATAATGTCCTTCACAGTCGGTTCACCAAACTTCTCATCGGTAAAGTCGTTGGCGGCAAGGGAGCCAAGGAAACTGGAGTCGCCAATCAGTGCCCCCATCTCACGACCACTCTTTTGCAGGATGCGCTCGACCACCGGGTAGGCCTCCGGGTGTACCGACGAGGCATCGAGAGGATTGTCGCCATTCATGATGCGCAGGAATCCGGCGCACTGCTCAAACGCCTTCTCGCCCAGGCGCGAGACTTTGAGGATCTGCTTACGGTTTTTAAAGGCACCATTCTCATCACGGTAGGCGACCACGTTGCTGGCAAGGGTGGCGGAGAGTCCGGCGACGCGGGTCAACAGCGGGGCTGAGGCGGTATTGATATCGACACCAACAGCATTAACACAATCCTCTACTACCGCATCGAGCTGGCGTGCCAGTTTGGTTTGTGAGACATCGTGCTGATACTGGCCAACCCCAATTGCCTTGGGCTCGATCTTCACCAGTTCGGCCAGTGGGTCCTGCAGGCGGCGGGCGATGGAGACGGCACCACGAATTGAGACATCCAGATCTGGAAACTCCTGCGCTGCAAACTCCGAGGCCGAGTAGACCGAGGCACCTGCCTCGCTCACCATGATCTTGGTGAGCTTTAATTCAGGATGGCGCTTCATCAAGTCGGCGGTCAGCTTGTCTGTCTCACGAGAACCGGTACCGTTGCCGATACTCACCAGATCAGCATTGTGCCTGGCGGCCAGCGCGGCCAGTGTAGCGATAGACTGATCCCACTGATTCTTCGGTACGTGCGGATAGATGGTGGCATGATCCACTAGCTTGCCGGTGGCATCGACCACGGCGACTTTTACCCCGGTACGCAGGCCTGGATCAAGACCAATGGTGGCACGCGGCCCTGCGGGGGCGGCCAGCAACAGGTCGTGCATATTCTGGGCGAAGACCTTAATAGCCTCCTGTTCCGCCGCCTCACGCAGGCGCGATTTTAGATCGGTATCAAGGTGGGTGAAAATTTTCACCTTCCATGCCCAACGCACTACCTCACGTAGCCAGCGATCAGCAGGTCTCCCCTCTTCACGAATGCCCATCTGTACGGCGATCATCCGCTCGGCAACACCCGCCTCACCGGGCTTAAGTTCAGCATCCTCAGGCAGGGAAAGTTCGATATTTAATACCCCCTCCTTGCGGCCGCGAAACAACGCCAGTGCACGGTGCGAGGGGATCGTTTTAATGGTCTCGGAAAAATTGAAATAGTCGCTAAATTTCGCACCATCCTGCTCCTTGCCAACCACCATCTTTGAGGCGAGTACACCTTGTTCCCACAGGTAGTCACGCAGCTTTCCCACCAACTCAGCCTGCTCGGCAAACTCCTCCATCAGGATCTGCTTGGCCCCTTCCAGAGCAGCAGTGGCATCTGCAACAGCTTTATCCTCGTCGATATACTTCTCCCCCTCGGTCTCAGGAGTAAGAGTGGGATCTTCGAGCAGCGCGTGAGCCAGCGGCTCCAGACCCGCCTCGCGGGCGATCTGCGCCTTGGTGCGGCGCTTCTGCTTGTAGGGTAGGTAAAGATCTTCCAGGCGGGTCTTGGTATCCGCCTCAAGAATCGCCCTCTTCAACTCCGGGGTCATTTTTCCCTGCTCGTCAATCGACTTAATCACTGCCACACGCCGCTCATCGAGCTCACGCAGGTAGATCAAACGCTCGTCCAGGGTACGCAGTTGCGTATCATCCAGACCACCGGTCACCTCTTTACGGTAGCGGGAGATAAATGGGACAGTCGCCCCTTCATCAAGCAGGCCGATGGCGGCCTCTACCTGTTTGATATGGACATTCAACTCACCGGCGATGCGCTGTGCAATGGACATGGACTTTACCTGTCTGGGGATTCACGAAGGCGAGGATAGTAGCAAAGGATAGTGGAAGGCGAAATCTTGACATTACCGCTGTACCGGCACTCTCCGTTTCTTACCTCTGGAGAGCAACTGCTTTCACTATTTCCCGCTCTCCCGCTAGCAGGTGTTACTTACTGGAACCTGTCAGCGCGTCGAGCAGGAGCTGAAACATCGGGTCGTTTTTCTGCCGTGAAGCGATGGCCAGCGTTGAGTCTCCCTCTCTGTCACTCTCCTCTACCCTCGCCCCGGCACCAAGAAGGCGCCTCACGACCTCAAGGTGTCCGTTGCGTACCGCCCATATAAGGGCCGTGTTGCCATTGATATCTTTCAAAGTGATATCTGCACCGTGGGCAAGCAGTGTCTCAAGCGCTGCAGTATGCCCCTCTTTTGCCGCCCAAATAAGGGCAGTCCAGCCTAGAGTGGCATCGGCCAGATCAATACCCGCACCATGATGCAGTAACAGTGCAACCATCTCGGCATGGTTGTTACCGGCCGCCAGCATGACCGCACTGTAGAGTCCCTGATCCTGATCATCTGCATCGGCCCCGTGCTGCAGCAACACCTCGGCAACATCGTTGTGACCTTTGACCGCCGCCTTCAGCAACGGCGTCCAGAGACAGAGGTCACGGGCATGGATATCGGCCCCCTCCTCAATCAGTTCTACCACCTGAGCAAGGTCGCCGGCTTCAGCAGCAAGGATAAGAGGGGTTTGCCTCTTCTCATTGCGGGCATTGGGGTCGTTGCAGGCAATAAGTACCAGAAACAGAAGTGTAATTAGCGGTGTTCTCATAGATTGGCCAGCCGTTCAGAGAATTCGAGAAAATTACTATCGGGATCGCGCATATAGATGATCAAGTGCATGAATCTGCACCCCTTGTTCTCATATCATAGCCTGAAGGCCAGGCCTGGCCCAACTCCTTCATTAGATACCTCTAATCTGCTAGAATGCGCGCCATTCATACACCCCTATTTCCCAATAGCAAAGCGAGCCATCATGTTTTTCAGTTTCAAGTGTGACGATCAAGGCTGCCCCAAGAACGATATTCTCTCCGGCCTGACTGTCGCCCTGGCACTGGTTCCTGAGGCCGTCGCCTTTGCATTCGTCGCCGGTGTAGGGCCACTGGTCGGTCTCTATGCCGCCTTCATGGTGGGCCTGATCACTGCGGTATTCGGCGGACGTCCGGGTATGATCTCCGGCGCCACTGGCGCACTGGCCGTGGTGATGGTAGCGCTGGTGGCACAGCACGGGGTCGAGTACCTGTTTGCCGCCGTCGTGCTAATGGGCATCATCCAGGTCTCTGTCGGTCTGTTGAAAATGGGTAAGTTCATCCGTATGGTGCCGCATCCGGTGATGCTCGGATTTGTTAACGGCCTGGCCATCGTCATCTTTCTCGCCCAGCTGCAGAGCTTTCAGGTTAAAGATGCTGAAGGTATTTCCCAATGGTTGGAGGGAATGCCGCTATGGCTGATGCTGGGGCTGGTGGCACTAACCATGGCGATCATCCAGTACCTGCCCAGGCTGACCAAAGCGATCCCCTCCTCGCTTGCAGCGATCATCGTCGTTACGCTAATCGTGATCGGCTTAGGCCTTGAGAGCCGTACCGTTGGCGACATGGCCTCTATTGCCGGCGGCTTCCCTGAATTCCACATCCCGATGGTTCCCTTCTCTCTGGAGACCCTCTGGATCATTCTGCCCTACTCGATCATCTTCGCCGCTATCGGCCTGATTGAGTCACTGCTAACCCTGACCCTGATCGATGAGCTGACCGAGACCCGTGGTCGCGGCAACCGCGAGTGCATAGGCCAGGGCGCAGCCAACCTCGCCACCGGTTTCTTTGGCGGCATGGGCGGCTGTGCGATGATCGGTCAAAGCATGATTAACGTAAACTCCGGTGGTCGTGGTCGCCTCTCTGGAATCTCTGCGGCACTGTTCCTGCTCGCCTTTATACTCTTCGCCTCAGGCCTGATTGAGATGATCCCACTGGCCGCCCTCACCGGGGTCATGTTCATGGTTGTGATCGGCACCTTTGAGTGGTCGAGCCTGCGCATCATGGGCAGAATTCCCAGGGCCGACGCCTTCATGATTATCCTGGTCTCCGGCGTCACCGTCGCCACCGACCTGGCCATCGCCGTGGTGGTTGGTGTTATCGTCTCGGCACTGATCTTCGCCTGGGAACACGCTAAGCACATCAACGTCACCACCTCAGAGGGAAAAATGGGCTCCAAGATCTACGAGCTCAACGGCCCATTATTCTTCGCTTCGGTTAAGAACTTCCAGGACCTGTTCGACGTAAAAAATGATCCAGATGATGTGGTGGTCGAATTCCAAAACTCCCGCGTGATGGATCACTCAGCAATTGAAGCGATCGATACCCTCGCCGAGCGCTACATGAATGCCGGTAAGCGACTGCACCTGCGCCACCTCACGGCAGAGTGTCAGGAGCTGCTGGAGAAGGCGGGGGACCTGGTTGAGGTTAACGTAATCGAAGACCCAAAGTATCATGTAGCGGATGATCGCCTGGCGTAAGTGGGGAAATGTTCTCGCCCCCATCGTTCAAGCACTATCGTAGGAGCGGGCTCTGCCGCGATGATCTATGAAATCGCGCTAGAAGCGCTCCTACAAAAAACCAACCACTGTCGATAGTTCATGCTCACAAACACCGCAGCAATACAGCGGCATAATGCACTATCGTAGGAGCGGCTCTGCCGCGATGATCTATGAAATCGTGCGGGAAGCGCTCCTACAAAAACCCAACCACTGTCGATGGTTCATGCTCACAAACACCGCAGCAATACAGCGGCATAATGCACTACCTAGGAGCGGCTCTGCCGCGATGATCTATGAAATCGTACTGGAAGCGCTCCTACAAAAACCCAACCACTGTCGATAGTTCATGCTCACAAACACCGCAGCAATACAGCGGCATAATGCACTACCGTAGGAGCGGCTCTGCCGCGATGATCTATGAAATCGTGCGGGAAGCGCTCCTACAAAAACCCAACCACTGTCGATAGTTCATGCTCACAAACACCGCAGCAATACAGCGGCATAATGCACTACCGTAGGAGCGGCTCTGCCGCGATGATCTATGAAATCGCGCTGGAAGTGCTCCGACAATAAGCCAACCACTGTCGATGGTTCATGCTCACAAACACCGCAGCAATACAGCAGCATAATGCACTACCGTAGGAGCGGCTCTGCCGCGATGATCTATGAAATCGTGCTGGAAGTGCTCCGACAATAAGCCAACCACTGTCGATGGTTCCCTTCATCCGATGCTGCCACCACAGAACGCGGTGTTAATGCCTTAACCAGCACCGTCTCACCTTCAAGAGTAGCAGCATGTCCTCCCGCCTCACTGAGGATCAGCTGCCCGGCAGCATAGTCCCACAACTTCTGCCCACCATGCAGATAGACATCAACACGACCGCTGGCAACGTAACACCAGTCGAGAGCACCAGAACCGAGATTGCGTTGTGAACTATAGGGAGGCTCTGCGGTAACCTTTGCTGCCAGTTGTGGGCTGAGGCGCTTGAGGTCAATAAGTGCGATGCCCTGCTTTAGTGGGCGGGTCGCCCTGGGGGCCTGTAGCGGCTCACCATTAAGCCATGCTCCCTTACCCTTTTCGGCGGAGAAGCTCTCATCGCGTAGCGGATCATAGATGATCGCCAGCTCTACCATGCCCTTGCGCATCAGTGCCAGCGAGACACAGAAGTAGGGAATTCCGGCTGCGTAGTTACTGGTGCCATCGATCGGGTCGAGCAGCCAAAGACCCTCTCCATTATTATCAAGCAGTCCTTGCTGTTCCTCAGGGCTCATCTCCTCACCCAGCAGCGGGATCTGCGGCCAACGATCATGCAGCACATTCAGCATGTGCTGCTGCATCGCAATGTCCACCTCGGTAACAATGCTGCCGTCACTCTTCAGGCTGTGGTCCACCTGTTTAAATCGGGGCAGCAGTTCAGCCTGTGCTGCTTCACGAATAATCTGTTCCAGCTCTTCTCGCATAGTTCTCTCGACAATAAAAAAGGGGAGTGCCAAAGCACTCCCCTTTTTATCACATCAACTTCTGGATATCAGGCGCGGCCCATCACCGAAAAGCTCTTGATGAAGGGGCCAGCCATACGCGGATCCTTCACCATCGCAGTGTAATCACCGACGTTGAACTTGAGCTTGCGGGTGGTGTAGGCAACCCCCAGGCCCATCATACCGATACCCTTGCTCATCCATTTCCCCCAGTTGTCAGCAGAGGCACGCAGATCCCAGCTCAGCTCTTCACCGTTATAGGTGCCGCCGCTAGTCGCCTTGCCATTCTCCACCACGAGCACACCGGTGGGTGCAGCATCACCATCAAAGCCGTAGCCAATGGTAGAGTTAAAACCGATCTGTGCCAGTGCGTCGGAGAGCTCCGGCTCACTATTCCACTGCTCGGCAAAAGACTTCATCCACTCATCAGAAAACATATCAGCCATGGTACTTCCCCCTTTTTTGGTTAGTTATTTCATTATTAGTTAATCGTTATACTCTTATAAATATAGCGCCAATATACAGAATATGCCAAGTCTGTTACAAAAAACGCAGCGGTGCTTTATCGCACAGAAAAGCCGGGGTACCCCGGCTTTTTTATCTAACCCACGAATACCCGCGCATTGCGGAACATGCGCATCCACGGCCCATCCTCGCCCCACTCATCCGGGTGCCAGGAGTGCTGCACCGCGCGGAACACCCGCTCGGGGTGTGGCATCATGATGGTGAAGCGGCCATCGGTAGTGGTGAGACCGGTAATACCCAGGGGAGAACCATTGGGATTGGCCGGGTAGAGCTCGGTGGGATCACCATAGTTATCGACGTAACGCAGCGCAGCAAGATGCTTTCTCAGCACCTCAGTCGGCTCGTGTCCCTCACGGAACTCGGCACGCCCCTCGCCGTGGGCCACGGCAATCGGCATCTTCGAGCCCTCCATTCCCTGCAGGAAGATAGAGGGTGACTTCAGCACCTCGACCATGGAGACACGTGCCTCGAACTGTTCTGAGTTGTTGCGCACGAAATGGGGCCAGGCATCGGCACCGGGGATCAGGTCGTGCAGGTTGGACATCATCTGGCAGCCGTTACAGACACCAAGGCCGAAGCTGTCTTCGCGCTTAAAGAAGGCCTCAAACTCATCACGGGCACGTGGGTTAAAGAGGATCGACTTGGCCCACCCCTCACCGGCACCGAGTACATCACCGTAGGAGAAGCCACCACAGGCAACCAGACCATTAAAATCTTTCAACGAAACACGACCGGCGATGACATCGCTCATGTGCACATCAACCGCGGCAAAACCGGCACGGTCGAAGGCGGCGGCCATTTCAATCTGGCCGTTAACCCCCTGCTCACGCAGCACCGCCATGCGCGGACGCTCGCCTTTATTAATGAACGGCGCGGCAACATTGTCGTCGAGGTCGTAAGTGAGCTTGGTATGCAGACCCGGATCATCACCGTCGAGGATGCGGTCGTACTCCTCCTGGGCGCACTCGGGGTTGTCACGCAGGCTTTGCATCTTATTGGTGGTGGCCGACCATGCACGTTGCAGATCAATACGTGACTCATCCAGTAGAGCTCGCTCACCCTGGCTAATCACGATGCGGTCATCTTCACGCAGGCTGCCAATCACAAAGCTGTGGTTGCCCAGCTCGTACTCACGCAATACCGAGAGCACCTCTTCGGTATCCTGATGAGCAACCTGAATCACCGCGCCCAGCTCTTCACTAAAGAGGCTGGCGATGACATCGCCCTCCATCTCACTAATGTCGATGCTAATACCGGTGTGACCGGCAAAGGCCATCTCAGCCAGTGTGGTGAAGAGGCCACCGTCGGCACGGTCGTGGTAGGCAAGGATCTTGTGCTCGACACTGAGTGACTGAATCGCGCTAAAGAAATTCCTAAATCCTTCCGCATCATCAAGGTCTGGGGCATGGTGACCCACTTCCTTATATACCTGTGCCAGGCAAGAGCCTCCGAGACGGTTTTTACCTTTACCCAGGTCGATCAGGATAAGGTCGGTATCGCCTTTATCGCTGCGCAGTTCAGGGGTGAGGGTCTTGCGCACATCGGAGACCGGGGCGAAGGCGGTGATGATCAACGATAGCGGCGCGGTGACCGACTTATCCTCACCATCGTTCCACACTGTCTTCATCGACATTGAGTCCTTGCCCACCGGGATAGCAATACCCAGCTGGGGACAGAGCTCCATGCCGACGGCTTTAACTGCTTCGTACAAACCGGCATCCTCACCCGGGTGGCCCGCCGGGGCCATCCAGTTGGCAGAGAGCACGATGTCGGAGATCTCATCAACCCTGGCCGCGGCGAGGTTGGTGAGTGACTCGCCCACTGCCATGCGTGCGGAAGCTGCATGGTCAACCAGCGCCACCGGGGTGCGCTCACCGATTGCCATCGCCTCACCAACATAGCCGTCGTAAGAAGAAGCCGTAACAGCACAATCGGCCACCGGCACCTGCCATGGCCCCACCATTTGATCGCGATTGACCAGGCCGGTAACACTACGATCACCGATGGTGATGAGGAAGGTCTTATCCGCGATGGTCGGCAACTGCATCAGACGGTAAGCGGCCTCTTTAATATCGACCCGGCGGGTATCAAAATCGTTTTTGTGGAACGGCCTGTGCTGCACATCGCGCAGCATCTTCGGCGGCTTACCGAGCAATACCTCCAGCGGCATCTTGATGGGATTATTCTCAAAGTGGCCGTCACCGAGCACCAGTGTCTGCTCGGCAGTCGCCTCACCGATCACCGCATAGAGGGCACGCTCACGCTCACAGATAGCGGCGAAGCGATCCATATCCTCCGGCTTGATCGCCATCACGTAACGCTCCTGCGACTCGTTACACCAGATCTCCATCGGTGCCATACCCGGCTCATCATTCGGGATAGCACGCAGCTCGAACTTGCCACCGCGCCCCGCATCATTAACCAGCTCCGGCATGGCGTTGGAGAGGCCGCCTGCGCCGACGTCGTGAATCGAAACGATAGGATTCTCATCACCTAACTGCCAGCAGCGATCAATCACCTCCTGACAACGGCGCTCCATCTCCGGGTTACCACGCTGCACCGAGGCGAAGTCGAGGTTCTCGGTTGACTGGCCCGAGGCCATCGAAGAGGCAGCACCGCCGCCCAGACCGATCAGCATCGCCGGACCACCGAGCACCACCAGCTGGGCACCAGGCGGAATAATATTTTTTTCTACATGGTCAACACGGATGTTGCCAAGACCACCGGCAAGCATGATCGGCTTATGGTAACCACGCACCTCATCACCCTCAGGGCCGGGCACCTTCTCTTCATAGGTACGGAAGTAGCCGTTAATCGCCGGGCGACCAAACTCATTATTAAAGGCCGCACCACCGAGTGGGCCGTCGATCATGATGTCAAGGGCAGAGACGATACGTCCGGGCTTGCCGTAATCTGTTTCCCACGGCTGTCCGAAGCCGGGGATCTTGAGGTTGGAGACCGAGAAACCGGCTAGACCCGCCTTCGGCTTGGAACCACGACCGGTCGCACCCTCATCACGGATCTCACCACCGGAGCCGGTAGCAGCGCCAGGGAAAGGAGAGATGGCGGTAGGATGATTGTGGGTCTCCACCTTCATCAGGATCGCCATCTCCTCCCTGTTATAGCTGTACTCGGCACTGCCCGGCGCGGGGAAGAAGCGCCCCGCCTCGGGGCCGGAGGTGACCGCCGAGTTGTCCTTATAGACCGAGAGGGTCTTGCCTGGATTCTGCTGGTGGGTGTTGCGGATCATGGAGAACAGCGACTTCTCCTGCTCTTTACCATCGATGATCCAGTCGGCATTAAATATCTTGTGACGACAGTGCTCGGAGTTGGCCTGAGCGAACATCATCAGCTCGGCATCGGAGGGGTTACGCCCCATGGTGGTAAAGTTCTCCACCAAATAGTCGATCTCATCCGAGGCCAGCGCCAGACCCCAATCGGTATTGGCACGCTCCAGCTCCACCTTGCCACCACCCAGTACATCAACCGTGCGCAACGGCACCGGCTCATGAGTGGCAAACAGCCCCTCGGCCTCCTCCACACTATCGAGTACCTGCTCGATCATGCGGTCGTGAATTAAAACGGTTAGCTGTGCTCGTCCATGGTCGGAAAGAAAAGCACCGTTCTCACCCGTAGCGTAGTAAGCGACGCCACGCTCCAGTCGCTTAATCGCTTCGAGGCCACAGTTGTGGGCAATATCGGTCGCCTTGGAGGCCCAGGGAGAGATGGTACCGATACGTGGAATCACCAGCAGCAGGGTACCCTCAGGCTCCTCACTCGTAGCGCTGGGGCCGTAGCTAAGGATCTTCGCCAGCGTCGCCTGCTCATCATCGCCCAGCTCACGCTCACTCTCGGCGAAGTGGAGATACTCGGCATAGATGTGTTTCGCCTCTGGGGCAGCCTCAGCGGCGCGCGCCATCAACTTATCGAGACGGAAGGGAGAGAGGGCGGGGCTACCACGCAGTACCAGCATCGTTGGAGACCTATTTATAAGATTAATGGAGTCACTTGCGGCATCCAGCCTCTTGCGACATTCGTACATCCCTCGGCAACTGCTCCATGCGTTGCTCTACCTCCTGCATCCGTGCAGTCGTGTGTATCAGGCCGGCAATTTTACTGGAAGCGGCCCACAACATAAACCGTCAAAATGCAGGAAAAATAACCAGTGCTATAATGCCGCGCCCGAGTAGCAATGCGATACTAAACGATGACACACCAGAATACCCACCTCCCCCACTGTGGCCTACTGCGCCGCCTGGGTGCGATTTTCTACGATAGCTTGCTACTTTCAGCGGTTCTATTGCTGGCCAGCCTTATCGCCCTGCCTCTACTCGGCGATGCCCCCTCGCGGCCAGCCATGCTGTTATTCCGCATCTATCTGGTGCTGAGTGCCTTTGGTTTCTTAGCCTGGTTCTGGACCCACGGGGGGCAAACTCTGGGGATGCGCGTCTGGCACATTCGCCTGCAGAACCATGATGGAGGCCCCATCACTCTGTGGCAGGCACTGCTACGTTTTCTCATCGCCATCGTATCGTGGCTCGCCTTCGGGCTGGGGTTTCTCTGGTCACTATTCAATAAGGATAAGCTCACCTGGCACGACCGCTACTCAATGAGCGAGCTGGTAGTCATCCCCAAGGAGCAGGCAAGAAAGTAACGGTAGGAGTACTCCTAATACCGTTAATGTACCCGCCGCATAAGATAAAACCAGGTAATATAAACCAGTACGGTTGGCGTGCCAGCACTAAGCAGCGGGGCAATATCGTAAATAAGCCCAAGCCGTGAAAACACGCCATTAATCAGATAGAAAGCGATGCCAATTAGGCTGCCAGTCATCACTCGTTGTCCGATGGTAACCGTTCGTAGCGAACCGAAGACAAAGGGCAACGCCAGCAGGATCATCCCGCCAGTGGCCAGCGGCGTAAAGAAGCGCACCCACATCGCGGTTTCATAGCGCTTTGCCGCAAGAGCATTTTCATGCAGGTAATCAACAAACGCGTATAACTCCCACAGTGCCAGATTCTCCGGTGACAACGCCGCTACATTAATTACATCCGGGGTGAAGGTACTGGACCAACGCTCTTCATCCACACGCTGGGTCACTACCTGTCCTTGTAGAAACTGGGTTTTCAGTACCGGGCTAACCACCCAGCTGTTATCCTGATACCACCCATGAGGTGCGAAGGAAATTTCACTCAGCCCCTCATCATTAAACTGGTAGCGGGTAATACCATCTGCCTCACCATCAGGCATCAGGCGCCTAATATTAATAAAGTCATCACCATCTCTGGCCCACAAACCATTATACGTATTCATACTCACACTATGTGACAGGGATGAGAGCTTCCGGGCATGGGCCTCCTTCTCAAGATAAGGGGCGAGAGTCTCACCCATCACCAACACTATCAGAATCAGTACAAAACCGGTCTTCATCACCGACAGTGCAAGGCGTCTTATCGAGACTCCGGCAGCACGCAATACAGTCAACTCATTACTGCTAGCAAGCGAACCGACCCCCAAAATCGTACCTACTAAGGCCACCAGCGGAAACAACTCATAAGCCTGACGAGGCAACAGCATCAGACTATAAATCACCGCATCTACCGAGGTATACGTTCCGCTGCCAGCCTTATCCATCTCTGCCATCAGGGTACTGAAAAAATAGAGTGCCAACAGCACCATCAAAACCATCACAACATGACTCAACAGGGTGGTACCAATATAACGATCGATCATTCTCATGCGTCGTCACCTCGGCTCTTGCGCGGGCCGCGCAAACGCTGCTGTCGCCACACAAGCGAACCAAGCAATATCAGCAACAATGCGTGTACCCACCATAATCCCACCAGCCCGGGAACCTCTCCTTTACCCAATGCAGTTCGACCAACCGTGAGAAAATTGTTATAAACCACAAACACGAGGATGCCGATAAACAGACCAGCATAACGCCCTCTTCGAGGTGAGCTTTTGCTTAGTGGAATCGCCAACAGTGCCAGCAAAATCGTGCTAATTGGCATTGCCAAACGCCAGTGTAACTCGGCTATATCTGCGCTTTCATCAGAACTCAATAAGTTTGCCGAAGAGACCGCATAGCGGGGACGACTTGAAGCCACCACCGCCTGGCTCTGAATCCGTATACCGTGTTCTGCAAAGTGGGTGATGCGATAATCACGTCGGCCTAACACCCCGTCATAGCGATAACCATCTTGCAGCACCAAATAACGCCCACCTGTTTCTGGATCAATCTGCTCATAGGCACTGGCCGCGCTCAACAGGTATTGCTCCTTACCTTTACCTCCCTTTGCGTCGATCCCATGGACAAAGAGACCATGTAAGCTTTTTGTCTCAGCGTTATAACGCTCCACATAGATCGTTGGACTATTGGCCCCAAAGCTATTAAAGCGGCCAGGGATTATTCCCTGGATCTCTTTGTGAGCACCGGCCTCATCGAGCAGTTGAGAGCTTTGCTCCTCTGCCCAGGGGGCAAAGAACAATGCCAGAAAGCCGACCCCCAACGCCACCATCACTGCCAGGGTAGCAACCGCTGAGAAAAGCCTGTCTGGACCGGCACCGCAGGCGATAAGGGCAACAATTTCATTATCCTTATAGAGCCGCCCAAGGGTAAGTAGCACAGCGATAAAAAAAGCAAACGGCAGAATGAAGACGATGTTGCCGACACCTTTGAGAGCAAATAGTGTAAACAGAATTCGTACCGGGTAGTCCCCCTCCAGTGTTTCGGTGAGCAAGCGAATAAAAGTACTACTAAAGAACATCACCAACAGCAGTAGACTGACGGCGAAAAAGGTCAGGGCAATCTCACGCCGCAGGTAGCGTTCGATAATCAGGCGCATAGTTCACCTGCTAACAGTAGGGAGAGAGAAAAAACCTGCACAATCGCCTCGACATCGGTATAAAATCGGTTAAACATTAAGGCGTCAATATTCACCTTATGCCTATTACTATCCAGAAAGTTTACGCTATCGTCCATCGAGACAAAACTATTCCCGCAACTCAGGAGTCATAATGGAGTTCACAGCCAGCACCACTACCCCCGAAAAATCCTCCAGCGCATGCCTCATTCTCGGCATATACGATGGTAACAAACTCACCCCAGGAGCCACCCTGGCCGATGAGGCCTGTGGTGGTCTGATCAAAAAGGTTCTCAAAAGTGGCGATCTCAAGGGCAAACGCGGCCAGACCCTGATGCTGCACCAGCCAGACGGCCTCGCCTGCCAGCGCCTGCTGCTGGTCGGCTGTGGCAAAGAGAAAGAACTGAACGACCGGAACTACCGCAAGATCAGCGAGGCCGCCGCCAAGGCAGTGGTGGCAAGCAGTGCCAAAGATGCCCTCTGCACCCTGGCCGAACTGCCCGTAGCTGAACGAGAGCTCGACTGGAAGGTACGCCAGACTATCGAGGCCTTCGGCCAGGCGGGCTACCGCTTCGAGCAGATGAAGAGCAAGAAGTCGGAGGAGAAGCGGCCGCTGCGCAAGGTCAACTTCCCCCACACCGGCCGTGCCGAGGGGGCACTGGTGAAACTGGGTATCCTGCAGGGACGTGCTCTGATCACCGGCATGGAGCTCTCCAAAGATCTCTCCAACCTGCCGGGCAATGTCGCCACCCCCAGCTATCTGGCCGACCAGGCGAAAAGCCTGGGCCGCAGTTACAAAAGCATCAAAACCACGGTGCTGGATGAGAAGCAGATGGAGAAGCTGGGCATGGGTTCCCTGCTCTCAGTCTCGCGCGGCTCGCGCCAGCCTGCCAAGCTGATCGTAATGGAATATAAAGGTAGCACCGCCAAGGCCAAGCAGAAGCCGGTAGTGCTGGTGGGCAAGGGCCTCACCTTTGATGCCGGCGGTATCTCAATCAAGCCCTCCGCAGGCATGGATGAGATGAAGTACGACATGGTCGGCGGGGCCAGCGTCTTCGGCACCATCAAGGCGATCGCCGAGATGGAGCTGCCGATCAACGTGGTCGGCGTGGTGCCCAGCTCTGAGAACCTGCCCGACGGTGATGCCAACAAGCCGGGCGATATCGTCACCTCCATGTCGGGCCAGACCATCGAGATCCTCAACACCGATGCCGAGGGACGACTCATCCTCTGCGACGCCCTCACCTACTCAAAGAAATTCGACCCGGAGGTGGTGATCGACATCGCCACCCTCACCGGTGCCTGTGTCGTCGCCCTCGGCAGCCACGCCACCGGGATGCTCAGTAACAACGATGCCCTGGCCGACAAGCTATTGGAGGCCGGGAAGAAATGCGGCGACCGCGCCTGGCAACTGCCGCTGTGGGATGAGTACGACGAGCAACTGAAGAGCCCCTTCGCCGACATGGCCAACATCGGTGGCCGCGAGGCGGGCACTATCACCGCTGCCTGCTTTCTCAGCCGCTACACAAAAGACTACACCTGGGCCCACCTCGATATCGCCGGTACCGCCTGGAAGAGCGGCGCCAACAAGGGGGCTACCGGTCGCCCGGTACCGCTGCTGACCCAGTACCTGATCGACAAGGCGAAAGGTAGTTAAATAGCGTGACCCGCATCGATTTCTATATTCTGGAGCAACAGCACAGCGAAGCACGCCAGCGCTTCGCCTGCCGTCTTGCCGAAAAGGCGTGGCAGCAGGGCAACAAGGTCTATATCCATACTGAAAGCGCCGAACAAAGCCAGCGCCTTGATGAGCTGCTGTGGACCTTTCGTGTGGACAGTTTTGTTCCCCACAGTCTGGATGATGATACTGCCGCTGACACAGCCCCAGTACATATCGGTCACAGTGGTGAGCCACAGCATCACGATGAGGTATTGATCAATCTGGCCCCCGAGGTGCCACTTTTCTTCAGCCGCTTTGAGCGTGTTGCCGATCTGGTGGATCAGCACGAGGAGAGTCGTATACAGGGACGGGAGCGATTTCGCTTCTACCGTGATAGGGGCTATCCTTTAGAGAACCACACTATCAACGCCGGACAGGGATAAATGAGCGACGATAAACAGGACACCTCCACTGATCAGCGTTCACCAGGCGAGCTGCTGAACGAACTGGACTCACTCAAGGAGTTGCTCGATGAAGAGCATGAGAGTGTCGCCCCCTATACCTCGATCGATGACATTGGCTCGGTTGAGGAATACCTTCGCCTCAAACAGCAGGCCGCTGCTGCGGAGCTGAGCATCGAAGATTATCTGAACCAGCAGACAGCAGTCGCCAGCGATGAGTTGGAACTGCTGGATAACGATACGGATGATCTCCCGCTACTCGATGAAGTCTATACCATCGAGGAGGATGAACCGCTCGCCAGAAACGCCCTGTCACCTGACGTCGCTGAAGAGGAAGAGTCCCAAACCCCCACCGCCGCCGAGGCAACCAGCGTGGAGGAGTATTTCGCTGCCGTGGTCGCCGCCAAACACCCACAGCAAGCCCTAGACCCCGTGGTAGACGAGGTGGTCACAACGGCTGCTGCTGACGAAGCCATCCCGCTACTGAATGAAGTCGTTCACGCCGACACCATTCCCGTTCTTGACGAAATAGTCACTTCCGAGGCAGCTATACCGGTTCTGGATGAGGTGGCTGTCGAAAACTCTGGCAGCGCGCAGAGCGAAATAAGCCTTGAGGATATGCAGGAATTAGTCGACCTCATCGTCAACCGCAAGCTACAACACCTCAAGCCCAAACTGGAACAGGAGGTAATGGGTGAGATACAGAAGCTGCTACCGCTCTCCACCTTCACAAAATCCTAAACTCAGCCTCTGATCCGATTTCACCGGGTCAGGCTCCCCTCTTCCACTCTGTTCTAGGCTATAATCCCGCCTTTCAAGCAAACCAGATATAGACCGCCTGACATGGATAAAACCTACAACCCTCACGCCATCGAACAACGCTGGTACCAGACCTGGGAAGAGAACGGCTACTTTGCACCGCAGGGCGGTGAACAGTCCTACTGCATCATGATCCCGCCGCCCAACGTCACCGGCAACCTGCACATGGGCCACGGCTTCAACAACACCATCATGGACACCCTCACCCGCTACCACCGCATGAAGGGCGACAACACCCTGTGGCAGCCGGGCACCGACCACGCCGGTATCGCCACCCAGATGGTGGTGGAGCGACAGCTGGGGGCCGAGGGCAAAACCCGTCACGACCTGGGCCGAGACGCCTTCATTGATCGCATCTGGGAGTGGAAGAAGGAATCGGGTGGCAACATCACCCGCCAGCTGCGCCGCCTCGGCTCCTCACTGGACTGGAGCAATGAGCGCTTCACCATGGACGAGGGGCTGAACGATGCGGTGAAAGAGGTCTTTGTCCGTCTGCATGAAGAGGGGCTGATCTACCGCGGCAAGCGCCTGGTCAACTGGGATCCGGTACTACACACCGCGGTCTCTGATCTCGAAGTTATTTCAGAAGAGGAACAGGGCTACCTGTGGCACTTCCGCTATCCACTTTCCGATGGTTCAGGACATCTGGTTGTCGCCACCACCCGTCCCGAGACCATGCTCGGTGACTCGGCGGTGGCGGTTCACCCCGATGATGAGCGCTATAAGGCCCTGGTCGGCAAGACCATCACCCTGCCGCTGGTGGGTCGCGAGATCCCGATCATTGCCGATGACTATGTTGACCCCGAGTTCGGTACCGGCTGTGTGAAGATCACCCCGGCACACGACTTCAACGACTATCAGATGGGCCAACGACACAGCCTGCCGATGCACAACATATTTACTGTCGATGCGAAGATCAACGACGAGGCCCCTGAAAAGTATCGTGGCCAGGATCGTTACGAGGCACGTGATGAGATCGTTCACGATCTGAAAGTACTGGAGCTTTTAGAGAAGATCGACGACCACAAACTGATGGTGCCGCGCGGCGACCGTTCCGGTTCGGTCATCGAGCCCTACCTCACCGACCAGTGGTTCGTCGATCTGACCCGCGATGTGCAGGACGATGGCCGTCCCGGCGGTAAAAGCGAAATCACCCAGCCCGCCATCGATGCGGTACGCGGCGGCGACATTAACTTCACCCCTAAGAACTGGGAGAACACTTACTTCCAGTGGCTGGAGAATATTCAGGACTGGTGCATCAGCCGTCAGATCTGGTGGGGCCACCGCATCCCCGCCTGGTATGACGAGCAGGGAAATGTCTACGTGGGTCGCACCGAGGCCGAAGTACGCGAAAAACACGGCCTCGGTTCGGAGATCGCACTAAAGCAGGATGAGGATGTGCTCGACACCTGGTTCTCCTCCGCACTGTGGCCTTTCTCGACTTTGGGCTGGCCGGAAGATAATGAGCGGGTCAACACCTTCTACCCTACCAGCGTACTGGTCACCGGCTTCGACATCATCTTCTTCTGGGTCGCCCGCATGATCATGTTCGGCAAGAAGTTCATGAACGGTGCCATCCCCTTTAAGGACATCTACATCCACGGCCTGGTGCGCGACTCGCATGGCCACAAGATGTCCAAGTCAAAGGGCAACGTACTCGATCCCATCGACCTGATTGATGGCATCGACCTTGAGGCACTGGTGACCAAGCGCACCGCCAACATGATGCAGCCGGAACTGGCAAAGAAGATCGAAAAACAGACCCGTGCCGAGTTCCCAGACGGCATCCCCGCCTTCGGCACCGACGCCCTGCGTTTCACCTTCGCATCATTAGCCTCCACCGGTCGCGACATCAGCTTTGACCTAGGACGCGTTGAGGGCTACCGCAATTTTTGTAACAAGCTGTGGAACGCCACCAACTACGTGCTGATGCAGACCGAGGATAAAGATTGCGGTCAGGATGACGTGCAGGGACGCACTAATGCCGCGGGTGCAGGAAGCGCAGGAGCGGCCAGCACAGTTGAACTAAGCCCCGCCGACAAATGGATCATCTCGCGCCTGCAACAGACCGAGAAGACGGTCACCAAGGCGATCGACGACTACCGCTTTGATCTGGCCGCCAACGCCATCTACGAATTCACCTGGGACGAGTACTGCGCCTGGTACCTGGAGCTCTCCAAGCCGGTGCTTTACAGCGACACCAGCGTCGAGGCCGAAAAGCGCGGCACCCGTCGTACTCTGGTACGTGTGCTGGAGACCATCCTGCGACTCGCCCACCCCATCATCCCCTACATCACCGAGGAGATCTGGCAGAAGATCGCCCCTCTCGCTGCTGTTAAGGGAGAGACGATTATGCTCCAACCCTACCCCGAAGCCGACGAGTCAAAGATCGACGAAAAGGCCGAGGCGGAGATGCAGTGGGTAATGGAATTCATCGTCGGTATCCGCAAAATTCGCTCCGGCATGAATATCCCACCAAGCAAGCCACTGCCAATACTTCTTCAAAATGGTTCTGCACAGGACATCGCCTGGCTCGACGCCAACGAAGTCTTTATCCAGTCACTGGCCAAAACCGAATCGATCACCTGGCTTGCCAAAGGCGATGAAGCCCCGGATTCCGCCACCTCACTGGTTGGCGAGATGAAGTTGCTGGTGCCGATGGCAGGTCTCATCGACAAGGACGCTGAACTGGCTCGCCTATCCAAAGAGATCGACAGACTGGAGAAAGAGGTACAACGCACCGAGGGCAAGCTAAACAACGAGAAGTTCGTTGGCAAAGCCCCCGAGACGGTAGTACAAAAAGAGCGCGACAAACTGGCTGATGCAAAGTCGTCGCTGGCGTCACTGCTGGAGCAGAAGGCAAAGATCGAGAGACTGTAAACTCTATTGCTGTACAAATTTTTCAGCCATTACGGCTGTCATGGAAAATCATCACTTAAGTACAATATTATCCAGACATTGCACGGAAGGATCAAAAATCGGCGTGGTATTTACTCCACCCCTCCTCCACCAATACGTAGGCATGCCTTGCGGATAAATTCCATCTGTTTGTTGTAGTTGGTACAGCCGGAGCACATCATCAGGTGAAACTTCAGGGAGACACGCTCTTTTAGCTCGAGTGGCCGATCCTGAGACTGTGACATTAATTTAGTTGCATGTTTACAAGTAAGCATGATGTTTACTCACTCCTTATCCACTTATCTTCAAGACAGAGACGCAGGCGTGCCCGAGCACGATGCAGGATCACCCAGCAGTTGCTTTCACTGATCGCAAGCTCGGTACATATCTCAGCGGTATCCAGCCCCATTATCTCACGCATCATAAAGACCCTAGCAATATTCTCTTTCATCGCGTTAAGACAAATATCAAAGACCTGCCAGAACTGATCATTGGAAAAGGCCAATTCTGGCTGTCCCCAATCGGAGGGTTTATCCTCTTTACGCCAGTAACCGTTCTCGTCGAACAACTCATTCAATTCATCATCGCTGCCATCTTCATGCGTCATACTCTGTGTCGGGCGACGCGTACGCTCTCGTATAATATCGATGATCTTGTTACGCAGGATGGAGAAGACCCAGGTCTTCAACTGAGCCCTGCCTTCAAAGCGATCCTTCGCGGTATGGGCTGCGATTAACGCCTCCTGTACCGCATCCTCGGCCATTGAGGCATCACGTAACTGTAAGGTGGCAAAACGCAGCATCTCCGCGCGTAGTGTGACGATATTGGCATCAGAAAAAAGCTCTGTAACTTCATCTGCCACTGCCCCATCTGTTCTGTTCTTCATTCCCTTTAGCCCCCGACTTATTATGGCGACTACTGTAACCCAGTCGGGAGTCAGACGGTACTTATGGGATTTGTGAGTAAGAACGATCATCAGTATCTGTCATCCATTACAACCATCTTCTGAATCTGCACCGCAGGTCTTGATAGTGGCAACAGGGGGGAGATCAAACGGTGCCGCAATCTCAATTGTTCCTGTAGCAGCGCTGTCGCCGGCAATCATTAAGGTGAATTGTTGGGACATCAGTGTCTCCTAAATGGTACGGCTATGTTCTTTGATTTCTCGATTAAGAATACGGTCGTTATGACTGTAATCCACCGGCACCTCCACCAGATGTACTCCCGGCGTGGCAAAGCACTTCTCAAGAAGCGGCACAAGGTCGGCTGTCGATTTCAGACGATGTCCACTGGCCCCATAGCTGTTGGCATACTGAACAAAATCGGGATTGCCGTAATCGAGACCGAAGTCATCAAAGCCCATATTGGCCTGTTTCCATTTGATCATGCCGTAGGCGTTGTCGCGCAGGATTAATACCACCAAATTCAACTCTAGCCGTACTGCGGTCTCCATCTCCTGGGAGTTCATCATGAAGCCCCCATCACCACAGATTGCCATCACTCTGCGTTGTGGGTTAACGATCTTGGCGGCTATCGCCGAGGGTAGTCCAGCCCCCATGGTGGCTAGTGCATTATCGAGCAACACGGTATTGGGTTGGTGTGCCTTGTAGTTACGGGCAAACCAGATTTTATAGACACCATTATCCAATGCAATGATGCCATCATCAGGCATTACCTTGCGTACATCGGCCACCAGACGCTGTGGGTAAACCGGAAAATTTTCATCACCAACCACGTCATTCAAATGACGTTCAAGGTGACCCTTTACCTCCATAAAACGTGAGAAGTTCCACTGTTCCTGAACGCGAACAGCCGTGGTCAATCGTTGCATGCTATCCGCAATATCACCAATCACCCCTTGTTGAGGATGGTAAACCGCATCGACGGCGGCGGTGATGTAATTAATGTGGATCACATTGGCACTGCCACAATAGCCCGCACCATCAAAATTCACGTCACAACGGTCATCGTAATCCTCACCCATGATAAAGGGAGGTTTCTCCACCACATCATGACCAACATTGATGATCAGATCGGCCGCTTCAATTGCACGGTGCAGATAATCTTCACCCGAGAGGGTGGCATTACCCAGAAACAGGGGATGACGTTCATCAACCACACCCTTTCCCATCTGTGTGCTAAAGAAGGGAATGCCGGTCTTATCAATAAAGGCCGTGAGAACATCACAGGTGTGTCGCCGGTTGGCACCTGCTCCCACCAGTAGCAGGGGATATTTTGCCGCCTCAATCATCGCCACCGTACTGGAGATAGATAACTTGCTCGCACGAGGATTTTCAAAATGGCTTCGTATAATAACAGGGGCATCGGTCTGGTCTCGTGCGATATCTTCCGGCAGTTCAAGATGGACGGCCCCGGGACGCTCATCCTCAGCCAGGCGAAATGCCTCACGTACTCGGGCAGGAATGTTGTGCGCGCTGCTGATTTGACGTGTGTATTTGGTCAACGGCCGCATCATGTCGACCACATCGACGATCTGAAACTCACCCTGCTTGCTCGCCTTGATCGGTTTCTGTCCGGTGATCATCATCATCGGCATCGCACCGAGTTGAGCATAGGCGGCAGCGGTTACCAGGTTGGTTGCCCCCGGGCCTAGGGTTGAGAGACAGACACCCGTCTTACCCGTCAGACGACCATAGGTGGCTGCCATAAATCCTGCCGCCTGTTCATGACGTGTCAAAATAAGTCGAATCGAGGAGCCATTAAGTGAGTTAAGAAAATCGAGATTCTCCTCACCTGGAATACCAAAAATATATTCCACTCCCTCGGCTTCCAATGCTTGAACAAAAAGATCAGATGCCTTCATTGCATTGTCTCCTTAACGGGTTTCACGGGGCATTCGCAACCCTCAACCTCCTGACACTCATTATCAATATTCGTCAGGCAGTAGCGCGGCATGAAGCTATCGGATCTCGCCTCCTGCACGTAAAGTGCAAACGCTTCAGGAATGTTGTCCGACAACAGGCAGCTAGCTTTGAGGTAGGGGAATAACTGGTCATAACGCAAAATATCGTGCTGACTGACACGTCGGTAGATATGGGTACGAGTAAGTTCCGAGGTGTGCCGCAAACCTGCCGAGGCGATAATCTCAGCCGTGGCCTGTACGGTCCTGGCATGAAACTGTGCCACACGTTGCGCCTTATCCGTCACCACCAGACCACGGTAGAGCCTGGGATCCTGAGTCGCCACACCGGAGGGGCACTGGTTACTGTTACAGGTGAGTGAGTGAACACAGCCCAGAGCCATCATCATGCCTCGGGCGCTGTTACACATGTCTGCTCCCAGAGCCATATTCTTCACCAGATGGAAACCGGTGAGGATCTTACCGGAGGCAATGATGCGAATATGTTGGCGCAGGCCAAATCCGGTCAGACTGTCGTTAACAAAGGCCAGCGCCTCACGCAGCGGCATACCGATGGAGTTGGTGTACTCCAGCGGTGCGGCGCCCGTGCCACCCTCACCACCATCTACGGTAATAAAATCTGGTGTAATGCCACTCTCCACCATCGCCTTGCAGATCGCCGTAAACTCACTCGGACGCCCGATAGCCAATTTAAAACCAACCGGCTTACCTGCTGAGAGTTCACGCAATTGAGCAACAAACTTCATCAGCCCCAGGGGTGAATCAAATGCGCTATGAGTGGCGGGTGAGTTGACCTGAGTACCGACCTCTACGCCACGAATTTCTGCAATCTCGAGAGTGTTCTTATCCGCAGGCAGGATCCCGCCATGGCCCGGCTTGGCCCCCTGGGAGAGTTTGATTTCAATCATCCGTACCGACTCAAGCGTTGCCTTCTCCCTGAAGGCCTCGGCAGAGAACTCACCCTTATCATCACGGCATCCAAAGTACGCGGTACCGATCTGCCAGATCAAATCACCACCATTCTCCAGATGGTGTGGACTGAGTCCTCCCTCACCGGTGTTGTGGGCAAAGCCTCCCTGTTTCGCACCACTATTCAGGGCCAGTATGGCGTTCTGACTCAGCGCACCAAAACTCATCGCCGAGATATTAAGGATGCTAGCCAGATAAGGTTGCAGACAGTCGGGGCCGCCCACATTCACACGTAAATCATGACCCACCTCAGAAGAGTCGAGGGCAGAAAGCGAATGGCCTATCCACTCATAGCCAGTGCGGTAGGTATTTACCCGGGTACCAAAGGGAACACTCTCCAATTCATTCTTGGCACGTTGATAGGCGATGCTGCGAAACATCCGATTGATCGGAGCACCATCGGTATCCGATTCCACAAGGTATTGACGGATATAGGGACGAAGTGTCTCCATAAACCAGCGCCCTCGACCGAACAGGGGGAAATTACGTCGAATGGTGTGATGGCTCTGGAACATGTCGTAGAGCCCCATCATGATCAGTGGCACGACAACAACCAGCACCCATAACACAGGCGGCCAGAACGATGCGATGACCGCCGTTAGCAGCAGAGTCATCAGGGTCGCTTTCATGAACCACGCGTACATAACTCATCCTTATATTTTCATTGAGTTCTATCGCCACAGACTAGTTAAAACTAGTAGTCTTTAAACTAGGAGGGAATGGTTACAGCATCGATGCTGTCGCTATCACTTTGCCTCCCGCAACACCCTTCCCCCCTTAAGCTTCAAGTTCCAGCTGCTTTGCCCAGTCATCAACAGAGATGGGAATATAGCCGGTAATATCCAACCCCCGATCTTCCAGCACATCACTGTCGGGATGACTCTCCTTCCAACTGTTGATAACCGCATCACGATGGCGTAACAGCACCTCAGCATGTTTACCAAACAACACCAACATCGCACTGATCCAGCGATTAACCGGCCACGATGGCCCGGCATGATCAATCTTAAATTGCCCCAGCATGTTGATCGCATCCTCTGCCCGGTACCAGGTCTCGCCAGTCACCCAACGATTAGTGGCAAACAGCCCAATGGGATAACCCCATGCATCCATAGAGATGCCGATGAGGTGGCCGATGGCATCATCTCCCTCCGGCCAGGGTTCGCTAAGCAGTAACTCACTTTGAGCCTGCAGACCCGGAGGCATCCCACCAGCTCGAATAAACGTGTGGAAGTGTCCATGCTCGCCCGACTCCGGCCGATGAGCATGGTAGTAGTACTGGGAGTGAGTTTCGTTATCCAGCACATCATCGTTGGGGTAGTGCTCAAGCTCGACAAACTCGCCCTGACCACGCAGCACCTCGCCAACGATGTTTAATCCGGCCTTCTCCAGTACTCGATAACATTCACGGATCTCCTTCGCAGCCTCCAGCATTTCCACCCGGGAAGCGGCGTCCAGATCACGTGTCTCAGGCATAGTTAAACCAGCGGATATTTTGTCGTTCATATCAATTTTTTAATCCAAGATAGGGTCGAAATCGAACACCCAGGGCACTGCCGATTAACGCGAGTGCCGTGATCAAAGATGGCCAGTGAACGTTACGAGGTGTAACTGTTTTACTGCTGGGTGGCATCGGCAACGATCCTGGAAAAGATGGCATCCAGTTCTGCGGCCATCTTATCCAGCTCTCTGTTGGCGTAAGGGGCAAACACGACACTCGGTTTGCGGTAGGTCAGACTACTGGTTCCATCACTGTTTTCCGTCAGATAAATTCGTAATGGTGCTTCGATTCCGGCCGCAACACTGGCATTAAGCATGCGCACGGCATAGTCGTTGCGAAAGACCATCAATACAAGATTGCCGGGGATCTTAACCCCGCGTTTGGCCGCTCCTCGACTGGCGCTTGCCTGTGCAACCAGCCCCATCTTGTGACTGGCAACCGCCTGTTCCACACGTGTCGCCAGGGTGTCGAACGAAACGGATGTATTTACCGTGATAGTTCCCGGGTAATCGGCGTGATTATCGGCCATCGTTATACCGCTAAAGAACATCACCGAAGCAACAAATAGCAACGCCGGTATATTTCTTATAGAACGTTTAGTTGACATAATAAATCTCCCTCCTTGTTGACTGAGCGGAAACGGGTCTCCCCGTCAACGATTCAATATCAATGATTAGCGTTTCGCAGCGCAGGGATTTTTTGCGGCACATGGATTCATCTTCGATTTAGCGGCACAGGGGTTTTTCGCCGCGCACGGATTCATCGCCGGTTTAGCCGCGCACGGATTGGCTGCGCCAGTGGGTTTAAATCCTTTTTTCTGCATGGCGACATAAGCGGTGAGTGCTGCCAGTTCTTTGGAGTCCCATGCCAACGGTTTACCAGCCATAGGGCCTACCATACAGAGTTGAACCATCTCATCCAGATAGACCTGATTCAGGCCGTAATTATCTTTGGCCATCTGCACAAAGTGGGGATAGGGCTGTGCGAAGGTCGGTTGGTAAGCAGCGAAGTTGGTGTGGCAGCTGCTGCAAGACAGACCGTTGCCAGAGAGGCGGGTATCATTGAACAGCACCTCACCGTAGGCGACCAACTCTTTCTTGTTTCCCTTGTAGGGACGGTAGTTTTTTGGTCGGGTAACAAGTGAGGCATCCATGGCAGAACCGGCAGCACAGGGATTTCTCGCGGCACACGGATTCATCTTGGGTTTTGCTGCACAGGGATTTTTTGCAGCGCAAGGATTCATCATCGGTTTAGCTGCGCAGGGGTTCATCGCCGCACAGGGATTGGCGGCATGAAGAGGTGCACTGCTAAGCGCAAGCGAGAGAATTGTTCCCGCGACAAGCACTGAGAGATTCTTTTTTGCAAATGGGATATTGTTCATCAGATTATTCCCCTTACTAGATTGTTGTTTCCATTCATCCCATTCGGGATAGGTGGTTTTGTTGTTAATGGTGCCCTGTTTATTACAAGGTGATTTTCATTAACGACATCAATGACTATAGCAACAATGCGCTCTGGCGCCTGAATGACGAAGTAATTTCACATCCAGAGAGCCCGACTCAAACCTGCCCCGCGATGGATGCGAGGCGATTAACCATAAACTCAACTCCAGCTAAAACCCTGGCTTGCGGGAGCTGCGCAAGGATTCATCAGCTACTTAGCTGCACAGGGGTTCATCTTTTGCTTAGCTGCGCAGGGGTTGTTAGCCGCACAGGGATTACTGGCTGCGCAGGGGTTACTAGCCGCACAGGGGTTCATTTTATGCTTGGCTGCACAGGGGTTGCTGGCCGCACAGGGATTCATCATCATTGATTGGGCCTCGCAAGGGTTTGCGGCAGCGCAAGGATTAGCGGCATAAAGAGGCGCACTGGTCATGGCGAGTGCGAGCATGGTTCCACCGGCAAGTACGGTGAGGCTTTTTTTGGCCATTGGCATTTTGTTCATCAGATGTTACTCCTCGGTTGGTTGTAATCAGCACGCATATCGTGCGGGATTATTGTTTAGTCGCAACAGAGGGCGATTCCTTACAGTGGATATTGAATTAAATGAAGATCAAAGGCCGATGCCTTAGAAGTAGCCAGTGCCTGGCGTATAAGTGCAGAGCCCCGGCGCTCCGGTGGCGATAATGCCAACAGGGATTGGTAAAGACCTATATAGAAAAAATCGGGCTCAACACGGATATTTGACACGAGTTGAGTTGCATCGGGATGACGGGGAACCCGGTAGGCCAGCACGGCCTCGCTATCAGGCGCAAGGCGAGTATCCGCCACTTCCCGGCTCAGATCCGGCGAGACCTGACGAGCGATGATTAGCTCACGTCGTGTTACCTCAATCACCTTGCCCTGCGCATCTTCCTGCCACATTGCCATCACTACACGCGGGGTGACGTAGGTCGGAAAATGGTGACCGGTGTTGCTATTGCGCAGTACTAGTCGTGCATCGATTTCTTTTCCCTCTTTACGAGGAGGGGTAGATGAAATCGTTACACCCTGACGGGTCATCTCTGGGTCGTGGATGCCACGCCAGAGGTGGCGGCGATCTGGCATATGGCACGACTGGCAACTACGGCCCTCGCGGGCATACCGGCTCGCCGACCACTCCTGATAAGTGTTTTCCAACAATTTGCCGTTAAGGGCGTAACCATCTGCATCGAACTGATGACAAGCCGCACAGAAGCGCGAATCTTCATAGGCTGAGCTGATGGTAAAATCACCATGAGGGCCTGAGCCTGCCGTGTCACTACGCCCGGTACGTGGCATGGGACCGAAGACTGTCCGCTCACGTAGATGGCAACCTGCACAGGTGAGGCCCTGATGATGCATACCACCGGTAGCCGTTTTTATTTCACTGACCAGTGCCTGCGCCTGCTCCTGTAATGGGGCGTGGCAGCGCAGACAACTTTGGTGCTCATCCAATGCCTGCGGTGCCATATCTAACATCTGACCCAGAACGCCCGGCCCCATGGCGCGACTGTGCTGGGTGGTTTGCCAGTCATCGTATTGCTGCGCATGGCAGGCTGCACAAGCCTTCGGTGCCAGCGACTTTTCCAATGGAGAGAAATGTTCCGGGGCATCCCCCTGAGCGGCCAGGGGCCGGTTCCAATGCTGCTTCAGGAAGCTGTCGACGGTATCGGGTTGTGCAGCAGTGACGCTACCTGCCCACAATATGGCTATAAAGAGATATACAGACGAAACCACAACACCTCTCAGGTGAGCAGCATTATTTAACGGCTGGATAATTTTCGCTCCTTGACCCGTTCCCGTTCCAGTAACAAACATTTTATTAAATTCAGTGCTAATAGCCGAATTCCCCTTGCCACTGGTTATCACTAAAATCGATGCGCAGCCAATGTGGTACAAAGGCCGCCGGGGTGGTGATAGGGAAATCGGTCACCGGCGGTGCAGCAGACTCCACCGAGTCGACACTACACGACTGGGTCATAACAGGACGAAAACTCACCACAAGCTGCTCATTGACGAAAACTCGTTCCGCATCCCTGCTTTCATTAGCACTATGAAAACGTACCTTCTTGCGTACCAGACAGCTGAAATAGAGTTCCATCTCGGCCAACAGTGGCTCCGTACGCTGCTGCATGGCATGGCTGGCTGCAGGACTCAACTCAACCTGTACTGGCTTCCCGCTAATAGTTATCTCGATACTCATGGTACTCCCCCTATTCAGGCAAACAGCCCCTGCCACCAGCGACGACGACCACCGGAGTTGGGGAACTCAGCCTGAAGGTCAACGGGGGCGCAGCGGCTCAGAGTCCAGCCGGGTAGTACGCGCATACCACTACTCCCGCAGGCGGCGCCAAGATTGTTGGGGTCATAGATCTTCACAAAACCTGGCTTATCCAGATCATCTACATAGACAATGCCCAGATACTCTTCCTGATGATCGCTTCGCAACAGATTCGTGATCTCCTGAACAAAGTGCTCAAACTGTGGTGCACTTATGGCTGCCGATGGTACCTCTTCACCCACATAGTAGACGTACCACCCACCATCGTTGCTACTGTTGAGCGCAGCACCGAGTACATCCAGTTGTGTCCAACGCAGCAGGCCCGTCAATGGCCCGTTGTATTGACTCATGAAGTTGCTCATGGCATCTCCTCATTATATTGATCAGGGTGGATGGCTTAAGTATGGCTCATCATCACGTCCACGCCCTGCTCGGCAAAGCTATCAATACGTTTGAAGGGGATATGATCACCAATATCACTACCATAGTAGCTATCGGCAATAATTTGATCCGTCCCAATAAGGAAGTCGGCGGGTATACGGGTGATGTCGGCATCAGGTTTGGCCATGCGGTAGTCAGGATCGAACAGGGCACGCAGCATCGTTGGCATGCGGAACATACCGAGCATCAGACCGGGTAACGACTTCTTGATGCCGTAGCGGGCATATAGCTCCCCTTGCGGGTCAGGGATAACCGGGAAGGGCAGACCACGGCGGCCCAGATACTCCTGGATGTAATCGGAGCTGGATTCGAATACCGCGATCACCTGAATCCCCTGCTCGGCATAGCGTTCCACCTCCTGTGTCAGGCGCACGAAGCGTACGGTGCAGAAAGGGCAGGTGGCATAACGGAAGAAGCTAAGCAGTACCTTCTCACCTTTATAGTCAGCCAGGCGTATGGTATCGCCATTGAGATCGATCATAGCGAAATCCGGGGCCATATCATCAGTTTTCAAGGTAATCATCTGCATTCTCCATTAATCAGCTTGTGTTGTTTTAGCGTTGTTCTGTCTGTTTGTCGCTACGGATGACAAAACCTTACAATCTGGAGAAAATATTTTTATATTCGTGGCCACAGCTGATACCGGCGCACAAATGCTCTACATGGAGTTGGCAAGACGGACATTTATCTTAAAGATTTTATGGTTATAGCTACAGCCTCAGATAGAGGCTGGGATATTAAATGTTTTTAAGGTTTTTCTGGGACAGAGAGAAATATTGCTAATAAATATAGGGTACCGCTAAATATTCTGAGTGCAGCAGACTGGATGCTCAGATTTGTACTATCAAGGCGCAAATCGCACGTAATAGCTAGCTATTGCGAAGATTTGCAACACAGATAGTGCGGATATGAGCGTTCAAAATGCGTGCTCATGAATATTTAGAGGTGCCCTATACATACGACTGATTAATCCGGCTCTTCCGCCTCGCGCAGGCGTCTTTGCCGCTCTTGCTCTTCGAGCATTGCAGCTTTAATTTCCTGCATTACCACATCCACATCGGCGGCTTTCGTGCTTTCCTCAAAGTAGCCCGTTAACTCAAACTCTGGGGTCAACTCACCATTTTCATACAGAGCCCATATTTCCTTGCCATAGTTGGTCTTTAGCAATTCGGGAGCGTACTGTGAGTAATAGGTAGTAATACTGTTAACATCCCGTTCCAACATCCACTGGGCGTTATTATTGGCCGCGGCATCCACCACTTGAGGCAAGTCGATAATCACTGGGCCGTATTCATCCACCAACACATTAAATTCTGACAGATCACCATGCACTAACCCGACACAGAGCATGCGTACCACGTATTGCATGACGACAAGGAAATCTTCTCGTGCTTGTTCGGCGGACATAGAGACATCGTTCAGGCGAGGTGCCACCTGGCCATCGTCACCGGTAATCAGCTCCATCAACAAGACACCGTCAAAGCAGCCATAGGGCTGCGGCACGCGCACGGCTGCATCGGCCAGACGATAGAGCGCATCCACTTCAGTGTTCTGCCAGGCCTGCTCCTGCTCATTACGACCGAACCTGGAGCCCTTTTCCATAGCGCGTGCGCGACGGCTATTACGTACCTTACGGCCTTCCTGATACTGAACGGCCTGTTTGAAGCTACGCTTATCCGCCTCCTTATAGACCTTGGCGCAGCGGATCTCAGAACCACAACGCACCAGATAGACCGCGGCCTCTTTACCGCTCATCAATGGGCGGATGACCTCATCCACCAGGCCATCCTCAATCAGGGGCTGAATTCGTTTCGGTGTTTTCATAGCGACCTTATACCTCAATTGTATGAGGATAGGTAATTCAGCAGGAACTTTAACCTACTCCGGTCGAGTAGTGTGCTGATTCAATCAACCTACGCATCCTCCGTTTTTATGGGCAATATGGTCAGAGACATGTCACTGGTGTAAGTAGACTCAATACAAATACTCCATTAGAATATCCTAATAAGGCATCATGAGAGTTAATAACACCATGCATCTGGCTCGCTCGCGCCGATGGTATGTCACTGACCATGGTGCTAGTTTTCAATATCTCAGTTAAAATGGATGTGCTGCTGGCAGCTTTTTCTGTGCGCTATAGCATCTGTACATCAGCCAACAGGATGCCCCACACCATATCGCCGGCCGAAAAAGGAGCACTATGGTGGAGCAGGTGCTGAGCAGCATTCTACTGCCCAACCTTGCCGGCAACCATTACTACTTTGCTGCCACCTGAAGACAGCGGCATAATCACTTAAAGACACAACATGGAGTACTGTCTCACCCAGATAGGCTGGGCAACCTGTTTGGTGCCAGCTATCTACCGATAGATATGAGAGAGTAATTAATGAGAAGGCGCCTATTCGCACAACTGTGGATCACCCTGGCACTCGTTGCTTGCGAAACGCTTCAGGCCGCCGAAACCCTGAAAAGCGAACTCACCCTTGGGGTCTTTGCCTATCGCCCCAAACCGATTATCGAGGCACGATACCAGCCACTGGTCGATTACCTGAATACTCAACTTACGGCGACCCGCATCGAGCTGCGAGTACTGGAGTTGAAAGAGATAGAAGAGGCTCTGGCACATAAGCAGCTCGACTTTATCTTTACCAATCCCCGCCACTACATCCTGCTACGCAACCGCAGCAAACTCACCGGTGCTATCGCTACCCTCATCAAGCGGGGAAGTGGTGGAACGGAAACCCAAAATCTCGGCGGTGTCATCTTCACCAGCATCGGACGAAACGATATCAAGCAACTGACTGATATCAAGGGACAGCGGATTGCAATACCCGGTACCAAATATCTGGGCGGCTACCAGACCCAGGCCTACGAGCTGCTGCAGGCCGGCATCGAACTGCCACAAGATGTCAGCTTGATAGAGATGGGGCGTCATGACGCCGTAGTGGAGGCTGTTCTCACTGGCCATGCCGATGTCGGCTTTGTCCGCACCGAGGTGCTAGAGGATCTGAGCCACAACGGTAAGCTCGATATGGCGCAAATAAAAGTGATCAATCGCCAGAACCTGTCCGCTTTTCCCTTTGCCTCCTCCACCCGGCTCTATCCGGAGTGGCCCTTCATCGCCCTGTCTCATGTTAACCAGCGCATAGTAAGCCGTATTGCCTCCGTGCTACTGGCATTGGAGGCCGAACACCCCATCGCTCGTGCCGTCGGTATTGCCGGATTCGCCCCACCAGCCGATTATCTGCCGGTAGAAGAGGTTGCGCGTGCACTGCGACTACCGCCTTATGAGCAGGCGCCAGACTTTACCTTGTGGGATGTTTGGGAAAAGCACAATGAAGGGGTAATTCTTCTACTACTGCTACTTGTTAGTGTCAGTTACTTGATGTGGCTTCTTGCACACCGGAATCAGAAATTAATCAGGCAGCAGAATGTAACCAGAGAATACGCCGAGCGGATACAGCAGATCATCGATGCCACACAGGCAGGTACCTGGGAGTGGAATATTCAAACCGGCGAAACGATATATAACGATCGCTGGGCGGAGATGCTCGGCTATACCCTGCATGAGCTCTCACCCATCAGCATAGAGACCTGGATGGGGCTAACCCATGCGGATGATTTGCAAGCTACACAGGAGATCCTGGAGCAGCATTTCACCGGGGGTTCTGACTACTACGAAGCCGATTTTCGCATGAAACATAAGGCGGGACACTGGGTCTGGATCCACGATCAAGGTCGGGTCATTGAGTGGGCGCCTGATGGCTCTCCGCTCTGGATGAGCGGTACCCATATCGACATCAGCGCACGTATGCAGGCAGAGGCAGAACGTCTCGAATATCAGGAACAACTGATCATCTTCATGGAGACACTGCCTGATGCCGTGTTCTTAAAGGATGGTGAAGGCCATTGGCAACTGACCAATCAACTCGCCCGGGAACTCTTTCAGGTTAATGATTATCCCTGGCAGGATAAAACCGATGCTGAACTCGGTGCTGAGAGACCCGATTTCCATGCTGCCCATGAGGAGTGCATCATTAGCGATGAGGCCGCCTGGAATTCAAAGGACATCTCCATCGATTACGAAGAGGTGATCACCCCCGATGGGGAGTTGCGGACATTTGAAGTCCGGAAAATGCCCCTGTTCCAAGCATCTGGCGAACGCAAGGCACTTGTCATCATCGGCCGCGATATCACCGAAAGTGCCGCGGCCGAGGAACAGCTTCGCAAGCTCTCCCGTGCCGTCGAACAGAGTCATAGCACCATTGTCATTACCGATCTGGATGCCAATATCGAATTTGTCAATCCGGCCTTTACCCACTCCACCGGTTATGCACTGGAAGAGGTGCTCGGCCAGAACCCGAGGATTTTGCAATCCGGCCACCAGGATAAGGCCTTCTACCAGTCGATGTGGGATACCCTGACGGCTGGCGAGGAGTGGCAAGGCGAACTGCACAACAAACGCAAGGACGGTTCGCTCTACTGGGAGTTCGCCGCCATCTCGCCGGTGAAGGATGAGACAGGGAAAACCACCCACTATGTAGCAGTTAAAGAGAACATTACCGCCCGCAGGGAGGTTGAACAGGCGCTTAAAGAGAGCGAACAACGTTTTGAGCTGGCGATGTCTGTGGCCAATGACGGAATATGGGATTGGGATTTAGTCAACAATACTGTTGTTTTTGATTCCCGTTACTACACCATGGCCGGTTATCAGCCCAATGAGTTCCCAAGTTCATTTGAGGAGTGGCAGAAGCGGCTCCATCCCGATGATGTCCGGATGGCACTATTTGCTACTGAGCAGCATTATGCGGGGGAGAGCAAGTCCTTTGATATCGAATTCAGGTTCCTGCGCAAGGACGGCGACTACATGTGGATACGCGGCAGGGGGAAAGTTGTTGCACGTGATGAAAAGGGGTACCCCCTGCGCTTTATCGGTACCCACTCTGATATCACCGAACGCAAGCAGACCGAATTGGCGCTACAACAAAGCCAGTCGAAATATCAACGTCTGGTAGATGATATTGGTGACAAATTCGTTATCTACAGCCATCAGGCACTGTCGGGTAAATTGACCTATGTGAGTGATGGGATAGCCTCACTGTTTGGCCTTTCAAAAGATGAGGTACTGGGCAAGTCCTGGGCAGAGCAGGTGAACTGGTTACCAGAGGATGTACTACAGGCACAATCCTATATCACCCAGCAAATTGAGGGTAAGGCCGATTTTGTTCAATTTGATGTACGCTTTATCCACCCCGATGGTGATGAACGCACTATTCATGTCTCCTCACATCCTGTCAGGAATGAGGTCGATAACCAGATCATAATTGACGGTATCGTAGAAGATATTACTGAGCAGAAGACAGCACAAGAACAACTGCGCCTCGCCGCTAGCGTTTTTGCCCACTCTCAGGAGGGCATCGTTATCACCGATGCGAGCAATCGTATCGTCAACGTCAACCCCGCCTGTCTCAAACTCACCGGCTATTCACGCAAAGAGGTCATTGGTAAGAATCCAAACATCTTCGGTTCCGGTGCACAACCCCCTGAATTCTATGCGGAGATGTGGCAGATATTGCAAACAACCGGCAACTGGCATGGAGAGATATGGAACCGTAGAAAATCGGGGGAAGTCTACTCCGAGCGGCTCAGTATCGATGCGGTACGCGACGAAGCCGGCAAGGTACAACACTATGTGGCCGTCTTTTACGATATAACTTACCTTAAAGAGCATGCGGCCGAGCTGGAGCGGATTGCCTATAACGACGCCCTGACGGGTTTACCGAATCGGCTATTGTTGCGCGATCGTATGCAACAGGCACTCACTCAGGCAAAACGTAACAAAAAACTGGTAGCAATCTGTTATCTCGATCTGGATGGCTTCAAACCTATTAACGATACACATGGTCACAAGGCTGGTGATCAGGTACTCATTGAAGTGGCCGAACGACTCCAGAGTTCAATGCGCACCGGAGATACGGTGGCGCGTCTGGGAGGTGATGAATTTGTTTTGTTGATGCCTGACCTGAGCAGTATTGATGAACTGGAACAGGCACTGGAACGTATTCTACAAGCCATCGCCCAACCCTATAAGCTGTCGTATATGACCGTCACCATTTCTGCCAGTATCGGCATCGCCCTCTATCCACTCAATGAAGGTGAACCCGACATCTTGCTGCGCCATGCGGATCAGGCGATGTATGTCGCCAAACGTCAGGGTAAGAATCGTTACAGCTTCTTCGATGCCAGCGAGGAGCAGAAAGCAACCGCTACACATGCTATGCAGCAGGAGATCGAGGTGGCACTGGCCAAAAAACAGCTTCGTCTGTTCTACCAGCCCAAGGTCAACATGCGAACGGGAGAAGTGGTTGGCGTAGAGGCCCTGATCCGCTGGCAGCATCCACACAGAGGGCTGCTTGAGCCGGCCGTATTTCTACCTTCCATAGAGCAGACTCCACTCATTGTCGAGATAGGCAACTGGGTATTACATCAGGCCCTCACCCAGATACAGGCATGGCAAGCCGAGGGGCTAGAGATGAAGGTCAGCGTTAATGTCGATGCGCAGCAGCTAAAGAACCACCACTTTGTCGCCGCACTAAAGAGCCTGTTGAACGAGTTTAATGATGTTCCAGCCGAACAGCTGGAACTGGAGATCCTTGAATCTACGGCCCTTCACGATATCGGACATATCAGTCGAATCATGGATGAGTGCAAAAAGCTGGGCATTCAATTTGCCCTGGACGATTTCGGTACCGGCTACTCCTCATTGACCTATCTGAAACGTCTGCCGGCTGCTGTGCTGAAGATTGATCAGAGCTTCGTGCGCGATCTGCTCGACGACCCGGATGACCTGGCTATCACTGAAGGCATACTTGGACTGGCCCACGCTTTTAACCGCACCCCGGTCGCCGAAGGTGTGGAATCTGTACAACACGGTACCTTGCTGTTGAATCTGGGCTGCGACATTGCCCAGGGGTACGGTATTGCCCGTTCGATGCCTGCCGAGCAACTGCCTGTATGGATAAATAATTTCCAGATCCCACTAGAGTGGAAGCAAGCTGGAGGGATAAGTCAGAACGATACTGATTTTTCACTCCTGGTCATGGCCGTGGAACACCATCGATGGGTAGGAAGAGTACTGAACGCGCTCGAGCAGAAAGCCCCTTCTATGTTACCGATCAATTTCGATGATGCTCACCACTGTAAATTCGGAAAATGGCTGGATAATGAGGGTGATGAACGCTATGGAAAACAGTCTGAATTTAGCCATATGGTGGCTAATCACCAGTATGTACACAACCTCATCAAGCAGACCGCCGAACTCCTTACCAATGGTGATAGCGAACCTCTACAAACAACTATCGTAGAGCTAAAAAGGCTTCGAAACTGTGTCTTGGACAGCCTGAACAAACTTAAACATAAAGAGAGTCAGCTCAAGTGACCCAGTGTTACCCACCCATAACTCCGTTATCCCACAAGCGACATACTGCATCCTGTTCGATTACGGTGGGGTAATCGCCGATGAGGGGTTTCGCCTTACCTTCACAGAACTATCGCACGCTGCGGGCAAACGGGCCACATGGCTAACAGGCATAGCGATGGATGAGCTCAGGGCCTTCACGCCATACTATATAAAAATCATACGAGGCTGCTTACTGAACCCTGGATGAATACTTAATCTAACTAAACGTATACTCTAAATATTGAGTATGTCTTCTATAAGGGGAGCATGACCAACAATGTTAGAGCTGGAGTTCTGGGGCGCTGCCGGTGAGGTGACTGGCTCCTGTTTTCTCATCAAGGTAGGCAAGGCTCGCCTGCTAGTCGATTGCGGACTAATCCAGGGGCAAGCGGCTGACGAAGCACGTAACCACGACCCCCTCCCCTTTGACCCCACCGAGATCAATGCGGTGGTGCTGACCCATGCCCATCTCGATCACTGCGGTCGCCTGCCTCTACTGGTAAAGACAGGCTACCGCGGCCCCATCTATACCCATAAAGGTACGCTCGACCTCTGCAGCATCATGCTGCGCGATGCCGCACACATCCATGAGATGGAAGCGGAGAGGCATAATTACCGGCGCCATGGCCGAAAGAAGAGGTCACGACCACCACTCTACACCATGCATGATGCCGAGGCGGCTCTACAGCAATTCAGCACCCTGCCCTATGACAGCAAGCGGGATATCCTCCCCGGTATTGCCGTGCGGTTGCGCGATGCCGGCCACATCCTTGGTGCCAGTATCGTCGAACTGTGGCTGCAGCATGATGGGGTGAAGCGCAAACTGGTCTTCAGCGGAGACCTCGGCCATAAAGGCGCACCGGTGATGCGCGACCCGACGACCATCAAGAACGCCGACCTGGTGATCATGGAGAGCACCTACGGCGATCGCAGCCACCCCCCCTGGCAGGCTAGCTGGGATGAAGTGGCGGAGATCCTGCAACAGGCCGAGTGGGACCACGGAAACGTGCTCATCCCCTCCTTCGCGGTAGGGCGTACCCAGGACACCCTCTATGCCTTTGCCCGCAACTATACCGAGTGGAAAATAGACTGCTGGGAGGTATTCCTCGACAGTCCATTGGCCATTGAGGCGACGGAGATCTACAGCCGTCATCTCGACTGTTATGACAAAGAGGCGAAAAGGTTCTGGGGCGAAAGTGAAAGCCCTTTCATGCTGCCTAGGCTGAACATTAGCCGCTATGCCGAGGAGTCAATGGAGATCAACCGCATCCACTCGGGGGCAATTATGATCGCTGGCAGTGGCATGTGCGATGGCGGTCGTATCAGACACCACCTCAAACACAACGTGTGGCGCGACAACTGCCACATCATAATGGTTGGATTTCAGGTGGAGGGGACACTGGGGCGTGCACTGGTGGATGGTGCCCGCACCATTAACCTGTGGGGGGAGGAGGTGGAGGTAAATGCCACCATCCATACCCTCGGTGGCTTTTCCGCCCATGCCGACCGTGAAGGATTGCAACAGTGGTATCGCGCCTTTAACGCTCACCCACCACTGGCACTGATTCATGGTGAAGAGAGTGCACGTCAGGCACTGGCAGACTCCCTGTGTGAGGAGGCGGTAGAGCTCTACACCCCGGGCTATGGTGACTCACTGGATCTGCTGCAGCTCTAGGCCAGGCTCTGCCCCTGGTGCAGAAGCTACTCGACGATGTGGTGCTTGCCGATGAGGGCCACGCTGCTCGCCTGCGGCCCCTCCTCCCCCATCTCTTCCGAGAAACGCACCTCGTTGCCTATCTCCAACGAGTCGAAGGCGTTGTGCAGCACACTGTTGCGATGAAAATAGACCTCGGTGCCATCGAAGCTTTCAATAAAACCGTAGCCCTCCTCACGCATCAACTTGGCCACACGACCGTGCGGAGGTGCCTCGTGCATCTTCACCTTGTTCTTGCTGCGCCGCACGTAGTCCTCCAGACGGCGTTGTACCGCATCAAAGGCATCTCGGCTGGCCACATAGGCATCTTCGTGAGCATGCTGCTGGTCCGACTCACGGCTGGCAACGATCTCGCCACCGGGAACCGTAAGGTCAACACTGATGCGATAGAGGTTCCCCTGAAGGTGGTGCTGGTGAGGCTCATCGACCACCACCCGGCAGGCCATGATCTGGTCACAGTACTGATCCAGCTTCCCGGCCTTTTCGCGGATATCCGCCTCAAGTGCCTCGGAACGCTCCATATGACGAAAGGTGATCTGTAGTGGCAGTTTCATCTCTTTCCCTCCTCTGCAACTCCTACAAACCTAACCGACCCTGGCCCGTTGTCAATGTGGAAGGGGAGGAATTGTCTTGCTAGCAAGGGCTAAACCGAATACAGCGGTTCTTCACAGCGATACGATTTGGTAACATCAGCCCTCCAGTATCCTTACATCCATCCGGAGTAACCCATGTCACTACAGGATCAACTGCTTAAGGCCGGTCTCATTGATCAGAAGAAGGCGAAAAAAATTGAGAAGACCAAACACAAGCAGGTCAAACAGAAGCAGAAGAACAAAATAGAGACCGTAGATGAAGCAAAGGTTGCTGCGCAGCAGGCACAGACCGAGAAGGTAGAACGAGATCGCCAGCTCAACCAACAGCGCAAAGATGAGGCGGAGCGCAAGGCGCTTACCGCACAGGTGCGCCAGCTTATTGAGATGAACCGTCAATCCACCGACAAAGGTGACATCGCCTATAGTTTTACCGATGGATCACTGGTAAAGAATCTTTACGTTACCGAGGCACAGCAGAAACAGCTAAGCAATGGCCGCCTTTGCATCATTAAACTGGATGCGCAGTACGAACTAATCCCCACTCTGGTGGCCGAAAAGATTCAGCAGCGTGACGAGAGCACACAAATCCTCAGCAACCAGCCCACTGAGATACCTGACGAGGACGACCCCTATGCCGACTTTGAGGTGCCCGACGATCTGATGTGGTAAGCCACGTCTAGAAAAGCGCGATCTCTTCCTCGCTGAGGGGACGGAACTCCCCCTCGGCTAAATCGTCATCCAGACCCAGAGCACCGATACGTTCACGGTGCAGTGCCACCACATGATTACCGCTAGCGGCAAACATCCGCTTCACCTGGTGGTACTTTCCCTCACTGATAATAATGCGCGCCTCGGTGGGTGAGAGGATCTCCAGCATCGCCGGTTTGGTCTTGCCCTTTTCGTTGTGCAGTTCTATTCCGGCGGCAAAAATATCTATCAGCGACTCATCCAGCGTTTCGGACAAGATTACGAGGTAACTCTTTTCGCACTTGTGCCGGGGAGAGGTGATGCGATGCGTCCACTCCCCATCATCGCTAATCAGCACCAGACCGGTGGTATCGATATCCAGCCGTCCCGCTGCATGCAAACCCTTGGGGTTGGCCTCGTCCAGCAGGTCGATCACCGTGGTGTGTTGTGCATCGAGTGTGGCACTGACCACACCGGCAGGTTTATTCATCATAAAATAGCGAGGCCCGCTAAGCATGATGCTTCGTCCCTGCCACTCCACCTTACTATCGCTGGTAATACGCAGGGCAGGATTGCGTACCTCCTCACCGTCCACCGTCACCTCGCGGCGACGTACGATCTTGTGCGCCTGTGAACGGGTCAGGCCAGTGGCGTGACAAAGGTATTTATCGAGTCGTATTTCCGACATAGACGAGAAACCCTTAAGCCTGATTACTCAACATCAGTTCGCCAGGGTGTGGTGAAAGATAGACCTGCCGTTCGATGCTTGCGTCCGGGTGGCGACGCAGGTGATGTTTCAACAGGGTAATAGGCACAATCAGCGGCACCACACCCTCCCCATACTGTTTAATCACAACCACCATTTCCGCCTTGTCATCACTCCCCAGCCTCCCACTAAAATGGGCCAACAGCTGCTGCAACACCTCAACGTGCTGCCCGCGTGTAGCTGGGCGCTTCAGCGCCATCATCAACTCTTCCATATAGAGACAGGAGACCACCTTCACCTCATCGGCATTAATGTCCGTAAGCATCTGCCCCATACGTTCATAGGTGGACGGACTGTGTGCCATCATCAGGTATTGATGATCGGCATGAAACTCCTGCAAACTTTCAATGCATAGTCCTGTTGCCAGCATCTGCTTCCAGCGGTGGTAGACGAAGACCCGCATGATAAAATTCTCACGCAAACGCGTATCACCCAGTCGCACCTCTTCTTCCACCGGAAGCAGTGGCAACTTTTTCATAAGGCTGTAGGCAAAGGCTCCTGCAGCGGTTCCCACGGGACTCCCTGCCTCGTCATAAACCCTGACCTGTTCCATGCCGCAACTGGGCGATGAACTTTTAAAGATATAGCCGCTAATTATCTCCAGCTCATCACCCATTCTCTTGCCATAGGCATGCAGCGCCTCGGTGACATCGGTGGATTTATCCTCCACACCCAACACGGAAACTTTATCATCGCGGCGCACCAAATGGATCGGCGGACGAGGCACCGGCAAACCGATAGCCACCTCAGGGCAGACCGGAACAAAATCGAAGAGCTCTTTTAAAGTGCCGTTGATATACGGGTCAAATTGATGGCGGCCATCGTATCGTACTGCCTGCCCCAACAGACAACTACTAATACCGATCGTGATCTCTTTGTTCTGCAATCCACTGCCCATGTTTAATCCTGCGCGGTACTGCGCTGTTGTCTTTCGATCAGTTTTTGCAGCACCCGTGACACCGCCACGAAACCGAAGGTGGCGGTAACGAAGGTGGCCGATCCATAGCCCAGGTTACAGTCCAGCGTGACCCCCTTCACTCCCGGCTTGCGCTGGCACACTGTACCGTCGGCCTTGGGATAGAGGTTTTGCTCAGCAGAGAAGACACAATCCACACCAAAACGGCGTTGTGGGTTCTTACTAAAACCGTGGTGACTTCGCAGACGCTGTCGTACATTAGCTGCCAGCGGATCATTGTAGGTCTTATTCAGATCTTTGATCTCAATACGTGTGGGGTCACTCATGCCCCCCGCCCCGCCGGTGGTGATAATGGGGATCTTGTTACGTTTACAGTAGTGAATAAGTGCCGCTTTCTGGCGAATAGAGTCGATAGCATCAATGACAAAATCAAAGCCACCACCGATATATTTCTCAATATTAGTGTCGCTCAGCAAGTCGTCGATGGCGTTGACCTGGCACTCGGGATTAATTGCCCGCACCCGCTCGGCCATTACCTCTGACTTTGAACGCTCATAGGTATCGACCAGGGTGTGCAGCTGACGGTTGGTGTTGCTACTGGCAATGTCATCGTGGTCAATAAAGGTAATAGCACCGACACCACTGCGCGCCAGCGCCTCCACCACCCAGGAACCAACACCTCCGATACCTATAACACAGATGTGGCTGTGACGGATCGCCTCGGCACCTTGCGTGCCATAAAGGCGCTGGATACCGCCGAAGCGCTGGCTGTATTCACTCTCTGACATGGACCTGATCAATCTTGAAAAAAAAGGGCCTGTAGCTTAACCGATTATTAGAGCGATATCCGCCCACTGCCTACAACGCGTTATCATCACGACTCATCTGGCGATAGAGGGAGCGCGCCATCAGCGCCAGTACCAGCACACCAAGCAACAGCACAGCCCATAGCAACCACTTCTGCCATGGCAGCGGCGGTGATGCTGCCCGCAAGCGCGCCTTGCCACCAAGTTCAAACCACTGCTCAGCACGGGCCGACTTAATAAACCGTGTCCGGGTTTCATCACTATTGATACGTTGCAGTAAGGGGTCGATGACGGCACTGTCCGACTCAGTTTGCTGTCTGCCGAAGGCGAGGGTGAAGGGCATCTCACCACGGGCGACAAACAGCAGACGATGGGGATGCCACTCCAGCTCCAGTTGCGGCAACCCGCTACCCAGACCACCACCGCTCTGCGGCACCTCCAGCCGCCACAGCGGGTGGCTTAGTGGCGACAGATGTACGGCCTCACTACGCAGTCGGTGCCCCTCTCGCTCCAGATCATAAAATAATCCCTGATAACGCGGCTGCCATGGTGAGGTCTCATCAGCACGCGAGTAGAGCTTGGCCCGCACTACGCTATTGCGCTGAGGCATCACCAGGCGAACACTACTCACCGGAAAGTGACCGTCAAGAGAGAAGTCATAATTGCCATCCCGAACCGTCTCACCCTGCGGCAACACGATTTGTTTCTCTCCCGGCTGTGGCGTGTGCTCCGGACGCAGCGACAACTCCACTTTACGTAGCGCTATCCCCTTGCTGCCGGGTGGCCAGTGGATGCGGTAATACTTCATGCGCCGTGCCGGCAGACTCAAACTGTGCTGCTCCAGTTGGAAACCCTGGTGGTGCAGCGCAGCAATAGTGCGTTTTTCTACCAGCAACTGCCAATGATTGAGGTCATCACTACCATACACCGTCACCTGCGCCAGTAGCGGCTCGGCCACCGCATCCCACTCCAGATAGAGACGCTCCACCAGTGCATCCGCCCCGCTGGCATCGAGCAGGTAGTACTCACCCGCCCCCGCACCCTGTAGTGGCAAACGACCGCCATAAAAGTCGATAAGGGTTCTATCCTTGCCAATGGCGATATGCAGCTCATCATCAATCGGCTGGCTCTCTCGTGTTGGCAGTGGATAGAGTTTCACGGCAACACGACGAGGCTGTAGAGCTTGCGTGCGTGACTCGCGCTGTAAACGATGTGGCACCACCTCACCGTGGCCATTAAAGACCCGCATATCACCCAGGTCGGCACGTAGTGCACGACGATAAACCTCGGCAGGCATCGACAGACTGTAGATGGCACCATCGCCATCCACCTGCAGCGGAATACCGTAGGCAAAATCATCCATCTTCAGCGTCTCTGCCGATACGCCGCTTACCAACAACAGTGTCAGCAGAAAACCAGCCCGCTTGATCATGTTCCCTCCTCCTCACGTTTCGGCGGCATCGGTGAAAAATATCCTATCAGAAGCATCAATACACCCACCGCGATAAAGGAGACAATGCGGGCGATGGTGCCACTGCCCGCCAGGTCGACAAAAAACAACTTTGCCACTACCAGCGCCAACAGGACCGCACCGACAATCCACAGGGTACGCTTGCCCATGCGCGTCGCGGTCACGGTGATGATTAACGCGGTCACACTCCACACCACCGATAGCGTTGCCTGGAACAGCAACGAGCGGTGCAGTGCATCCAGCCGATAGGGAACCCCGTAGCTATGGTGAATGACATGAGCGACCACCTCATTTAACAACATGAAGGCTGCGGCACCGAGCAGATAATAGAACAACTTTGGCTCCACCTCTCCGAGGATTCGCTCGGTACGATGACGATGCAACAACAGCCAGGAGCTGAGCAGCACCAGGATCAATAGTTGTGTCAGCTCCAGCGGATTAAGTAGCGGCAGATAGGGCAGTGGTGCGGGAGATCCCGCTGAACTGACCGCCAAGACGAACCAGACCAGAAGCACCAGCGCCACCGGTATCAGGGCGGAACCTAAATAGGTAGTGAGGTAGCGGCGCACCGGCCAGGCTAGCAGGTGGCCGCGCCACAGCAGCAGCGTCATCGCCAGCAATGGAACCACTACCCATGCACAAAGCCGCCACACCCCTCCCTCCGGCAACCACGTTGACACCTGCCAATGAAACTCCCAACTCAACAGAAACAACAGCAGCCACAAGCTGGCACTGTGGCCAAAGCGCAACAGTGTTAGTGCGTATTCCGAGCGCAGGCGCCACATCAGCTGATACTGCACCATAAAGACAAGCAACCACGGCAGCACCGACCAGCCCGCCAGCGGGTGATCGATCAGTGGGTGGTCAATGGCATTCAGTGCCAGCAACAACACCGCTGGCAATAATCCCAACAGGGGATAACGTAGCGTCCGCCATTCGAAACGAGAATAGAGAGCGTGAAATATTGCAGCGGTAGCGGCCATAAAGAGCAGACTCGCTGCATATTCATCGCTCAACTGTAGATAACGATTGATCTCATGCAGCCCACCAAGCAGCCACCACGCCACGCCCCAGGTAAGGGCAAAATAGTGTAGCTTACGTTCAAACCAGTGCAGCGCCTGATCATGACGTTGCAGCAGATAACTGCTAAACATGCCGGCGAGGGCGAGCAGCAGAGTGCCCATGTAAAAACCATTAACTATCGGCCAACTACCCCCCGTGTTATCAAACGTAGTGAGAAAGGAGAAACCCGCCCCCAGCTGCAATAACAGACCGGAGAGGCGCGGCAACAGTCGCTGCTGGTGTACACCCACCCACAGTAACGCCGTCCCCTCCATCGCCCAGGCGGCAGAGGTCCAGCGCCCGTCCAGCGCCAGCGGAATTGCCATCGTGGCGAAGGCGATGCCGAGGGCAAGAAAGGACTCGGTAAGCAGTCGAATCCCCTCGATGTGGCGTCGCCACAGGGCCATCGCCAGCCCCACATAAAAGAAACCTAATGCCAGTGCGCTGAAGGCCAGCCCATACTCCATCTCTCGCACCAGACCGTACTGCAGCGAGAAACCCACAATGGGTACACCGAACACTAAAGTACCATCGACATAGCCCCTGAGCTGTAGCGGCTGACGTAGCGCGAACAATACCGCGATGGCAACATAAAAAATGAAGAAAAGGAGCAGGAAGGGCTCGGTGGTGGTGAAGTGTTCGGGACGGTAGTACTGCAAGCCCCACGCCGAGCCGATAATAAAGGTAAAGAGAAAACCGAGCAGGTTCAACTCGCGCCACGCCTTGAACCAGGCAATACCGAGGATGCCTGAGTTAAGCAACGCGTAATAGGAGAAGAGCATCACATGACTGCCCTCACCCGTTGAGGTTAGTACCGGTGCCAGGAAACCCCCACTAATGCCAAAGGCGGCGAGGCTACGGGAATCCTGCAACAGGGCAAGCAGCGCCGAGAGTGCCACCAGCGCCAACATCAGGCCAAAGGCCAGACCCAGGGGAAGCAGATGATAGAGCTTGGCAGCGGCATAGACCGTGAGGTAGAAAAGACCTATGCCACCGCCCTGTATCAACAGTGCATAGGTGAGGCGACGGTGGCGTAATCGCCAGCCCGCCGCGATCATCGCCAACCCTCCGAGGGCCGCTCCGCTCAACCGCCACTCAATGGAAAGCAAACTGTGATCGGAGGCGTACTTAAGCAGAAAGGCAACACCGAAAAAGAGCACCACGATTCCAACGCGCACCACCACATTACCGTCAACAAAGAAGTTCACTACCGAGGCGAGCAGATCGCTGCCCTTTATCGCTGTAGAGGCGCTATTTTTTTCAGTCCAGGCAGGTTCCACACTCTCTACTTTCGGCTGTGCCATGTTCGCTGCAACGGGCACAGCCTCCGGCTCCGCATCCAACTCGTAGATCACCTCAGCCGCACCGGGTTCTTTGGAAACAGACGCTATAACCTCTGCTTCTACTAAATTTTCTACAGCGGCTGATTCGCTACTCCAGCTGGCATCGGTTGTATTATCGGTGACTTTACTGTCGTCACCAGACACATCTTGCCCCAGCCTGCCAACCATCTCCTCCAGCCGACTCAGACGTTGCGCCAGGCTAATACTGTATCCCAGCAGATAGCCGAGCAGACCACCAAACAGCAGACCCGAAAATTCATCGATCATGGCACCGATAACCGCACCAAAAAACAGTAAAAGCCAGCCCATTATCCCTCCTGCCATTTTTCTTATATCCAGACAACGCTACAAAATATTTACCTTAGTAAGTTACCACCTTGATATCACCAACCGGCTCACCATCCCCCACCCGGCTTAACAACAACGCTCCTAAGAAGAACAGCAGTAGTAATGTCAGAATACCGATACGCGGATTGCCACTAAGTACCCCGACCCATCCTACCATCAGCGGCCCGAACACCGCGGCAAACTTGCCCAGCATATTGTAGAAACCGAAAAACTCCGCTGACTTATCGTGCGGTATCAGTCGCGCATAGAAGGAACGGCTGAGTGACTGGATCCCCCCCTGCACCAGTCCAATCGCAATCGCAAGCCCGTAAAATTCACCCTGACTTTCCATGCGAGAGGCCCACACCACGATCAGAACATAAGCGATGAGGGCCAGATAGATACCACGCTTTGCGCCGATACGCTTGCCCAGGTAACCAAAGGCGATAGCGGAAGGAAAGCCGACAAACTGGGTAATTAGCAGCGCCACGATGAGACTGTTGGAATCGAAGCCCAAAGAGAGTCCGTAATCCACGGCCATACGAACGATCGTATCCACCCCGTCGATATAACACCAGTAAGCGAGCAGAAACATAAACACCGTGCGTAACTGACGGATCTCATAAAAGGTATCGCGCAACTGTCGCAGCCCGTTGCGCACTGCAAGCAGGGCGTTACCGCCTTTCCCATCCGGCTCATGCACCCACAGTGCCAGCGGCAAGGTAAATAACAGCCACCACACAGCAACGCTAAAGAAGGAGAGGCGCACCGCCTCGGCGGCATCGGCCAGGCCGAACAGTTCCGGATCGAGAGTCATCGACACATTGAGTGCAAACAACAAGCCACCACCAAGATAACCCATGGCATAGCCCACGGCAGAAACCACATCAAGACGCGATGGCGAGGTGACAAACACAATCAGCGAATCATAAAAACTGATGCTGCCAGAGAAGCCGACACTCGCGATGACATAAAACATTACCGCCCACTGCCACTCACCCTTTGCCACCAGTGGCAATAGCGCGGTCATGCTCACCCCGAGAAAGGCGAAGAACAGTAAAAAGCGTTTTCGTGCTGCACATTGATCAGCAATCGCCCCGAGAAGTGGCGCCAGGATCACAATCAGCAGGCTGGCCAGGGAGTTGGCGATACCCAGATAAAAGGTACTCTGCGTCGCCGCCACCCCTGCACTCCAATACTCTTTAAAAAAGATGGGGAAGAACCCGGCCATTACCGTGGTGGCGTAGGCCGAGTTACCCCAGTCGTAGAGTACCCAGGAGAGTGTCGGTTTTTCTATTTTATGGATTCCCCGCATCATCGCCATACAGTAGCACGACTGCCCCCAGTCGTTGCCTACACTGTGACTTAGGTCACCCTTTATGACCATAAATGTCGAACAGTTCCGTTTATTTCCTGATCGGGTTAACAGAATCTATCACTGACAACGATAGACTACTCCCCTGCCCCCTCGGAGATGGAAAAAGGAATTAGTTATGACAAGCGTTATCAGAGCACTCACCGCTACTGCGCTGCTTGCAGGCATCAGCCATAGTGCGATTGCTGACAATCGTGTACCGGAAAAACTCGCTGAGACGATTTCCCCCAGCTACCGCAGTGGCAATATCAATAGCAGCAGTGGTACACAGTTTGTGTGGGTTAAACGTATTGAGGGACGTGATAGCGAGGGAAGAAAACAACTGCTTTTCAGTGACCAACAGGGGGCACTGCTGCCACTGAACCGGCTAAGCCATGCAAACAAGCTAATCAATCCGCTTAAGGTAGAGAAAAAGGGGCATTATCAGAAACTTCGGCTGCAACTTGCCGACAAGATGCTCACCATTAACAACAACGGAATGGTTCAACAACCACTACCGAACGGCGTCACCTCAAATATGTTGCTACGTGGGGGGTTAGAGATAAATAAATTTGAAGTTATCGCTACCAATCTCAGATTGTAGGAGTCCGAGGAACAGACATCTAGCGATGTTAAATGATTAAGTAACGAGAGCTATTAAACCAAGTTAAACCTTTACGGATCCACCCCCTGGATCCGTTTTTTTATTTTCAGATGACCTCTATTTAAGAGCTGTTCTAAAGTTAATACCGATAACACTATCGGCACTGCTATCACTCAAACCTGAAACATAGTAAAGGGAATAGCCCACCCCCCCGCTTAGTTCACCACCAACTGAGAGCGTCGCCTCCTGAATGTCATCCATAGCGACCAGTGAAGCCTCCTCAGTGTAATATTCAACACCCAGATCCAGTTTCTCACCCAGAGGCAAGGTCAGTGCCGCGCCAACAAAAGAGACATCGTTATAATCGACCGTCGCAGCATCTCCGAGCAGCTTATAACCGACATAGCCATAGAGCACACCCTTGGCTGCTTCTACCTGTATGGTGTAATCGTTCTCACCGGTACCCAGCCCCTTAATCTCATCTGCCGTGCCAAATTTGACCTTGGCAGTGGCCGCCAGCCAGGGGCGACTACCGGACTCTGACAGAAGCTGATAGCTACCGCTCATCACGATATCACCCAGACCGGAATCTGTGCGTGTGGTCGTTGTAGAACCGCCCCCGCCACCACCCATACCCGAGGGTGCGAGTGGACGACCATCAAACGTCAGCTGTGACGAACCCTCTACATAGAGATAGGGAACTATTACTGAGGCACTAAAATCACCACCACTATAGTGCCAGCCAAAGGGGACATATAAGGAGCTAACAGTCTCACCAGTACCGTAGTCCCCCTCGCTATACTCTGCGCCAAGACTGTAGCCGCTATCAGCAAAGACGGTTTGAGCAGAAAGACTCAAAACAAAAATTGAAAACACTGTTCTTTTTATTGTTAACACTAACGTTGCCTCCTCATCGGTGCAGAGTTACGGCGACGTTCCATACGACCACCTTGAGGGTGTTCCCCCTGAGTTTCATCCTGTTGTGACGATGCATCACCTTGTGACTGCATGCGCTGGCGCAGCTCCTCGCGCTGCTCAGGACTCATCTGTTCAAAACGCTGACGTAGCTCCTCACGCTGCCCTCTGGGTAGTTCACGAAATTTCTGCATGCGCTGGCGCAAGCGCTGCTGCTGCTCAGGTGGAAGCTGTTTAAACTGCTGAAAGCGTTGGCTGATCTGCTTTTTCTGCTGCGGCGATAACTGCTGCCACTGCTTAAAGCGCTTACGCTGTCTGGCACGCTCAACATCATCCATCTGCTGCCAGCGAGCCGCTCCTTTTTGCAATCGCTGCTGCTGCACCTCGGAGAGGTCGTTCCAGCGCTGCTGGTAAGGCTGCAGTACCTGTTGCTCTGTATCAGCCAGCTGCTCCCACTCCATCGCCTGTGCACCTGGCAGCCACAAACCCAATAACATCAATACCCAGATCCTACTCTTCATCATCACTATCACCTTCACTCGGCACAACATCCAGTTGCAGTCGTGCCAACTCCTGAGGGTCTATCTCATTGCCATTTTCATCCTGCCACTCGCCCAGATACTCCAACAGCGCCAGTGACGGAGGCTCAATCTCACCTGCCACCACTGCGACAGGCAAAAACACCAACACCATCAAAAAAAAATAATTAACTCGCATTGGCCTGCTCATGTTCCAGCCAGTAGTAAAATTCTAAATCCCGATAGAGCTCAATATCATCACCCTCATCAAGGATTTGTCTCTCCGCAACACTGGCTGTCTGAAGTAGTGAATCCAGGGTCTGTTCAGGGGAGGGGCTGGCCTGAAACCAGATCGCTGAAGTTACCGCCGCCACAAAAAACGAGGCTGCCATGGCTGGCACCCAGCCACGATGTATTTTGGAATCCTCAACGGTACCGAGCGCATCATTACGGGCTGCATGCAGACGCCCCAGCGTCGATGGGGCAAGCCCCTCAACTTGAGAGTTCAGTTCACTATTTATCCTGTCGATAAATGGCTTGTCATCATTCATGCCTGAAAATCCTTCAACCGTTCACGCAGCACCTTGATAGCCCGCGAATAGTGAGTCTTCACACTACCCGCAGAACAACCCATCGCACTCGCCGTCTCACTCACACTCAACCCCTCCCATGCCCGCAGCATAAATGCCTGCTGCTGACGGTTTGGCAGGGCGTTTAGGGCTCGATCCAGCTCACTGCCAAAGCGCTCATCCTGCAACTGCTCCAACGGCCCCTGCCCCTGGATATCCGGTTGATTCTGAAGGGGGTCATCCCCCTCATCTTCATCCGAACCAAACCAGACACGCAGACGATTACGCACAGTAGAACGCCGATACCAGTCACGGATACGACTCTGCAGGATCCGGTGAAACAGTGCAGGCCACTCCGCAGCATCTTTATCCGCGTAGCGCTGCACCAGTTTGAGCATCGAATCCTGCACAATCTCCAGCGCGTCATCCTCATTGCCTGTAGCGACCCTGGCAAAATGGAAGGCCTTTCTCTCCACTCCCGCCAGGAATCGATCCAGTTCAACTCTATTTCTCAGTGAAGACTCCTCGCTGAACTATCTGTCGGCTGAAGGCGACCTAGCGGCGACCACCACCGCCACCAGAACGACTGCCGGTCTGGTGCTTATACTGGTGTTTATGCTGCTCCATGCGCTTCTCACCCTCACCATCTTCACTGCGTGTACGGGTCTGCTCACGAGTCTGCTCACCCTCATCCTGCACATTTACACGCTCTGCAGCCTCGGTACGGGTGCGTACTTTATCACCATCATCATCGGCCAGAACACTACCTGATGCCATCGCCATTGCTAGAAAACCACTACCCAAAATCATTGACCATTTCATTGTTACTCTCCTAAGTTTTTGTCTGTTTCAACTGTAATAACGCAACAACTCAGGATTGGTTGACACGAATTTGGAATATTTTTCATAAGTGCAGGATTTCACGGGTATTGGCCAGCAGCACCACAGCTAGCTTTTCAGCATCCATGCCACGTAGTCCGGCCAGGGTATACAGCGTCTCCGGCAGATACTCCGGGCTGTTACGCTGACCACGGTGAGCGACAGGGCTCATATCCGGGGCATCCGTCTCCAGTACCAAGGACTCCAGCGGCAACCCGGCGGCTAGCGCTCGCAGCTTGCTGGAGCGTTCAAAGGTTAACATGCCGCCAAAGCCCAGTTTAAAACCGAGCTCAATATACTGCTCCGCCTGCTGCCGACTGCCGTTAAAGGCGTGGGCAATCCCCCCGTGGGAAAACTTTACCTGCCTTAGGGTAGCTAAGACCTCATCATGGGCCTTGCGCACATGCAGCAGTACCGGCAATTGAAATTGATCGGCAATTCGTAGCTGCTGCTCGAACAGCCACTTCTGGCGCTCACGATCCAACTCCTTGAGGTAGAAGTCGAGACCGATCTCGCCAATGGCGACAGGGTGCTCACGCGCCACCAACTTGCGCAGCTCGGCAATATTTTCCTCACGGTGGCTATCAATATAGATGGGGTGTAGGCCAAGGGCTGGATAGAGCCCCTCTTCGCGGCGACACAGTTCAAGCAGGGCAGACCAACACGCTGCATTGACCGCGGGGATCACTATCTGTCTCACCCCGGCGACACGAGCACGAACCAGCACCGCATCGCGGTCAGCGTCAAATTCGGCCACATCAAGGTGGCAGTGGCTGTCGAACAGTTCCATAACCCCATTGTAGAGCGATTGTCACGGGCAACCAATCCGACAATCCTTGTATACTATGCCGATCGCCCAAATCATTGATACACGGCCAACAGATTAATAAGGATCGCACACCCCATGAGTCACCCCCCTAGTCAGATCATGACCCACACGGCATTTGAGTTCCTGCGCGCCGAACGCATCCCCTCTTTGAACCTGGAACTACAGGAATTTCGCCATAAAAAGACCGGTGCCTCACATCTGCATCTGGCCGCCGATGATGATCAGAATACCTTCCTTGTCGCCTTCCGTACCGTACCGCAGGACTCCACCGGGGTGGCCCATATCCTGGAACACACCAGTCTGTGCGGCAGCAAACGCTTTCCGGTACGCGATCCCTTCTTCATGATGACACGCCGCTCACTCAACACCTTTATGAACGCCTTCACCTCGGCCGACTGGACCGCTTACCCCTTCGCCAGCCGTAACCGCAAGGACTTCAACAACCTGCTCGATGTCTATCTCGATGCCACCTTCTTCCCCCAACTCAACGAGATGGATTTTCTGCAGGAGGGTCATCGGGTAGAGTTTGCCGAGGCCGACAATCCCGACAGCGAGCTGGTCTATAAAGGGGTGGTCTTCAACGAAATGAAGGGGGCCATGAGCTCCCCGGTCTCCGCCCTTTACCAGGCATTGAGCCGCGAGCTGTTCCCCACCATCACCTACCATCACAACTCCGGTGGTGATCCTGAGGCGATCCCCGATCTCACCTATGAGCAGCTGAAGGCCTTCCATGCCAAGCATTATCATCCCAGCAACACTGTCTTCATGACCTTTGGCGATATTCCCGCCACCGAGCACCAGGCACGCTTTGAAGAGGGGGCACTAAAGCAGTTCAAACACCTGGAACTCGATATCGCGGTGCCTGACGAGCAACGCTTCACTACACCTATTAAGGTCGCAGACAGATACGCTCTGGATGGCGATGAGGACACTGCCGACAAGACCCATATCGTGCTCGGCTGGCTGCTCGGAAAATCAATCGATGCCGAGGAGGTAATGCGTGCCCACCTGCTCTCCGGGGTACTACTCGACAACGGTGCCTCGCCATTACGTCACGCACTGGAGACCACCGAACTTGGCAGCGCCCCCTCCCCCCTGTGCGGTCTCTCCGACTCAAGCCGCGAGATGATGTTCGCCGCCGGCCTGGAGGGTTCCAACCCGGAGCATGCCGAGGCGGTAGAGCAGCTGGTGCTTGATGTACTCAAGGATGTGGCCGACAACGGTGTCGATAAGGAAGTGGTGGAAGCGGTACTACACCAATACGAACTCTCCCAACGCGAGGTGAGTGGTGATGGTTTCCCCTACGGCCTGCACCTGATGGTCAATGCCCTCGGGACTGTATTGCACGGAGCCAATGCGCTGGAGGCACTCGATATCGACCCAATCCTGGCAAAATTACGCCAGCAGATAGACGACCCGGAATTCATCAAGGGACTGGCCCGCGAGGTACTGGAAAACCCGCACCGGGTACAACTCGTAATGACCCCTGATCCGAGCCTTAGCGCCGAGCGTGCCAACCATGAGGCAGAACGCCTGGCGGCGATCAAGGCACAGATGGACGATGCACAAAAACAGGAAATCATCGATCAGGCGAGCGAGCTTCAGCAGCGTCAGGAACAGGTCGACGATCCGGAGCAACTTCCCAAGGTGGGGCTGGAAGATATCCCTGCAGAACTGGCCATCCCCGAAGGGGAGAGCAGCACTATTGGTGCTATGCCATCCAGCTGGTACGCCCGCGGCACCAATGGCCTGGTCTACCAGCAGGTAATTGTCGATCTACCCGAGCTGGATGATGAACTGGCACAGCTGCTGCCATTGTTCACCGATATCCTCACAGAGGTCGGCAGCGGTGGTCGCAACTACCTTGAATCGCAAACACTGCAGGCAGCCGTTACCGGTGGTATCGGTGCCAGTGTCTCACTACGCGGTGCGGTAGACGACCTGCAGCAGAGTCGCGGGCTCTTTACCCTCTCCGGCAAGGCACTGGTACGCAACCAGTCTGCACTGGCCGATCTGATGCAGGAGACCTTTGAGTCGGCCCGCTTCGACGAGCTACCACGCATCCGCGAACTGGTGGCACAGGAGCGTATGTATCGTGAGCAGCGCGTCACCAGTGCCGGTCACAGCCTGGCGATGACAGCCGCCGCCGCCGGACTCACCCCCAACGCCGCACAGCAACATCGCTGGAGTGGCCTGGCCGGGGTAAAGGCATTAAAGGTTCTGGATGACGGGCTAGACGAGAATACTGCACTAGAGGCCTTTGCTGCCAAACTGGAGTTGCTACGTACCGCCCTGCTCCAGGCCCCACGACAGATGCTGCTAATTGGCGAGGCTGAACAGCGTGAAGGGATCACCCGTCACCTGCAACAGCGCTGGCAGGGATACACTACTGACACAACCACCGGACTCTACCTCCCCGCAGCGGCCAGTGGTCAGTTACAACAGGGCTGGGCCACCTCCACCCAGGTCAATTTCTGCGCCAGAGCCTACCCTGGAGTTTGCACCGAACATGCCGATGCCCCTGCGTTAATGGTACTGAGTGGCTTCCTGCGTAATAACTTCCTGCACCGCACTATCCGCGAACAGGGCGGCGCCTATGGTGGTGGTGCCAGCTTTGATACCGACAGCGGTGCCTTCCGCTTCTACTCCTATCGCGACCCACGTCTGGAGGAGACACTGGCCGACTTTGACCATTCAATAGAGTGGTTACTGGAAAATAATCATGAGTGGCGACTGGTGGAGGAGGCAATCCTCGGCGTCATCAGTAGTATCGACAAACCCGGTTCCCCCGCCGGTGAGGCGAAGAAAAGCTTTCATGCCGCACTACACGGTCGTAGTCCCGAACAGCGTCGCCACTTCCGTGCACGTATTCTGGAAGTAAAAGAGAGTGATCTGAAACGCGTGGCAGAAACCTACCTGAAACCCGGGTTAGCCAGTACCGCCGTGATCAGTGACCCGGCCACGCTGGAGAAACAACAGGGGTTGGATATAATTAAACTTTAGCGACGGTTGTAAATTATTCCCACACGGAACGTGGGAATGACATTAAAGCTACAGTTTGACCCCACTGATTTTCAGAAGGATACTTAGAACCACCTCTAACCCGAAACAGCCTAGTCCAGACAAATAAGGTTCGCGGAGTCGAGTCTTGAGTTGTGAATTTAACGTAGATACCCAACCTACTCCAAAAGACAACCAAAATGGTCAAAATAGGCAGGGCTAGATTAAACTTTTCCAGACCACAGTGATCGGCCCCGATTGAAATAAATAACCTAAGCTATTAGCACAGGGTTTCCCTCTCCTTCTACATAGCCGAGCATGGTAGCCGAGGGAGGGTTAGCCCGTAGTGTTGCGTGCACGAATACAGGGATGTATTCGGTAGACAGCGCCTGGAACCCGCTGTCGAGGACGCGTGCAATTCGTCGTGATAGCAGCACAAACCCTCCAAAACAAAAAAAGGCGACTAAACTAGCCGCCTTTTTTCTAAATTACCCTTGCATCAAGGGTTGATGCACACCACCTAGGGTAATGTACAACTAATCTTACGGTGCTCCAGCACAGGGAAGCTGCGGCGGATATCATGCAGTCTATCTATATTGATATCAGAAACCACAACCCCTGAGCCACGGGGTAAACGGTCCAGTACCTGGCCCCACGGATCCACCACCATGGAGTCACCAAAGGTCTCACGACCATTGGCATGGTAGCCACCCTGGGCCGCCGCCACCACATAACATTGATTTTCAATAGCCCGGGCGCGTAGCAGTACCTCCCAGTGGGCCTTGCCGGTGATCGCGGTAAAGGCCGAGGGAATAGAAATAAGCTCTGCTCCCCGCTCCATTAAGCTACGGAACAGGGCAGGGAAACGCAGATCATAACAGACCACCAAGCCCAATTTTCCGAAGGGAGTATCAACCACCACAGCCTGATTACCCGGCTCAATCGTTTCGGATTCGTTATAGCGCTCATCACTCTCCGTGATCAACACGTCAAACAAATGCACCTTATCGTAACGTGCTACCCGCTCGCCCTGGGCATTATAGAGCAGTGAAGCAGCGGTTACCTTATCTGCCGCTCTGGCACTTAACGGTATAGTGCCACCGACCAACCAGACATGGTTGCGCGCTGCCTGCTCGGCAAGAAAATCCTGTAACGGGCCGCTACCATCGTCCTCACGAATCTTCACCTTGTCCTGCTCATTCATTCCCATCAGGGCAAAATTCTCGGGCAGTACTACCAGTTCGGCCCCCGCATCGGCAGCCTGTTTAATTAGACGTGCAGCCTCCAGCAGGTTGGCATTCACATTCGGTCCCGATGCCATCTGCACCGCAGCAATACGACTCACACATTCTCTCCCGTCTAAAAAGATGCCTTATTTTGGCATCGTTACCACTTCTAATTGAATAACAGCCTTACCACCACTTCCGGGCAGTGTCTCGATACGCTCCGACTCCAGCCCTAAGGCCACCAGCCATGCCTGTAACTCTTCGACCCACAACACGCCATCGTCGCCTCCGGGGTAACGAAGCTGCAACACACTTTGAGGGGACTGCTGTAACTTATCCAGCGCTGCAAGCAGTGATGGATGTGCTGCCAACCACTCACCATGACGGGGCCTTGCCCAGTCGGCCGCACTCAGTGCCCACGTAGTCTCGGCGGAGACCGGCATGGCCACAACAAGCAACAGAAAAAGACGAATAATCATAGACATACAGCGGAGGATACTAACATTTATAGTGTGTAAAAACAGCTTCTACATTAATCAATGAACAGAGAGTCATCCTCCTCATCACGTTGCTCTACGATGCGCTTAATCACAGGATCGCGCCAGCTGCCAGAGATGTGGTATTGAGTCATGGTGGCGGCCTTGATATCAGACTTAAAGATCTCCTGCAGCAGCACCACCAGGGCCGCAGCCTGTGGCCCCCAGGCCAGTGCGCTGGCCACCGAAACCGTGTCACTCACGTTGGGGACCACATAGATATCCTGATCGAAATCCTGTGCTACCAGCCCGGTGCGCCCACTAATAAGGATACTGGCCGGCGTCGACTCCAGTTGCAGGTTAGAAGTATAGGCCTGCCCCTGTTCGATACGAATGTCCCCCTTGATAACGTCAAAGGCCAGACCTTCTCTAAACACATCACTAAAGTCGAGAAACAATCTTCGCGGTAGCGCAGGCAGACTAAGGATACCCAGCATCCGTCCCGCCCCAGGATCCACTTCAACCATGATGCCATCCTTAATCGACAATCCCAGCTGAGCATTCAACCCGGCCAGCGTCACCGCAGTAGGTGCTCCCGCCCACCACACCTTCCCCGAAGCCAGGGTTTCTCCCCCCTGGATCACCGAGGCAAAGCCGAAACGTCGCATCATCTTGCCAAGGCTAGGGGAAGTTAAATTAAATTTAAAAAAGGTATTTCCCCCCTCGCTCCAAGTCCCATTTGCACTGAGTGAAAAGATTTCCGACTCCATGTGGATGTCCTTTATCGACATCTGCTCTCCCTGCGGCACCATATTCACCGTAACCCTGCCCAACTGTAGATCATCGTAGGCAAATTGCTCTACCGCAAAATTGATAGCGGGCAGATCAGAAACCTTCAGCTCTTCCCCCCCCTTCTCACTGGATGAATCACTCAACAGGTGCAACTGCTGCATCGATACCACCACGGGTAAGGGCTGTCTCGAAGCGTCACCTTCCGGCTGTAAATTTTGCAGCACATCACGCCAGCCGGAGAAGTGCAATTTGCCCCCCTCGCCTACAACTTCAATAACATCGCGCGCAGGCAAATTCAGTGGACTACTACTACCCATACGCAACTGCAGTCGGCGTAGACTCTGATCCTTGCCCGCTCCCCCGCGCTTCCACACAAGGCCAAGTTCATCCCCCAGTGTAAGGCTGCCCTCACCACCACGCACGCCACTAAGATGAAAGGTCAAATCGAGTTCCAGGCTCGATTCTGCCTGCTTCACCAAGGGTTGAGGCAGTCTCGAACTTACCCCCAACAAATTAGAACTCACATTCAGCACAACGCCCTCGCCGGCTACGCCACGTGGCAGGCTAAGGCGTGCCTGCAAGTCGGTACTTCCTTCCAGATAATTCAACAGTGGAAGCTTCAGCGCATCGCGCATAGCAGAGAGCTCACTACCGCCACGGGCCGCCACCACCACCTGCGGCTTATCGCCCTCCTCACTGAAAATATCTAGACTGAGTGGCTTACCAAAAAGCTGTGCGGTTATGCGTTCTGCACTAAAACTGTTCTCGGTAAAGTTCAGGCGACCGTCAAGTTTAGTCAAACTTATCCCGTCAATAACATCAAGCTGACTTTGCACAAAATCAAGTTTGCCACGGACACTCACTGGCAGCACTTTCTGTACCTTCTTCGACAGCGGTATCGCCAGTTGCAGACCTAACCAAACATCACCCTTAGCCCGCATAGTATCGAGCATCTTGCCGGTATTCTTCGACAGGGGAGACTCACGCAGGAAACGCAAACCATCCTTGGCGGGGAACACGCCCCCACCATCAACCAACAGGCGTGGCGAACGGAAATTATCGATAGATACATTAGTAGAGCCCAGTTTCGCATCAAACAGGCGGGCCCCGCTGGCATCGATCCACATCCCGGGACCATCGAAGTGTACCTCGCCAGCCAGCTGCTGCAGGTCGGGCCAGGCATCACCGTAATGCAGCTGCACCGCCTCGGCATCGAACAAGACCTCGAAGCGACCACGAGCCTCACGAAAAGGAAAGTGGTTAAGAAAACCGTGATACTGCAGCGAGCCGTTCGGCACCCTCCCCGCTTTGAAGGCGTTATCTAGCCAGTGCAAACTCCGTTCTTTCATAATCCCTGCAGGAAGATAATGTGGTACTGCACGGACATCATCCGCACTAAAACGTCCCTGTAACGAGAGCCACGGGGCGCTGCCCTCAAGCAGCTGCAACTCCATGCCCAGCTGCGCAGAAAGGTCACTATTGGCCACAGCAATAGAGTCAGAAAACAAGCGCCAGCCATCCGGCTCACGCCGCAGCCTTAACTCACCATTCAAACTGCTTAGTGCTAGTGGTGCACGGAATAGTCGTGGCAGAGTCAGTGTCGCATCTTCGGCATTCAACTGTAACTGCCCACCGTCCCCGTTAAAACGAAACTGAGCATTGAGGCCCTCTACCCCTGGCAATTTCTCCCAGGGCATCAGGGCCAGCCCCTTTAATGCCCCCTGCGCCTCAATGTGCTGATCTGCTGAACGTTGTAAGCGCAGTCCTGTTATCACCCCGGCAGGGGCCATCTGCCTCACCATGGACTGTGATCGCTCATTGAGTTGCGGCAGATAAGGGAGCAGCGCTGCAACCGCCTCCAGCTGCAATTGATCGACCTGAAGGGTGAGATTGTCATCCTGCTGAGTCAGTGCCAGTCGCACTGGCAGCGGCAGAGTCTCATCGTGCTGGATCTGTAGCCTGTCCATATCAAGACTCCAGCCACCCTGCTGTAGCTGCAGATGTCCATCGACTGAAAGATGGGGGATCTCACCAACATGCTCACCACGAGCAAGTTTCAATCTGGCGACCTGCAGCCGGGAATAAACCGACTCCAGCTCACCTTCCTCCCAGTTACTCCACAACTCAAGATCAAGCAGGCCTGAGCGAATGGAACTCCCCTGCCACGATAGTTGCTGTAGCCACTGACGAGACTGCAGATGCTCTGTCTTCACATAGACAGCACCACGCCAGCCCTTACGTTGCAGCAAATCACCCTCGATATCAGCAGACACGCGCAGCTCCCTGCCGATATTCTTCGGCAGGTGCACAAAACCGTTAAGGCGATGATGATCAGCGTCATTACGCAACTCCAGATCAACATCATCAAAACTGAAACGCTCACCACTTTTTTTATTATTTAATATGATTCTACTATCGCGCACAGCCAGACGACTTTGACTCAGGAACCAGGCCCCTAGCGCAAGGCTATCCTCAAGTGCATTCGACTCAACTCCCTCTGCTGCCACCTTTTCCGGTACAGACAACTCAAGACCCTTCACGTCAAAGTGGCCATCGAGATGACGGGTCACCTCCAGATTAGCGCCACTAACAGTCAGCTCGATAATAGGAGCAACGTTACGCAGTGAGGCCACAAGATCAAGGGAAATAGAGATCGCATCAAAACGGGTAAGGAGCGATTCACCCCCTTTCTGTAACAGGGCAACATCACTAAAGATCACGGTTGGCGAGATACCCACCACGCGGGCATCCATGCCAGAGATGGAGACAGGCTGGCCGATATAGCTTCCCGCTATCGTTTCCAGTTGTACGCGATATTCCTCTACCGAAGAGAAGTAGATGCGAAACAGACTCACAGCAACGGCAAATAGCACCAGCAAGCCTACGCCGGTATACCAAACAAATGTCTTGAACTTACTGTTGCGAAGCATTGTTGCCCAGTCCGTCCACTAGCGCGGGGTTAAGGATCAATATCTGAAGTATCATCTACATCAGTACAATATCAAACTGCTCCTGAGTATAGAGCGACTCCACCTGGAAGGTGATGGGACGGCCGATAAACTCCTCCAGTTCAGCGACGCTGGTCGACTCTTCATCGAGCAGCATATCGACCACCTCCTGCGCCGCCAGTACCAGCATTGAGCGGGCTTCGTACTGGCGTGCCTCACGCATAATTTCGCGGAAGATCTCAAAACAGACCGTCTCCGGTGTCTTCAGGGTGCCGCGCCCATTACAGGTAGGACAACTTTCACACAGCACATGTTCCAATGATTCTCGAGTACGTTTGCGCGTCATCTCGACCAGACCCAGCGAAGAGACCTCGCTGATATGGGTTTTGGCATGGTCGCGCTCCAGACACTTCTCCAGTGAACGTAGAACCTGACGACGATGCTCACTGTCATCCATATCGATAAAGTCGATAATAATGATGCCGCCAAGATTACGCAGACGCAGCTGACGGGCGATCGACTGGGCCGACTCCAGATTGGTCTTAAAGATAGTCTCCTCAAGATTACGGTGGCCAACAAAGGCGCCTGTATTAACGTCAACGGTAGTCATCGCCTCGGTCTGATCGACAATCAGGTAGCCGCCCGACTTGAGCTGCACCTTACGCTCCAGGGCCTTCTGAATTTCATCCTCAACGCCGTAAATATCGAAGATGGGGCGTTCACCGGAGTAGTGACTAATACGCTCCGCCAGGGCAGGGATGAACTTGGTGGCAAATTTGTGTACCTTCTGAAAGGTCTCGCGTGAATCGATGCGGATCTTCTCGATATCTTCATCCGCAATATCGCGCATGGTACGCATCACCAGCGGCATATCCTCATGGATTAAATGCTCATCACCACCCTGTTTGACCTTCTCCTGCACCTCGTTCCAGAGTTTGTGGAGAAACTGAATATCACGCTCCAGGGCCTCACGGTCGGCCCCCTCGGCAGCAGTACGAATGATAAAACCACCGGGGGCGAACTCGGCTGCATATTCACGAACGATACCCTTCAGTCGTTCACGCTCCTCCTCTCCTTCAATACGTTGTGATACGCCGATGTGATCACTGCCCGGCATGTAAACGAGAAATCGTGAGGGGATAGACATATGGGTGGTAAGACGTGCCCCCTTGGTACCCAGCGGGTCCTTCGCCACCTGTACGGTTACCTTCTGGCCCTCGCGCAGCAGGCTACTGATCTGCTCGGAACGGGCATCCCCCTCTTTCGCTTCCTCATTACACAAAATGTCAGAGGCGTGCAGAAAAGCGGTCCGTTGCAGACCGATTTCGACAAATGCCGCCTGCATCCCCGGCAACACCCGGCACACCTTGCCACAATAGATATTACCCACCAGACCGCGCTTGCGTGCACGCTCAACATGAACCTCCTGCAGCATGCCATTCTCGACGTAGGCGATGCGCGTCTCCTGCGGGGTAATATTAATCAGCAGCTCTTCACTCATTTCTCTTCCTCGCGGTTATTCTTCTTTTATCTGCTTCAGGGGGACAATTCCGAACTGAGACAATAACTGTGCCGTCTCAAATAACGGCAGTCCCATCACCCCAGAGTAACTCCCCTCCAGGCGTTCGATAAACATGGCTGCCTGCCCCTGGATCGCGTAACCCCCAGCCTTGCCGGCAGGCTCTCCAGTATGCCAGTAGGCCCGCGCCTCATCATCTCCTATCTGACGAAAACGAACATGGTTCACACTAAGACGACTCTGTTGCGCATCACCACTCACCATCGCCACCCCGCTCAACACCAGATGCTCACGCCCGGCAAGACGCTTTAACATATTCATCGCATCCTCCCGGTCTCGCGGCTTGCCCAATACCTCACCGTCAAGCACCACCTCCGTATCAGCACCCAGCACCGGTTTGTTATCACCAACACCCAATAGGGAGTAACCCGCCTGCGCCTTCGCCAGCGCCACCCTCAGCACATACTCCTCTGGGCTCTCAGCCAGGTCGCGCACCTCGGGGACATCAACCTTAAGCAGCTCATAGCTCACGCCAATCTGTTCCAACAGTTCACGACGGCGGGGGGAGGCGGAGGCCAGATAAATATCGTGTGTTGATCTCATATTCAAAGTTTATGCCTATTCACCGCAAGGTGACACGACTAGCGACTTTCGACTAAAAACTAACGACTTACCTGTGGTAGGGATGGCCTTTGGTGATCGACCAGGCACGATAGAGTTGTTCAGCCAGTAACACGCGTACCAGCGGGTGGGGCAGCGTTAGCGAGGAGAGCGACCACTTCTCATCGGCCCGGGCACTAAGGGCAGGCTCGATCCCTTCGGGGCCGCCAACCAGCAGGGCGATATCACGCCCCTCACCCAGCCAGAACTCAAGACGCCCGGAGAGCTGCTCAGTCGACCATGGCTTGCCGTTTACCTCCAGCGCCACCACCCGCGCACCCTTAGGAATGGCAGCGTCCATCTTCTCTGCCTCGATGCGCGTGAGACGCGCGATATCGGCACCCTTGCCGCGTTTACCGGCAGGGATCTCCTGCAGTCTCAGTGCACATTCGGGGGGCAGACGCTTGGCATACTCACCGTAGCCCTCATCGACCCAGCGGGGCATTTTCTGACCAACGGCGATGAGGTGGATCTGCATCGTTAGCGGGCGTCGCCGCCCTCTGCAGAATCCTCATCCGGGGCCTCGCCCCACAGCTTTTCCAGATTGTAGAAGTCACGGGTCTCGGGCAGCATCACATGTACCACCACATCACCCAGGTCGACCAGCACCCAGTTACTGCCGCGCTCACCTTCGATGCTCAGCGGCTGTAGCCCGGCCTCCTTCACCTTGACCACCACGTTATCGGCCAGGGCACTCACCTGACGGGTGGACTTTCCTGCGGCAATCACCAGCACGTCGGTGACGCTGGTCTTGCCACGCACATCGATCACCTTAATATCAACACCCTTGAGGTCATCCAGGGCATCCACAACTACATCTTTCAATTCATCTATATTCATTTACACACTTCTATCGATAGAGATTTTGCTGCCGAATATAGTCCCATACCGGCTGCGGTAATAAATAGTTGGCACTACCACCAGTGGCCACCCGCTGACGGATTTCCGTCGCTGAAATAGCCAGCTGGGTGACGGCCTGCAACAGCAGGCCACCTGCCGGGGTATCACACAACTGTTGCGCTTCGTCGAGGCGATGTTGCTGCAGCAACTGCTGCAACGGCGCATCCAGTGACGCCTCATCCAGCCCCCAACCGGGACGATGGGCAACCACAATGTGGGCCAGCTGCACCAGTTCCTGCCAATGATACCAGCTTGGCAGGCCAAGAAAGGCATCACCACCAATAATCAGGCAAAGCGACCTTGCCTCACCAAACTCCTGACGTAACGAGCGCAGGGTATCAACCATATAAGAGGGGCCCGGACGCTCCAGCTCACGCCCATCCAGTAACAGATCCGGCTCACCGGCAATGGCCAACTCCAGCATGGTATGGCGTTGTTCGGCACTGGCATGAGGCTGGCCACGATGGGGCGGACTATTACAGGGAATGAGGTGAACCGACTCCAGTCCCAGCTGCTCCTTCAGCTCCAGCGCCGGGCGTAGATGGCCGAAGTGAACCGGGTCAAAGGTGCCACCAAAAATGCCTAGCGGTTTCATTGGCAAGCCAGCACTCAAGGACGTTCCCGCTGCAGGTGACGGGTGGAGTACCAGATATAAAAGGCAAACAGCAGCACCAGGATGATAGCGAGGAACATCACCCGGGCGCTAAGCCCCGGCTCAGATTCATCACCCTTATCGGGCAGCATCTCGGCTTCCGTCTCTACTTCCGTCTCAGCTTTCTGTGGTAGCGGCAGCGGTTTTGTCACCGGGGCATCGGCTTCGGCATAATCCAGCACCTGCCCGGCCACATTCTGCATGCGCTGCTCCAGTGCATGAAGCCGCTGGCGCAGCTCCTCATTCTCCTTAAAAATGGCCTCGCTCTCAGCAGCTACCTGTTGCAATCGCTGCTGCAGGACAGCGGGATTGCTGGAGAGATCCAGCCCCGAGGCCTGCTCGGCGCTCATGCCCGTTAGCGCCTCGCCTGCCTGGGTGCCTCGTTGCTGCTTTGATTCACGCAGTTGCTGCCACTGCTCATACTGCTGGCGAATGCCCGCGAACACCTCGCGGTCTGAGAGACGATAGAGTTCCTCATCCGTGGGAACACGCAGGGTTCTGCCCGTTCTCAGATTATTCATGTTGCCACGATAGAAGGCATCGGGGTTGGCAAGAAACAGCGCATACATCATGTGCAGGTAGCTGCGGTTACGCCCCTTGCTGAGGCGGATAGCGATCTCATCCAGAGTGTCGTCCTGCGCCACCTCGGCATAGACAGGCGTAGTCTCCTCAGCCGGGGTAACTGCAGCCAGCTTGAACTGTTGCTCCATCTGCCCCATTGGCCAGTTGATCATAAACAGCAGTTCTACGGTCTCACCCTGCCACGACTGCTCGGCAAAGAGTTGTAAATGTATCTTCTCTTTTCCATTGTCGAGCAGTGCCAGGCGCAAACCCTGCAGCAAATCAACCCAGGGGATATGACGCTGCTCGTACTCCTCGGCAGTAGCCAGGGTGACATGCAGCTCAGCCAGCGACTCATCTGCCTGCAGGGTGACTGGAATGTGCGCGCGCAAAGGCTCGCCCGGCAGCGAGCGCACCACCATATCGCCAAGACTAAGGGCTGCGGCCTGAAAGGCCGGCAGCAGCAATAGCAGCATCAACAGGACACGCACTGCTCTGCCCCAACCCCCGTTTAGCATCTCACGCCTCCTTATTGCCGCGCAGACTAGTCGCGGATATGACCGTCACCAATAACAATATATTTCTGCGAGGTCAGCCCTTCCAGCCCCACCGGACCACGGGCATGGATCTTGTCGGTGGAGATACCGATCTCCGCCCCCAGGCCATACTCGAAACCATCGGCAAAGCGGGTCGAGGCATTGACCATTACCGAGCTGGAATCGACCTCGGCAAGGAAACGCCGTGAATGACTGATGTTCTCAGTAATAATCGACTCGGTGTGACCGGAACTGTGCGCATGCAGGTGTTCAATCGCCTCACCCAGCCCCTTGACTACACGCACCGCCAGGATAGGCGCGAGATACTCCTCGTCCCAGTCGGCTTCAGTGGCGGCGATAGCATCAGGCAGGATGCGCTGGGTAGTGGCACAGCCGCGTAGCTCCACCCCTTTCTCGCCATACATACCACCGAGCTCAGGGAGTACCTGCTCAGCGATCCCTTCGGCCACCAGCAGGGTCTCCATTGCATTACAGACGCCATAACGGTGGGTCTTGGCATTAAAGGCGACGGCGATCGCCTTATCGAGATCCGCCTCATCATCGATATAGACGTGACAGACCCCGTGCAGGTGTTTAATCACCGGCACCCTGGCCTCGGCACTAATGCGTTTAATCAACCCCTTGCCGCCACGCGGCACGATCACATCGACGTACTCTGACATAGTGATTAACTCACCCACCGCGGCACGGTCAGTGGTCTCGATCACCTGTACTGCGGTGGCAGGCAGACCGGCGCTCTCCAGCCCCTGCTGAATGCACACAGCGATCGCCTGATTGGAGTGGGCCGCCTCGGAGCCGCCGCGCAGGATCGCCGCATTGCCTGATTTGAGGCACAGCGCCGCCGCATCGGCCGTCACATTGGGGCGTGACTCATAGATGATACCGATGACGCCCAGCGGCACCCGCATCTTGCCCACCTGAATACCCGAGGGGCGATAGTTCATCTCATCGATCTCACCGACCGGATCAGGCAGTGCGGCGATCTGCCGCAGCCCCTCTGCCATCCCGGCAACACGCTCTTCGTTGAGCGCCAGACGATCCAGCAGCGCATCATCAAGGCCGTTGGCACGACCCGCTGCCAGATCCTTTTCGTTCTCCGCCAGCAGCGTAGTCATGCCCGCCTCCAGCGCATCGGCAATGGCGTGCAGCGCCGCATTCTTGGCGTTAGTGCCGGCCCGGTTCATCTCACGGGAGGCGGCACGCGCCTGCCTGCCCAAACCCTGCATGTACTCTTTGATATCCATGCTTCTAAATCCTAAATCGTTAAAGACAAAAATTAGATTATGGCGTTTGCTGTAGTGTGAACAGCGACAACGTTGTTAAAACCTGCCTATACAGTTTTAAAAAAGGTGACAGGAAAAATCTAACCCAGCCATCCGCAACATCAATACGTCTTTTTCCTGTGTGCTACCTCTGACGTCCGCGTGGGCAAAAGAGCCTGCCCACCCTACAAAGTTTCACCTGTTACCTGTCACCTGTTTCCTAAATAAGCCTCACACCGGCCATAAGTAACGCTAATTGTAACAACTCATCCCGGGGATTACCCTGCTCTGCCCCCTTGACCATGCGGTCGATGCGTACGGCACGACGCAACAGTTGCGACCAGCGGCGTTGATTATGGCGTTTGAGTCCGGCGCGTACCGCCGGCTTTCGCTTCTCCCACACCCAGCGCGACTTCATCACCGACTCGGCCGATGCGCCCTGCTCGATCTCGTAGGCCATCTCCTCCATAGCACGGATCTCACGCACCAGCGCCCACAAGATAAGGATAGGCTCTACTCCCTCACCACGCAGCCCCTCCATCACACGCGCTACCCGCGCCGCATCGCCTAGCAGTACGGTGTCGACCAGTTCGAAAATATCGTAACGGGCACTGTCTGCCACCCCCTGTTCTACCATCTCGGCATCAATGGCACTCTCGCCGTAAAGCAGACGTAGCTTCTCTACCTCCTGCGATGCGGCAAGCATGTTACCTTCCACCCGCTCTGCCAGCAGCTGGGCCGCCTCGGGACTGGCATTCAGGCCTCGTGAGCGCATCCTCTGTGCGACCCAGCGTGGCAATGCCGCCGCCTCGACAGGCCACACCTGTAGTGTCACTCCAGCCTTATCCAGTGACTTGAACCACTTGCTCTTGGCAGCATTTTTATCGAGCTTGCCGCTGCTGATCAGCAACACCGTATCCGGTGGCGGGTTGGCGGCATAGTCACTAAGCGCCGCCCCCCCCTCACGACCCGGCTTGCCACTGGGCAGACGCAAGTCAATAAGACGCTGCTCGGCAAACAGAGAGAGGGTATCGGAGGCAGAGGCAAGAGTGTTCCAGTCGAAACCGGCCTCTACGTGCATCACCTGACGTTCGCTGAACCCCTGCTGACGCGCCTGAGAACGAATCGCATCGGCCGCCTCGCCCAGTTGCAACGGCTCATCACCGCTTAGCAGGTAGATTGGTCGCAGCCCCTGTTGCAGATGATCCTGCAGCTGGTCAAAACGCAGCTTCATTGGGCGGGGTCAGACTCGGTAACAGGTACTGAGTCGAGTGAGCCAGGTGAAAACGTGATGGTGCGCAGTCGACGCAAAATCTGCTGGGCGGCAACACGACGCATCTCCTGCTCCACCATCTCCCGCTCGCCCCCCTGAGCCAACACACTATCCGGGTCAAAATGGTAATCGCGCTCGACGCGGCTACTCAGCTGTTGTGCCAATATCTCGCCACCTGCCGCATTCAGGCTATATTTTACCGTCAGGCTAAGGGCGTATTCCCGCGCACGGCCCAGGGCATCAACACTGAGGATACGGCTACGCACGTGATCGCTATGCACCGTCAGCAACGCCGTGGCGTCACTCTTCTCATCCACCACCTCAGCACCTGCACTAAGCAGCAGACTCTCCAACTCATAGCGCAGGGCCGAACCTGCCGGGACGACGATAGTGGTCTTGCCCATCACCTCCGGTAACGGCTCTGCGCCGCGCAGGTGAAAGCCGCAACTGCCCAGCAGCAGTAACAGACCGGCCGTCAGGAGGTAACGCAAAACCATCTAGTTGGCGACCACGTTCACCAACCGTCCGGGGACGACGATGATCTTGCGAATGGTTTTGCCGTCGATAAAGGACTGCACCTTCTCATCGGCCAGCGCCGCCTCTTCGATAGCGGCATTGTCGGCACTGGCCGGTACTGAGACCTTACCCCGCACCTTGCCGTTGACCTGCACCACCAGTTCAATCGAATCCTTCACCAACGCCGCCTCATCCACCTCGGGCCACGGTGCGGTGAGGATATCGTCACCGAACTCTAGCTCCTGCCACAACTTCTGACTGATGTGCGGGGCAATGGGTGAGAGCAGGCGTAGTAGTATCGAGATACTTTCATTGCGTAGCGCATGGGCCCCGGCCTCCAGCTTGCCGAGGGTGTTCATCATTTTCATACAGGCTGCAACCACGGTATTGAACTGGTACTTGCCAAAGTCGGTAAGCGCCTGGGCCAGTGCCTCGTGGATCTCCCGACGCTCATCCTTGTGAGTATCGGTGATCACCGCAATGCCACCCAGCTCCGCCTGATGCTCATGGGTGTAAACCCAGAGGCGCTTGAGGAAGCGGTGCGCACCCTCCACGCCGGAGTCATTCCATTCGAGAGATTGTTCAGGCGGCGCAGCAAATATGGTAAACAGGCGCACGGTATCGGCACCGTACTTCGCAATCAGCTCCTGTGGGTCGACGGTGTTGCCCTTGGACTTGGACATCTTCGTTCCATCCTTCAACACCATCCCCTGAGTCAGCAGGTTTTTAAATGGCTCATCCGAGCTAACCAGTCCTTCATCGCGCATCAGTTTGTGGAAAAAACGCGAATAGAGCAGATGGAGGATGGCGTGCTCAATACCACCGATGTATTGATCCACTGGCAGCCAGTAATCGGCATTTTTATCCAGCATCGAATCGGGATTGGCACGACTGGCATAACGGGCGTAGTACCAGGAGGACTCCATAAAGGTATCAAAGGTGTCGGTCTCACGCTCCGCCTTGCCGCCACATTTGGGGCAGGTGGTGTCGATGAATTCACGCATCTTCTTGATCGGTGAGCCAACGCCATCGAGCACCACATCCTCTGGCAGACGCACCGGCAGGTCTGACTCAGGTACCGGCACGGCACCGCACTCGGGACAGTTGATGATCGGAATCGGGCAACCCCAGTAGCGCTGGCGCGACACGCCCCAGTCGCGCAGGCGGTAGTTAATACTCACTTTACCCTTGCCTGCCTTCTCCAGATACTCGGCGATGGCATCGAAGGCCTGCTTGGAGGAGAGACCGCTGAACTCGCCGGAGTCGATCAGCACCCCCTTGTCGGTAAAGGCGGCCTTGGAGAGATCGACCTCGGTATCCTCGTCAACGGGTTTAATCACCTGGGTGATAGGCAGACCGTACTTCTGCGCAAACTCGAAGTCACGCTGGTCGTGGGCCGGTACCGCCATTACCGCCCCCTCGCCGTAACCCATGAGGACGAAGTTGGCGGAGAACACAGGGACCTCCTTACCGCTGATCGGATGGATCGCCTTAAGGCCGGTATCACACCCCTTTTTCTCCATCGTCTCCATCGCCGCCTCGGAGGTCTCCATCGTCTTGCACTCTTCAATGAAGGCGGCCAGTTCAGCATTGGTCTCAGCGGCCTGATGCGCCAGTGGATGCTCCGGAGCCACGGCGACGTAACTCACACCCATCAGAGTATCAGGACGGGTGGTGAACACTTTCAGGGGGTTTCCATTAACCTCAAAGGACAGCTCCACACCGCGTGACTTGCCGATCCAGTTGCGCTGCATGGTGCGCACCTGCTCGGGCCAGCCGGGCAGATTGTCGAGACCATCCAGCAACTCCTCGGCGTAATCGGTGATCTTCATGAAATACTGCGGGATCTCCTTACGCTCCACCACGGTGTCGCAGCGCCAGCAGCAGCCATCGATCACCTGCTCGTTGGCCAGCACGGTCATATCATTGGGACACCAGTTGACCGGCGCGGTCTTCTTGTAGACCAGCCCCTTCTCATACAATCGGGTGAAGAGCCACTGCTCCCACTTGTAGTAGTCGGGATGACAGGTGGCCAGCTCACGCTCCCAGTCATAACCGAAGCCAAGACGCTTGAGCTGACCGCGCATGTAATCGATGTTCTCGTAGGTCCACCTGGCCGGCGGCACATTGTTCTTGATCGCTGCATTCTCAGCAGGCAGACCGAAGGCATCCCAACCCATCGGTTGCAGCACATTCTTGCCTAGCATCCGCTGGTAACGGCTGATCACATCACCGATGGTGTAATTGCGCACATGCCCCATGTGCAGGCGCCCAGAGGGATAGGGAAACATGGAGAGGCAGTAGAACTTTTCTTTGGAAGTGTCATCCACCGCCTTAAACGATTGATTTTCTTCCCAATATTGCTGGGCCTCGGCCTCAAGAGATTCGGGTTTGTAGTGCTCGTCCAACGCCATCTAAAAATGCCTGTAATTGACTGAAAAACAAGCCTGTTAGGATAACTAGGATCCTTATCATGAACAACAAGGGACTGGATGGAAGGCAAAAAAAAGTGGGCAGGTTGCCCACTATAGAAAAAGGCGAGGCTAATTAAAGGGGGAATATAACCACCTCGCCATGGAGATAGATGGCGTAGCGCTAGCTCACAGACTTTCCTGTGAGGTGAATAACCGTGGCAATAACCAGAACACAGACCACAAGGGCGGCAATGGTCAGACTATCGATAATCATGGGACTACTCCTATTCTGTCGTCACAAGGACAAGTCGTCTTAATCAAATGGTTACAAGATTCGGGCCACTTTTCCTGTCCGGGTAGACATATCAACATAACTATCTGTTATTGTTAATTATTTCATTTATCACCCACTCTAGGTAATCACCTTAATGACCCATAAGGCTGTATCGCATCTGGACTAAAAGAGAGGACATCACTGCAAAGCTGCCATTTTTGACATATATTTACTCCATTATCCGCCATAATTGTCATAGGATCGTTTTAATGGAAACCGCTAACCGCTTTAACCGGGGCTGCCTTAGTGAGGTCACGACACTACTGGACTATTTTCCCACCCCGGTCGTCCTCATCAGCACCGACTACCAGATCCTCGGTACCAACCGCAGCTATAGCCACCACTTTGGGGAAACACAAACGGTGACAGAGAAGCGCTGCTATGAGGTATCACACCACTATCCGCGCCCCTGTCACGAGATGGGCGAGGAGTGCCCAATGCAGGCCAGCCTGGCCACTGGAAAAGCACAACGGGTGCTGCACCAGCACCATAGCCCCGAGGGGGAAGAGCATGTCGATGTCGAGCTCTGCCCCATTCGTAACGGGCAAGGCCAGATCACCGCCTTCATTGAGATCATCCGGCCGCTTAATAGCGACAGGGATCAGGAGGGAAGACACAAGCTCATTGGCCACTCCAGCGCCTTCAATCGTACCCTCGAGCTAATTGGCCGTGTAGCTCCTAGCGAGTCGGCAGTATTGCTACTCGGCGAATCTGGAACCGGTAAGGAGCTTGCTGCTCACGCGGTTCACCGCGCCAGCCACCGGGCCGACGGCCCCTTTGTCCCCGTAGACTGCTCCGGGCTGACCGAAAGCCTGTTCGAGAGTGAGCTGTTCGGCCATGAAAAGGGGGCCTTTACCGGTGCCCACTCCCGCAAACAGGGGCTGGTGGAAGCGGCAAGAGGGGGCACCCTGTTTCTCGATGAAATTGGCGACGTGCCGCTCAACCTCCAGGTAAAACTGTTACGTCTGCTGGAGACCGGCACCTTTCGCCGGGTGGGTAGTGTCGAACCACAACAGGCGGAATTTCGCCTCATCTGCGCTACCCACCGCGGCCTGCAGGCAATGGTGGAGGATGGCAGCTTTCGCCGCGATCTCTTCTACCGCATCAGTGCCTTCCCTATTGAGCTACCCTCTTTAAAAAGCCGCCTGGAAGACCTGCCACTACTGGTAGAGGCCCTGTTAGAGCGGCTCTGTCCCGATCGAAAGTTGCGAGTAACCAGCAGTGCGATGACCTGCCTGACAAGTTACAGTTATCCTGGAAATATCCGCGAACTGCGCAATATCATGGAGCGTGCCCTGCTACTGGCCGATGGTGATGAGGTCAACTGCAACCACCTTCCGGGGATCTGTCCCACCGACGCCTCTCAAACTGTGGCAGATACGACTCCCCAATTTACGCAACTAGTACCGCTGGATAGTCTGGAGCATCACTATCTGCGCTGGGCGCTATCCAGCCATCAGGGCGACAAGCGGACACTGGCGAAAAAGCTGGGCATCAGTGAACGAACCCTTTACCGAAAACTGGAAAAAACCCTTTAATAAAGTGTAGTAATTCAAACCTGAGCTAACACGAATGAAAACAGCTTCAGATACTCTCCGACAGTCGAACAGGGACTTTGGGCTGTTTTTACCCGAGAGCTTGAATTGATATTGACCACCAATTGTTGCCACTATGTGGTGTCGGAGCTAAACCCTGTTTCAGAATTGCGTTGCTGTAGGAGCGCTTCCAGCGCGATTTTATAGATCATCGTGGCAAAGCCACTCCTACGCACAGTGCATCAAACCGCCAGACATTCACAAATAAAGAGATTAACTTGGCATCACCAGCCGCATGATTCACACTGCAGCTATAGCGAACTAATACGGGAGATAGCCATGAGCGATGAAAACATTCCAGGACTGGACAGCAAACTAAGCGTTGCCTACAACCTGATGCTGGAGCGCACCAAAGAGACCATGGAGCAGGCCGGAAATGGGCTACGTCACGGTGTCGATACTGCCGTAGAAAAGGCCACCGAGCTGGGGGAACTAAGCCGCGAAGAGGCCGAACAGCTAAGTGACTACGTAATACGCGACCTGCACGATGCCGCCAACTTTATCAACGAATCGGGAAGCGAACTGCGTGACTGGCTACGTTTCGATCTGGAGGTGGTAGAGCGTAGCCTGGCCGAAATGTTCGCACAGATGGTGGATCACACCCGACAGGAGCTCAACAATCTGGAGCAGCGCGCCAACGCCATCGGCGAGTGGCACACCGGTGAAATCGTCGGCATCGGCACCCTGGAGTGCAAGGGCTGCGGCGAGCAGTTGCACTTTCACCATACCGGCCATATCCCCCCCTGCCCCAAGTGTCGAGGCACTACTTACCGCCGTATCTCAACAAAGGAAGATTAACCAGGTAGGGTGGATAAGCGCAGCGCATCCACCAATCACCCAAAGAGCCATCACAAACCGTAGGGTGGATAAGCGCCAGCGCATCCACCACTCACTCCAAATCAAGACCACCTATTCCTATCGGCTCCGCGGCACCCCACGAGGCCTCATACCAACCGCGTTCGACACAACGCCGGAAACTCGACCACGGCCAATCGTATGGATGCTTTGCCAAGCCGTGCTTTACAGGGTTGTAATGAATGTAATCCAGATACCGCCGCCAGTCTTCTTCGTCGCGGATTAGGTGCTCCCAGAAGCGCCTTTGCCACACCGAACGCTCATGACGTTGATCGGCGGTTGACGCTATGGCCCGGGAGGTTGCCTTTTTAATCTCGCGCCAACGCGAAGAGAAATCACCATCCCCCTCGGGAAGACGCCAGATGCAATGGAGGTGATCGGGTAGCACCACGATGGCGTCCATCACATAAGGGCGGGTATCGCGCACCTTGTGAAATGCGGCACGCAAATGCGAGACATTTTCAGCCGATGTAAACAGGGGAAGCCGTTCGTGGGTCACCAGCGTAAAGAAATAGGTGCCGCCCGGCACTACCACCCTTCGATAATTACTCACAGCATCCTTGCTCCGTGCGTTTAATTGATTGGTTGGTTGGTGGATGCGCTGCGCTTATCCACCCTACACTTCGCATCAAGGGGTGGGGTGTAGGGGGGATAAGTGATAGCGCATCCACCTTTTACTACACCGGTTTATGGGTCCGGTGCCAGGGCCGTGCCAGCAGTAGTAGCGATAATAGCGGTCATCACAGACCGCTACCACCCCATTGAGAATCCTTTATTGAGCAATCAGACGAACAAGCCCTGAATCCACCAGGGTATTATTAGCAGCGCGGTTAGTCCCTTAGTGTGAATTCTTACAGTTTGAGTTATTGAATTGTGAACAACTGCTGGAGATACAAATACCGAAGTAGCTGCCGACCCAGTACAAACCACATTTATGTTGGTAACATTTGCATCGGCTACTGTGCCACTTCCATTAGTAACGACGCAGTTTTGGCTTGGGGTATCAGGTTGAGTTAACATACTGACCGCGTAGTCACTTGCATTATCTAAGGATGTTGGAAAAGTGAAGGAGTCATTATTGCTAATAACAAGGTCATCGCCCAGATTGTTTTGTAGTACTAGATCGCCGCCATTGTAGCCTAAAACAGTACCGCCAATAGTATATGCCGAGGTTGATGCATCATCACCTCCACCACCCCCCACAGGAACCAAGCGACATTAAAATCAAAGTAAACAATACACATACAAAAGTATTTTTGAAGTCGATTTTTGTCATGAAAGTTCTTCCTTGTTTTTTTAAAACTCGTATCTAAGAGTAACATGGCGCGCGTCATATAACTCGCACCACTCACAAGCATATGGTTATAAATCAAATATACTGGTCATACTGCATCTAGTCATATGTTATTTGTATTCCAATATCGCACAATTTATCCTGAATTAGCTAATTATTAGAGAGGGTCACAGAAAGGTTAGGTCTTAGATTTTGCCCTCATATCCAACGGCCACCCCAGCAGCAACACCCCCAATAACAGCAGCCCCAATACTAGCCAGTTACCAAATTTAATATAAGGGGTAGTACCATCACGCCCCTGCACTACCCCGTGAATTACCTGCCGTTCGAACTGCCGCGAGCGCACCTGTATCTCACCCTTCTCATCGATCAGTGCAGAAATACCGTTGGTGGTGGCTCGCAGCATTGGCCTGCCGGTTTCCAGTGCACGCATGCGTGAGATTTGTAAGTGCTGATGCGGTGCCAGTGAATCACCATACCAGGCATTGTTGCTTCCGTTCACCAGCAGGGTGGCCTCTGGCAGAAAGTCGATCATCTCTTCACCGAAGGCATCTTCATAACAAACCGTCGCCGCTATCTTATGGCCTGCCGCCTCAAGCGGCGGTTGTTCATCGCTACCGGGACTAAAGCTGGACATTGGCATATTAAAAAAGTCGACGAGACCGCGCAGCATCCCCTCTAATGGCATGAACTCACCAAACGGTACCAGGTGGCGTTTGCGATAGAAGCTGTGGTGACTGCCCAGGCTCATCATAGTGGTGTAGTAACGTTTAGCATCGGCATCAAGTTCCGGCACACCAAGAATGATGTCCGTTTTGCTGACGCGCGCCTCGGCAGCGAGTGGTTTGAAATAGTCCTCTTCAATACGATGATAGAATACCGTCACTGCGTTCTCAGGCCAGATAATAAGATCGCTACTATCCAGATGCTGGCGTGTCAGATCGGCGTAAGTTTTCAGGCGATGGCGGATATGTTCCGGATCCCACTTGGTTGTCTGCGGCACATTGCCCTGTATCAACGTTACCCTAATCGGTTCACCCACCGGGGTGGTCCACTCGATACGATCAAGTAGTACGCCACCGCCCCACAACAGCAGCAGCAGTGGTAACGCTACCTTCCAGCCACGACGACGCTCATGCCACAGCCACAACAGCGCCCCCGCACTGAGTACGACGATTAGCGACAGGCCGTACACACCGACCACCGGTGCATACCCACGCAGTGGTGCATCGATCATGCTGTAGCCGAGATTAAGCCAGGGAAAGCCGGTAAATAGCCATCCACGCAGCCACTCCCCCAGCGTCCACCATGCGGGCAGCCACAGCAGGATAAGACGAGCGTTACCAATGTTACGACCTACGCGCAAACGCGTAGCAACATAACCGACCAGTGCCGGAATGCTGGCCAGTAGCGAAACAAACATCAGTGTTAACAGTGCCGCGACAATAAAGGGAGAATGACCAAAGTCGTGAATCGCGACGTAAACCCAGGAGACGCCAACGCCAAATTGCCCCAAACCAAAAACGAAACCGCGCCAGGCTGCCTGTTTTGGTGTTACATCAAGCCACAAGTAGAAAAGGAGTGCCGGGGAGAGAACGGCGAGGGGGTAAAAACCGAAAGGGGCAAAGGCCAGGGGCAACAACGCCCCGGCAAAAAAGGAAAAAAGCAGGGACAGCGCCTCAGGCCTGCGGTGAATCATCAATAAGGCTTCCGTTTCCGTCACCACCCTCATCCACCGGTTCCGGTGCGAGGCTCACATCCAGCAGGTGTACACGGCGATTGTCAGCACGTTGCACGGTAAAGCGAAAACCCTCAAGGTCGACAAACTCACCACGCTTGGGCATTCTTCCAAAACCACTCAACACCAGACCAGCGACAGTATCAAACTCCTCATCGCTGAGATTGAGCTTAAAATACTCATTGAAATCCTCAATGGTGGTAAGGGCGCGTACTGAGTAATGGCCCTCCTCTGCGGGGAGGATATAGTTCTCCTCATCATCCACATCGTGCTCATCCTCGATCTCACCGACGATCTGTTCCAGTACATCCTCGATAGTAACCAGGCCGGCAACGCCACCATACTCATCAACCACAATTGCCATATGATTGTGGCCGGTCTGAAACTCCTTGAGCATGATATTGAGACGCTTGCTCTCCGGCACCACCATTGCCGGACGCAGCAGCTCACGAATATTAAAATCACTACCTCCGCACTGAGCTACAAAGGGAAGCAGATCTTTAGCGAGAATAATACCTAGTACTTCATCCTTGGTCTCACCGATAACAGGAAAGCGGGAGTGGGCAGACTCGATGATGATCGGCAGGAATTCTGTCAGCGAGGCCTCACGCTCGATCACCTCCATTTGCGAGCGTGGGATCATAATGTCGCGCACCTGCATCTCGGAGACGTCCATCACCCCCTCGATCATACCAACCGCATCTTGATCCAGAAGACTGCTCTGCTGTGCACCTTTCAGTACCTGTAACAATTCCTCTTTGTCTTCAGGTGCTGAAGCAAATATTTGGCTGATACGTTCCAGCCAGCTACGGTGCCGCCTCTCCTGGGCGGCACCGCTAGGTCGGTCTTCTTTCATGCGGTGTAGGTCTCAATGGTACGGATTTGCATAGCCTAGGCCACTCAGCAGGGTGATTTCAAGCTCTTCCATCAGTTCTGCTTCGGCATCTTCGATATGATCGTGCCCCAGCAGGTGAAGGGTTCCGTGGATCACCATGTGGGCCCAATGGGCCTGTAGTGGCTTTTCCTGCTCAGCGGCCTCACTGGCCACTACTGCGGCACAGATGATGATGTCACCAAGCAGTGGGATATCGACGCCGGGCGGGGCCTCAAAGGGGAAAGAGAGGACATTGGTCGGCTTATCTTTATTTCTGTAGGTAGCATTAAGTTCGGTGATCTCCGTCTCTTCGACCAGGCGGATGGTCAGCTGTGCCTCGTCCCGTTCCCCTGCACACTGATTCAAGACGGCCTCTACCCAGCGCTGGAAATCGGCCTCAGAGGGCAATCCTGGGGGCTGAGTCTGTAATGCATTTTGCAGATCCAGCTCAATCACTGGAGGAGGCCTCATTGCGCTCAAACTTGTCATAGGCACCGACAATGCGCTGTACCAGCGGATGACGCACAACATCCTTGGCCTGGAAGAAGGTAAAACTGATGCCATCAACCCCCTGCAATACCTCGGTCACATGGCGCAGCCCTGAAAGGGTGCCACGCGGCAGATCGATTTGGGTGACATCACCGGTAATCACAGCGGTAGAGCCAAAACCGATACGGGTAAGGAACATCTTCATCTGCTCGGGGGTCGTATTCTGCGCCTCATCAAGGATGATAAAGGCCTCGTTAAGGGTACGGCCACGCATATAGGCAAGCGGTGCCACCTCAATAACATTACGTTCCATCAGCTTGGCGACGCGCTCGAAGCCCATCATCTCGTAAAGGGCATCATAGAGCGGGCGCAGATAGGGATCGACCTTCTGTGCCAGATCTCCGGGCAGGAAACCAAGTCGCTCTCCCGCCTCGACCGCTGGTCGGGTAAGGATCACGCGTCGCACCTCGTCACGTTCCAGCGCCTCTACCGCGCAGGCAACGGCCAGATAGGTCTTGCCGGTTCCGGCGGGACCGATACCAAAATTAATATCATGATTGAGAATGCTCTTGAGGTAGCGCTTCTGGTTGGGGCCACGCCCCTTCACCACACTACGCTTGATGCGAATTACCACATCCTCAATATCTTCCACCTCCTCCAGCAACGCCTCGATGCCGGACTCCTGCAGATAGAGATGGACCCGATTAGGAGAGAGGGTCTCCTCGGCAGAGACCCGGTAAAGATCTTTCAACACCTCGGCGGTGGCACGCACCGACTCGCCATCACCGATGATGCGGAAGTTATTGCCACGATTATTAACCTCCACCCCCAGGCGACGTTCGACCTGCCGCAGGTGTTCATCAAACTGACCGCAGAGATTCGCCAGCCGCGTGTTATCCACAGGCTCCAGGGTAATATCGAGACTTTCTGTCGTTTCGCTCAAGATCTTATTCCAGTCAAATTATGCCATCAGCAACTCGCCACGCAGCGAGTTGGGGTAGGCCTCGGTGATCTTTACCTCAACGAACTGGCCGATCACCGATTGTTCAGCAGCAAAGTTAACCACACGGTTGTTCTCGGTACGCCCGGAGACCTCACTCTCACTCTTGCGCGAAACCCCCTCAACCAGAATCTTCTGCACCGTGCCGACCATCCCCTCGCTAATCGCCCGCGCCTGCTCATTGATCTTCGCCTGCAGGCGGGCAAGGCGCGCCTTTTTCACTTCAGCAGGCACATCATCGGGCAGATCGGCTGCCGGGGTACCGGGGCGCGGTGAGTAGATAAAGCTGAAGCTATGATCAAAGCCAACCTCCTCGATCAGTTTCATCGTCTGTTCAAAGTCTTCATCACTCTCACCGGGAAAGCCGACGATAAAGTCGGAGGAGATGGTGATCTCAGGGCGCAGCTCACGCAGGCGTCGAATCTTCGACTTGTACTCCAGCGCAGTGTGACCACGCTTCATCAGTGTCAGAATGCGGTCGGCACCCGACTGTACCGGCAGATGGAGGAAACTAACCAGCTCAGGCACCTCACCATAGGCTGCTACCAGACTATCGGAGAGCTCAACCGGGTGGGAGGTGGTGTAACGAATACGATCAAGGCCATCAATGGCCGCAACATACTGGAGCAACAGCGCCAGGTCGGCGATCTCGCCATCGTGCATCAAACCACGATAGGCATTTACATTCTGCCCCAGCAGGTTGACCTCACGTACCCCCTGAGCCGCCAGCCTGGCCACCTCTGCGATCACATCATCGAAGGGACGGCTCACCTCCTCGCCTCGGGTAAAGGGCACCACACAGAAGGTGCAATACTTGGAGCACCCCTCCATGATCGAAACATAGGCAGTCGAACCTTCCGCCTTCTGCTCCGGCAGACGGTCAAACTTTTCTATTTCCGGGAAACTGACATCGACAACCTTACCGCGATGAGCAATCACCTCACCCAGCATCTCTGGCAGGCGGTGCAGGGTCTGCGGCCCGAATACGATATCAACGAAGGGGGCACGTTTCTGGATCGCCTCCCCCTCCTGACTGGCGACACAACCACCAACACCAATGATCACCTTCGGATTCTTCTCCTTCAGTGGTCGCCACATACCTAGTTGGGAGAAGACCTTCTCCTGCGCCTTCTCACGCACCGAGCAGGTGTTGAGCAGCAGTACATCGGCCTCTTCGGGCATCTCCACCACCTCCAGGCCGCAGGCCACCCCGAGTCCATCGGCCATACGGGCCGAATCATACTCGTTCATCTGACAACCAAAGGTTTTTATGTAAACTGTGCGCATCTTGCAGGAATATGAGTAGAAAAGGGCCGCATAGTTTACGCCAGAAGCCCCATAGGTACCAGCTACACTACTAGCAAACAATCCACAAAACCTGCCACTTCAAACGGTGTTAATTACCACCTAGGCCACTACCTCGCACAGTTCTGCGCTGTAAGGCTGGCGACGCTGATCGATAAACAGGGAATTACCCGCCTTCTTCTTTGCCATCTGTTTGGCATCACTGGCAAGCGCTGCCACATCGTGGTGGCTTTTACAGACAGTAGGATCCGGATTCACGCTGCCAATAGAGAGACTGAGCAGCGGAAAAAAACGATGATTCCCCGTACGATCCTGTGACCAGATCCCAGACTGCGCCAGATCCTCACGTTTATAGTGACTATTAACCCGTTCTTCGAACTGCTGCAGGATCGCCTCACAACGAGCCTGCCAATCTGCACTTTGGAAGATGACAAGAAAATCATCACCGCCGATATGGCCAATAAAATCCTGCTCCTCATCCACTCCGTTGCGCAGTATCTCGGCAAGACCCTTAATCACCTGATCACCCTTCTCATACCCATACTTGTCGTTGTAAGGTTTAAAATTGTCGAGGTCACAGTAGCAAACTACAAACTGTCGCTGATCACGGAGTAAATATTCCAGCTCTTCATAGATAGGAACATTACCCGGCAGCAGGGTCAGCGGATTGGCATAGCGGGCATTACGCACCTGCAGATCTGTGATCACCTTGAGCAAATCAATCACCGAACCAATACCACGATACCGGCCATCTTTGGTAATAATAAACTCCAGCGCCTTGTTCTGTTGCATCTGCTCGCTCACCAGGCTGCTAGCCTCCTCAATTGGCAGATGCGACTCCAAGATTAAAGTATTGCTATCAAGAAACTGACTGATCGGTTTATTACCGTGTAAATCGCGCCCGTAGCGGCTAAGCAGCAGGCTGGTAAGGGTATTGCGACGCACTAGTCCCAATGGTCGCCCGCCATTAACTACCGCCAGACTCTCCAGTTGCGGCGCAGTGTGGAAGATCTGTGCTGTCTCCTCAACGCTGGTCGAGGCACAAATGGCAGCTACCTCCTGCAACAACTCCCCGATATTTTTTGACAGATAACTGCCCCCCGCTCGGCGATACAAGCCCTCGGGTTCATGCAGGAACAGTCTTCGTGACACACTGATATCAGGCAGTGCTGCGGGGCGAGCAAAGTAGTAGCCCTGACAGAACTCCAGCCCCATCTTGCTGACCACTCGATACTCGTCGGCGGTCTCTACCCCTTCACCGATCACACGACAATCGAGCTCATGTGCGATATTACGAATGGAGCGGACAAATTCCTGTTTCACCTTATCCTCATGAATATCCTGCATAAAGTGACGATCAATCTTCACATAGTCTGGACGTAACTCCGACCACATACGCAGCCCTGCGTAACCAGCACCGAGATCATCAATAGCGATCTCGAAACCCATCTCCTTGTAGTGGTTGAGAGCCTCGCGCACCACATCATAATTATCCAGCGGATACTGCTCTGTAAGTTCAATAACTACACGCTCTGGCGATAACCCTACCTGCTGCAACATATCCAGGGTGCAACCTGAACGAAAATTGGGCTGAAACAGGGTCTCGGGGCTGGCATTGAGAAACAGCTTGCCCGGCAGGTTGAGGTGTTTGAACTGATGAATTGAAACCTCGCGACATAACAACTCAAGCTCGACCAGGCGAGCATGGCGTACTGCTGTCTCGAACAGGGCCACCGGCGCGTGCAGGGGGGTATTGGAGGGACCACGAATCAGCGCTTCGTAGCCGAATATCTCAGCCGATTTATTGGCCACGATGGGCTGAAACAGCACCGTCAACTTCCGCTCGCTGATAACCGTGTTTAGACATTGCTCCAGAGAAGGGGCCTTCACGCTATTTTCTTCGTTCATATTCATAGCGAGATTTTGACAAACGTCTATTGCAATTTGATGACTTGGTACCTGACGCGATAAATCAAAAACAAAAAAAGCGGGCAAAGCCCGCTTTTTCTTGTTAGAGGGAAGAAAACTCTACGCCCTGGCTTCTGCCTCTTCATTATTCTCCACTGCGATATTGGGGCTGAGAGGACAGAACTCCCCTTCACCACCCATACGCTTGTAGATATCAGCCAGTGCCATATTTTCAGTAGCGAAGATATTCTTCTGGCCGATGTGATCAAACAACAGGGTCTGACGCATCACCTGTATCACCTGACGTTTAAGACCGCTTAGCACCAGGGTGATGTCGTGATCCTTGAGGCGCTGATTGAGGTGGTGTAGTACCTCTTCACCCGAGGCGTCGAGCTGGTTGATACCGTCACCCACCACCAGAATATATTTGGCATCAGGCTTGTCAGCAACCGCTGCCAGAATGGTGTCCTCAAAGAAGGAGACGTTGGCAAAGTAGAGAGAACCATCGAAGCGAACCACAATAATGTGCTCATCGGTCGGCAAGTCCGGATGAACCGCCAGATCACGCAGGGTGCCATCCTCATAACGACCCAGGTGGGCCACACGTGGGCTCATGGTGCGGTAGAGGTAAAGCAGGATAGCCAGACCGGCACCTACCATTATGCCCTGATCAAGATGCGGGGCAAAACCGAGGGTGGCGATAAAGGTAACGATGGAGGCAACACCGTCGTGCTTACTGGCACGCCAGGCATGTTTCACCGCCTTAAAGTTAATCAGGCCAATCACCGCCATAATGATCACCGCAGCCAGTACCGCCTTGGGCAGGTGGTAGAGCAGCGGGGTGAGGAACAGCAGGGTGATTACTACTACCGCACCGGTGAAGACCGAGGACATGCCGGTCTTGGCACCGGCGCCGAGGTTCACCGCAGAGCGGGAGAAGGAACCGGAGGCAGGATAGGACTGGAAGAAGCTACCGGCAATGTTACCCAGACCCTGACCGATCAACTCCTGGTTGGGGTCGATACGATCCTTGGTCTTGGCTGCCATCGCCTTGGCGATAGAGATCGCCTCCATAAAGCCGACCAGCGAAATAACAATGGCGCTGGAGATGAGGGTAGCCATCATGTCCCAGCTAAAGGCAGGCACCTGCATCGAGGGCAGACCCTCAGGGATTTTTCCAACTACGGCACCAGACATATTATCTTTGTAGCCGATGATGGCACTGACAACGGTAGTGCCCACCACGGCAACCAGTACACCCGGCACCTTGGGGTAGTACTTCTTGAATCCCCACAGGATGGCGATGGCAACGACACCAAAGATCAGGGTGGGGATGTGGCTGTCACCCACCTGCAGGATCACGCCCCAGATATCGTTTACAAAACTCTCTGAGCGCTCCATGGAGACACCGAAGATCTTATTCAGCTGGGAGAGACCGATAATCATCGCTGCGGCATTGGTAAAGCCAACGATCACCGGATGGGAGAGGAAGTTAACGATAACACCGAGTTTGAACACGCCAAGAAACAGCTGAAAGACGCCGACCAGGAAGGCTAGCAGGATCGCCAGCGGCGCGTAGACGGCAATCACCTGTTCCTGAGTCATGCCGCTAGGGTCGCCGACCAGCGGAATAATTGCCGAGGCGGTCAGCAGCGAGACCACTGCTACCGGACCGGTTGCCAGCTGCTTGGAGGAGCCAAACAGTGCCGCAATGATCACCGGCATAAAGGCAATATAAAGACCGTAGTAGGGGGGTAGACCGGCCAGTTGGGCATAGGCCATAGACTGTGGGATCAACACCAGGGCGACGGTGATACCGGCGATAAGGTCGGCGCGCAAGTTTACACCTGTCAGCTGCCATTCGAGAAAGGGGAGAAATCGCTTAATCTTATCCATTCTTGTTCCTACAACTTACTTTGGTGAAGGGCATCCGGGTACAAATAGACCTGGCCCGCTTAAACCGCCCATGCTATCAGAAAGCGATCTTTGGGGCCATTAGCCCTCCTGTTCTGCCAGCTCTTCCCAGCGCCGGTAGGCCTGCTCCAGCTCGCCGTTGAGCTGCTCCATCCGCTCGGTGGCCTGGGTGACCGCATTCCCATCCTGTTGCTGGTAAAAATCGGGGTCACCCATCTTCTGCTGTAGTGCCTCCTGCTCTGCCTCCAGCTCGGCAATCTGCTCGGGCAGTAGCTCCAGCTCGCGCTTATCCTTGTAACTCATTTTGTTCTTTTTAGTCGCCTTCGCCTGCTGACTCGGTACCTCGGCGGTTTTTTTCTTCGCACCCTGCGCTATCTCACAGCTGGGGCGTTGACGCAGCCAGTCGTCATAGCCACCCACATACTCTTTGAGACGGCCATGCCCCTCAAATACCAGCGAACTGGTGACCACATTATTGATGAAGGCACGGTCGTGGCTCACCAGTAATAAGGTTCCCTTGTAGTCGAGCAACAGCTCTTCGAGTAGATCCAGGGTCTCGACATCAAGGTCATTGGTCGGCTCGTCCATTACCAGCAGGTTGGAGGGTTTAGTGAAGAGCTTTGCCAGCAGCAGGCGATTGCGTTCACCCCCGGAGAGAGATTTCACCGGGCTGCGTGCCCGCTCCGGGGTAAACAGGAAGTCCTGCAGATAGCCCATGATGTGCTTGCTCGCGCCGTTGATCTCGACCCGATCGCTACCCTCGGCCACGTTGTCCAGCACCGATGCCTCATCGTCGAGGATCGAGCGGTGCTGATCAAAGTAGGCAACCTCCAGCTTGGTACCCAGCTTCACCTTGCCCTGCTGCGGCTCCATATCACCCAGCAATACCTTTAACAGAGTGGTCTTACCAACGCCATTGGGGCCGAGGATCGCCACCTTGTCACCACGCATAATAGTGGTAGAAAAATCACTGAAGATCGGGATGCCATCGTAGCTAAAACTGAGGTTTTCGGCCTCGATCACCACCTTGCCGGAGCGCTCGGCCCCCTGCATCTGCATCTTCGCCGTGCCCTGGCGCTCACGCCGCTCCATACGCTCATTGCGTAGTGATTTGAGGGCACGTACTCGCCCCTCGTTACGGGTGCGGCGCGCCTTGATCCCCTGGCGGATCCACGTCTCTTCCTGCGCTAATTTTTTGTCGAACAGGGCATTTTGTGTCGCCTCGGCATCCAGCGCCTCCTGCTTACGTTTCAGATAGGTCTCGTAATCGCCCGGCCAGGAGCTCAGAACGCCACGATCCAGCTCGATGATACGGGTGGCGATTCGTTGCAGGAACATACGGTCGTGGGTAATAAACAGCAGCGTGCCCTGCCAGCTGAGCAGGAACTCCTCCAGCCAGGCGATGGCATCGATATCGAGGTGGTTGGTGGGCTCATCCAGCAACAGCAGATCAGGCTCGCTCACCAGCTCACGGGCCAGCAACACACGACGTTTGAGACCGCCGGAGAGATCGGAAAAGTCACTATCGGCGGGCAGTTTCAGACGGGACAATACCGTCTCCACCCGCTGATTGAGCTGCCAGCCATCCACCGCCTCCAGCTTGTGCTGAATCTTCTCCAACTTCGCCAGCAACTTGTCATCGCATGACTCGGCCAGTTGATGACTCACATCGTGATACTCAGCCAGCAGGGCACCGCCCTCCCCCAGCCCCCCGGCCACCACATCAAATACCGGCCCGGACAGCTCACGCGGCACCTCTTGCGTGAGGCGAGCCACTCGCAGCCCCTGACCGCTAATGAGCTCACCACCATCGGCCTGCAACTCTCCGTTTAGCAGCTTCATCAGGGTCGATTTACCGGTACCATTACGCCCTACCAGACAGAGCCGCTCCCCCGGCTCGATACTCAGATCGATACCATTCAGAAGGGGAGCCCCGCCAAAGGCAAGAGAGATATTACGCAGGGTTAACAGAGCCATGGAGTCCTCAAAGTAGTCAATTTCGGCGCCTATTGTACGCCCTTATCATGATTAACGACGGTAGTGAGTACGCAACACATCAAGCGCCTCATTGAGGCTGTGCATCTTTGCCGTATCACCGCCGCGATCCGGATGGTGACGCATCACCAGTCGTCGATACTGGCGCTTCACCTGCTCAAAGTCCGCCGCCTCGTCCAGCTCCAGCACACTCAACGCAATGGCCAACTGCTGCGGCTCACCCAGCTGCATACGCCGCCAGAAGTCAGCTAGCAGGGCCACCACATCGGCCTCACCGATAACATCGAGGTTGGTGAGATCGATATAGTAATCCCGCAATGGATCCGCCTCGCACAACACTGCCTCACCCGCCTGGTAGTCACATAACTCGATTAACAGGGCAGAGATACGCAGCACGGCCCGCTGCTCAGCATGGAGACGGTCTCGCAAGCGGTAAAGGGTGTGAAATAGTAAAAAGTGGCTCTGAAACAGGCCCAGGTGATCATCGGGTTCAAGCTTAGGGAACAGTCTGTATTCTTCGTCTCGCAGACTTTTGAGTAACTGGAATTCACTAATCCCGTCGGGATGCTGGCTTAGCAGCGCCAGACAGGCCTGCTCAAGAAGTTCGTTTCTCTGCTCTGGCTGCTGGGGCATTAACCAACATTAAGCATCATATTACCCTTCCATAACAGGTATGCAGGAATAGCAATCGCTGCGGCCAGGGCAATATAAAACAACCACGGGCAAAAGGGGCCGGGGATATGTTTGCAGGCGGCCTGAAGTCTACAACGTTTACAGTTAGACATTGCTGGGGGAACTCCAATCTCAATCCAACATCATCCCTGATAACTTCCGGCTTATCCTGGCCGGAAACAAAAAAAGGGCTACGTTTTCGCGTAGCCCTTTTGAGTGTATGGTGGGCCGTGGGCGACTCGAACGCCCGACCAATTGATTAAAAGTCAACTGCTCTACCAACTGAGCTAACGGCCCCAAAGAGCGGCATATCCTACCGGAAATGCCGAAAATGACAACCCCCTTTACAGGAATTTTTTTATATCGCTTCTAGCTTGCGGAATGCACCGGGTAACAGGCGCAAATCAACCAGTGAAGTAAGCAGTGCTTTAACGAAAGTAGCCTCTTCCTCATAGACCATTTTGTAGTACTGCACCTTCATTGTGAGGGCGCTGCCATAGACGATGGAAACAAAGGTAATAAAGGAGCCGATGGCCAGGGTAGAGACACCGGTAATGCCCTGACCGATGGTGCAACCCATCGCCAGCACACCACCAAACCCCATCAGAATGGCTCCGATAAAATGGGCGACAAAATCCCCGATGGAGTTGAACCACTCGATGCGGAAACCTTTACTGATAATGGACCAAAGGAAGGAGCCTGCAATCACACCCAGCAGGGTCATAATTCCCACCGTCATCAGGCTGGCACTAAAACCACCCGTGGCATAGCCATAGGCCTGTCCCATCGGGTTGATAAAGGTGAAGGACTGAGCGGCCAACGGTGCGCCGGCGGCAGGTTTGCCCTCCTCATCGTCGGCCAGCATATCCCACTCACCGTAATAATCGGTCATGCTGTAGCTGCCCTCATCCGGCACCTCAACGATCACATTGGCGCTCACATACCACAGCGCCAACACCGCCAGGCCGACCATCACCCCGGCAAGAATATTATCGAAGTTACCGCGGAAATCAGCCGACTTAAAGGCATAGGCAAAGATAGCCACTACCAGCAGCAGGCCGATCCAGAGACGCGCTGTGGCGGCATTTTCACCACCGAACAGGCTACCCAGATCCTGTCCTGCGCCCATATCGACCGCCAGCGGATTGGTCCAGCCATAAAATAGCGTGGAGTAGAGAGTCGCATCTGAACCAGGGAAGGGGTTGGTCATAAAGTAGGCAATCACCGCGATCACCGCCAGCACAACAATAGACTTTATATTGCCACCACCAATACGGATCAGGGTCTTGTTACCACAACCCGAGGCGAAGGTCATACCGATACCGAAGATCAGGCCACCAAGCAGGTGCTCGATCCAGTTGAGCTGGGCACCCCGGTAGGGAGGGAAGGTCGGATCCAGCACCAGCATGCCGCTAGCCTCAAGGATAGTCACACCCAGCAGTGCTACTGCCATCGCCAGCAACCAGGCGCGCATACGGCCCCAGTCACCGATGTTTACCATATCGGAAACCGCCCCCATGGTGCAGAAATTGGTCTTATTAACCACCGCACCCAAAACAAGGGCAATAACGAAGGCAGACCATAACAACATCGACTGTGCCGAGAAAAAATCTTCGAATACCATCTGAAACCTCTCTTGACTCTCTTTATGGTTGGATGACGTCCATGCTCAAATTATAACCGATGAGGTTATTCCATTATTCTCTCTCAAGCTATCGGGGTTTTCCCTGATAGCGCGTTGGATCCGGCAACCCTGCCACAGCAAAACCCTCGGCACGCAGGCGACAGGAGTCGCAACGGCCACAGGCCAGCCCCTCTTTATTCGGGTTATAGCAGGAAACAGTCATACCATAATCAACGCCTAACTCCGTGCCCTGCTGAATGATCTGTGCCTTGCTCAGCTCGATCAACGGGGCATGAATGGCAAAACGTTCTCCCTCTACCCCGGCCTTGGTCGCCAGATTCGCCATCTTCTCAAAGGCCTCGATAAACTCGGGCCGACAGTCAGGATAGCCGGAATAATCCACCGCATTCACCCCGATAAAGATATCATGCGCCCCCAGCACCTCTGCCCAGGCCAGCGACAGAGATAAAAACACCGTATTGCGCGCCGGCACGTAGGTCACAGGTATTCCCTCTTCCTCCCCCTCTGGCACATCGATGGCATCATCGGTGAGCGCCGAACCACCAAACTGGCGTAGATCGAGCTGCACCGTACGATGCTCTAATGCACCCAGATGATCAGCTACCGCGTCTGATGCAAGCAACTCACAACGATGGCGCTGTCCGTAGTCAAAACTCATGGCGTAACAGTCATAATCCGCTGCTCGGGCCATAGCCAGAGTAGTGGCCGAGTCCAGGCCACCGGAGAGCAGGACTACCGCTTTTTTTTTCATTAACAACAACCTCATGAAACAGAAACGGCAACCAATGGCTGCCGCAATTAGAAGTTAATCAACTTCACACTCTTAACGCCCCGCCTCATCTCCCCACAACATCTTGTGCAACTGCATCTGAAAACGCACCGGCAGATGGTCTTCGATAATCCATTCAGCCAGTTGACGTGGTTCAATACTGCCAAAGGCAGGGGAGAAGAGCACGCTGCAACGATCACTGAGACGATATTTTTGCAACACGGATACGGCCCACTCGTAGTCATTGCGATCGGCAATCACCAGTTTCACCTGGTCGTGAGTGGTGAGAGCATCAATGTTTTCGTAGCGATTGCTTGCGGCCTCACCAGAAGCCGGTGCCTTCAAATCCATCACCCGACTGACCCGCTCATCGACACCAGAGATGTCGAGTGCACCGCTAGTCTCCAGCGAGACGTCATGCCCGGCATCACAAAGTCGGCGCAGCAATAACAGCGCCCCTTTCTGTGACAGCGGCTCACCACCGGTGACACAAACATGACGCGTCTTATGCACAGCCACAGCAGCCACCACCGCATCGATACTCATACTTTCGCCACCAGTAAACGCGTAACTGGTATCACAATATTTGCAGCGCAGGGGGCAGCCGGTAAGACGCACGAAGACCGTGGGCCAGCCAACCGCATCGGCCTCACCCTGTAGCGAAAGAAATATCTCCGTTATGCGAAGCTTACCCGCTGCCGTTGACTCCGTGGCAGCGGGTGAGTGATCAGCCTCCACTCTTCTTCAATCGCCTGAGCTGGTTACGTGCCTGGCCCGCCTCGGTGGAATCGGGATAGATTTCGATCAGCTGCTCCATCATCCTCTTCGATTCCGCCGTTTTTTTCAGCTCCTGATAGCTATAGCCGATTTTCAGCATCGCCTCGGCGCGCTTGGCGCTACGTGGATGATTCTGCAACAGTGCCTGATAGTCACGAATCGCCTGCACAAAGTCGCGACGTGCATACGCCGCCTCACCCAGCCAGTACTGGGCGATATGGGCGTAACGGCCATCGGGGTACTGCTTGAGAAAATCACGGAAGGCTACAGTGGCCTGCTCATAACGCAGCTCACGCAATAGCTCAAAGGCCTGTTGATAGGCCTTACGCTCCTGCGCCAGTTGCTGCGGAGCGGCAGTCACGGCAGGGGCAACCTTCTTGGTACTCGGTTTTTTTGCCGGTGGTATCGGACTGTTTGCGGAGGTTAATGGTGTCTTGGGTGCAACGGTAGGCACGGGAGCTACCGGAGCCACAGGAGACGTCGGTGTGCGACTTAACGGAGTCGAGGGTGTCACACTGGACGCCCCGCCCTCGCGTTCCAGACGCAACATACGACGATCAGTATCGAGATAGAGTTCACGCTGGCGATTCTTCATCCCCGCCATCTGGTGCTGTTGCTCCTCCACCTGACCACGCAGCTGCTGTACCTCCAACTGTAAAGCATCGAGTCGCTCCACCATCTCCAGCAATGACTGACTTTCCATCACCCGTTCCATACGGGCAACACGCTGCTCCACACTCTCAGCAAACAGCGGTGCACTAAAGGCCAGTGCCAACAGAGGCAGGCCGACTACCATCTTCGCCACTTTCATTATCAATATCCCGAGTAGAGAAGTTGCACGCGACGGTTAAGACGCCACGACTCTTCATCATGCTCAAAGGCCTGGGGCCGCTCCTCTCCAAAACTAATCACCTGAATCTGATCCTGCGACACACCTTGCAGGGTAAGCATCCGCTCGATCACCTTGGCGCGACGCTCACCCAGTGCCAGGTTGTACTCACGTGAACCACGCTCATCGGCGTGCCCCTCCAGTACCACGGTGACATCACGCACCTCATTCATAAAGCGCGCATGAGTGGCAATGGCATCACGATCTGCTGCACTTAATTCGGCACTATTGAACTCAAAATAAAAGACCCGCTTGGAGAGCGGTGTGCTGGGATCGTTTAGCAGCTCCTCCACCGGCCGGCCGGCAAACTCGCTCCCCATCTCAACACCACTGCTTTGTGCCCCACCCTCAGAGTAGGCGGCATCACCCTGCCCCTCGGCACCAATACTGCGATCATCTATCGGCACATCACCATCGCGTATATTTTCACCACCGCTACAGCCCTGCAACAGCACCATCCCGGCAGCTACCACACACAACCCTAAGAACTTTACCTTCATGGTTATTCCCCTATTTCAAAATATACGGCGACCACGCCGGTTCACGTACATCACCACGACTCAAGCCCAGACGCTGGTGTGCATTACCATCAACAGAGACAGCCTCCAGCACACCGCGTCGGTTACGCTCCGTGGCATAAATAATCATACTGCCATTGGGTGCAAAACTGGGCGACTCATCGAAGCGGGTGTCACTCAACACCCGCAGGGTGCCACTCTCCAGATCCTGCACTGCGATACGAAAACGCTTGCCATCACCATGTACAAAGACCAACCGCTTGCCATCAGGTGAGAAGGCTGCCCGTGCATTATAAACCCCTTCATAGGTAATGCGTTGCGGCCTGCCAACGGGCCGGCCATTCTCCAACTTCAAGCGGTAAATCTGCGGCTTACCACCACGATCCGAGGTAAACAGCACCGCCTTGCCATCGGGTGCAAAGCTCGCCTCGGTATCAATACCTCGACTATGGGTGAGCCGGGTCAGGGCACGGCTACGCAGATCCAGCAGATAGATCTCCGGATTGCCATCACGAGAGAGTGTGAGCGCCAGCCTGCGCCCATCAGGTGAAAAACTGGGGGCAGAGTTCAGTCCCTTAAACTCTGCCAACAATTCCCGTTTTCCACTATCGATCTCCTGCATATAGATCAGTGATCGCCCCTTCTCGAATGAGACGTAAGCAAGCCGCTCGCCATCCGGCGACCAGGTCGGTGACATCAGCGACTGTTTAGAGGTGAGTATCACCTGCTCATCGTGCCCATCGGCATCGGCAATAGAGAGACGATAGAGACTCTCCTTGCCGCTACGCTCTACCGTCACGTAGGCCACGTGGGTATTAAAGGCACCGCGCTGCCCGGTCAGTTTTTTATAGACGATATCGCTGATCTGATGGGCAACACGACGCATACGCGGTGAGGAAGCCGGAATGGAATAACCGGTCATCTGCACCCCACGCACCACATCAAACAGCTGGAACTCCACCATCCGTTCATCACCCTGACGCGACTGGACTCGTCCCACCACGATGTGCTCCACCCCAGCGGCGCGCCAGGCGGCAAAATTAATCTCTTTGCCTGAATGTGGCTGCTGGGGCATCTGCCCCTTATCCAGCGGGGCAAAGCGACCGCTACGCGCCAGATCGGCAGCAACGATATCGGCCACATCGGTACGTGAGTCGGCACCACCCAGCCAGCCGAAGGGCACCACAGCAATGGGCAGCGCACCTTCTGTTCCCTGGGTAATCTCGATCACCAGGCGCGCCTGTGCCTGCCATGAGCACAGCAGCAACAGTGTCGCCATACTGCGAATAACAAATTTCATCACTGCATTACGGTTTAAAATCAAATTGTATCTCCCTCTGGAATAGCTCAGGGTCAGCCGGTATAGGTAGAGGCGATGCCTTACGCACCGCAGCCTCGACCGAACGCTGGAAGGCGGTATCGCCGTCACAGTCTGTCACCCGCACGCCGCTAATCTCGCCGCCGGGGATCTGATTAATCAATACACTGCACAGGGTGCCTGTGCTACCCGGTGGGCGCAACCAGTTGCGCTGCACTTTGTTAGCAATGTCACTAATATATTGCAGCTGCTGCCGATTGAGTTGCGCACGACGCTGCACTCGGGCCTCTGCAGCGATACGTTCAGCCTCGGCATCCATCTGCCGCTTCAACTCATTCTCACGACGCTGCCGTTCTTCCTCTGCCCTTTTCTTCTTCGCCGCCTCATCTTTCTTACGCTGCTTCTCGGCGAGACGTTTCTTCTCAGCCTCTTTCTGCTTACGCTTCACTTCAACCTGACGTTTTTTCTCTGCCTCAGCCTTTTTACGTTTAAGTTCTGCCTTACGCTTTTTCTCAGCCGCAATTTTTTTGCGCTTCACCTCGGCCTTGCGTTTTTTCTCTGCTACCGCCGCCTTACGCTTCTTCTCCACCGCCTCCTTTTTGAGCTGCTCCTTGGTCTCGCGACGGCGCACCGGCTCCATAGCCGTTGCCTCATCTACCGCACGGGCCTGAATGATCGGCTTGCTCACTGCCACCACTGCCGGAGGTTTGGGGCGCTCCCACATCGTAAAGACCAGAATGGCTACGACGATGATGTGTACCACCACCGAGCCTATAATGGCACGCAGCCCCTCAGCGTTCATCACCACCCTCGGGCATCTCGGTCATCAGACCGACACTGGGCACACCGGCCCCCTGAATCAGCGCCATCACCTCAACCACCTTGCCGTAGGCAACAAACCGATCTCCCTTCACATAGACAGGCAATCCCGGCTGTGCCGTCAGCACCGCCTGCATACGCTCAAGCAGGGCCTCTGCCTCTAGCGGCACTTTGGCAGGCCCACCCAGCGACAAGTAATAGGCACCCGCACCATCTACCGAAACCACCAGCGGCTCTCTGTCATCCTGTGGGATCGGCGTGGAGTCGGCCTGTGGCAGCTCCACCTTTACCCCCTGGCTGAGCATCGGGGCGGTGATCATAAAGATCACCAGCAACACCAGCATCACATCAATATAGGGAACCACATTAATCTCCCCCATCAAGCGCCGTTTTTTGTTTCCCGCAGCCATGATTGTTAGCTGTGCGCCTGACGTTGCAGCAGGGTGGAGAACTCATCTTTAAATGTTTCGAAGCGGTTTTCCAGCCGTTCCACATCATTGGCAAAACGGTTATAGGCGATCACGGCTGGGATAGCGGCAAACAGGCCCATAGCGGTGGCAATCAGTGCCTCGGCAATGCCGGGGGCGACCATCGAGAGGGTGGCATGTTGCGCGCTACCGAGGGCACGGAAAGAGTTCATAATGCCCCACACCGTACCGAACAAACCCACATAGGGACTAGTGGAACCGACAGTGGCAAGAAAGGCGAGATGTGCTTCCAGCTTATCGACCTCGCGACTCATGGCGACACGCATCGAACGTTGCGCCCCCTCCACCACCGCCATCGGTTCAACACCACCCTGCTTGCGCAAACGGGCAAACTCGCCAAAGCCCGACTCGAAGATAATCGCCAGGCCATCGAGGCTGGCACGCCGTTTGTTCATCTGCTTATAAAGCTCGACCAGATCGATGCCCGACCAGAAGCGGTTCTCAAAGGTCTCCGCGTCCTCGCGTGAGCGTTTAATCTGTCGGCCCTTTTGCAGGATCACACTCCAGGAGGCAATCGAAATCAGCAGCAGCAACAACATCACCAACTGCACCAGCAGACTGGCATTGGCGAACAGACTCCACAACGACATATCCGTACTCATTATTATTCCTCAGCCATCTTTATCAGCAGGGCTTCATTCATCATTTTCGGTTTAAAACTTGTTGTCTCAAGCGAGGCCACTCTTATCGTTCCCTCGCACAATATCTCACCAGCGCGGCATACCTGTTGGTAAAAATCTGCACTGGCACGCCCACACCTCACCATCTCAACACTCACCTCCAGCGCGTCGTTAAAGCGTGCCGGCAGATGAAACTTCAACTGCATATCACGTATCGCAAAGACCACCCCTTGCTCTTCGCTTAAACTATCCTGCTCAACTCCCCGCACACGTAACCACTCAGTACGAGCCCGCTCCATAAACTTCACAAAGTTGGCATGATAGACCACACCGCCGTGGTCGGTATCTTCATAGTAGACACGCAACGGCCAGATAAATTCAGCCACTACTCTCCTCCATCACCAAAAGTATCCATCTCTTTCTGGCGACTCGCCTCTTTGCCCTCGGGCGGCGTCATTCCAAAATGCAGGTAGGCGCTGTTGGTGGCAATGCGGCCGGTGCGGGTACGCATCAAAAAACCCTGTTGAATAAGATACGGTTCGAGTACATCCTCAATGGTGCCACGCTCCTCGCCGATGGCCGCGGCAATGTTGTCCACCCCCACCGGGCCACCGTCAAATTTTTCAATAATTGCCAACAGTAGTTTCCGGTCCATCATGTCGAAACCGTTTACATCCACATCGAGCATATCGAGGGCACGCCCCGCTACCTCTACCGAGACCTTACCGTCGGCCTTTACCTCGGCGTAGTCACGCACGCGGCGCAGCAGTCGGTTGGCAATGCGTGGGGTGCCACGGGAGCGCCGGGCGATCTCCATCGCCCCTTTGTCGTCGATCACCACATCAAGGATCTTCGCCGAACGGGCAACAATACGGGCAAGCTCATGGCTATCGTAAAACTCCAGCCGCTGCACAATGCCGAAGCGGTCACGCAGCGGAGAGGTAAGCATACCGGCACGGGTAGTGGCACCGATCAGGGTAAATGGGGGAAGGTCCAGCTTAATCGAGCGGGCGGCGGGGCCCTCACCGATCATGATATCGATCTGGTAGTCCTCCAGCGCCGGATAGAGCACCTCTTCAACCACTGGTGAGAGGCGATGGATCTCATCAACAAAGAGTACATCGTGGGGTTCGAGGTTGGTCAGCAGGGCGGCGAGATCACCGGGGCGCTCCAGCACCGGACCGGAGGTCTGGCGGATATTCACCTCCAGCTCGTTGGCGATGATGTGGGCCAGGGTGGTCTTGCCCAGGCCGGGAGGACCGAACAGCAGTACGTGATCCAGCGCCTCACTGCGTTTCGTCGCTGCGGAGATGAAGATTTCCATCTGCTCGCACACCTTCTGCTGACCAACGTAATCCTCCAGCAGCCTGGGGCGAATGGCGCGATCCTGCGCCTCCTCCTCGTTCTTCGGCTCGTTACTAATCAGGCGATCGGTTTCGATCATCGTTGTTATGGCCTATCCATTTTCAATTGCCTGTATCTTACCGCCTGACTGCGCCAGTTTCCGCCTCTAAATGAGACAAATGTGCACCATGGCTACTTTTTAACGGCCTGTTTGAGGGCAGCACGGATAATCGCCTCACTATCCAGCCCATCCGTCTCAATTTTGCTAATAAGGCGACTCGCCTCCTGGGGCCTGTAGCCGAGGGAGACCAGGGCGCTAATGGCATCCTTCACCGCATCATTGGCAGGAACAATAGCCGGGGCTCCACCACCGGGCAACACCGGGGCCGGTTGCCAGTCATCGAGGCGGTCGCGCATCTCAACGATAAGCCGCTCGGCAGTCTTCTTGCCAACACCGGGCAGGCGTACCAGAGTGGCAATATCACTGTCGTGAACACAACGGGCAAACTCATCGGCCGAGATACCAGAGAGGATGGTCAGCGCCAGCTTGGCCCCCACGCCGTTAACCTTAATCAGGGTGCGGAACAGGGTACGTTCGGCCTCCGTAGCGAAGGCGAACAGCAGATGTGCATCATCGCGCACCACCAGATGGGTGTGCAAGCTCACCTCTTCACCCACCTCGGGAAGCTGGAAGATGGTCCCCATGGAGGCCTCCAACTCATAACCGACGCCGTTGACGTCAAGCAATAAAAAGGGGGGCTTCTTCTCCGCCAGAGTGCCACGCAGGCGTCCAATCATCGATAACGTCCTCTTCGGGTTCCGCGCACACCTTCGAGATGGCTCAGGGTTTGGCTGGTATGGTTGTGACAGAGGGCCACAGCCAGGGCATCGGCGGCATCCTCCTGTGGCATTCCGGGTAATTTGAGTAGCGCCTGCACCATATGCTGTACCTGATCCTTGGAGGCATTGCCCTTGCCTACGCTCGCCTTCTTAATCTCGGCCGGGGTGTATTCACTAATCGTCAGCCCCTTAGACATCACCGCACAAATGGCAGCGCCACGGGCCTGACCAAGTTTGAGGGCAGAGTCGGGATTACGGTGCATAAAGACCTTTTCTATCGCCACCTCGCCCGGGTCGTAGATCTCGACAATCTCACACAGGCCATCAAAGATGGTCTTGAGGCGACCGGCAAAATCACCACTACCGGCACGGATGCAACCACTCTCCACGTAGTTCAGCTTCTTTCCATCCAGCTCGATAATACCAAAGCCGGTAATACGCGAGCCGGGGTCGATGCCAAGGATGCGGGTCATGGGCTTATCCTGGACCTAACCGAGCTGCGCCATCACCTCTTCACTGAAGTCGGCGTTGCTATGGACGCTTTGCACATCGTCCAGATCCTCCAGTACATCGACCAGACGTAGCACCTTCTGTGCATCCTCAACATCAAGGTCAACGCTGGTAGAAGGCTTCTGCGTGATCTCGCCCATCTCCGGTTCAAAACCGGCAGCAATCATCGCCTCTTTCACATCGGTGAACTCTTCCCAGGCGGTGGTCACCTCGACGGAACCATCGTCAGTGGTAACAATATCCTCGGCGCCGGCCTCCAGTGCCGCCTCCATAATGGCATCTTCGTCGCTACCAGCCGGATAATGCATCAGGCCAATCTTGGTAAACAGGTAAGAGACCGAACCGTCGGTACCCAGGTTACCGCCCGCCTTGGTAAAGGCGTGGCGTACTTCAGCCACGGTACGATTACGGTTATCGGTGAGGCAGTCGACCAATACGGCCACGCCGTTGGGGCCATAACCCTCGTAACGCACCTCATCGTAGTTCTCGCCTTCACCGGCACCGGCACCGCGCTTAATCGCGTTATCGACGGTGTCCCGTTTCATGTTCTGGCCGAGGGACTTGCTCACCGCATCGCGCAGGCGCGGGTTGCTATCAAGGTCGGCACCACCCATCTTGGCGGCAACCACGATCTCACGAATTAGTTTGGTGAAAATCTTACCGCGCTTGGCGTCCTGTGCCGCCTTGCGGTGCTTGATATTGGCCCATTTACTGTGTCCAGCCATGAAAACCCTCTCAATATGCGATTACTTAAATTTGCACGCATTGTAGCACCTTGCACCATGCTTTCGCAGGGCAAGGTAGAGAGTGAATCACTCCTCGTCGTCGAGGAACACAGCAGTCTGCTCGAAGGGCTTGTCGTCGGGCTCATCAAACAATAGTTCATGCTGACCGATACGGATGATGTCACCAGCGATAAGACGTTTTTGCTGTACCTTCTCACCGTTAACCAGGAGGCCGTTGGTACTGTTAAAGTCGACGATGGCAACATCGAAGGCCCCATCAAGGTAGTCGTCAGGCTTGAGGGTGAGCACGGCATGGATGCCGCTAACAGTGGGATCATCCAGCTGGATATCGTTGTCAGAGCGACGCCCGATGGTGCTGCGCTCCTTTACCAGCTCAAATTCCTTAAGGGTGAGACCGTTAAGGCGCAGTGTCAGTTTCGGCATAGCTCTCTCCCTTACAGCTTCTCGATGAAACTAAGACGTGCATCGGCAATGGCGATCTCATCACCATCGTGCAGCAGATGGGGCTCGGGTTTAAGTAGCTTACCGTTGATGCTGGTATTGAGTTCAATATCCCCCAGCGACACCGGCAGCAGCTCGTAGCCGGCGGAGGTATGAAGAATCACTGCCACCTGCACTCCGGGTTTGCCCAGAGCCGTACGCTTTTTCTCTAACCGCATCACCTCGCCAGCACGAGGGCCATTGAGGATCTTCAGTGCCGCACAGGCCTTATCCTCCTTTTTCTCACTCGGCTCGCTATACATAATCATGGTAGCGGCAAAATCCTGCACATCCTCATCGACGAAGCACAACTCATGGCTGCCGATCTTGATCACATCATTGTGTTTAAGCGGTGACTTGGAGATGGGGAAGCCATTCAGTCGAGTACCGTTGGTACTTCCCAGATCGGTAATCATGGGCTTGGGTTGGAGCATGATCGCCGCGTGTTCACCACTGACCACCGGCTCGTTGATCATAATATCGTTACTTGAGTTTCGCCCAATCGTAATGCGTCCAGCCTGCAACGGAAAATCACGTACGTTCATGCCATCAAGGCTAATCACCAGTTTTGCCATCGTTAATTCCTCACTCCCAGACCTGGAACACTATAACCGAAATATTGTCTTCACCACCGCACTCATTGGCGGCATCAATTAAGCTTCTCGCAACTTCAGGCAAGGCCTCGCCTGCCAGCAGCGCGGCAATCTCTTCATCACGCAGCCGGTCACTAAGGCCATCGGAGCAGAGCAGGTAGCAGTCTTCGCTGCACATCGTGTCCGCAGACATCTCCACCTCAATACCCATCTCCAGACCGAGGGCGCGGGTGATCACATTCTTCTGCTTGGAGCTACGTGCCTGCTCGGCATTGATCATCCCCTCATCCACCAGTTCCTGCACCAGCGAGTGGTCACGGGTGAGCTGCTGCAACTCACCACCCCGCAGCCGGTAGAGGCGCGAGTCACCAACATGGGCACAGTGCAGAGTCTGCCCATCAAGCCTTATCGCCACCACCGTGGTTCCCATAGTATGAAGACGCGGCTGACTCGTTGCCTGCTGGTAGATGGCACTGTTTGCCTGCTCCACCGCGGCTTGCAATATAGCTGCCGGCTCAGCTGTGCCAGTGGTATTGAACTGTTCGCTAATCACCTCGACGGCGATCGCGCTTGCCACCTCTCCGGCATTGTGCCCCCCCATCCCGTCAGCCAGCACCGCCCAGCCCTGCTCGGTGTCCCAGGCAATGGCATCCTCGTTGTGCTCGCGCACCCGCCCTGCATCCGTCAGCCCTGTCATCTTCCATGCCGACATATCCTAGCCTCCCCGACAACGTTTCAGTGCCGCTGCCACCTCGGCAGCACTCTGGTAACGCTTGGCCTGCTCTTTTTGCAGACACTTATTAATAATGCGTGTCAGGCAGATTGGAATGCCCTTGCGATACTTACCCGGCTTGGGATGCGCCTGATTGGCAATCATAAACATCAGACTGCCCAGCGACTCAGCCTCAAACGGCAGGTGGCCGGTAGAGAGCTGATAGATTGTCACCCCGAGAGAGAAAATATCGGCGCGTCCATCGACCTTTTTACCGGCCACCTGCTCCGGCGACATATAGGATGGACTGCCAAGCACGGTGCCGGTCTTGGTCTTGCTGGAATCGGTGAGACAGGCGACACCAAAGTCGGTCACCTTCACCACCTTTTCACCGCGTTCATAAATAATATTCGCCGGTTTGATATCACGGTGTACCACGTTTTGCTTGTGCGCGTAATCGAGCGCCTCAGCCACCTGCTCGGCAATCGCCATCACCTCCTTCAGCGGTAGCAGCGTCTTCTTACTGGAAAAGGCGGAGAGATCTTCACCCTTGAGATAGTCCATGGCGATATAGGCCAGCTCCTGTTCCTCGCCAATGTCATAGATGGTGACGATGTTGGGGTGGTTGAGGCGCCCGGCAGTCTCCGCTTCACGGTAGAAGCGTTGCTTGACCTCCTTGAGCTCCTGCCCCTCAAACTCGTGCGACAGCGCCATGGTCTTGATTGCTACCTCACGGTTGATGCGTGGGTCCTGCCCCAGGTAGACCAGCCCCATGGCGCCACGACCGATCTCCTTTTCGATATGGTAGTGGCCCAGAGTGGGATTTTGCAGCCCCTGGGTCGCCTGCATCACCACGGTACCGCCAGGGGCAGCATTGCCCTGAGCCAGTACGATGCGATCACCCATTTCGCGATTGCGCTGCAACCGCTCACCCACATCACGGAAGTTACGCGCCATGCGCTGCAACTCCTCAAACAGTGACACCGCCTTATTGAACTGGCGCTTTCGTTCAAAATCGAGGCCGAGGTTATAGAGTTGCTCACGCAGAGTCTCATCGATCAGGCAACGGTGATACTTCTCCCACGCCTGCTCCAGCTCACCCTGCGACTGCAACATCCGCCCCAGCTGCATATTAGCGGTGGAGAGCTCCTGCAACAGGCCGCTTTCACGCAGAATTACACGCCGTTGCAAAGTGATCACGATATAGCCTGCCAACAACAGTAGCGTCGGCATCATCAATGGCAACCACTGAGAGGAGAGCAAAAGGAACAGGGCCTCCGTGTTCAATAACACTAATAACAGCAACAGCGAAGAGAGCAGCCCGGAGGCAAGACCAAGGCGCGGCAGCAGTAACATCAGGAACAGGGCCACCCCAAACAGTGCGCCATACTGCGCCCACAAGGTCCATTGCGGCAGACTCACCTGCTGGCCCCGCAACAGCGCATCCAGCGCCACCGCAAAACCTTTAATCTCAGCGGCCTCGCCAATTAAAACAATCTTGTCACGCAGTGATTTAACGGGGAGTGTTCCATCAACTAAATTGTGCAGGGGGTGTACAGGCAGGCCTTCAGCATTGTTGATATCAACCTTCGGGTAGTAGCGATAGCCGGGCTGCTCCTCTGCATGACGTTGCCGGTCTGAAGGCAACAACCGATAGAGCAGTGAAGGCGTGGGCTCCCCCCCATGCATAAGGAACGCAGGAAGCTCTGTATACCCTGTACTGTCGAAGAGAAAACCTCGCCCCTGCGCAGCACTCTCTAATTCACTTAAAGGAGAACGTTCACTTTCAACCGCAAGCACTCGCGGTTGAGACTGAGAGCGGAAATAGGGCCATACCGAGGGCGAATCTGGGTTCAGTGACTCCTGAACGGTGGTGGCATGAGCAGCAAGCCAGACATTACCGCTACGTTTAATCTTCGCCGCCAGGCGAGCTGTGCTGTCCAGCGCCTTTGTCAGGCCAGTAATGACTTTGTTACCACCCTTCTCATTGAGCTGCTCCAGCTGCTGCAGTGCAACAACATTCTCACGCTCTGTCAGCGGCAGCATCAGGGCCACGCTGCGGGCACGACGCAATTTAGCCACCGCGTCAGTCAGCTCCGTCTGGGCTGCCCCCTTCCCCGTATCCAGCACTACTACATAACCGGAGCGTTCAGTTGAGGCGATGCGTGCCAATAGCTCCTTGTAGTAACCACGTTCCAATGGATCAAGTATGGCCGTTTGCGCCAGAGCGTAGACCAGCAGTGACAGCAATAGACCCGCCAGCCAGTAACCCCGGTTACTGCCAGAAAAACGCCGTTGCTTTGCTTTTTTCGGCCACATGCTTTGAAGAGAGTTCCCGCTCGTATTCGTTATTATTGGTTTGCCCTGTCGGACACAGACCCGTTATTTCATGCAAGTTTGCCAGAGAGAGGAGCTGAAAACAGGAACTGGTTCAATATATCGCAGAAGCACCGGTTATGCAGGGCTTACAGCGAAGCGACTAATCACGATAAAACTCTCCGTGTTGCAGGAAGTAATCAACCTGAAAGGCAGAACGGCGGGAGAACAACAGGCCGAAGTGGCTGGCGTGTAACAGCAGGTGATCACCCATCCCCTCCAGCCGGGTCTCGGCAACCGCCACCGTGCCGTCATTGGGGCGTGGCACACCACGAAATACCCAGCCCAGTCCCATTGAGAGTGAGCCCGACAAAGAACCCAGCTCTCGCCCCCCCCTCCACGGCGGAACCTCCCCCAGCAAGGCGGGCAGACTCATGCCCAGCAAACGCCGTAGCAGACCATTGCGGTCGATCCGTTGCGCGACATAACTGCCCTGATGCGGGGAACCCAGTGTCACCACCCTACCCGGGCGCTGTTCAGGAAAATCATGTAGCAAACACCGCACCACCAGTCCTCCCAGACTGTGCGCCACCAGATGTACCTTATCCCCCTCAACATATTTATTCAGATAGTTGTTCAGGCGCTCGGCATTATCATGAAGATTACGACCCACCGTGCGGTAGCGAAACTGATAAACAGAGTAACCACGAGAGAGCAGACGCCGACGCAGCAGACGCATCTCAAAGCCATTCATCCATAAACCGTGTACCAGTACCACCGTTTCCATATACAAGCGTGTTCCTGTCTACGTTATCGAGCTGCTGTAAACCCTATCTCAAAGGTTAACTCACCACTAAACCATACATCCGCTGCCGCACTCCCCTGATCACGGGATAACTGGTACGCATTTTCGGGCGGAGGAGAGATCTCCGTCAACACAATCGCCTGCGAAGGATAATAAATCTGCAGTGAGACATGCAGCGGGAAATAACTATCAAGGAACTTGCGCTGAAACGGGCCGTAACGCAGATGGTACTCTCCATCAGGAGTTCTATTAAGGATCTGCACCTCTGCCGTGACACAAAGCCGAGCCTGATGGCCAATATCCTTGAGCTGTACCGACTGCCCCTCTACCTCGGCACTGGTGATATTGACCGATTCACTAACCTGCAAGCCACGCATCGCACGAAAGCGATAAACCACCTCAGCATCGGGCACCGGATCGAGTTCATCATGACACTGGCTGAGTCCAACCCAGCCGCTTGAAAGACTCTCGGCAGTGAGTTGAAGGCGGGTATGGGAATGCGGTATCCGTTTATCGGTAATGGGTTCAAGAAACCGTAGCTCCGCATCCGAACTATAGTCCGCATAAGGGAGGGATTGTTCATCATCTTCAAACCAGCGTTCCAGCTCTTCACCCATAGGCTCACTGGCAGATAGCACGGCAGAGACCAGCAAAAGGAATAGCGGTACCGCATAGCGAAACATCACAATCGACTCTCCGTCAAAAAAACAGCGACATCACAAAGAAATAAAACAAGGATCACTTTATCAATAAATACTCTATAGCTGGCCAGGCGGAGATACTCCGTCAGGCCAGCCTCATATTTCTCATTCTATTGAAACGCCACCATAAGCGATGCCCGTCAGGTGCGCCATCTCCCGATGCCACGTAGTCAGGTCGTCAATGCAGAACTTATTCAAATGGTCATGCCCACAGGCACGCGCCATTACCTGCATCAGTTGCGTCGAGGCACGAAAGAAATTGTTCAGCTGTTGCGCCCCTTTTTCGATCTTCAATCGCTGACGCAGATGCGGCTGTTGCGTCGCGATACCGACCGGGCAGTTATTCGTGTGACAGGCCCGCATTCCCAGGCAACCTATCGACTGAATCGCTGAATTGGAAACAGCGATGGCGTCTGCCCCCAGCGCCATCGCCTTAATAAAGTCTGCAGGCAGGCGAAGACCTCCGGTGATCACCAAAGAGACATCGCTACGACCCAACTTATCCAGATAGCGACGGGCACGGGCCAATGCAGGGATAGTCGGAACAGAGATATTGTCTCTAAACAGTAACGGTGCCGCACCGGTGCCACCGCCACGCCCGTCGAGAATGATGTAATCGACGCCAATTTTCAGTGCAGCTTCTATATCACGCTCAATATGCTGCGCAGAGAGCTTCACACCAATGGGAATACCGCCTGTTGCCTCACGTACCTCCTCGGCGAAACCCCGATAGTCATCGACATGCTCCCAGTCGGGGAAGCGCGACGGTGAGATAGCCGTCTCACCTTCGGCCAACCCACGCACCTCGGCAATTCTCCCTTTCACCTTACTCCCCGGAAGGTGGCCACCGGTGCCGGTTTTGGCCCCCTGCCCACACTTGAAATGAAAGGCCTGACATTTCTGCACCGTGTTCATGGAATAACCAAATCGTGCAGAGGCCAGCTCATATAGATACCGTGAATTGGCTGCTTGCTCTTCCGGCAACACACCCCCTTCACCAGAGCAGATGCCGGTGCCCGCCAGTTCTGCACCCATCGCCAGGGCAATCTTGGCTTCCTCTGATAGTGAACCGAAACTCATATCTGACACCAACAGTGGTCGTTCCAGCAGCAACGGTTTCTTTGCATTGGGGCCAATAACGACTTGCGTACCTACCGGGGCATCATCAAGCAGAGGAACTATGTGTAATTGTGCGGTGAGTATCTGAATCTCTTCCCACCGGGGCAGCTCGTCACGCGGTACACCCATTGCGCTGATACGACCATGATGGCCAACTTTAGACAGACCATGCTCCGCAAGATGTTGTATGTACTGGGTATGCGGCTCTTCAGGCGTGCCGTGTAGATCCTTGTAGAGACCCTGATAGGCATCACGGTTATAGGGTTGCGGGTTATCGACAGCCCAGGCCTCTATTTCATCCTCATCAACCCAGACCATGCCATCCTCTATCCAGCACGAGAAGCGCGCCAGGCGTTCTGAAGGGTTATAGGAGCTGACACCGGTCTTATAATTGTAATCCCAGTTATGAAGACCGCAAATAAGATCCTCGCCATCCACATGCCCATCGGACATCAAGCCACCACGGTGTAGACAACGCCCATAGAGCACAGATACCTCTTCTTCATCTTCCCAGCGAATGATCACCACATCGACGTTGGCGACCAGGGCATAACGGGGCTTAAGTGGCTCCAGCTCCTCCCATTTGGATATAGCTACCTTTTTCATACACCACCTTATTATTATCGAACGAGGCTAACTCCAGAAACCAGGGAAACCTGCCTGGCAATTATTCTGAAGCATAGTCAAAATGCCAGACAATTGAGCGTATGAGATCTCTACAGCCAATAAAAAGCCCGGCATAGCCGGGCTCGAAGGAAGGATTACACGAAACAGAGAATAATTAGCAAGTGTGGCACTCTTTGCCTTGCATACGAGCCACAGAGCAAGACATCGCAGCGTAACCGATGTAAATGACTGCAGCGGCAAGAACCATCGTTGCAATGGCAGGAACCAGAATCAGAACACTTTCAAATATCATTGTGGAACTCCTATATAAGCTTTTACTAATATTAGCATTAACTTATATTTTGTCAACTCTTTTCTCAGGGTACTCCTCCCCTTAAATCAGAATCACATTTTGTGACATGGAACTCCGCATGCTGAAAAATTCCCTCGGTGTGGAGCAACTCCCTACTCCCCCAGCATCTTCTTTTCTTGGGCTAGCCGCAGCCTTCTTCTTTGGCCATTTCTACTCGGTTTAACGCACTATTTCTAATGGTTAATACACAAAAAAGGGGATAGCATCTGCCATCCCCCTTTTTATCGTTCTCAGTGATGCCGTTACTTTACAATGAAATATCGAGCATCCGTTGTAGCGCCAGTTTGGCCTGTTCGGTCTCCTCTGGTGCAACCGTGATCTGATTCACCACATTACCGGCAACCAGACTTTCCAGCGTCCAGGCCAGGTGCTGGGGATCGATACGGAACATGGTGGAGCACATGCAGACGGTAGGGGACATGAAATGAATGTTCTTGCCCTCATGTTTGAACTGTTCGTGCAGACGATTGACTAGATTCAGTTCGGTACCGACCAGCCAGCGGGTACCGGGCTCTGACTCACGAATGGTCTGAATGATCATCTCGGTGGAACCGACTGCATCGGACTTCTGGCACACCTCAAAACTCGACTCGGGGTGCGAGATAATCTTCGCCTCCGGGTGCATCTCCTTGAACCTGTCGATGTGCTCGGGCTGGAACATCTGGTGGACTGAGCAGAAGCCCTTCCACAGAATGATCTTCGCCTTTTTAATCTGCTCTTCGCTAAGGCCACCCATCGGCTGCTCGAAGTCCCACTCCACCATTTCGTCGAGTGGAATACCCATGCTGTAACCGGTGTTACGACCAAGATGTTGATCGGGGAAGAAGAGGATCTTCTCACGTTGCTTGAATGACCACTCCAGTACCTTACCGGCATTGGAGGAGGTACAGACGATACCGCCGTGGCGACCACAGAAGGCCTTCAGGTCTGCCGCGGAGTTGATGTAGGTGACGGGGGTCACCTGCTCATCGGGCTCCAGTACGCTGGCTAATTCGCGCCAGGCACGTTCGACATTGGCCAAATTGGCCATATCGGCCATGGAACAACCTGCCGCAGGATCAGGGATGATTGAGATCTGATCATCGCGTGACAGAATATCCGCCACCTCGGCCATAAAGTGCACACCGCAGAAGACGATGAACTCGGCTTTAGAATCGGCAGCCTGGCGGGATAGCTTGAGTGAGTCACCGGAAAAATCGGCAAACTTAAAGACCTCTTCGCGCTGGTAGTGGTGACCGAGGATCACCAGTCGCTCGCCCAGAGTTGCCTTGGCGGCGAGGATGCGTTGTTCGCACTCCTCATCGCTAAGTTGCGCGTAATCCTGAATAGAAAGGGTGTCGCTCATGCTTTCAAATAACCTCGTTGGTCTATTGCCACCACTTCGGGGTAGGGTGCCGCCGACAGGCGCACCGATATTGGATTTGGCGGTGCGCCTCGCAAGCTCGGCACACCCTACACGAATCGCTTCGCCCTTACTTCTCCTCTTTCAGCGGCTTGGCAACACGCACGCCCAGCTCGATCAACTGTGCCGGGTTAACCGTTGATGGTGCCTCGGTAAGCGGACAGGCGGCAGTCTGGGTCTTGGGGAAGGCCATGACGTCACGAATGGAAGAGGCGCCAGTCATCAGCATTACCAGACGGTCCAGACCGAAGGCGAGACCACCGTGAGGCGGGCAACCGTACTTCAGTGCATCGAGCAGGAAGCCGAACTTATCGCGGGCCTCTTCATCGCTAATACCGAGGGCACGGAACACCTTCTCCTGCACCTCTTCGCGATAGATACGCATCGAACCGCCTCCGATCTCGGTGCCGTTGAGAACCATGTCGTAGGCGCGGGAGAGGCAGTTTCCCGGATCGGACTCCAGCTTGTCGATATCGGCCTCGGCCGGCGCGGTGAAGGGGTGATGGATGGAGGTCCAGCGATCGGACTTCTCGTCACGCTCGAACATCGGGAAGTCGACCACCCACAACGGTGCCCAGCCGTGGGCAACCAGGCCGAGGTCGTGGCCCACCTTGACGCGCAGCGCACCCAGTGCCTCATTGACCACCTTGGCCTTGTCAGCACCAAAGAAGACGATATCGCCATCTTCTGCAGCCACACGCTCCATGATGTTCAGCACCACCTCATCGGGCAGGAATTTGAGGATCGGTGACTGCAGCCCCTCGATCCCCTTGGCCAGTTCGTTGACCTTAATGTAGGCCAGACCCCGGGCACCATAGATACTGACGTACTTGGTGTAGTCATCGATCACCTTACGTGAGATCGAACCGCCCTTGGGCACGCGCAGCGCGGTCACACGGGAGCCTTCATCGTTGGCCGGCGCGGCGAACACCTTAAACTCCACGTCCTTCATCAGGTCGGCCACTTCAATCAGCTCCAGCGGGATACGCATATCCGGCTTATCGGAACCAAAACGCTGCATCGCATCGGCATAGGTCATACGCGGGAAGGGGTTAGGCAGCTGCTCTTCGAGCACCTTGGCGAACATCTCGCGAATCATCCCCTCCATCAGGGACATGATCTCCTCCTCGTCGATGAAGGAGGTCTCGATATCGATTTGGGTAAACTCAGGCTGGCGGTCGGCGCGCAGGTCTTCGTCACGGAAGCAGCGCACGATCTGGTAGTAGCGATCCATACCGGAGACCATTAGCAGCTGCTTGAAGATCTGCGGTGATTGCGGCAGGGCGAAGAAACTGCCCGGATGGGTGCGGCTAGGCACCAGATAATCACGCGCACCCTCAGGGGTCGCCTTGGTCAACATCGGGGTCTCGATATCGAGGAAGCCACGATCATCCAGATAGTTGCGCAGGGCACGGGTCATATCGGAGCGGAATTTCATGCGCTGGTACATCGGCGGACGACGCAGATCGACATAGCGGTACTTAAGACGGTGCTCCTCACCGACCTCATCATCATCGGTATCGAGCATGAACGGCGGGGTCTCGGACTTATTGAGAATCGTCAGCTCTTTACCCAGTACCTCGACCTTGCCGGTAGGCAGATCGGAGTTAACGGTGCCCTCGGGGCGGTGACGAACTCTTCCTTTAATATGCAGCACGAATTCGTTACGTACCGTCTCGGCAGTAGCAAAGACATCCTCAACATCGGGGTCAAAGACCACCTGGGCAACACCCTCACGGTCACGCAGATCGATAAAGATCACACCACCATGGTCACGGCGGCGGTGTACCCAACCGGCAAGTTCGACCTCCTGGTCGATGTGAGATTCGTTCAACTGGCCGCAATAGAGGGTGCGCATGGTCTGTTCCTACAAATAGATGTGACGAAAAGCGGGAATGTTACGGATCACAGCGCTCGCGTGCAACCGCCGCGCGGCGCTAGTGGACTACTCAGCAGGCGTAGCAATGGCCTCGCACTGCTCCTGACCTTTAGGATGAGGTACCACAGAGCCCATAGAGATAATCATCCGCAAGCCCTCATCGACACTCATCTCCAGCTCCACCACATCCTCTTTCGGCACCATAATAAAGAAGCCGGAGGTGGGGTTGGGGGTGGTCGGCACGTAGATATTAATCACCTCATGTCCGGTCTTGCACTGCGCCTCACCGACATCGGTGCCGGTCTGAAAGGCGAGTGTCCACAGCCCCTTGCGTGGATACTCCACCAGCAGCACCTTGCGAAAGGAGTTACCGTTGGAGGAGAACATGGTCTCGGCGATCTGCTTTACCGCCGAGTAAACCGAGCTAACCAGCGGGATACGCGCCAGCAATGCCTCCCACAACGCCACCAGCTTGCGGCCAAACAGGTTGGCGACAATGATGCCAGTGGTGAGTACCACCACCACCGTGACAATCACCCCGAGGCCGGGGATGTGCATTCCCAGCAGATGATCCGGCTGATATCTGGCAGGCAGCAGCAACAGGCTGCTATCCATCAACTCGACCATCGTCTTCACCACCAAAATGGTGATACCGAGCGGTAGCCAGACCAGAAGGCCGGCCATAATGTAGCGGCGAAGGGCCGACATCATATTGAATTCCTTGGGAAAATAACCCTCGACTCTTCAACAGGCCGTTGAACAGTCTCAGGCGAGTGCGAGACAAGGCAAAATCCGGCGATAAAGCGGAGTTTACATAGGGTAAATGAGCATTTTGAGCCGGATTTTAACGCCGGATCGTGCCGCATGAAGCTGTTCAACGGCCTGTTAGGCAGGAGGCACCGCAGCCGCCACTGGCACAGGCCGGGGCGTTGTCGATGCTGGCGGATTTATGGGTGAAGCTGCCGGCAGAGATCAGCTTCTTCAGTTCAGGTTTGTGGCAGGCCGGGCACTCGCTGAGCGGTGTATCGCTCATCTTCTGCATCACCTCCAGACGGTGACCACAGGCCTGGCAGGCGTATTCATAAAAGGGCATAGCAATACCTATCAATTTAACCGTCACAATAATAACAGACACAACGGGTAGGGTGCCGCCGGCAGGCGCACCGATTATTCACCAGCGGTATCCAGTTCAACATCAACACCCCATTCGGAATCGTAACAGCCATCACGAACATAGCGGTGAAACGATGACCAGGGCCAGTCTCTGCACCGGGCGACGAGTCCATGCTTGACTGGATTGTAGTGAATATAATCGAGATGTCGCAATAGCTCCTCTTCGTTTCGTATCACATGCTCCCAGAAGCGGCGTTGCCAAACTTCACGCTCACGCCGTTTCATGCGGCTGGGGTTTGTCGTTGGATAATTTGCAGGAATGGCGCGGGAAAAGCGCCCCTTGATTTGATTGACTCGGGTCGAAAAATCATCCTCACCCTCTGGCAGCTGCATGATCAAATGGCAATGATCGGGCAGCAGAACCATGGCGGTAATATCGAAGGGCAGACTGCGCCGTGTTTGTCGCAGTGCGACTCGAAGCCGCTCCCGATGGTCCACCAGGATCGGCTGGCGATGATGACTAACAAGGGTAATGAATACGGGACGGTTTTCCGCAGCAAAGCGACGGTAGTTGGGCATTCTGTATCATCCTTGAGACAAATGGCTATGGATTATGGTTCGCCTCGCAGAGCTCGGCAAACCCTACAGGTTGGGTGGTAGGGTGCCGCCGCCAGGCGCACCATTATCCTCCCTGCCGCTCACCTCAGGCCAAAACTCTCGCGTTCGATACCACCGGTACGGTTGATCGCATCCTTGGCCGTCTTTACCGCCTTCTTCAGCTTCTGGTGCTCGGTCACCGCCATACCGGAGTTGAAGTAGAGCTCCAACGCCGCCAGCACGTGGCTCAGCTGCACCACCTGGTAGTTGGCGTTGAGCAGCGCCTTGGCGACAAACTTGGGATCCTCACCCGCCTCGCGCATGCGTCCGGCCTCTTCCAGCGCGATATCCAGTTCCTCTTTGGTAGGCATACTCATCCAGATTCCCCTCCATCAAACATTCTTATTGATTAAGTTGAGTATAACCCGCAAGTTAAGAAATGTAGAACGCCGCCACACAACCTGCGACCCAGAGCTATGCACCGAAAACAGACAGAAGCCCCCGCCAGCGACCGTAACGACTGGCAGACCATCCGCTCTTTGCTGCCTTATCTATGGAATTACCGTGGCCGCGCCGGGCTGGCGCTGGCCTTTCTGGTGCTATCCAAGCTGGCCATCGTCGGGGTGCCGCTGGCGCTAAAAGAGATCGTCGATGCGCTGGACACCCCCGAGGGACGGATCCTGGCCCTGCCCGTCGCCCTGCTTGTCGGCTACGGTGTGCTGCGGCTGGCCGGTTCCGCCTTTAACGAGCTACGCGACGTAGTCTTCGCCAAGGTACGCCACGGCACCATGCGCGACCTCTCTTTAAAGGCATTGGGCCACCTGCACAAACTCTCTCTGCGTTACCACCTTGAGCGCAAGACCGGTGCCCTGTCGCGTGACATGGAGCGCGGCACCCGCTCGGCCTCCTCCCTGCTCAACTATATGCTCTTCTCCATCCTCCCCACCTTCGTCGAGCTGGGGCTGGTGGCGGCGATCCTGCTCAACAACTACTCACCCTGGTTCGCCATCATCGTGGTGGTCACCGTGGTGTTCTACGTCACCACCACCTTCTTTATCACCAACTGGCGGATGAAGTTCCGTCACCGCATGAACACCAAGGACTCAGAGGCAAACTCTATCGCCATCGACTCGTTGATTAACTACGAGACGGTGAAGTACTTTAATAACGAACAGTTTGAACACCGCCGCTACGGCGAGACTCTGGCCGACTGGGAGGATGCTGCGGTGAAGAGCCAGACCTCGATGTCCGGGCTCAACATCGCCCAGGGCGCGCTGATCGCCACCGGCGTCACACTGGTGATGGTACTGGCCGCGCAGGGGGTGACCGATGGCAGCATGAGCCTGGGCGATCTGGTACTGGTCAACGCCTTCATGTTGCAGGTCTTCATCCCGCTCAATTTCCTCGGTGTGGTCTACAGCCAGGTCAAGCACGCGCTCTCCGATATGGATCGTATGTTCACCCTGTTGCACGTCGATGAAGAGATAAAGGATGCTGACGATGCACACCCGCTTAATGTCGGCGACGGCACCGTGCGTTTTGAACACATTGCCTTTCACTACAATAAAGAGCGCCCGATTCTTACTGACATCAGTTTCGAGATCCCGGCAGGAAAAAAACTCGCCGTGGTCGGCCACAGCGGCGCAGGCAAATCGACCCTGGCACGCCTGCTGTTCCGATTCTACGATGTCACTGACGGCAAAGTGCTGATCAACGGACAGGACATTCGCGAAGTAACACAGCAGAGCCTGCGCGAAGCGATCGGCATCGTGCCGCAGGACACTGTACTGTTTAACGACAGCATCGAGTACAACATCGCCTATGGTCGCTGCGCGGCATCGAAGCAAGAGATTGAGCAGGCTGCACAGATGGCCAATATCCACGAGTTTATTCAGTCACTACCCGAGGGTTATCAGACCGTTGTCGGCGAGCGTGGACTCAAACTCTCCGGCGGCGAAAAACAGCGTATTGCCATCGCCCGTGCCATGCTGAAAAACCCGAAGATCCTGGTATTTGATGAGGCCACCTCCTCCCTCGATTCGCAATCGGAAAAGACCATCCTCGAATCACTCAAGGAGCTGGCCGAGAACCACACCACCCTGGTGATCGCCCACCGCCTCTCCACCATCGTCGATGCCGACGAGATCGTGGTAATGGATAAAGGCACCATCGTCGAGCGTGGTCCGCATCATCAACTGCTGGATCAAAACGGCCGTTACGCCGAGATGTGGGCGCTGCAGTTGCAGTTGCAGTTGCAGGAGGATGGCACAGATATTGAGGAAAGAAACCAAACTACAATCACAAAAGCATAACCACTTACTTGTCACGCACCGTGTAAAGGTTAGGCAGTTCATCCCCGTGGGCACGGGGAACACTATTTTTGAGGGCAGGCCGCTAGAGGGCGGGACGGTTCATCCCCGTGGGCACGGGGAACACACTACAGACCCTTAACCCAACATCAAAACACGCGGTTCATCCCCGTGGGCACGGTGAACACTGGGCTAAAGAAGGCAGAGGCTACACCACTGACGGTTCATCCCCGTGGGCACGGGGAACACATTGAGGTGGCATTCTGGGGTACGACCTACGGCGGTTCATCCCCGTGGGCACGGGGAACACTCCATCTGCTCGTAGAAGTTGATACCGGTACACGGTTCATCCCCGTGGGCACGGGGAACACTTCCCGATAGGTCAGAGTGATGATGCGGTCAGCGGTTCATCCCCGTGGGCACGGGGAACACTTCAGCCATACGGACTTTCCAGTCATAGACGAAGGTTCATCCCCGTGGGCACGGGGAACACCCTTTAGATGCCAAGGCGACAACAAACTATAACGGTTCATCCCCGTGGGCACGGGGAACACATGACATTGATTGTGTTTGTTTGGCGATAGACCGGTTCATCCCCGTGGGCACGGGGAACACGTTGAATACCAAATTGACGAAGGGAACGAAGGGCGGTTCATCCCCGTGGGCACGGGGAACACGCGTGATACGTCTCAGTGCTACGCCTGACAGGCGGTTCATCCCCGTGGGCACGGGGAACACGCTCACTCAGATGCTAAAGGGCGTCGCATGAGCCGGTTCATCCCCGTGGGCACGGGGAACACTCATTAACATTGGCGTAGCTGGTAGCTGGTGACGGTTCATCCCCGTGGGCACGGGGAACACTCGGTTCAAACGCTCCCTGGCGGACAGTATGGCGGTTCATCCCCGTGGGCACGGGGAACACTACATCTGCTTGCGCTTGGGCTGTGTTTGTCCCGGTTCATCCCCGTGGGCACGGGGAACACTGGCATGAGAAACAAAGCGCCTGAGTGTTATCCGGTTCATCCCCGTGGGCACGGGGAACACGTTCGGGAAAAATATCTAAATTAGTTGCCACCCGGTTCATCCCCGTGGGCACGGGGAACACGAACTTGACGCGTCGCTTTCCTCGTTGCGCTTCGGTTCATCCCCGTGGGCACGGGGAACACTCGCAAACATACATACACCCGTGTACCTGTAGCGGTTCATCCCCGTGGGCACGGGGAACACTCTAGTGGCTCTGATTCTAGACGCTTACGTTCCGGTTCATCCCCGTGGGCACGGGGAACACAGCGCCAGCAGCAATTGCGGCAACAGCCATTCCGGTTCATCCCCGTGGGCACGGGGAACACCAAGTGACTCATTTGTGAGAAACTGATTATCTCGGTTCATCCCCGTGGGCACGGGGAACACAACCTCGATAGAGGCATCGACTAAGATGAGTTCGGTTCATCCCCGTGGGCACGGGGAACACATCCCCCCATTCTCTTCCGTGTGCCATATCTTCGGTTCATCCCCGTGGGCACGGGGAACACCGAAGGTGGTCTGACTGACGGTGAGCCTATGTTCGGTTCATCCCCGTGGGCACGGGGAACACTTTGGTACCGCGGCGATGGGGGTGTTCGAGGACGGTTCATCCCCGTGGGCACGGGGAACACACACCCGGTGACCTGCGTTATGATGAAGAGACCGGTTCATCCCCGTGGGCACGGGGAACACCTACATGATTGACCTGCCCACCTGGTACGCAGCGGTTCATCCCCGTGGGCACGGGGAACACGCTTTTCGTGGTCATGGTATTTAAGTGTTCCTCGGTTCATCCCCGTGGGCACGGGGAACACTGCCTCTTTGATTTTAGCAACAGTTGAAATGCCGGTTCATCCCCGTGGGCACGGGGAACACTCGTCCGTTTGTACATGGCCGCATCCTCTAACCGGTTCATCCCCGTGGGCACGGGGAACACCAGAGTCATTAATAATTCTCTCTAGTATTTCCGCGGTTCATCCCCGTGGGCACGGGGAACACAATAGCCACAGCTATCGTAAGAGCCGTCATAGCGGTTCATCCCCGTGGGCACGGGGAACACCAAGCAGCAGCCTCCGCAATCTCTCTATCTCGCGGTTCATCCCCGTGGGCACGGGGAACACCAACGCGACCTTTCATATATAATATTGCATCAGCGGTTCATCCCCGTGGGCACGGGGAACACCTCTTCCTCTATCTTTTTGATTTATCGACGGAAATTGAACCGGAAAATTCCCACCGATAATCAACCCTGATTTTAAAGACTTTTTCCGAATTGTTAAAGAGCATCGAAATCCTCCTTTTCAGGGATTTCGGGTAAAAAGGAGACGAGCTTCATGCCGTCTACTTCTTTGGGAATTCGGCGGTTGGCTCCGAGGGTTTTAAAGTCGAAACCAGATTCATTATTGGTTCGCCAGGCGATGACGGCGTTGCCGTCCTCGATACCTGCCTCAACCTGGCCCCAGATCATGTCACGCACCTTGACCGAGTAGTTGCCTACATAAACCCCGGCACGGATCTCCAACAGCCAGGCGGCTAACCGTCCTCGTAATCGAGGCGGGGCATTCTCAACTACGATGACCAGCATCGCCCAGCCCCTCTTTGTTGGGAATGGCGGGTTTGACCGCCTCGGGAGCAGGTTCTGGCGGCTTCTCACCTGCGGCATCAAGCACATCGTTGATCATCGGGATAAGTCGTCCGAGCAGTTTGCTCTCTCGAAACATATCGCGGCAGGCGATACGAACCATCCGTTCGGGGTTTGTGGGATTTTTAGCGGCGATCTTAAAGGCTACTGGCACTACAGTATCGAACTTTGGAATATCGGCAATATCGTAGACGAATGAGAGTGGTTTTCCCGTATGTATAAACCCAATGGCGGGGGCGTAACCGGCGGCCAGGATTGCCGCCTCGGTAACACCATAAAGGCAAGCCGTGGCGGCTGAGAGACAGCGATTGGGTATATCTGCACTGGCCCACTCTTTCTGATCGTAACGCCGTCCCTTCCAGGTTACGCCGTAGCGCTTGGCAAGCAGCTCATAGGTCTTCTTTACCCGCGCCCCTTCTATACCGCGCAACTGCTCTACGCTACGACGACTCGGCGGCTCCTCCCCGAATCGCAGTGCGTACATTTTGCGCACGACCTTCAGCCTCAGACCCTCATCCAGAGCCAGTTTAGCCTGATAGAGTAACTTATCTGAGCGGGCACCACCGGGCTGACCGGCGGAGTAGAGCCGAACCCCGCCCTCACCCACCCATACCAGCAGAGTGCCGACCTTGGCAGCTAACGCTGCCGCTCGATGCGAGAGTCGCACACCGGGTTCAAGCAGCAGGCAGGCGGTGCCACCAACGGGCACATGGGTACGCACCCCTTCTTTGTCGATCATCACAAAGGCGCCGTCGCGCACATCAACGTGGCAGCGCTCGACAAAGAGGATGGAGTTTCGCTCTTTGAGGGGGATAGGGGTGAGATCAGGGAGCATCAGTAGTGGTACCTCAACTGGGCAATGAAGAGGCTGTCATCAGCCACTTTGTAGACGATGCGGTGCTCCTCATCGATGCGACGAGACCAGTAACCGGATAGACCGTGGCGTAACGGCTCAGGCTTGCCAATTCCGGCAAAGGGTTCACGCAGAATCGCCTGAATGAGCTGATGAATTCGCTTAACGACTTTTTTATCACTACGCTGCCAGTAGAGGTAATCCTCCCAGGCTCGTTCAGCAAAAATCAGTTTCATCGGTTACGTCCCTGTTAGCCATGTTACTCCTCGACCAATTCGCGCTCAGTACCGCCACCACTCTCCAACTCGGCGATAGACTCAAGCAGACGACGGGCGTTCTTCGGGCTGCGAAGCAGGTAGGCGGTCTCTTCCAGGGCCTGGTAGTCATCCAGCGAGATCATGATCACCGACCCCGCCCCTTTGCGGGTGATAATAACCGGGGCATGATCTTCACAGACCTGCTCCATGGTGCCCGCCAGGTTGGCGCGGGCGGTGCTGTAGGCGATGGCATCCATAAAAGGCTCCTTGAACTTGGTTGTACATCTTATTGTACAACGGATGGTTGCAAGGTCAAGCTGGCGCCAGGCTCAACATGCCACAGCCGAGGCCCTTGGCAGGTCCGATGCCCATAGCCAAAATTTCTGCAAACGTGCCTTGATCCTGCACCTGGAGCATCCCCTCGAAGGTCACCGCCACCACCTTTCCGGCACGTTTTCCCTTACGAAAATAGATATTCTCACGGGAGCGAATGATAACTTCACCAATCGTCGCGGCCCCATCCAGCTTACGGGTCAACCACTCAAGCTGCTGCTCCTCCTGGATCAACGGCACGCGGCACGACTTTGTCTTCCCCCTGCTATTAACTCGACCCTTTTCATCCTTAATCGTCTTGATAGGATTGGCCTTCAGACGAAAACGCAGGCGCTGCCCGGTCGAAAAGACCGGTGCAAAGGGTTTCTGCCGTTGCACCCTTGCTCCTTCCACCTCACGCTCAGTCGGGATAGATGACTGCATCAAAACTTTTGCCTGATTACCCTTGAGCTGCTCGACCCTGAACTGGAATGGCCTCGGACTTCCGGGTGGCAGCTCGAAGAACTTCCAAAGCTGCCTGTGCAGGTCATAAGGATTGGCGCGTTTTGGTAACTCCAACACCACCTCACTGAGATACATTGCCATCACCTCCGTTTCCGACGTGTATATGAACATAGCGTGTCGCGAACTGCCGCTGAGGTGCTGCGGTGGGTACGTCACGTAACAGCAATCGGCTATGACTACCCTCTGCCTCTTCGCTATAAATCACCCCTTTGTGTGGTGAGACTCTGGCGATAGCATCAACCAGTGACTCGGCTTCCACCTCACCCTCATAAAGGGGGCGTGCCAGAGCACAGGAACGCCGCCCAAGGAACGGCGTATAGATAGGTCGCATAACAGCACTCTTAACCTGCTCCAGTTGCCATGCAGTTTCGGCATGAAATCCCAACGCAACCGTAAAGCTGGCATCACACAGGTATTCGCGTCTGGATACCACAGGGTTAGGATTTACCTTGCCATCCACTTTGCGTGCATCCATCACCGTGTGGAAGTCGGTGAGTACCGTAGGTGTTACATCAGGGCATCTATCCGCCCTGACCGCCATACGCATGCCACCACTCAGTTCAGCAATCGCCTTGCGATCTGCGCGATCAATACCCAGGCAGGCACCCAATAATCCCACAACACCACTTCGAGTCGGGAAGGCATTGCTCGGGCGATAGTCTTCATAACTATGCGTCCCCCACGCCTGCATCGGCCCTCGTAACTTGAGTATCAGAAAGTTTTCCATAACGGCTCCCTGTCGTTCACACTTTCCCACCGGCACAGAGCCACGCCTGCAGTTGCGGCAGCGAGGCCACGGAATCGGAAAGATCCAGGCCGTCAACCATACTGAATGCCGTTGCCTGCTCATCCAGCCCGTAACCGCTCTTCATACGATTCCAGTAGTCAATCAACGCCTTGGCTGAGGGCAACATCAGGCCATCACGCCCCTCCTTCACCGGTTTCTCAAAGGCATTTGCCAACGACAGAGGAATATCGGCGAAGCTCGCCACCACAAGATCAGCAACATTGTGCGCGGCGAAGGTCTGCTGCTTGGCGTTGGGCACAACAGTGGCCATCATGTGCACCACATGCCCGGCAACCTCTAACGCCTTCTCACGCGACACATCACCGAGATTTTTCTGCAACTGCCCGATATTAATGCTGGCATAGCGGTAAAAGACCCCAGAACTGAACTCCTGGGTATTGAGGTGACCGGCACCAACCTCACCCTCATCCGTGACCAGGTCATCCACGGCGGTAAACCAGTCGATATCTGCATCGACCGCATGGGTGGTAATGGTGTGGGCGAGAGCCATCGCCCCGTCGACAGAGGTCATCAGTCCCGATGTTGCCATACGACCGGAGAGTGCAATATCCACCGCATCATTTAAGGCTGAACGTAATCCCTTTAGGTTGGCATCGACCGCCTTCTTCAACATCTTCGCATCGGCATCAGGCCCAGCCTCGGCGATAATACGACACACCTCACCGATCTCGGAAACGGCCCACGGTGCCACGGCTATTTTCTTTTCTTCAGCGCCAGGCTCCTTCTTCTCACCCTTCACAAAGAGATCCATCGCCGTGGCAATCTGCTCTTCGCTATAACGATCACTCAGGGCATGGATAAACTTCTCCTTCAACTTTGCCAAATCGCGGGTACGCAGGGAATGCCCGCCGATGTGGGTATGGTAGTAGTCACTTTTGCGCATCGCACGTTTGAGGCTCTGGCTTGAAATTCGCACCCGACGCACCCCGCCGAATACCGCCGATTTCTGCATATTCATATCATCGCGGTTCAGACACGAAGGGCTGTGCGAGATCAGTGCGTGGATATTAATAAAATTCTTGTCGCTCATGGTTAACTCCCTTTACTGTTGTTTCTTAATCGGTGTGAAATACTGTTCGAGGATCCGCTGTTTTTTTGCCTTCCCCCAGAAGTAGAGTGTTGGTCCAAATTCGTTCCAATCGAGTTGCGGTTCAACTTGAATAATCAAACGGCGTAGTTGTTCCAGATCACGCGGCGAGCTGGAACGAATCACTTGAAACAGCCGCATCTCTGAGACGCCTGCCTTTTTGCATTGCTGACCCAGTGAGGGGCTGCCGGGTTTGTGCTTCACATAAGGCACAAGAAAGGCGACGCGTTGCAGACGAGCATCAGACCCCCCCCCCTGCAGCCAGTGGTAGTAAGCTGGCAGATCCGCCAATGCACCCACAGTGTTTACCCTTCTCATTTCTGCCCTGGGGCCGCTCCCCATCGCATCGAAACGCTGTTTCAACATCACGAAATCGGGTAACGTCTCCTGCTTTTTTTCGACAATTTCCATATTCACTCCTAGCTCAGTGCTGCAATTTCGGCATTCAAGCTGCCCTTAAATTTCACGTAGTTCTCCATCCCGGCGATGGAGTGGCGATAGGGTGCCGTGACCTGCTCAAACAACTCCCTTGCCAATCCCACCACAGACTCACGAAATATCCGGTAGGCCTGTTTGCGCTCCTTGAAGCTCATGTCGGTGAGGAGTGCATGGATAAGCGCCTCGCTACGGCGGTCAAATTGCTGTTGTGCATCCTCATGAATATTGGCCCCAACTTTCTTGGCAAAACCGTAGAGTTTACGGCGTAACAGGCTGCGCGCATTCAGGGCCTCACTGATAACCCTCCCCAAATGATCATCTTTCCCCCAATCTTCAGGCATGCTGAACAGCTCATGACGGCGCATTAGGATAGCGGCCTGTTTGTTACGATAACCGGACACATAGAGATTCAATGCACGGCGGGAAAACAGCTCCTTGAACTGCTCCACCACAGGGGCTGGGATACTGTCGCTACGCGCAACCAGATACTGGTTGAGTTGTGTCCACGCCGGAGCAGCGGTGGTAAAAGAGATGAAACGCCGCTTCTCAATGGCACCGTCTTTTTTCAGATTCCATATTTGCGGCGAATGGGGGTGTGGCCACATCCCCTCTATGGAGTAGACAAATTTTTCCTTATTGAATCCGCTATAAAGATAGTTCGACGAACTTTGGCAACTATCGCAAACCCCATCCCTCGGCTCACCGATAAGCTCTAATCTGGCCGGCTGCCAGAAGAGCCCCCGCAACAAGCCAATGCTCTGTGCCTGTATCTTTTCGCCTGCCTTGATTGTTGTTAGCCATGTCGGGCGGGGCTCTGCTGCGGTATTAGGCAATATGCGAGAGGCATAGCCAGCCGTCAGGACGTTAAGCCAGAGGGTTTGGCGCAAACTCTCCCCCGCAACAAAGGTGTTGACCGGTGCACTGCCTCTAAGATTGGCCTTAAAACCACCACCGAAACTGGGGCAGTTGGAGGCCTGATTGAACAGGGCGATTGCCGCACAACTTGGGCAGACGGCCCCGATCTCACCAGGAGGATTGAAGAAGGCGTGATTGTTGCCCTCGGGCAGACCGACGAAGAGTTTCTGAATAGGCGTCGCCCCCTTGGCCTTCACTCCCAGGCTCTGCATAAAGGGGGTTTCATCATGGTTCAGCTCAAACCAGCTATCTAGGGGAGAGATGACTGCCGCATACTCATCTTCTGTTAGCGGTTGCTCCACTCGCTGATAAAGTTCTTCGTTACTTTTCGGGGTAAAGGCTGCCTGTACCAGCGAGATCAACAGCTGTAGCGCCGCTGTCTCCATATCATCCCGGTAGAGAGATAAGTGGTACTTCCCCTCCGCGCAAAGCAAGGTCTTCAGACTGATATGCCGAAAAGCCCCCCCTTTGCGAACGGGGATCCATGCCGATGTAAGTAGATTCATCCTTCCTCCTTATTATTATTCAGCTGCAGTCCTGTATCTGGACTATATGTGAAACTCTGGTCATGTGTTACATATTCATCACAACACTTATTGGCCTCGGCCATCTGCACCCAGTGCCTCCCGTTATCATCTTCTGGTGGTAACCATTTCCTCCACCCTGCTGGCACTCCGATGGCATTCATATCGATCGCCTCGTCCTGCTCGCCCTCATCCATCTCATCCAGGCTCTGTCCATCGAGCAGTACCTTCCCTCGCCCAGCCATGATCGGTACCACGGTCAGACTCATCTCTCCGTCGCGGGTGAGACGACCTGCGGCCCCCTCGGTGTCGGGCAGAGGTTGACCACGGATCACCGACAACACCTTGGCACCATAGAATTTACCCTCGGCACTCTGGCGGAACTGCTCAGCCTCTTTCGTGATCGATTCAGGCTCAACCTCCCACGGTTGCTCGGCGTAGACACGCTCGATCCAGTCACGATAGGCGGAGGGGAAAGTGATGAGATTATGTGATTGCAGCAACTGTTGGGTGCGCCACAACACTTGTCTGTGGCCGTAGATAACCTTGTGCAGTAGATAGTCGCCGTCGGAGGGTGCAAGAACCGTACATCGGGCCTCAGTGAATGCGGCGGGGCGATTATCCCTCGGATGACGATGGAGTCTGCCGATACGCTGAAACAGTAGGTCAACCGGGCAGAGCTGTGAGATCAGCCAGTCAAAGTCGAGGTCCAGGCTCTGCTCGATAACCTGGGTCGCAACAAGGATGCGCCCTTGCTGACGTTTCGCCTCCTTACCGTAATACTCCATCACCGCCTCTTCTTTCGACTGACGATCCTTGAAGCGGTAGCGGGCATGAAAGAGGTCAACGACGATAGCCTCACTCTGCCCTTCAACCTCCGTCCTGAGCTGTGCTGCCAGTTGCTGCGCATCGGCCACCAAATTGCAGACAATGCCGACCAGGGCACCCTGGCTGGCCGCAGCAATAATTTCCTTGCGCTGCTCGGTGGTGGGAAGAAGGTCTATGGAGTTCCAGCAGTCAACCGCCACAGTGTGCAGGTGCGGTTGATTCGCTTCGTCCGGCACCAGACTTTGCCTGGTGCCCCGATGTGATACGTGCGTAATCATCGGATAGGGCTCTTGCTGCACCTGTGGTTCATCCTCGTCTTCACCCAGCAGGATCCGTTTCTGCCAGGCGGGAAGCGTGGCCGATAGCAGGATGGCCGTACCACCCGCCAGACGCTGTCCGCTCAAAACATTCTCCAGCAGCCCGTACATATAGGCATCATAGGCATGCACCTCATCGATGATCAGTACCGACTTTCTGACACCAAAGGCACGCACGAACTGGTGTCGTACAGGGAGAACCGAGAGAAAGACCTGATCGATAGTACAAACACCCAGCTGCCCGAGAAAGACACGTTTGCGGCTGGCAGATAGCCACTCGACACACTGCACCGCCGCCTCCTCCCTTCCCTGGGCTGTAGGACGTAGCGACGCCTTCAGGGCAGAAAACGCTGTGTTATATTTTGCCCTGCCGTGGGCAAGGAGAAGATTAGAACCAGCAGGAAAGAGTCTGTGTGCCACCTTATTCAACCGCGTGAACATGGCATTAGCCGTGGCCTGGGTTGGTAGCGCAAAGATCACTGAATCGGCCAGTCCGGCGGCCAGAAGACGCGAGGCATAGGCCAGAGCTGCCTCCGTTTTACCTGAACCGGTGGGTGCCTCAATTAACGTCAATCCGGGTTCTATAGGTAGTTCATCTATCACTGTCTGCACCTGGCGTGGCCGGTAATCAGGATCAGGATAGAGAACCTCCATACCACCATGCTGAAGCGACACCTCAAAGACACCACTCTCATCCAGTGCCGCAGCGGCACGCTGCTGTGCCAGCGACAGGTATGTAGCCAAAGTTAGCTCTTTAGCGACAGGTTCGAAATGTTGCTGGTTGGAACCTATCCAGTCACTTACGGAGCAGAAACCTGCCAACATATCCGGGGCTGGCGGCGGTGGGGCGGTCATGGATAGACCCTCAGGGGTGAGGAAAAGATCCGCGAGATCATGGAGCAATTCCGTTCTTGCCATGGCATCGAAAGCAACCACCTCATCCTCAGCCTCAGGGCATGAAAAAGGCTCCCCCAGCGACAGCGAACCATGGTGGCCACAAACGGCACGCATCCATTCACCCCAGCGAGGTAGTTCACCCTCCTTAATCCCAAGAACGCCTGAATCTCTGACAAACCACTCCCATCCCGATGGCCCATGGTAGTACTTGGTATCAGGTTCCACAGACTCCAGATCAAAGTTCGGTCGGATTTTACTAAGCACATCAGATGCTTTTAACTGAAACCGGATATCAATCTTCCCCAGATCGTGCAAGGCAAGGAAGAAGAGGAGCCATGCCAGACAGGTTGCCTCATTCTGTCCCGTTGCGTTCACGAACAAACGACGGATCACCGGATCACGCTGCCACCAGCTTGCCCCCACTGCCGCCACATCCAGGCAGTGGTAAGGCAATAGATGGTAACCCCCATCCTCGGCAGTTTTACCCCAATAATCGTAATAAATCGGTAGTTTCTGCTCTTTATTATTCATCGTCACTCCCCAGCAACCATGCCACGCCAACAGCACATAGAAGTAGTGAGCCGAATGAACTGCCTCTTTTCTGCTCTACAACCGCCCCCGCCGGGGTGAAGACGATGTAACCGACGATAAAAACTCCGATTCCCATCATCGCACTATCGCTCCATGAACCGATGGCGCAGGAGAGGATGAGGAGGCTAAAAATACCCATGCTATACCTCAAGGTAAATTTTTAACTTGATGCGCTGCCAGGGATTGGCATCAAGTCGCAGCCTGCTGATCTGCGCCGGTAACGACAGACCACTACCCAGCATAGTGCTGACTGCCTGGTTTTCGCTGCGCGGCAGGTAGCCGAGCTGCTCGCCCTGGCAGTAGATGGCAACGGCCCGCTGATCGTGGCGATTATGTGCCTCACGCATCAGCTCCAGCGGCATTCCCTCACACAATTGCGGCCACAGTTTTTCACCTTGGTGGTACTGAAAACCGGCAACGGGTGAGGTTTGGATAAGTGCCCGTTTGGGCTCTTTCGCCGCCAGGCCTGCGGCGACGGGCAAGCCTGCAAGCCCCAGCAGTCCCTTCAGAAATCCACGCCTTAACATCGTACCGCTCCTTTTACTTTCTTGAGTCGTTGAGCTTAACGGATGGGTGGCTCATATAGTGAGCCCGCCCCTTTTCGTTTATCGATACCGTTGTAACGACGCCTCTATCCGTTCGATGACAAGCTGTCTGAGCGCCGCCGGGGCAATCACTTCAACATCGGAACCATACTTGAGGATGTCCATCATCAATTCGGTGGGATTGGTATAGGGGATGTGGAGTTCGTAGTGATCATCGCGCCAATGGCATACCTGCTCCGGGTGCCACTGCTCATCGGCGACCCAGCGTGCCATGCGCGGTGAGAAGCGTAATACGGCCCAGTCGGTTACCGCACCGGCAAAGATGCCGAATCCACCATGCAGATGTGTATTGAGTTTTTCATCATCAATGCGTTGCGCCACCTTGTTGGTGACCACTGGTTGCCTGATACGTTCGAGGGAGAAGGTGCGCAGTGCCTGGGCCTTTTCACACCAGGCGATGAGGTACCAGTTGTCGCGGTAGTAGAGCATCCTGACCGGGTGGAGACGGCGCTCGGTTTTTTCGCCGCGGACACGTCCATGGTACTCCACATTAATCACCAGGCCGTCCAACAGGGCCCCTGCGATCACCCCGAAGAGCTTGTCATCCACCTGGCGCTTGCCGATGGGCTGCAGGATGATCTTTGATGAGACGTCACGACTATCGTGGCCGGTTCTGGAGAGCAATTGATGGATCCGCGCCTTTAAGGGCCCGATATGCGGTGCCAGCAGTCCGGGCTGCACCGACTCAAGAAGTTGCTCCGTGGAGAGCAGGGCAAATAGTTCACTCTCATTGAACCAGAGGCCGGGAAGCTCAAACTCCGGTGCATCGCGCTCGTAGTGATAACCGTTAACCTCGCGGTCGTAGACCAGCGGCGCCCCCAGTTGATCGCGTAACAGATCGATATCCCGCTTAATCGTCGCCTTCGATACCTCAAAGCGTTCCATCAACTGTTTCAGACCAACGGGGGGACCGCACTTGAACAGGTGATGTAGCTGATAAATTCTTGTTGTGTGTGCCAAGTGCTCACTCCATGAACAGAGTTGGTGGGGGCAATATAAAGGACGCAGAGACGACCAAACACTCAATGTGCGATATCCACGCCCCCCTTGTCAACATTGCACAACCTGAGCGAATCATACTGTGCTTTTCCTCTATCCCCGGGGCTGTGGTAACGTCCTCTTATGAGCAAAACAAAGACCAACGAGCACCTGCAACTGCGCCGCATCGCCATCGATACCTATAAGGAGAACGTGGCCTATATGCATCGCGACTGTGAGTTTTATCGCGTTGAGGGCTTTCAGGCTCTGACCAAGGTGGAGGTCTCCGCCAATGACAACTGCATCTATGTAACCGACTAAGGCCTATCTGCAAATCACAACAAATTATGCTCTATTCAGAAGCGTGTGCCATTAACAACAAATAGGCGTTCAACCGTTCCTCTTCGTTGCTGGTTTCAGCATTGCCCGTAAATGAACATCCCCATCTCTGGCAGTACGCCCCTTTGCTAAGATTATTTAACACCAGGGCGGGTATTTCGTGGTGATGAATTAACGGCCAGACCCGGGGTTCTCCTTTATCGATAATGGCAAGTCGATTGTGATAATAGGCATTCTCAACACCACCAAGATAGGCCAGTGCCTCATAGGTATTAGGCCCGTTACGCAGCGGCGGTACGTGATCGGAAATGAGGACAATAAGGCTCTCAGGGTCAAGACTCACCAGACGATTCACGTAATTGGCTATAGCCTCGGTGCGATAATAAAACTGGTTGGTGGCACGGCTTAGATGATCATCCGAATAATCGGAGATGAGTTCAATGCGCTCGGGGCGACTCTGCGGATCGAGCAGATGCGGCGTATGGCCATAGATGGTGAGCATGTAATTGAACAGCGGCTTTTCCGGATGCTCTCGCAGGTGTTTCTCCACATACTCCAGATTCTGCTCAAAGAGTTTTTGATCAAACAGGTACTCCTCCACGCCCGGCTCTCCGAACTGCAGATAACTTTCCGCTGCCGGGGCAAACTCTTTGGGGAAATAGCTGGCAGAGAAACCTGCCCCCTGGTAGGCCGCGGCTGCATTGAAAAAGTTGGGTTTGTAGGTGTTACTGGCACTGCTGTGATAACCCAGGCTGGCCAGCTGCCCCGGCAGGCAGAGCGCAGGCGAGCCATTAAAGACATTGAATTCAACGCTGGAGAGTCGCTCCAGCGCCGGCACGCCACAGAGGATCTCAAACTCGGCCTGTGCCGTGGCACCACCGAAGACCGGCGACAGCGAGAGGCCCAGCTGTTCACCGAACAGCGCCTCAAAGTCAGGGTGTACCGGCGGCGTGGAGAACTCAAGGCGGGTAAAGAGGCGCGGGTCGAGGAAACTCTCCAGTACAACAAGATGCACATTGCGCCTTGATACCTGTTGTTGCAGCGGCTGCAACAGCCTGTTGATGTGTTGCTGATAGCCCTTGCGATCACGATACGGGGCAAGCTCATCAACGGCTATCAACCTTTGCGCCTCACGGTAGAGCATCATGGTCAGGCGTCCGTTTCGCTCTACGCTTTTGGCATCGGAATACTTCACCGGCACGCTACCGGCACCGCTTAGCATCTGCGCCACTGACCCCGGAGTGCTGTAGAGCAGCAACACAATGGTCAGGAGTGGCGAGGCCGTGAGCAGTGCATGGCGGTGTGGCCGCCACACAACATGAACGAGCAGGAGGATGACGGGTAGCAGTAGCAAAATGGCCAGGGGCACGCTGTAACTCAGCGGTAAAATCTCAAGCAACTCGGGTAACTCCTGCAGATTGATCACCTTGAAGACCTTGCCGAAGGCGAGGTAGAAGATATCACTGGTCAAATAGAGCAACAGCAGGGGAACGCCAGCCAGATAACTGCGCCAGCGTGAAGGGCGCAACACGGCATAGCCAATACCATACAGATAGAGCGCCAGCATCACCTCCAGCCACAGCGATGGCGCGTAGCTGGCGACAAAACCACCCAGATACTCGGCCAGCAGCATATAAGCGCTAAGGAGCAGGGACAATAATACGACATGCCAGAGTGCATGGTGGCGAAGTAGAGAAATGATTCGAAGATGCATAGCCGTTATTAAAATCTGTCAGGCGTCATAATTTTGAGACGCAGTTAATATTTCTAACACAATGTTCGGGTATAATGCCGACGCCGTTTTCTGTAAAAAATTGAACGATTGTGTTGCCTAAGCAACGCAGCGGTAGGCGGCCTACTTATCGCTTGGGACCTGAATATCCATGTTTCGTTTGACCAACTGGGTCATCGGCATAGCCGTGACTATCATCAGTGTAAGCCTGTGGGCCTATATTAATCGTCCGCAACCCCTGCCCGACTGGCCCGAACGTGTTACCGGCTTTGCCTACTCTCCTTATCAGGCCGGACAGGATCCGCGCGAACAGCTCTATCCCAGCCTGGAGCAAATCGATAGTGATCTGACACTACTCTCGGGCAAGGTAACCGCTATTCGCACCTACAGCGTGGAAGATTCACTGGCAGAGATCCCACGTCTGGCGCGAGAGCATAACATCAATGTCTGCCTCGGTGCCTACCTGAGCTATGATGAGGAGCGCAACAGCACAGAGTTTCCAGACTTTCTCGAAACTGCAAAAAACAACCCCAATGTGGTGCGCGCCATTGTCGGTAACGAGACCCAGTATCAGGGTATCCTGGACTACGATGATCTGATCAACTTTCTGGATCAGGCCCGCCTGGAACTGGGGGTACCGGTCAGCACCGCAGAGCCCGCCGGTGTCTGGCACGCCAACCCGGAACTGGTCGAACATGTCGACTTTATCGCCCTGCAGATCCTCCCCTACTGGCAGGGCAAAGAGGTACATGAGGCCGTTGATTACGTCTTCAGTGAGCTGCAGGGGCTGCAGAATGCCTATCCGGGCAAGCCGGTCATTATCTCCGAGGTGGGCTGGCCCAGTCACGGACGAGATCGCGGCCCTGCCGTCGCCTCGGTGGCCAACGAGGCCACCTTCCTGCGCCATTTTCTGGCCCGCGTTCCCGAGCAAGGTTACATTTACTATTTGATGGAGGCCTTTGACCAGCCGTGGAAGGCCGATATTGAAGGGGCAGTGGGGGCCTACTGGGGGGTTTATGATGTCAAACGAAATCCCAAATTTGAGTTTACCCAGCCCATTGTACCGGTGCCTCAGTGGCAGCTACTGGCCGGGATCTCCGTGGTTCTCGCTGTCATCACCTTTGGCCTGCTACTGATCGACAGTAAAAGTCTACGTGGTCATGGCCGCAGTTTCCTCGCCATTGTCAGCTACCTGGCGGCCACCGCGATTGTCTGGATCATCTACGAATACAGCTCCCTCTACCAGAGTGTGGGCAGCATCATCATCGGCCTGCTGATGGTGGTAGGAATGGTGGGAATTTTACTGGTACTCCTGACCGAGGCCCACGAGTGGGCAGAGGCGTTGTGGATAGGTGAGCGACGGCGTTACATGAAGATGGAGCCACTGCCAGAGGGCGAACTCCCCATGGTCTCCATCCATGTCCCGGCCTATAACGAACCGCCGGCTATGCTCAAACGCACCCTCAACGCCCTGGCGCGGCTCGACTACCCCAACTACGAGGTGTTGCTGATCGACAACAACACCAAAGACCCCGCGGTATGGCAGCCGGTAGAGGCACACTGCGAAAAACTTGGTGAACGCTTCCGTTTCTTCCATAAAGAGCCGCTGGCGGGCTTCAAGGCCGGGGCACTGAACTTCGGCCTGCAGCAGACCTCTGCGCAGGCAGAGATCGTCGCGGTCATCGACAGTGACTATATTGTCGATCCACGTTGGCTGCATGACCTGATGCCGCAGTTTAGCGATCCCAAGGTGGCGATTGTCCAGGCACCACAGGACTACTCTGATGGCTGTCAGAACGCCTTTAAGGCGATGTGTTACAGCGAGTATGCAGGCTTCTTCTACATCGGCATGATGACCCGCAATGAGCGTAATGCGATCATCCAGCACGGCACCATGACCATGGTTCGCAAACAGGTACTGGAGCAGGTCGGTGGCTGGGCTGAGTGGTGCATCACCGAGGATGCCGAGTTGGGTCTGCGCATCTTCGAGCAGGGCTATGAGGCGCACTATATCCCGCACAGTTATGGTCGCGGGGTGATGCCTGACACCTTTATCGATTACAAAAAGCAGCGTTTCCGCTGGGCCTATGGCGCGGTGCAGATCCTCAAACATCATGCACGCGGTCTATTTAGTCTGCGCGACACCCGCCTCAGTGCGGGGCAGCGCTACCATTTTGTCGCCGGCTGGTTGCCGTGGCTGGCCGACGGTTTCAATCTGCTCTTTAACCTTGCGGCGCTTGGCTGGTCACTGGCGATGATCTGGGCACCAACACGAATTGACCCGCCGATGCTGCTGTTCTCTCTATTGCCAGTGGCACTGTTTCTCTTCAAGACGGCCAAGCTCATCTATATCTATAAAAGCCGGATCGGGGCCTCCACACTGCAAACCCTGTTCGGCGGGCTGGCAGGACTCGCCCTGGCGCACACCATTTCACGCGCTATTCTGCAGGGGATCTTCACCAGGGGGATGCCCTTTATTCGCACCCCCAAGCATGCCGGACAAACAGGGTTGTGGTCGGCCATCGCCTCGGCACGTGAAGAGGTACTGTTTCTCATCGCCCTCTGGCTGGCCGTCTACGGCGTCATTCTTTTTCATGGGGTAGAATCCGCTGACACCCTGTTCTGGATCGGCGTGCTATTGATACAGTCCATTACCTACTTCGCAGCGTTACTGGTCGCGGTAGTCGCGGCCCTGCCAGAGTGGTCGGCACACCTCATCGGAATACGTGCGATAGAGCGTCCTGAATCACTACTCAGTAATACGAAAACCACCTAACCACTCTCCGCCCGTTATGCCGAGGTGAGAGATGCAGGGGGCATCGCCACTAAAACTTGCACATCCCTCTTCCCTGGGCGCCCCAACAGCAAAACTCCCCCGCCACGGCCAGGTGTGCTAACGTTTTCCCATGGAGAATAAAAGCGAAAAGAGTAATGAACACCTGCAGCTGCGGCGCATTGCCATCGACACCTATAAGGAGAACGTGGCCTATATGCACCGCGACTGCGAATTTTATCGCGTCGAGGGCTTTCAGGCACTGACCAAGGTGGAGGTCTCCGCCAATGGCAACTGTATCTACGCGGTACTTAACGTGGTGGATGATGAAACCATCGTACAGCCCTGCGAGCTGGGTCTCTCGGAACAGGCCTTCGAACAGCTGGGACTGGTCGAAGGGGAGCAGGTACGGGTAGCGCAGGCAGAGGCGCCACCCTCAATGGATGCGGTGCGGCGCAAGATTGCCGGGGAGCGCCTGGAGCTAAGCGACTTTGAGGCGATCACCCACGATATCGTGAGCAACCGCTACTCAAAGATGGAGATGGCGGCCTTTCTTGTCGCCTCAGGGCAGACCGGGCTGGATCGCGAGGAGATCCTGCACCTGACCCGGGCAATGACCGAGTCGGGTGAACGCCTCGACTGGCACGAGCCGCTGGTGGTGGACAAACACTGCATCGGCGGTATCCCTGGCAACCGCACCACCATGCTGGTAGTACCCATTGTTGCCGCCCACGGCATGCTGATGGCCAAGACATCAAGCCGCGCCATCACCTCACCCGCCGGTACCGCCGACACCATGGAGGTGTTGTGCAAGGTTGACCTGAATCCTGACCAACTTCATTCCATCGTACGCATGGAGCGAGCCTGTCTCGCCTGGGGCGGCACTGCCAGACTTGCCCCGGCGGACGATATTCTGATCTCGGTAGAGCGCCCCCTTGGCATCGATTCACAGGGACAGATGGTCGCCTCGATTCTCTCAAAGAAACTGGCCGCCGGTTCCACTCACCTGTTGATCGACATCCCGGTCGGCCCCAGCGCCAAGGTGCGCCATATGCGTGAGGCGCTTCAGTTGCGTAAATTGTTTGAGTTTGTCGGTGATCGCATGGGCATCCACCTGGAGGTAATCATCACCGACGGTGCACAGCCGGTGGGCAATGGCATCGGCCCGGTGCTGGAGGCGCGCGATGTAATGGCGGTATTGCGTAATGAGACCGACGCCCCCTCCGATTTGCGACAAAAGTCATTACGCCTGGCTGGACGAATTCTCGAGTTCGACCCGGACGTACGTGGTGGCTACGGCTACACCATTGCACGCGACATCCTCGATTCGGGACGTGCACTCAAAAAAATGGAGTCGATCATCGCCGCCCAGGGGCCGCAAAGTGAGTCGCCAATCATCGGTGCACTCAACTACGAGGTGTGCGCCGAACATGCCGGCGTGGTGGTGGAAATCGACAACTTTCACCTCGCCAAGGTAGCCCGACTGGCCGGCGCTCCCATCGACAAGGGAGCCGGCGTCGACCTGCTAAAAAAACTCGGCGATGTGGTCGCAAAGGACGAAGCCCTCTACCGGGTACATGCCGAATACAAATCAGATTACAACTTTGCAAAAGTGCTGACCGACAGTGGCAGCGGCTATCGCATCGGCGAGGCGGAAGAACTCAGCAAGACCTACATGGAGTTTTAACCATGCTTGTTCTCGGATTTACCGATTACCAACCGCAAGGTGAAGCACTGGCACAGAAACTGGGCCTCAATTTTTCACTGGTCGAGGTGCACCGCTTTCCCGATGGTGAAAGCAAGGTGACCCTGCCGTCGAATCTTTCTGAAGAGGTGATCATCTGCCGCAGCCTGGATCAGCCAAATGCGAAACTGATCGAACTGTTGCTCACTGCACAGACAGCGCGTAAGCAGGGAGTAAAAAGGCTAACCCTGGTCGCCCCCTATCTCTGTTACATGCGCCAGGACATTGCGTTTCACCCGGGCGAGGCGGTAAGTCAGCAGATCATTGGACCGTTTCTCGCCGGACTGTTCGACAAGGTGATCACGGTCGACCCGCACCTGCACCGCATTAATGATCTGTCACAGGCGCTGCCAAACATCGAAGCCATTAGCCTGCAAAGCGCCGCACTAATGGGGAAATTTCTCGCTGCCAATACCGAGCATCCGATGCTGGTCGGACCCGATGGTGAATCGGAGCAGTGGGTGCGTGCCATCGCTGATCCGGCAGGGCTGGATTATGCCATTGCGTCCAAGCAGCGGCTGGGGGATCGTGAGGTGGTGATCAAACTACCCGAACACGATTATCACCAACATGAAGTGATCCTGGTGGACGATATGATCAGCACTGGGCGGACCCTTATTAATGTCACCAGACAGCTAAAAAAACAGGGGGCAGGAACCATCCATTGCCTGGTCACCCACGCCCTGTTCGCCGATGAGGTGACACAGGCACTACACGATGCGGGTATTAGCCATATCTGGAGCTGTGACAGTATCGGGCACGCCAGCAACGCCATCTCTCTGGCCCCCCTTCTGGCATCGGTATTGCGGGAGTAACACGGTGGCAACACCCTCACGCCAGAAGCTATTTCTATTTCTCTTCGCCATTGCGTTTCTCATTGCTTTTATCCAGGTTGGCCTGCTCACCATCGCCTTCCACAAACTGGGGCTCTCGCCCAATGCAGCCTACCTGTTGCTTATTACTTCTCTGTTCGGCAGCGTGGTCAACCTGCCGCTATTTCGCATGCGCAGCCGAAGACCGGAGGGGGCACCGCCACCACCGCCGCCACTATTTCCTTTTCTGCCGATGCCACACAGCAGCAGCCATACCCTGGTAGCGGTCAATATGGGCGGCTGTCTGATCCCTATCGCCTTCTCACTCTACCTGCTCAACAACACCGGGGTAACACTGCTACAGGCACTACAGGCGATCGCCTTCGTCACCCTCATTAGCTACCTCTTCAGCCGTCCGGTTCACGGCCTGGGTATTGGCATGCCGATACTGGTGGCACCACTAAGCGCCGCTCTGATCGCGGTCGCCCTTAATCCGGATGTCAGCGCACCACTGGCCTACATCGGCGGCACTATGGGGGTGTTAATAGGGGCGGATATATTGAGACTAAAGGATATTCGTGAAATGGGGCCGCCCTTCGCCGCTATCGGTGGGGCAGGTACCTTCGACGGTATCTTCATTACCGGTATCGTTGCGGTGCTGCTGGCCTAAATAAGCTTATTTTGAAATGCTGATCGCGCTCGAAGCGCTCCTACAACTTCCCAGCCCGATTGTCATAAACGGCACAGTAATCTAGCAGCATAGTGCACGACTGTGGGAGCGGCTCTGCCGCGATGTTTAATAAAATCGCGCTAGAAAGCGCTCCTACAACAAGGTGATTCTGAGGTAAGGCACAGGTTTGATGTCGCATGGCGATAAAAGATTGAATAGGCCAACCACCATTCGCCTGTTTGCGCTTATCGTATCATCAGGGCTTCTGTCAGATTTTATAACATGCTGTTTTTTCAGTCTGCCGGGTTAAGTTTGAGTTACTACAATTTATGCCAGCTAAGCTCTTCGACCCATGCGCTGGCCGACATCAACATCACTAAAGTCAGAGGAGGTGATTTTTCATTATCTCTCCACCGGTTTCGCCACCATCTGACCAGTGCTACCCTAGCGCCTCTAAACCATTAAGCAACGATAATCATGCAAGAAAAAACGATTCTTATCAGCGGCTGTTCCAGCGGAATAGGTCTTTGTGTCGCCGAGGGGCTAAAGAGTCGCGGCTATCGCGTCTTTGCCAGCGCACGTAAAACAGAAGACGTGGAGATGTTACAGCAACGGGGACTGGAGGCATTGCAACTGGATCTTGCCGATAGCAACTCGATAAACAACGCGGTGGAAGAGGTATTACAGCGCACCGGCGGCACACTCGATGCGTTGTTCAATAACGCCGCCTACGGGCAGCCCGGCGCGGTGGAGGACTTAAGCCGCGATGTATTGCGTGAACAGTTTGAAACCAACCTCTTCGGTACCCACGAGCTGACCTGCAAGCTGCTACCGGTGATGCGCCGTCAGGGGCATGGGCGTATCATTCAGAACAGCTCGGTGCTGGGCATCATCAGCCTGCCCTTTCGCGGGGCCTATAACAGCAGTAAATATGCGCTGGAGGGATTAAGCGACACCCTGCGACTGGAGCTACACGATACCGATATTCATGTCTCACTAATCGAACCCGGTCCCGTCGAGAGTCGTTTTCGGGCCAATTCCTTTGCCAAGTACCGTGAGCATATCGACAAGGAGAAAAGCGTCTTCCGCGATACCTACCAGAACATGGAAAACCGCCTTACCAAGGAAGGACCCGCCGTTCCCTTCACCCTGCCGCCCGAGGCGGTACTCAAGAAGGTGATTCACGCCCTGGAGGCAAAACGCCCGCGTGCCCGCTACTACGTTACCTTCCCCACCTACCTCTTCGGCACATTGAGACGACTCCTGACTACCCACGGGCTCGACTGGGTTCTGCGCCAGGCTTCACGCGATGACAACGGTTAAACTCACGTCCATATAGCAACGAACCATTACACCCAATATGACTTACCGCAAACTCATACTCGCCGCTACGGCCATCCTGTTCACCGGTGCATCTCACGCCATCGTCAACATGGAGGAGCTGCACACCGGTGAACCGAAGCCGGGCTTTAGCACCCAGCTAGAGCTATCCCTGAGCGGCAGTTCTGGTAACACCGACAAACAGGAGTACAACCTGGGGGCACGCCTGCAGTGGCATAAGGACAGCGTCACCAACTACCTGCTGCTCAGTGGCAGCCAGGGTGAGAGTAACGACGTGAAAAATACCGAAAAGGGGTTTCTGCATGCCCGCCATATGCGCAGGCTTACCCCCATTGTTACGGCAGAGGGCTATGCTCAGACCGAGTACGACAAGTTCGCCCGTCTCGAGTATCGTGGCCTGCTGGGCGGTGGTGTCCGCCTCTCCCTTTTGCCGCATGCCGAGAAGAGCGAGGCCTATCTGGGCCTGGGTGCCTACTATAGTGAAGAGCGCATCGATGACAGCTTTGCCGATGGTGGCAACGAATCACTGTGGCGCCTCAACAGCTATCTGGTTCTCAAGTACCCGGCCAGCGATAACACCACCCTGGTTAGTACCACCTACTACCAACCCGCACTCGATGATACGGACGATTACCGGCTAATGGAGCAGGCCGCAATGAAGGTTAAGGTAAACGACACAACCTCACTCATCATTTCGGTCGACTACCGTTTAGACAACCGCCCACCACTCGGTGTGGAAAAAGAGGATGTCAGCTACCGGACAACGCTCTCACTGGAGTTTTGATCGCACAACAATCAAGCTCCCTCACCCCACCATTCCAGGCACTTGCCATAATTAAGATATAGCGTCAGTATTGAGAAGCAACAATTAACAGGCACAGGAAGCGTATTATTGAATATCGCCATCATTGAAGACGATTGGCTGCAAAGAACAGCCCTGAGAAACTGGATAGAGGAAGCAGGGCATCACTGCAGCTGTTTCGATAGTGGTAACGAGTTCACTGAAAAAGCTCAACGCAACGACCACCAAATGCTCCTCTTAGACTGGGAACTGCCTGGGATGAATGGCATTGAGCTACTCACATGGCTGCGCACTGAGCTTCAGGACAACACGCCCGTCCTCTTCATCACCACCCACGATACCGAAGAGGACATAGTGCTGGCCCTCAACACGGGGGCTGACGACTATCTGGTCAAACCTGCTCGCAAACAGGAATTACTTGCACGTATCGACGCACTGGCACGCCGCACAGCCGATTCCAACCGGACATTAAAAAAACATAGCTATGGGAATATTCAAGTCGATAATCAGCGCCATGAAATTACCCTGCACGGCAAGAGTATTGATTTAACACAAAAAGAGTTCTCTCTTGCCTGCTACCTGCTGGAGAATTGTGGCAAACTACTCTCACGTAGCGAACTGTTAGGGCATGTCTGGGGGCACGCCAGCACCGGGCAGACACGTACCGTCGACACTCACATTAGTCGCCTGCGAAAAAAACTGGCACTTACAGAGGAAAACGGCTGGCAACTTAGTGCGATCTATCAATACGGTTACCGTCTGGACCAGACGGGACACTGAAAGACAGCTATTGCATACTACCCACTTGGTCTAGATAATGAACAGCAGTAAATAAAAAATATACAACGGAGGTAAATAAATACTATGTTTGGTCTATTTAGAAAAAAGTCTACAAGCAACACTGTCGATACCGTTACACCACAGCAAGAGGTTCACACTGCACCCGGAACAGAGATCCGCTACTCACCAGATCTTGTCGACTCTCTTAAAAGCGACCATCAAACACTGTTGGGCCTCTATGGAGATATCGACAAGGCCTTTAAGGAAAAACGTTATGCTGATGTCTCATCGATGTTAACGACTTTCAAGAGTGGGTTGAATGCCCACCTGCTGACAGAAAACGTCAGACTCTACATCTACCTTCAGCACGCCCTTGTCGCAGACCCTACCAGTAGCGAATTGATTCATGGCTTCCGTAAGGAGATGGACGAAATTGCCAAGGTGGCCATTGGCTTCTTGAGAAAATATGAAACCATTGGTGTAGATGAGGATCTGGCAGATCACTTTGCAACAGACTTTGCCACTATTGGCAAGGTTCTGGTACAACGGATCCAGAAAGAGGAGGGCACACTCTACCCCCTCTATATGCCAACCTATTCATAAACAATAAGGGCCGAATTAACGGCCCTTTTCATATTTACCCAATTTGTTCTTTTACTTATTCAACTTATAGCATCTTCCCGAACAGCCACTGCCAGATATAACCGGAGGCATGTTCCTCTCCCGTCTGCACGTAGCGTAGTGCATTGTGATTTTGCAGCGACCACTTCATCCGCTCCATCACCCAACCTTTACCACTAAACAGGATCTCATCACCCGGCTCCAGCTGTACCTCATCACCAGGGAAGAGCAGCGCCTCATGGTTTCTTCTGACCAATAATAGTGACAAACAATCAAGGGACTGCTCACGATCACGCGGGTCACGCAGTACATCTCCCAACAATATTTGCTCCCCCTGGGCCAATTCCGGTATTAATGCAGGGGCATCACTCTCATCCACATGAAAAGACCAGACATCAGGTACCCGATCACCGGTTACTGCAATGAGACGACTCACCTGCTCATTGGCCCACTCATTACTCTCGTTCAGGATCAAACGCAGAAACCGATCCAGTAGCGGTGTGGTCAACAGGGCAAGGATATCGCGGGCAATAATCTCGCTACGCTGCATGACCAGATCGAGCAGTGCCGCCTGAAATATATCATCGTTGTCACACTTGTTCTGCCGCGCCACCATGAAGATATCGGGGTTAAGGTGCGCCGCCGTCATAGCGATAGAGAGGTTATTGGCATCATTATCGGTACCGGCGACGATGCCTACCGCCTGCTCGACCCCGGCGATGCCAAGGGTATCGGCCTCGGTACCACGGCCCAGCACACAGAAATCACTACAGCCGGTCCCCTCAGGGTCCGCTTCAATAATCACCGTAGAGACCCCCTCCCGATCCAGGTTGGTCTTCATCGCCTTGCCTAAGCGACCGTAGCCACACAGTATCCAGGTACCGTGCGGCGGATATAAGGGTGCGGGTAATTCGGTCTCCGGTACGCTGGTAAACCACTCATAAAGCAGGTGGGTACCCGGCGAATGCAGCGCCAATGCCAGACGATGGGCAAAGGTATCGTAGGGATTGATAATGCGATCCGTGCCAAAGGAGGCCATATTTGCCTCGGCATCGTGGGTCTCGGCACGGCAAATCACCTTGATTCCGGGATGGAGTAGCTTGGTGGTAATCGCGATCTTGAGATTCACCGGATCACTATCGGTTAACGCCACAACACCGACACAGTGTTTATGCAGCAGTCCCGCCTCATTCAGCGTCAGTGAAAACGAGGCATCTGCACAGAGTCCCGGCACAAACAGATCCAGATCTTCCAGCTCCAGTTCATTGATTCGCTCAGGACTGATATCAACCACCACGGCACGCATATTGCGCTGCACCATTGAGCGCACCAGCAGACTACCGGTATCACCGTAACCACAGACAATGTAAAAGGGCTCCGCCATGTGGCGTACACCACGGGCAAATGCCTGCTCTACCACCGCTTGTTTAAAGGCGCCGTCCTGAACCAATGAGAGGATCTTACCAATGGCATAGAGCCAGCTGATTACCGTGAGGTAGACCGCAAACACTGTCCACATGCGCTGTGCTTCATTGAAGGCGTATGGCAGCTCGCCAAAGCCGATAGTGGTTGCCATGTAACTAACGAAGTAGAAGGCGTGGAAGAAATCCATGCGCCAGGGATTGCCGTCGGCATCAGTACCCGGGATCAACACCAACCCGAGAATGGAGATAGCATAGGCGACGATCAGCACGGCCAGCGGCGCGCGCATGCGCCGCAAGATAAGGAAGATCACCTGATTCATACCGTGCCCTCTCGCCGATTAGCGGCGAAGGTTGACCGTTTCAATAATCAACAGCACCACCGAGGTAATATTGGCTAACAGCGCACCACCAGAGAGCGAAACAATACTACCCATCACGCTGGGGTCCATACCTGTCTTGGCGATATGCTCGGCATAGCCCCATACGATAGCGGCAATGATCAGCTGTAGATCTGCCACCAGAGAGGTGGCTAATAACACCGCCCCCATTTGTGTACGATCACCAAACTTGAGCACGGTAGCGATAAGATTAATGACAATAGCAGCGAACAGCTCATAAACATTGTGATGGGCAGGATTATCAAAATCACCGATAAAGAAACCGAAATTGAGGGTTAGTGCCAAAACGATAAAAAATCCGAAGATCACCTTTTCCAGGTTCATCAGAATCCCCTTTATTCTTGCTGTTATGGACGCACTGCCGTAGCAGAGCCTGTGTTATCACAATTGTAAGACTTTTGTCGTGCCAAGGCCAAGAAGCCAGCCAGCCCGGACTTAACTATAAAGGCTCAGGTCCGGAGGCCAGACGATGCGCCCAGCGAGTGGTTTCGGGAAGGCGGTAACGGGTAGTACAGGCCAATACCAACTCACGTGCCGAATCGATACTCACCCGGTGCCCCGGCGAGATATAGAGCGGCTTGACCCGAGCGCGGGTACGCAGCACACAACCCAGCACCTCATCTCCATCACGCAGTGCTTCCCAACTTCCCTTCTCCTCCCCCGGCTCCACATACTCACCGATAAGGCGCGACTTGGCGACACCTATGGTGGGCAAGTCCAGCAACACCCCGAGGTGGCTGGCGATACCAAGACGACGCGGATGGGCGATCCCCTGACCATCACACAGCAGCATATCCGGCAATACCGCCAACCGTTCTAATGCCGCCAACACCGCCGGCACCTCACGAAATGAAAGTAAACCCGGTACATAGGGGAAGGAGGTCGGCAGCCGGGCAATGGCATACTCCACCAACTGTAGCGATGGGAAATCGAGCACCACCACCGCGGCACGGGTAGTACGATTAGCGTCCTCAAATCCGACATCGACCCCGGCGATACGTCGCGGCACAGAGAACTCATCGCCAATCCGTACCAGCCCACGCAACTGCTGCTGTATGGCTATCGCCTCTTTCGGCGATACCTGCCAGTCGTGACTGTGATGTAGTTTGATCACACCTTTATCTTCACCCTTGAAAAAGCGGCCCTGTGCAAGGCAAAATGCCCACCCGACCACCATACGGAAAAGTAATGACACATACATCCCCCTACATTTTCGATATCGACGGCGACGTGTTTGAAGAGAAGGTTATCAATGCCTCCCGCCAGCAACCGGTGCTGGTCGACTTCTGGGCAGACTGGTGCAGCCCCTGCCTGATGATTGCCCCGGTGTTGGCCAAGGTGATCCCTGAGTATGAAGGCAAGGTGTTGCTGGCCAAGATCGATGCCGATGAGAATATGAAGCTGGCCGGTCACTATAAGCTGCGTGGTTTCCCTACTATCGTTATGTTTGTGGATGGTGAGGAGGTTGCACGTTTTGGTGGTGCAAAGTCGGCACCTGAGGTGCGTAAATTCATCGATAATCACATGCCAATCTAGAACTCAATAGTAAAGGTGTCTACTATCGCAAGCCCCTCCCTGACAGCACACCTGGACAAGCTAATCATTCCTTCCTAGATGCTGCACAGCAGTGACGATACCCTCTGCTAGCAGGTTATCCGCTAAAGCCAACACATCAATGACCGCTCTTATTACGAAAAAGTGTGACCATGTTCACGTTCTTTTCAATAAGCTCTATTAGCCTTTTATTATACGGTCGCATCCTGCTAGGCTTGGGCGGATAAACCGCTACATATTGTGTGGATAAAGGGAGGCGAGTACGGGAAGGGATGCTTAATAAGCTTACGACACGATCCGTCATCATCTACGGATTTCTCAGCGTTATCATGATCCTGATCGTCATTACGGCGATTGGGCTTGCGCGCATCCAGAACCTTACTACCGATCTCAGCACCGTAGTAAAAGAGCGTGATGTGCAGATCATGCTAATGCACACCATGCGCTACTCCGCCCGCGAACGCTCAGTGCTATTGCAGTCGATGATGATCACCAGCGATCCCTTCCTTATCGACGACTATGCGATGGAGATGAGTAACAACGCCGGCAACTACTTCCAGGCACGGCAACAACTTCAACAGCATAAGCTCAGTAGCAGTGAACTTACACTTATTGAGAGTCAACACGCGCAAACAATGAAGACAGGTAGCGTGCAAAACCTTATCGTCGATCTACTCAACGATGCGCGGCATGACGAGGCCGAGCAGCAATTACGCGACCACGCCTTTCCCGGTCAACGTCTCGCCATGGAGATGATGGATCAATTCATCGAGTTAAAACGCCAACAAAATACTGCGGATCTGGAGCAAACCAGTAAAGAAATCAGTTTCACCTACGCTCTAATGATCGCTCTTAGCATTATCGGTATCTTCTTCAGCCTGGGTATCGCTTACTTTGTCAGTGGCCGCATTAATGCAGAAATGGCCAAACGCATCGCCAGTGAGAATCATCTGCGTCACAGTGAATTGCGTGAACGAACCATTCGCGAAAATATTATAGACGGCGTACTTACTCTGGACGTAAGTGGCCTTATACTTTCCTGTAACCGTGCCTGCAAAACCATCTTCGGTTGTGAACCGCAGGGGATGATTGGTAAGAGTGCCCATATGCTACTGCCCAATACACTTGAGGAGCAGCACCCAATTGAACTCAGCCATCACCTCAAAACATGGGGGAAAAAGATGCAGGGCACCAGCAACGAGGTCACCGGACGACGCAAGGACAACAGTGAATTTCCCGCTGAACTCGATGTTTCACAGGTGGAGCTGGATGGTGAGGTGACTTACATCGTTTTAGTGCGCGACATTACCGACAAGAAAACGGCCGAGCTACGACTGCAACAATTTAATCGTGACCTGGAACAGAAGGTCAAACAGCGCACCGATGAGCTCGCCACCACCAACCACAAGCTGCGTACCGAGATCGAGGAACGCATTCAGACGCAACAAAAACTTAGCCACCAGGCCAGCCACGACAGTCTCACCGGACTGCCCAACCGCGCCTTCTTCACCGAGCAGCTCACAAACTCTCTCGCCCATGCACAACGCCGCCAAAATTTGCTAGCCCTGCTATTCATGGATCTGGATGGCTTTAAACAGGTCAATGACACCTATGGGCATGAGGCAGGTGACAAATTGCTCATTGAGGTAAGCCGACGTGTACAAGCTGCTATTCGCCGCGAAGATGTTGTTGCACGCATGGGGGGAGATGAGTTTACCGTCATCCTCAATGAACTCACTCAAGCAGATGACGCTGAAAAAATTGCCGATAAGATTATCCATGCCGTAAACCAGCCCATTGAGTGTAACGGTGTGAACTGTTGCGCCAGTATTAGCATCGGTATCAGCTACTACCCGGCTAATGGCACCACACCCGACACCCTTATCCGTCATGCTGATGATGCAATGTACGATGCCAAGGCTGCCGGTAAGAACCGTTATTCCATTAGTCACAACACTATTCACGAAATATCACCGCTCACGGAATAGCCATTTAGCAAACTGACTGTCAAAACCACTATTGGAAGTCAGAAAGAAGTTAGTTTACAGGGAGCAACAGGGAATCCATCTTTACAACTAATTTATTAATAAGAAACAATTGGTTACCAGGATATCTAGATAAATTCTAAAATAGCTCAAATGCATATCCCCCTAAATTGTATAAGTGATTCGGTACACCAAAATCCTTGCCGCACTGGCAAAGCGAAAAAAAACGCGCCTCTGGACAACACTACCTCTGAGATCTATTGTTACCCCTGAATGTGTCAAATAACGCAAAAAGTGTGGCATATCACACACCAACTTGATTTGGATCAAAGAACAAACAGAGCCTTAACTCTATAAAGGGTGTAGGACAGTGTTTTTACAGAATGGGCACATTACGATTGTGCTGTTTAGCTAAACTTGGGAGAAAAATAGCAATGAAAACAATAGTTAAGAAGGCTTTGCCGCTGCTATTGGGTATAGGCGTGGGGCTATCCATGGCCACGACAACATGGGCAGCCAATACCCTTGATGATGTAATGAAGGCCCGCGGCCTGACCCAGAAGGATATTCTGGCTGCCGCCAAGACCTACACCCCCACCGGAGGACGCGATGAGTACCTCGCATTTGCCTCCGGCGGTCAGAGTGGACAGGTTATCGTCTACGGCATCCCCTCAATGCGTATCCTCAAATACATCGGTGTCTTCACCCCAGAGCCATGGCAGGCCTACGGTTTTGACGATGAGTCCAAGAAAGTACTGCGCCAGGGCAACATCAAGGGCAAAGAGATCAACTTCGGTGATACCCACCACCCGGCCTTCTCTGAGACCAAGGGTGAGTACAATGGTCGCTACCTGTTCATTAACGACAAGGCCAACCCGCGCATTGCCGTAATCGACCTGCACGATTTCGAAACCAAACAGATCGTCGTTAACCCAATCTTCAAATCCTCACATGGTGGTGCCTTCGTCTCCACCAATACCGAGTATGTTATTGAGGCTGCCCAATACGCAGCCCCGCTGGAGAACGATTTTGTCCCCCTCGAGGAGTTCAACGAAAAATACCGTGGCGGCGTAACCTACTGGAAATTTGACAGTAAGAAAGGCCGCATCGACGAGAAGAAGTCTTTCTCCCTTGAGATGCCTCCCTACAGCCAGGATCTTTCTGACTTTGGTAAGGGCCCCAGTGAAAGCTACTCCTTCACCAACTCCTTCTGCTCCGAGCGCTATGTAGGCGGTATCGAGCGTGGTCGTCCTCCATTTGAGGCTGGCTGCTCTTCTAAAGACACCGACTTCATGGCGGTAGTCAACTGGAAGAAGGCTGCAAAGGTCGCAGCAGCAGGCAAGACCAAGAAGATTAATGGTCATAACGTCATTATGATGAAGACCGCGATTAAAGAGGGTATCTTCTTCCTCATCCCTGAGCCAAAGAGCCCACACGGTGTTGATGTGAGCCCAGACGGTAAATACATCATCGTCTCCGGTAAGCTCGACAGCCACGCCTGGGTTTACAGCTTCGACAAGATCCAGAAGGCCATCAAGGCCAAGAAGTTCGAGGGAAAAGACCCCTACGGTGTGCCGATCATCGCTATGAAAGACGCCCTGCATACTCAGGTTCAGGTGGGCATCGGTCCGCTACATACCCAGTACGACTCCAAGAAGTGCGTAGTGTACACCTCCATCTATGTAGATTCCATGGTCACCAAGTGGGACTACTGTAAGGGCAAGGTGCTCGACAGCATGCCGATTCACTACAACATCGGTCACCTGATGACTATGGAAGGTGATTCTGTTACCCCTGATGGTAAGTACCTGGTAGCGCTGAACAAACTGGCCATCGATCGTTTCAACCCGGTCGGTCCGCTGCATCCGCAAAACCACCAGCTGATCGATATCAGTGGCGACAAGATGGAACTGCTGTACGACATGCCGCTACCACTGGGCGAACCCCACTATGCTGTGGCCATCAAGGCCGACAAGCTGAAGCCGGTAGTGCGTTATAAGTCGGGCTGGAACAGTCGTGAAGATAAGCGTTCACCTCACAGAACCCGTGCTGGTCGTGAAAAGACCGAACGTACCTGTGATGCCAAGGGCAACTGTACGGTAGAGGTATTTGGTACCACCGTCCGCTCCCATATCACCCCGGAAATCATCGAGGCGGTAGCGGGCGACAAGGTAATTCTGCACTTCACCAACCTTGAGCGTGCCGAGGATGAGGTTCACGGCTTTGCCTTGAATGGTCAGGATATCCAGCTCTCACTGGAGCCGGGTAAGACTGCCTCAGCTACCTTCACCGTAGATAAGGCCGGTGTCTATCCCTACTACTGCACCGAGTTCTGCTCGGCCCTCCATCTGGAGATGCAGGGTTATCTGCTAGTTAAACCTAAGGGCTATAAAGGCACTAAGGCGAAGATGCAGAGAGGTGTTACTTATACCGAGGCTGACTACAAGAAGCAGGTCAAGACCAACATCGATACCCAGGCTGTTATTGACCAGGTAGTTGGCTTCATCACCAGCCACAACTACAAGGACTTCCCAACAGTTGTAGCCCTGGTTGAGGATGCTACTGATCAGCTCGGTTTTGCTGAAGGCGCCAAAAAGAAGTCTGAAACTGCTGCTGCCAAGAAAGACTGGCAGAATGCCATGCTCTGGGCCAACCAGTGGTGGCAGTACCAGGTAAAGACCGCAGATCTGGGTCTACGTGCCAAAACCTTCCTCGAGCAGAACGGCGCCGTGAAGGTAAAAAAGTAGTACCTATATAACACTTTAGTTGTATAGCATAGGGGAAGGGCATCAAGGTAAGGTGTCCTTCCCTTTTTTTTCCTCACCGTAAAGTAAAACGGAGAAAAGACTTATGTTTAATCTAAAAGCAGCAACCATTACAGCAAGTCTGATGATATTCGGCACAACCGGTAGCGCACTGGCGCTTGATGGCGAAGCACTGTTCAAAGACCCTAAGAAGGGCGGCTGCACTGCCTGTCATGGTAAAGATGCCAATTCACCCATCATGCCCATGTATCCCAAGCTGGCCGGTCAAAATGAGGCCTACCTGTTGCAGCAATTGAAAGATATTAAGAGCGGTGCCCGCAGTAATGGCCAGACTATTGCCATGAAGGGGATCATGCACATGGTGAATGACGAAGAGATGGCTGCAATTGCCAAATATCTCTCCACACTGCAGCCCTAACTAGTTACAGCAAAAAGGCAGTAATTGACCTATATCAATTACTGCTAATACTTGCCTGGGGTAGATTTACTCCAACGAACAGTCACAGCGACTGTGCATGTTTCACCGGACATCGTGAAGAATTATCGACGGTTCTGTCGCAACGAGGTTATTACAGAAAATGAAGACTTCAACAAAGCTGATAAGTACTCTTCTGATTACACTAGGCATGGCCACAAGTGGCGTAACACTTGCTGCTGGCTGGAATGTGGGCGGCGGAGAGCAGGAAGAGGCATTGCATCTGACCCCAAATCTTGAAAATGGCATGGAGGTCTATGAGGTCTGCGCCGCATGCCACTACACCGAGGGTTGGGGCACCAAAGACGGCACCTTCCCGCAGCTGGCAGGCCAGCACAAGGCGGTGCTGATTAAGCAATTGGCCGATATCCGTGCCCGCAACCGCGACAACCCCACCATGTACCCCTTTGCCCTGCCTGAATCGATTGGCGATGCCCAGGCGCTGGCCGATGTGGTGGCCTATATCGAAACCTTACCGATGAATCCCGAACCCGGTCTTGGTGACGGTACCGATCTCGCTCTGGGTAAGAAACTTTACGACGACAACTGCGTAAAGTGCCATGGCGAAAAGGGTGAAGGCAAGGCTGACAAGTTCTATCCGCGCATTCAGGGTCAGCACTACAAGTACATGCTGCGTCAGTTCGAGTGGATCCGTGACGGTAAGCGCCGTAACGCTAACCCCGATATGGTCAAGCAAATCAAGGGCTTCTCCGATAAGGACATGGCAGCGGTTATCGACTATGTTGCACGTATCAAGCCACCCAAGAAAGACCTGGCACCTTCGGCTGACTGGCTGAACCCCGACTTCGACTAGAGGTCAATCCCGCAGTAAATCTATATAGAGGAGGGCAGACATCTGCTCTCCTCTAATCTATAATTTGTTATCCAATGTTACTGCGTACAGCAGTGGCTCTGTTCCACCCCTGATTAATATCCTAGAGTTGCGCTAATGCCATGAATAATCCATCGCAGAGAAACAAGTCTATTATCGTCGCGGCATTAAGCATCGTCGCCGTCATGATAATTGCCGCCATCTATGTCAACCCCATTTGGTGGGTTTCACTGACAGCACCCAATTATCCGGAAGAGGCCTTCCCGGATGGTGTGCGCATTCACTTTCATATGAACGGTGTCTTCAACGGTTGTGAAATGACTGACAAGGTGGAGATCCAGGAGGATGAGGCGCTCGATTGTGTTCATGAGATGGATACCATCAACCACTATGTCGGTATGTATCCCATCGCAGCTGGTGGACCGATAGAAAGGGGTTTCTCCCAGTTTTTGATGACACTGCTTGCCATTATGGTGGTGGGCTTTGCCTTCAAAGATCCACGGGTGCGACTCACCGTCATGGCCGTGGGCTTTAGCGGACTTGCTATATGGATGTACGCCACCATCTATGGCGAAGATGGTGTACGTCTACAAAATCAGCAGTACCTCACCGCCCTGGTTAACGCCATCGATCTCGATGCGGCCAAGGGAGAGGGCGAGGAAGAGGTGCTATCCGCTGGTGATGCCCTGCTACAAAGGTTGCGCCAATCAATGGCAGAGTCTGAGCCCGAACAGGAACTGGAGGAACACGAAGAAGAGTCCGAGGATGAAAAGAGTAGCAAGGAGAATTTGATCGAAACTCTTCGTTCAACCTTTGAATTCGACACCAGTGCAAAGACCGCTGACGAGAAATGGACAGGCAGTGGTTATCAGGTGATGACCTGGCACTACGGTAATAATCTCGGTAAATACTTTAATGAACCGACCAAAATCATGGGGATGGTCGATACCCTGCGCCTGTCTGTCCACATCATCTTTGTCGCACTAATCGGTGTGATGTTATTCCTGTTGTGGGCCGCTCGTAAAAACGGGGGGCTCTTGTTCTGGCTGCTGGTGCTGGTCCCAATGGCACTGCCACTCTTTTTCCTTATCGACTATTCAGCCTGGCTCTGGTGGTTCGGTCACAACATGAACGAGATGGGTGCCTTTAGTGTGAAACCGTTTATGCCAACAGTATTTGGTGACGGCAAGGTGGCACAGTTCGCTACCCACTCCTACCCCTATATTGGCTTTGGCCTGATGATGTTGCTGTCATTTGTCCTGGCTGTTGCGGGGCTGCTGCGTAAGGCACAGTTCAAGGCGGACGAAGGTCGCTAAGGTATTAAGTCGCTAAACAGCAACCTTTTACCGGACACTATATGAGATCAAAGAACATTTTGTTCTGCCGTTATCTTCTGCTGCCCATCATCATGCTGGCAGCACTGCCCGCCTTCGCAGGCGAGCTTGCATCGCTGCAACAGCTTGTCGATGACGCCGAGGCAAATACCACTCTAGTGCCTCCTCCCGGCACCTATGCCGGACCGGTCATTGTCGACAAGCCTCTAACCATTGATGGTGAGGGAAAGGTTGTCGTCGATTCAGGTGGAAAAGGGTCGGTGATCCTCCTTGAGACCGATGGCGCAACATTAAAAAATCTACGTCTGACCAATTCCGGTAATTCACACAATGACCTCGATTCGGGTGTGCTTGTGCGTGGTAATTTTAATGTTATTAAAGACAACATCATTGATGACTGCCTGTTTGGCATCGACCTTCAACAGTCAGAGTTCAATATAGTGCGCCGCAACCACATCTCATCCAAGGACGTTGATTTGGGGATGCGCGGGGATGCCGTGCGGCTGTGGTACAGCTTTAACAATAAGATCACCGATAACACCATTCGCAATTCACGTGACATGGTTGTCTGGTATTCCAAGGACAATGTTATCGCTCGTAATGACGCACGTTATGGCCGCTATTCTCTACATTTCATGTATTCGCAGCACAACGTCATTGAATCTAACCACTATGCCCATAACTCCGTCGGCATCTTCCTGATGTACAGCGATGGAGTGGAACTACGTAATAATTACGTCGCTCACGCCATAGGGCCAACCGGTGTGGGGATCGGCATGAAGGAGACCTCCGATATTGTGATGGAGGGTAATCAGCTGCTCTACAATGCCAACGGGATCTCTCTCGATGTTTCACCCTATCAACCCGATAGTGTGAATCAAATCAGTAATAACCTTATCGCCTATAACAACATCGGCGTGCGTTTTCTCAACGACTGGACTGGAAACGTCTTCAAGGGTAACCGCTTTAAGAGTAATATTACCCCGGTAGCCGTCGGTGATGGCTCTACCGCTAACCGTAATAAATGGGAAGGCAACTACTGGGATAACTATGAAGGTTTCGATATCGATAACAACGGTATCGGTGACACGCCCCACGAATTATATTCCTATTCTGACCGTATCTGGATGGACGTACCGTCAGCCCAATTTTTCAAGGGTTCACCCATGCTTGAAGTTATCGATTTTCTCGAACGTCTCGCCCCCTTCACTGATCCGGAGATGATGCTACGGGATACTAAACCAATCATGTCCGCTGAGGTAGAGCAATGAGTAAGTCAGGCGACACCACCAAGAGACGGCCATCGGCCAAACGCCGCCAGGAGAGTCGCCGAGAGTTCCTGCGCAGTACCGCATTAGTGGCGGGGGTCATGACCGTCTCATTATTTGGTTACTACCCGGTGGCCCAGGGCGTTTCACTCCGACTTCGTCCCCCCGGTGCCATCAAAACAGCAGACGATGAACAGGAATTTCTCGCCTCCTGTATCAAGTGCGGACAGTGCGTACAGACCTGTCCGGTAGAGGCTATCAAACTTGCCGATCTCGCTGATGGCTTTGCCATCGGCACTCCCTATATTGATGCCAGAGAACAGGCCTGTGACTTCTCCTGTGACGGTCTGCAGTGCGTACTTGCCTGCCCCACCGGTTCACTGACGCACGACCTCGACTACCCGGCCGATAGCCGCATGGGGTTTGCACGCCTCGACAAGCCCTCAACCTGTCTTGCTGTACAGGGAAAGGGTTTCAAAGGTATCACACGGGGTGCGCAGTTTAACGGCAAACTACGTTTTGATGAGATCGATCGCTGGAATCCAATTCAACTCAAAGAACACCCCTTTGATCTGGAAATCTGCGACCTTTGTGTCCGCCTATGCCCCATTGAAATCCGCATCGCGCAGTGTGATGCAGGAAAGCCCCCCTCCAATGACCCAAACCAGTGTCCGCCAAAACACGCTATCACTCTGGAGCCGATTGAGGACAGCGACGGACTGCAGCGAATGCGTCCAGTGATTCAGGAAGGCTGTGTCGGCTGTGGTGTCTGCGAGATGGTCTGTCCGGTGGAGCCCACCGCGATCGTCATTGATATCGATAAAGTTACAGAGATGGTGTGAGGCCACGATGAATTATATTCTGGAATCCCTGGCACAAATCTTCGGACGAAAACCTACACGTCCCAGCAAAGAACAGATCAGTGATGCCGCACAGGTCATTCACTTCGAAAAGAAACAGCACAAGCTGACACAAGAAGAGCTGGACGCTGCGCGTCAGGCTCACGCCAAACAAAGCAACAAGTGGCTCAAACGGCGCTGGATCACACTCATTGTGGTCAACCTGCTATTTGTCGTCTCCTACTACTTCGATGTACAGCTGCTGGAGGGTGCGCTTACCGCATCACGTTTCGTCGGCTTCCACATGGCCGATCTCAACTCGGCACTTCAGGTAATGCTTGCCTACAAACATCTGGTGCTGAATCTGGTAATCGGTACTGTCACCATCTTCGTGCTCTGGCTATTGCTGGGGGGACGAACCTTCTGCTCCTGGGTCTGCCCCTACCACCTGCTATCCGAATGGGCGGAGCGGCTGCATCTCTGGTTGGTAGGCAAACGCATTATCAAAGGCCGTAGTTTCCACCGTGGCGTAAGATTCATCTTCTACATCATTTTCGCCCTGCTCGCCCTACTGACCGGTTACACCGTATTCGAAACCATTTCTCCGACGGGCATCCTCAGCCGCGCCATGATCTATGGTCCCGGCCTGGGCCTGCTCTGGGTAGCGGCCCTGCTGCTATTCGAGGTCTTCGTCTCACGCCGTGCCTGGTGCCGCTACGTCTGTCCCATCGGTATTACCTACGGTGTAGTCGGAGTCATCTCCCCGCTGCGAATTAAGTACAATCTCAAGGATTGTCACCACGAGGGAGACTGCCGTAAGGCCTGCCTCGTCCCCCATGTACTGGATCTCACGATCAAAGGGCGTGTGCAGGATGTCGAGATGGATGTGAGTGCCGACTGCACCCGCTGCGGCATGTGTGTCGACATCTGCCCAACCGGTTCGCTGAAATTTGAAATAAAAGGGCTGAGCAAACTCCTCTAACGAGAACGATAGCCGCTAACAAAAAACAGACGAAATATGATTCGATTTGAAAAGCTCAACAAGCGATTCCGCCGCACCACAGTATTAAGTGATCTTGACCTGGAGATCCTCCGTGGTGACCGTGTCGCACTAGTCGGCTCCAACGGCGCAGGCAAAACCACCCTCATCCGCTGTCTACTCGGTGAGTACCTCTATGATGGCAAAGTCGAGGTCGATGGCCTCGACCCTCGTCAGCATCGTGGCACAATATTGCCACACATCGGATTTGTGCCCCAACTCCCTCCCCCGTTGAAGATGCCGGTCGGCCAACTGCTAGATTTTTCCGCCAGCGTCTGTAATACCGACGTGAATCGAATGCTTGATGTCGCCAAACGACTCGGCCTGGATCCTGCAGAACTGAAACACCGTCCCTTTGTTAAACTCTCCGGTGGTCAGAAACAGAAACTATTGATCAGTATTGCGCTCGGTCGTGATACGGATCTGCTGATCATGGATGAGCCCGCCGCCAACCTCGATCCGGAGGCCCGTCACATCTTTTTCAAACTACTCGCTGAGCGACAGGATGACAGCGTAATGCTGATCTCCAGCCACCGCCTTGATGAGGTAGCGGCACTGGTCAACCGGGTGGTAGAGATGGATCAGGGTAAAGTGGTGCTTGATGACCGGGTTGCTGATCGCGTCGATCTTAATAGTCAACTACACTGCACCCTCAGACTGGTACGCCATGAGGAAGCCTTTGATAAGGCCATCACACAGTGGGGCTTCCAGAGTAATGACGAGGGTATCACCTGGCAGGGCATGGTAGCGGGCCCCGATCGTCTACGTTTTCTCGGTGTGCTCTCCCGTTATGCCGGGCTGCTGGCCGGTGTGCGCTTAGATGAGGAACACGACCATGCGGCGTGAACACACAGCATGGCGATTTATTTTATCCATCATATTCCTGAGCCTTGCCGCCTGCTCCGGGCAACCCGACAGTGGCCCGGTCGAGATTAAGTGGGATCGTGATGTCTGCGCCCGCTGCTCCATGGTGCTAAGCGACCGCCTCCACTCGGCACAGGTACGAGCCACGCCCGTGGCCGGCAAGCGTAGCAAGGTCTACAAATTCGATGACATCGGCTGTGCCGTGTTGTGGATTGAAGACAAACCGTGGCGCAACGACCCGAAGACCGAGATCTGGGTGAATGATCACCGCAACGGTAAGTGGATTGATGCTCGCAGCGCCTACTATGTTTCCGGACAGGTAACACCGATGGAGTATGGCCTCGGTGCCCAGTCAGAACCAGCAGAGAATGCCCTCAATTATGAGCAGGCTCGCCAGCAGATATTTGAACTGGAGGCCCGTTTCAACACCCACAATATACACCTTAAAGAGAGCGCCAGTGATCGTCACAACGAAACCGGCGAGAGACAACACTAATTATGAAACACCTCTGGTTAACGGCCTGGGCCGATATCATCGAATCACTGCGCTCACGCTGGTTTATGGTCTACACGGCCATTTTTGGCAGCATCGTAGTACTGCTCTTTGTGTTCGGACTTACTGAGTCCCGCATCATGGGCTTCACCGGCCTGTCACGCCTGCTGATCACCTATATCCAGTTAACCATGGCGATACTGCCGATCTTCGTGCTGATCACCACGGTGCGCTCACTGGCGGGAGATCGTGAAGCCGGGGTATTTGAATACATGCTGTCACTGCCCATCGGTCTGGCCGCCTGGTTCTGGGGTAAAATGATAGGACGATTCGTGGTGGTCTTTCTGCCGGTATTTGTCGCCATGGTGGGTGCCATCATCTGGGGCCTGATTCGCGGTGCATCGGTGCCGTATGAGCTGGTCGGTTACTACACAGCACTGCTGATGGTGATCTCCTGGTGTTTCCTCGGTATCGGCATGCTGATCTCCACCCTTGCCCGATCGGCAGATGTGGCTCAAGGAGCCGCCTTTATCATCTGGCTGGTACTGATCCTGTTCCTCGACCTGATCCTGCTTGGCATCATGATTCGTGAGTCACTGCCCCCGGAGACCGCCGTAGCGATCTCACTGGCAAATCCACTTCAAGTTTTCCGCACCGCCTCAATGCTGCTGTTTGACGCCCAGCTGGTTCTACTGGGGCCAACGGCCTATGTTATTCTCGACTTCTTTGGCAGAACCGGATATCTGGTATGGGCACTGGTCTATCCCGTGCTTATCGGCACCGCCTGCTCCGGCCTCGGTTACTGGCTATTCCGCCGTTCCGACCTGCCCTGATAGCCATTAATGGTATAAGAGTCTATGAGTGACGAAATCGACAAGCAGGAGACAGCTGAAGAGGGGCACCCGCTCCTCTGGAGTATCACCGCTTTACTCCTGCTCGTCCTTATTGCCGTCGCAGGTTACAAGTACCGGGAACATATTCGCAGCACCGTCATCGCCACCGCACCACTCGACTCGAATTGCATGCTTAACATAGAGCCGTGTACGGCCACATTGTCCAACGGCAGCAGCGCGACGCTAGCTATCGCACCACATCCCATTGTCGCGGCCACTCCGATGCAACTGTCACTACAGCTCAATGGGATAGCGGCACAGGACGTTGAGATCCATTTTCGTGGAGAGAGCATGAACATGGGGCTTAGCCAGTTCATCCTGACGCATCAGTCAGGAGGAAATTTCGCCGGTGAAGCAATATTACCTGTCTGCGTACGAAACTCGATGATCTGGATCGCCGATGTACTGGTCGCCACCCCGCAGGGAAAGCTCGCCTTCCCCTTCCGCTTCGAGACTATTCATCCTTAAGAGGCACTGCCTGGAACGCATATGACACGACAAAAGGCATTACCCCTTATCAGTCTGGCCGTGGTAGCCGCACTACTGGTTTGGAGCCTGTTCTTCTGGAAATCCGAAACGACAACCACAGCACCAGGCCAACCGTCTGGGGGCGACTTTACCCTGCAGTCGGCTAACGGGCCTATATCCCTCAAGGGACTTCGTGGCAAGGTGGTGCTGCTCTATTTCGGCTACACCTCCTGCCCCGATATCTGCCCGACCTCACTGACTATGATGCGTATTGCCCTGTCACAATTAAGCGAAAAAGAGCTCGCACAGATACAGGGTATCTTCGTCAGTGTCGATCCGCAGCGCGATACACCTGAACGGCTGGCAGAGTACAGCAACCATTTTCACCCCAGTATCAGTGGGGTAACCGGTACCGATGAGCAGGTCGCAAAGGTCGCAAAGCAGTATGGTGCCATCTATCAAGTCGCCGAGGGCGACTCTGCAATGGGGTATACTGTTGACCATTCATCAGTCACCTATGTCATCGACCAACAGGGACGCCTCACCAGCACCCTGCCCCACGGTGCCCTGCCAAAATCCATATTGCAGGAGATCCGCAGCCTGCTTAACAAAATATAAACTATACAACCTGTGCTTATCACGTCATCACTAACAGCATGCAATATTTGTATGTAAACAAGGAGAAGAGAATGAACCCTTTACTACGTAACCTAACCCTGGCTGCCGCCACCCTGTTTGCCGCCGGTAGTGCCTTTGCCGATTCACACAAAGGAATGCACGGCATGCAGCATGGTGACATCCAGATACAACACGCCTATGCCCGTGCCGTTCCTCCCGGTCAGCCCAACAGCGCTGCCTTCATGACCCTGCGTAATCAGGGCGATGCGGCCAATGCCGTGGTTTCAGCCAGCAGCTCTGCCGCCAAGGTCGTCGAGCTGCACACCCACACCATGGATGGCGGCATGATGAAGATGCGCAAGATCGAGAAAATTGATATCCCCGCCAAGGGCGAAGCCGTACTCAAGCCCGGCGGCCTGCATATCATGCTGATCGGCCTGAAACAGCAACTGAAGCCTGGAATGAAGGTGTCGCTCACACTGAAATTTTCCGATGGCAGTGAAAGCACTGTAGACGCACCGGTACAGCAGGTAATGAAGATGATGGACCACAAGATGAATGACAATAAACCAATGAAGCATTGATCGAGTAGCTACCATACCCCCTGGGCACCCTGTGGGTGCCCACCCTATTTATAGATAATCTCAGGAGAGAACATGAGCGAACCGAGTATTGAGGTATTTCACCGTAGTACCCTCGGCAACCGTGCAGCTACCCTATTTGCTGCCACTCGTCCTGCCTTTCTCACCGCCTCATTATTACCCGTGCTGAGCGGTATTACCCTCGCATGGGGGATGAGTGGGCAGATCAATTTTGGCCTCGCCCTGCTGACCCTGCTAAACATCGTCCTGATTCACTCCGGGGCCAACGTACTTAACGACTATTTCGATGCGCGAAACGGCACCGATGGTGCCAATACACAGCGTATTTTCCCATTCTCCGGTGGTAGTCGCTTCATTCAGAACGGCGTCCTTACACAGGGTGAGACCCTGCGCTTCGGCCTTTGGCTGATGGGAACGGGCGCACTGCTCGGCCTCGGCTTCACCGCAGTGAGCGGCCTGTTCATCCTGTGGCTGGGACTACTCGGCGGCCTGCTGGCGATCTTCTACTCCGCCCCTCCCTGTCTTGCCTGCCGCGGCCTGGGTGACCTCGTCATCGCCACCTGTTTCGGTGTGCTGCCGGTACTCGGCACCGTCTATATACTGACCGGCAGCATGGCCAACGAGGCAATCTGGGCCGGGGCCATCATCGGCTGCTTTGTTGCGGCAATCCTCTGGATTAACTCCATTCCCGATATCGAAGCAGATCGTCAGGCAGGGAAAATGACCCTGCCCGCAAGACTGGGTAGCCAGCACGCGCCCTATGGCCTGATTGCACTCTTTGTCCTGGGGTTTGCACTAGTGATAGTGGCACCGCTTTCCAGCGGCAAATACCTGGCGCTGCTCGCCATCGTACCCGCCAGCATGGCCATCATCAACCTGTTACGCGGTCAGATGATGCCGGCGATCCCGCTGACCCTGGCGACCCATGCCAGTGTCTCGATTCTGCTGATGGTGGGCTTCCTGCAGCCGCTACTGTAGCGAGACGACCTGTTGCCGACTTAGTCGTCGGCGACAGAAAGAAAGGCAAAGATAGCTTCCAGCTCTTCGTGGCTGAACTCCGCCAGTAATTCATCTTCGGGATCGTCTTCATCATGAATACGGATCCCTTTAAGATATTTTTTAACCTGGCGTTGCAGGTAGTTCGTATACTGACCGGCGAGCATGGGTACTGCCTTCTCGGTATTACCCACGCCGTCCGTGCCGTGACAGGATCGACACTCTTTATTGTAAATCTTACGCCCTTTCTCCACATCGCCAGGGTAGCGGGCGATATTAATCACCCTCTTCGCCTCCTCCAGGCGCTCATAGGCGTTAAATTCAGGCCCTTCCTTAAGCGGTGACATCTTGGTCGCCAGCTTCAGTTGCGACAGATAAGCGGAAATATCTGCTATCTCATCATCCGGGAACTGGCGCTCGTCCACATATTCCAGCATCGGCATATTTGGACGTTTGCGGTCACGAAACAGGTGCATCTGCTTATCAATAAAGGCAGCAGGCATCCCGGCCAGACGCGGATACTCACCCTCCTTGCCTCCCTGAGCATATTCACCGTGACAACCGGCACAGAGCTCATTGATCTCCTCGCCGTTGTAATAATCTATTTCACGGGCATGCAATACATTGCCCCCATAGACAAAAAGTACGGCAGTAAACAGGTAGCTGAAGTTGCGCACAGAGCGCGCCACAGATCGGCGTGTCATAACTATATGAGCCTTTGAATCACGAAATATGCACTTTAGTCTAAGTACGATCATCATGCTATACCTTGATTTAACTCATGCGAGGTATCACCTATTGCATCGTTCCTGACTCAACAACCTCAGTCAGAATTGGAGTGACACTCCAACAAAAACGTAATGCTGATAATGAAGATGATGCAAGCAGAGCGACAGAAAGATAATACGATAAACAGCTATAAAAAAAGGGACCCGAAGGTCCCTTTTACTAAAGAACAACAGTAACGCGTATCAGCCGAATACGTCGTTGGTGATGTTCTTGAACCAGGAGTGCGCATATTGCTCCTCACGAGCACGCATCTCCATACTACTCTTGGCATAACCCGGGGTCAGACCACCGGAACCCTTGACCTTGTCGATCTTGCCTGTTCCATTGTTATAGCGATAAACCATAGCAACGGAAATACCGTCACCAGGAGCAATAACTGAATAGCAGGTGTTGACATAGGAGGGTTGCGGAGCATCCATCCCGTTCAGCATCGCGACCACCGCGGCGGCACAAACTTTGGCCTCGGAGTTGGCAGCATAACCTGACTTGGGAAGTGGGCTCTGTATGGCTGAGTCACCGATAACATGGATGTTCTTATGTATCTTAGACTCGAAGGTATTCAGTTCCACTGGACACCAACCTGACTTATTGGTCAGTCCTGCAGCAAAGGCAATTTTACCCGCCTTCTGTGCCGGAATGACATTCAGTACATCGGCCTTAACCTCACTGAATTCGGTCTTAACCGTACGGCTCTTAGCATCAACAGACTGCAACACGTTATCGTTTGAGCCCTTCGGTGTACCATGCCATTCGATCATGGAATTGGCGGTCTTATAACCGTAGTGCTTCTCCCAGCCTGCGGTAAACAGACCCATCTTGGAGAATTTCGGTTTCGGATCAAGAATAATGATCTTCGACTTTGGTTTATGCTGCTGCAGGTAATGGGCGATCTGTGAGGCACGCTCATACGGTCCAGGTGGGCAGCGGAAAGGATTTGGCGGCGGTGCAATCACCACGGTACCACCATCCTTCATCGCCTTGAGCTGGTTGCGCAGGGTAACGGTCTGTGGACCGGCCTTCCAGGCGTGAGGAATAGACTCAGCGACACTGGCATCGTAACCATCGATCAGATCCCATTTAAAATCAACACCTGGGGAGACGATGCAACGATCATATTTGAAGCTCTTGCCACCGGCAGTCTTCACGGTGCGAGCGTTTGCATCGATACCGGTCACACTGTCCTGCACCACATTGACACCGTGGGCCTGCAGGCCTTTATAACCAAAGCGAATCGACTCGATGGTGCGTTCACCACCCAACACCTCGTTGCTCATAAAACAGGTGTGGTAATTAGCATTCGGCTCGATCACAGTTACCTCAACCGAGGAGTCGGCCATGCGGATATACTTGGCTGCTGTAGCACCACCAATACCACCACCAACAATAACTACCTTCTTTGTAGCACCACCAATGGCAAAACTACTGTAACCCATGCTGGATGCGAGTGCCGCAGCACCCCCAGACAACTTGAGAAAATCTCTGCGATTAATCTTACTCATCTCCAATCTCCCCTATTTCTGGCTGGCGTAGTAGTGGTATAGCTGCTCAAGGCCTTTATCGCCCTTGCTCTTCTTCAGCGAATCAACTTTCTTTTTCATCTTCTTTGACATCTCACGGCCACCACTCATGAAGTCATCCATGGTGTACTTGAGATAGGGCTTCCACTGTCCAGCAAGAATACCGGCATCGTCTTCGGTAGAACGACCGCCATCTTCATGACACTTCTCACAATACTTGTCATGCAACTTCTTGCCACGTTTTGCCATTTTGGCATCGGCCTTCTGTGGCAGACGTGTGAACTTCTGCTTGGCAAAAAAATCTGCCATCAGCTTGATCTCCTCTTCCGTATAACCCTTTGCAATACGGGTCATAATGGTTGAGGTACGCTCACCTTTTTTATATCCCTCCATCGTTTCGATGAAGTACTCACTAGAGATACCAGCGATGGTCGGGGTTGCCGGCCCGTTGCTATTACCATTAGTGCCATGACAACCGGCACAGGTATTACCCAGCATGCTTCCACTGGGAGTCGCTGCAACAGCCGTTCCCCCCAGGGCAACACTGCAGGCGATTAAAATGCCTTGTAGCCTCTTTATTTGTTTCATACTGCCTCCTCTGGTTTTCTCTCACTATATTCGACCTGATAAGCCGAACAACTCTTGTTAATTCTTTAATTATTCAGATACTGCCTGCTTGAGCATTCTCACAACGGCCGACAATCCAGCTGTCTGTGCATAGTACATGGCTCGCTTACCTGTGCTGTCCTGCAAGGATACTTTGGCGCCATGCTTCAGCAGCATGGCAACCACGTTCTCATCACCAATCAACACCCCTTCTATCAATGCCGTGCTGCCATCGGTGTTCTGATGATCAATTTCCGCACCGAACTTCAGCAATAGCTCAAGAGTGTTTGCATGACCAGCCCCAGCAGCCCACAGCAGGGCGGTTGAGCCATCATCACTCATCGCCTGTACGTTCACCCCGTGCTGCAATAACAGGCGCACAATAGGAAGTCGGCCCTTCGATGCCGCCACGATTAGCGTAGTGGCACCATCACGATTACGCACGAAGGTATCGGCCCCGGCCTTTAACAGCATTTCTGTCGCCTCGAAATGGCCTTTATCCGCCGCCGTCATCAGTGCGGTCATGCCATCCTTATCCGAGGTATTGATGTTGGCCCCGTGGGCAATCAGGGTAGTCATTACATCTAGGTGGTTATAACGGGTCGCGATCATCATGGCATCCCAACCGGCGCGGGTCTTGATCTGGGTAGTGGCCCCTTTCTCAAGCAAGGTACTCGCCAACTCGTTATACCCACCCTCGGCGGCAAAGGTTAGTGCGGAACAGCCAGCAACACTCTTGGCATTAACATCAGCACCCCGCTCTATCAAACGATGCGCCACCTCGTCATTGCCGTCCTCCACCGCAAACATCAGTGCAGACTTGCCAAATTTTGTCTTTGAACTGGGATCGGCTCCACTGGCCAGCAACCGATCGACTTCTTCAAGATCACCCAGCAAGGCCGCCTGACGTAATTCAAGATTCAGATCACTGGCCTGCACCGGCTGTGAGGAAAGAGCCAATAACAGCACACCAAACTGAAGACATAGTGCCAAACTCCCCCACATGCTTACTGATAAGCGGCGCATCTTAGCCCTCCTCATCCATCTCGGGTTCGTCCGGCTCCAGATGGACAATTCCTTTATGGCACTTGATACAGGTCTGCCCCTTCATCGGTGCTCGTGCGTGCTTCTTTCGTGCCATGCGGTCCTGCTCGGAAAAATCCATATTGCTATAGTCATGACAGTTGCGACACTCGCGAGAATCACTCGCCTCCATCTTGGCCCAGACCCGGCTGGCCATATCCCAACGGTGTGCCTCGTACTTCTCCTTGGTATCGATGGTACCAATCACCTCATGAAATACATCCTTGGCGGCCATGATCTTGGCGCCCAGTTTTGGGAAGAACTGTTTTGGCACGTGGCAGTCGGCACAGGTTGCCTGCACCCCGGAGGCATTTTTGAAATGCAGGCTCTCCTTGTACTCCTCGTAGTTGGTCTTCATCGTATGACAGGAGATACAGAAGTCCATCTCATTGGTATAAGCAAAGAAGGTGTTCACACCACCGAAGGTAGCGAAACCAAGCAGGAAGATCCCCGCAATGACAGCGAGTCTCTTTTTCGGAATACAGATCTTACCAATCAATTTTTTCATTATTCTTACGACCAGGTAAAGGCCCCCGCATAGGAGCTAATTCTGAAATCATTAGAGAAAAATATAACCCTAAAGACCAATTACTTACAAGGCCGGTTATTTCCTCCCATATCAGGATCCATCCCGATCAACTTCCGTAAAAATGCCACAACGCAACGACACTCCCCCTGCCTCGTGGTGACATATAGTCTAGATTCGCAAACTTCGTGCCACGATTAAACACAATCTATATCTATGAATTTATTACGGTTTTATTACAAACAGCCGGACTGACACCATGACACACTGTCATGTATTGGCATGACTATAGATAGAGGTGTCAGAAAAAGGGCGGCATGAACACCGCCCTTGAAGGGCAGGAACAAAAATCAGGCTGTAGAAGCCATGCCTTTAGTAAATACCATCTCATCAGCCTGAACATCAATGAGGATAGTGTCACCGGAGCTGAACTTGCCGGCCAGGATCTCCTGCGCCAGGTGGTTTTCGATGCGTTGCTGAATCGCACGCTTGAGCGGACGGGCACCGTAAACCGGATCGAAGCCCGCCTCACCCAGCTTGTCCAGCGCTGCCTCGCTGAGTTGTAGCTGCATCTCATGCTCTGCAAGGCGCTGGCGCAGGTAATCGACCTGTATGTCGGCGATGGCGCGGATCTGCTCTTTCAGCAGCGGGTGGAATACCACCACCTCATCGACGCGATTGATGAATTCGGGACGGAAGTGATGGCCCACTACCTCCATTACCGTCTCCTTGATCTGGCCATAGTGCTCCTCACCTGCCATCTCCTGGATCTGCTGCGAGCCAAGGTTGGAGGTCATCACAATAACGGTGTTACGGAAATCGACAGTACGCCCATGACCATCGGTGAGGCGACCATCATCCAGCACCTGCAACAGGATATTAAAGACATCCGGGTGGGCCTTCTCCACCTCGTCCATCAGGATCACCGAGTAGGGTTTGCGACGCACTGTCTCAGTGAGGTAACCGCCCTCCTCGTAACCGACATAGCCGGGAGGAGCACCGATGAGGCGAGCCACCGAATGTTTCTCCATAAACTCTGACATGTCGATGCGCACCATCGCCTCTTCGGTATCAAAGAGGAACTCGGCCAGCGCCTTGCATAGCTCAGTCTTGCCAACACCGGTGGGACCGAGAAAGAGGAAGGAGCCATTGGGACGATTGGGATCAGCAAGCCCGGCACGGGAACGGCGGATAGCATCGGCTACCGCCTTAATCGCCTCATCCTGCCCCACTACCCGCTGGTGCAGGTTTTGCTCCATCTGCAGCAGCTTCTCGCGTTCCCCCTCCAGCATCTTGGAGACGGGGATGCCGGTCCACTTGGAGACGATCTCAGCAATCTCCTCCTCGCTCACCTTATTACGCAGCAGGGTGGTCTCCTTAAGCTCTTCCTGCTCAGCCATCTCTAAAGATTTTTCCAGGTCAGGTATACGCCCATACTGCAACTCCGACATACGAGCCAGATCACCGGCACGACGAGCGGTCTCCAGTTCCTGGCGGGCACGATCCAGCTCCTCCTTAATGTGCTGTGCCCCCTGTACTGCCTGTTTCTCCGACTTCCACACCACCTCCAGCTCGGCATACTCACGACTGAGACGGCTGATCTCCGCATCGAGGTCATTAAGACGCTTTCTGGAGGCCTCATCGGTCTCCTTGGCCAGTGCCTCACGCTCGATCTTGAGCTGAATCAGGCGACGATCCAGACGATCCATCTCCTCGGGCATGGAGTCGATCTCCATACGAATGAGAGAGGCCGCCTCATCGACCAGGTCGATCGCCTTATCAGGCAGTTGGCGGTCGGTAATATAACGGTGCGACAGGGTAGTGGCGGCGATAATCGCAGGGTCGGTGATCTGCACGCCGTGGTGCACCTCGTACTTCTCCTTAAGGCCCCGCAGGATGGCGATGGTATCCTCTACCGTCGGCTCCTCCACCAGCACCTTCTGGAAGCGTCTTTCCAGTGCCGCGTCCTTCTCTATGTACTGGCGGTACTCATCGAGGGTAGTAGCGCCAATACAGTGCAACTCACCGCGAGCCAGGGCCGGCTTGAGCATATTGCCCGCATCCATCGCCCCCTCGGCCTTACCTGCCCCGACCATAGTGTGGATCTCATCGATAAAGAGGATCACCTGCCCCTCCTGTTTCGACAGGTCGTTGAGCACCGCCTTGAGGCGCTCCTCAAACTCACCACGGAACTTTGCCCCGGCGATAAGCGACCCCATATCAAGCGATAGCAGACGCTTGCCCTTCATCCCCTCCGGCACCTCACCATTAACGATGCGCTGGGCAAGACCCTCGGCGATGGCAGTCTTGCCGACACCGGGCTCACCAATCAACACAGGATTGTTCTTGGTGCGACGCTGCAGCACCTGCACCGCTCGGCGGATCTCATCGTCACGTCCGATAACCGGGTCGAGCTTACCCTGCTCTGCACGCTCGGTGAGATCGACGGTGTATTTCTCCAACGCCTGGCGCTGTTCCTCGGCATTGGGGTCATCCACCTTCTGGCCACCACGCATATCTTCAATCGCCTTTTCAATCGCCCCCTTATTGGCACCGTTGGCGCGCAACAGATCACCCAGCTTGCCCTTCTCCTCGGCAGCAGCCAGCACAAACAGTTCACTGGAGATGTACTCATCCTTGCGCTGCTGTGCCAGTTTATCGGTAAGGTTGAGCAGCTTGGCGGTATCGTTGGAGATGTGGATATCACCACCAGTACCACTGACAGAAGAGAGGTGATCCAGAGCATCACCCAGCGCAGAGCGCAGGCCATTAACATTAACCCCGGAGTGGGACAGCAACTGGCGTACCGAGCCTCCTTCCTGATCGAGCATTGCGGTCATCAGGTGTGCCGGCTCAATAAACTGATGGTCGCGTCCAATCGCCAGAGATTGGGCATCGGCCAGGGCCATCTGGAACTTGGTCGTCAATTTATCCATTCGCATGAAGTGTTACTCCGAACTAAGAATTTGGGAATATCTAACAAATAAGGATGATCCAGTGCAATTCAAGAGGTTTTCTAAGGGTATTGTCTGGCGGCTTAATCTGTCGATATATCATCCATGAAAATGGCTTCTGGATAAGGGTGGGACTTATCCGGCCGCAGTCACCATAATCAAATCATTCAGTTATCACCACCCATAGCCCCAATAACATGTACAATATCCACCTAACCGTAGCTTTACAGAATAAATACAAGGCGTTACGACCAAACAAATCGGAACTTATGAAGAAAGTACTAGCTGTCTATTACTCACAGACAGGACAACTTAGCAGTGTCGTCAAATCAATCTGTGCTCCGCTTGAGGCCAAGGAAGGCATCGAGGTAACCTACGAGTGCCTGCAGCCTGTAAAAGCGTATCCATTCCCCTGGTCCTTATTCCAGTTTTTTGACGTCTTTCCCGAGTCGGTTTACCTCGATCCACCTCCACTTCAGCCGCTGTCGTCTGCTGCAGAGCAGGATTACGATCTAATTTTAATCTCTTATCAGGTCTGGTTCCTCTCCCCCTCCCTGCCCATTACCGCATTTATGAAATCTGAACAGGGTAAGCGCCTGCTCAAGGGCAAGCCGGTAATCACCATCATCGCCTGTCGTAACATGTGGCTTATGGCACAGGAGAAGATGAAGCAGCTAATCAAAGAGGCTAATGCCCGTCTGCTGGATAATATCACCCTCATTGATAGCAGCAACAGCCTGCTTACCTTCATTACAACACCCCGCTGGCTACTAACCGGCAACAAAGGGCGTAGCGACGGCTGGCTTCCGGTGGCTGGAGTGAGTCAGGATGAGATCAAGGCCAGCAAGCGCTTTGGTCATGCCCTTACCTCATCTCTGGAGCAGGGACAGGAGAAAGGTGATGGTCCGCTGCTGCATGGGCTGCGCGCCGTCACTGTAAACCCCAGCCTTATACCGAGTGAGAAAATCGGCACTCGCAGTTTCATGATATGGGGTAAACTGCTGCGGCGGGTGGGCAAGCCTGGAAGCGTTACACGCAAACCCGTATTATTCATCTACGTGATTTTCCTCATCAGCCTGATCATTAGCGTGGTTCCACTAACCATGTTATTGCGAACCCTGTTTCGGCCGCTGATGAAAAGACGCCTTGCTATACAACAAAAATATTTTGAACAGCCCTCCGGCTCTGCAGAGACAAGATTAGCTGAATTCCCCCATGACTAATGCCGTATACATTACAGAGATAGCCGCCTTTCTTCCTAACGAGGCTATCAACAATAGCGAGATCGAAGATGCTCTCGGCTATATCAACGGCACAAAATCGAGAGCCAAATCCCTGATTTTGAGAAGTAATGGGATAAAGAACCGTTACTATGCCATCGACAGGGAAAGCGGTGTCCTGCGCTACACCAACGCCCAGATGACTGCCGAGGCAATACGTGGGCTGGCATCCACTAACTTCAAGCTCAACGATATTGACTGTATTAGCTGTGGCACCAGCTCACCGGATCAACTCGCCCCGGGACACGGTGTCATGGTGCATGGTGAACTCGGTACCCCCGCCTGTGAAGTTAATACCAGTTCTGGTATCTGTGCTGCCGGTATTACTGCACTTAAATTTGCCTACCTTGAAGTTCTCTGTGGTGGAGCAAAAAATGCCGTCGCCAGTGGCTCCGAGCTGGTCTCCAGCTTTATGTTGGCGAAAAATTTCAAAAAAGAGTCTGAGAGCAAGCTTAAAGAACTGGAGCAGCGGCCAGAAATTGCCTTTGAAAAGGATTTCCTGCGTTGGATGTTATCCGACGGGGCCGGTGCTGTTTTACTGCAAGACAGCCCCAACACTAATGGCCCGTCGCTGCGCATTGAGTGGATCGAAATACTCTCTCAGGCAGGCAGTTATGAGACCTGCATGTACGGTGGAGCAATAAAACGTGAAGACGGCACCTTACAGGGCTGGCGAGAATTCGACACACTCGATGAGGTGGTAGAGGAATCTGTACTGACGGTAAAACAGGATGTGAAACTGTTAAATGACAACATCGTCAGTGCTACCGTCGAGCAGGTATTGCCCGGAATTATGGAGAAACACGGTCTCTCGGCCGAAGATATCGACTACTTTCTGCCCCATATGTCCTCAGAGTATTTCCGTCCGCGACTGGCCAAAGGGTTAGAAAACATTGGCTACGCCATTCCTCAGGAAAAGTGGTTTACTAACCTCTCAGAGAAAGGCAATGTTGGTTCCGCCTCCATCTATATTATGCTTGAGGAGCTATTCCACAGTGGCCGATTAAAGGCGGGGGAAAAAATACTCTGTTTCGTGCCGGAGAGCGGCCGCTTCTCTACCTCCTTTACACTATTAACGGTAGTTTGAGATGCACAAGGATGAAGTTCCCCAGGAGGACAACAGCACTCTCAGCGGGGGCCGTAAGGCTGTCTACGCTGTAGGAGAGGATGGTAACTACGCGATAGTCACCTCCACCGGGTCCAAAGTTGAAGAAACCGTTACCTCACAGGCTATTAATGAACTGCATCGACTGCGAGATGAGAGCCGTGAGCGCGTCGAAGCAGGACTAGCCTCCCCACTCGAATACCACATGTATGATCGTCGCATGGATATCCTCACCCTTGCCCAATCAGTTGGCATGTTCACATGGCGCGTGCGTTATCACCTGAAACCTAAGGTCTTCCCCAAACTTCGCCGTAATTTGCTGAAATGTTACGCAGAGGCACTCGGGCTCTCCACAGAAACACTGGGTTCAATACCCCCAGACAAAAGCATCACCGATGAGTAATCACGACTACCAGCACCAACAGGCTGCGCACTGCGAAACAGGCGCAATCTCTTCCCTGCTACGCCACTATGGTCTCAATATCTCCGAACCGATGGCGCTCGGTCTCGCCTCGGGCATCATCTTTGTTCACATGCCATGGATTAAGGTTGGGGGCCTACCCCTTACCGCCTATCGCATGTGGCCCGGTGCCATCATTAAAGGGCTGCAAAGTGTGCTGGGGATAAAAATGGTAAGCAAACGTTACCGTAATGCCGATGCCGGCATGGCAGATCTTGACGCCCTCCTTGAGCGTGGTGAGGTCGTAGGCCTGCAGACCTCTGTCTACTGGTTACCCTACTTTCCGCCCGAAATGCGTTTTCATTTCAATGCCCATAACCTGGTGGTCTATGGCAAGGAGGGGGGAGAATATCTGATCAGCGATCCTGTATTTGAATATACCGTTCGCTGCCCTGAGGCAGACCTGAAAAAGGCACGCTTTACCAAGGGCGTCTTTGCACCAAAGGGGCTACTCTATTACCCCAAACAGGTACCCAGTGAGATTAATGTTGAAAAGCTGTTAAAGCGGGTCTTACGCAAGAGTGCATTCCAGATGCTCAGCCTGCCTCTGCCCTTCATGGGGATACGCGGCATTCACTCTTTGGCTAAACAAATTACCAGGCTGAGCAACGATAGTGATCCTCGCTATGCACGCCTATTCCTGGGCAATGTCGTACGTATGCAGGAGGAGATCGGCACAGGCGGCGCCGGGTTCCGCTTTATGTACGCATCGTTTCTGCAGGAGGCGGCAGAATTAACTAACAGTGATTTGTTACGTGAGGCCTCACAAAAAATGACTACGGTCGGCGATGAGTGGCGAGAGTTTGCCCTGCACAGTGCGAACTTCGTACGTAAAAAACCAAAACTGGAACTTAAAGAGATTGGCGAGCGGTTACATACCATTGCCGAACACGAGGCCGAGGTCTTTCGCATCACGCGCAGCTACCGCTAGTTTACGATTACAACTAACGGCAGAGCCACATTACAAAAACCCCCTCTTCCCGATTACCACGCAAATAGAGTAACGACTCATCCCCACTCTGCTCAAGTGCCTGCAACAGTTGCCAGGCAGCAATACTCTGGCTATCGCCAGGAAAAACACCCTCCAGTGGTGATATGTTTCGCTCATCCAGCACCGGCTGCAACTGGGCAGGTAATTCACCGGCAACAACATAACGCGTCGCCTGTGGCAGCTTGCCGAGTGCCTCTATCGCATTATCCAGGCGACTATAGTGTCGACACAGCCGCAACTCTGCCAGGCTCCCCTCTGCACGACGAGAAAGCATCATCCATGCACTACTCTCTGCAAGTGGTACCGTAGCGCTTAATGCCAGGTGTGCGCGATACTCTGACAGTGGATAAGCACACTCCTCCACGGCCCCAATTAGTGCCTGCTCTACCGCGCCACTATTAAGATCGAGTAGTGCCAGTTCGACAGCACTGTCGAATGAACCCTTCCCTGCCGTCACCGCGAGGTTTGGCCCGGTTAAACCCAAATTTTGAGAAATATAGTAGCCAGGCATATTGCTGGAGACATTAATAAACGTCAGTGGCATTGGCTCAACATCCTGAACCAATATCTGCTGTAACATGCCACTGGTATCACCCACACTACCCCGTCCACTCGCCAGATAGAGTCCCATCATTTTATCTGGGTTAATCTGCCCTTGAGTGCAGCGCAGGGCACCCAGCAGAGAGAGATCCGTGAGACGACTGGTTCGCCGGGGCCTGGCTCCCCACTCATCACGCAACAACGCCTTAATGTCGCTCGCTGGTTCTGTGGCCGGGAAGGCACTGGCTGAACTGGCCGTCACATAGAACTTATCCATCACGACTCCAGTTCCAGAATAAGGGAGTTGTTATTGCCACCAAAACCAAAATAGTTAAGCATCACTGGGCCGCCCGCAAAGATCCTGGCCTCTCTCAGTGGAGAGAAACCCAGTTGCTCATCCTCCACAGAAAAGCCCAGGGTCGATGGGATTCGGCCGCTACGCAAGCATGATAGCAGGGCAATCAACTCAACGATCCCGCTCGCTCCCAGAGTATGACCCAGCGCCCCTTTTATAGAGGTGCAATCTGGGATTCGTTGTTTGAACTGGATACGCATTGCTGCCGCCTCTGCAGCATCATTACTTTCACTCCCCGTCGCATGGGCCTTGAGCAAGGCAACATCATCACTACCAATACCTGCGCTATTCAGTGCACCCTCCATCACCTGCGCCATACTCTCTGCCGATGAGCAGGTCATGCCTTTCGGATCGCATCCGCTACTACCGCCGAGAATAACCACATCACCCCATTCTGCATCTATCGATACCTGTCCAGAAGAGGCCACCACAACCGCCCCTATACCCTCCCCCAATACCAGTCCACTGCGATTAAGATCAAAAGGGCGATATTGATCACGGCTCAGCAGTTGCAAACTATCAAAGCCTGCCAGAGTGGTTAAATTGAAACACTCCACACCAACCACTAATGCAGTAGCCAGTCTGCCACTGCGTACCGCATGCATGGCATAGAGCAGGGCATTGGCACTGGAGGTACAGGCTGTATTAAAAGTATGGGTACCGCCGCGAATCGAAAACCGCTGTGCAAGGTGCTGCGCAAGATCACCACAGTAGGAACGAGGAAGAGGCGATGCGCCGGTATCACTTTTAAGTTCACGCTGTAGACGCAGCTCCTCATCACCAATATCAAAGGACGAGCTGCCAAGGAACAGTGCGGCATCCTGAAGCTGTTCCGGTGATAGAGATGAGGCCAACAACGCCTCCTCTACGCAGTCATCGAGTAAAGATAAAAGGCGTCCACCCTGTCTCAGGGAGGGGGCGTCCTTAATTGGATAATAGAGATAGTCACGACCACCAAAATTCTCCAACTCCAGAACCTCGGCCCGTCCCTCAGCGGCAAGCAGTGAGTTCGCTATAGCACGCTTATCTGAACCCAGAGCTGATCGTATCGAGGCAGAGGCAACAATTACTCGCTCTCCCAAAATGCACTACTCCTGCTGCTGTATAAAGGTATCCAGTGTTGCCACTGTTGCAAATGCACGCCGTAATGCCTTGCTATCGGCCAGACGAATGCCAAAGCGATGTTGTAGTGCCATAGATAGTTGTAATGCATCCAGTGAATCAAGCTGTAATTTCGAGCTATCCCCAAACAGTAGTTCATCATCGTCTATGACCTCTGCGGCCACATCCTTGTCACACTCCTCGATAATCATCAGTTTTATCGCCATCCGGCGTTGCTGTTCGGATTCAGTCTGCATAGTTAATTATTCCGCGAAAAGAAAAAGATGGCTAGTGTCAGGGAACCCATAGCAAAAAGTAACAGTGCCCCCACCTCTGGAAGAACTTCCAGCCAGCTGGCATTGCGTAAAAAAATGTCAAGAAAACCTTCCAACCCCCACGACATGGGGGAGACATCGGCAAGTTCACGCATAAATGGCGGCATCACAAATTTAGGTACCATAACACCACCCAGCGCACCAAATATAATATTTGATACGCCCCCCATCGTGGTGGCCTGAGTATGAGTAGTGGCCAGTGTCGTGATCAGCAAGGCAAAGGATATCGCGGCAAGGCTGGTGGCTGAAGAGATCAACGCAAGTCCCAGTAGTGAACCATTCAATGCCAGACTATCTCCACCAAATTGTGGAACCAGATAGATCCCTACCAGCACCATTAACACCATCTGAATCTGGTTGATCAGGTAGTAGGGAATAATCTTGCCCACAATCAGGCTAAGACTTGAGATATTCATAATACGCAAACGCAACATGCTTCCCTGTTGGCGTTCGATAATAAATGCCGTTGATAATGGTATCACCACGAAGAACATGGAAAAGACTAACCACGCAGGCACACTCTGCTGAACCGATGTTGGCTGAACCTGTGGGGCCTCACCCTGAAAAACATAACGCGTCTTGACCAGGCCGCTGGCAAACATCGCATCGTTGTCCGCAACTGGAGCATCATCCTCTGCCAGCAACTCCATCATCTGCGTAAACTGACTGCCATGCACCGATGCACTCAACACCACTTCAAACAGACGTCGCAACTGTGGTGCTACCGTCGGCGAGGCCAGCAACTCCAGCAAACCATCGCGCTGCTGTTCCTCCAGCCGCTGCCCGTAACCCTTTGGAATAAATATGGCAAACTTATAGCGATCGGTAGCCACCAGTGATTCAACTTCCCCAAGGTTATTGGCCGTAACCTCTTCCACCAGCCGAAAGCCTTCTACACTCTCCAGTTTTTCACGTAGTATCAGTGACGCCTCACTTTGATCTGAATCCAGTAACAGGTAGTAGATCTCCACCCCGTGTCTTTCGCTGAAGGTGTCACGCATCGCAAGCGACATAATGAGGATGAATATGGCCGGCATAACAAACAGCACCAGCAGGCCATGAAGATCCTTACGTAGTACCAGCAGCTCTTTCCACACAAGGGAAGTCATGCGCATGTGCTTATGCCCCGGATCCATCGTTAACATGTAGCATATAAAGGTCTTCCAGATTTTGATAACCGCTGCGCACCCCTAGCATAGAATTCCCCTGCTGCTGAAGTAGCGCTGGTAACTCCTCAAGCACACGAGAAAGATTGGCGTCCGCAATAGAGAAAGCATGACCATCAGTGCTATCTGCACCATACTTATCACGCAACATTGTCGATAAACCCTGATCGGCTTTATGCTGCAGGCGAAATTCAAGGCGAGACTGAGAGGCATCATTTAACAGCTGCTGTAACTCACCATAAAGACGTATGCGCCCATCATCGATAATGGCAATCGTATCGCACAACTGCTGTACTTCCTGCATGTAATGCGAGGTATAGATAACCGTAGTACCCTCGCTGCGGTTGATCTCAGCTATCGTATTGAGGATGAAGTTACGTGACTGAGGATCAATTCCCACCGTCGGTTCATCAAGAAATAATATTCGCGGTCTGTTCAGCAGGCCGATGGCCAGATTGAGACGGCGTTTCAAACCACCCGAAAGATTTTCAGCCGTTTTTGACACATGCTCATGCAGTCTCGTTGCATCAATCACATATTCAATATGTTGTGCAGATAGCGCTTTTTTTATACCAAAAGCCGCAGCGTAAAACGCCAGATTTTCCGTCACGCTCAACATAGGGTAAAAGGCCAGATCCTGTGGGACAAAACCCGTTACAGAGCGTAATGTCGAGAGTGACTGTTCCAGAGGTTTACCATCAAACCAGACCTCACCCGAACTCTTCTTCTGCAGCCCGACAAGAATGGAGATCAGGGTGGTTTTCCCTGCACCGTTGGGGCCGAGCAAACCAAACACACTTCCTTCAGGGATATTAAGAGTGACATCATCCAGGGCCGCTTTGTGCTGTCTGGCATAGAATTTTGTCAGGTGTTCAATTCGTATCAATGCGAAACGCCTCTGCGCCTGTTTCTCTGTACTGTTAAGCGGCCATTAAATTATTGTGTGTGAAATTATACATGGAAAGGCGGGGGCACTCAGCCTTAATGACGCCAGCACGAGCTAGTACCACACTTGCCTCACGGCGCGAACTGAAGCTAATGCTGGAGTTTTCCCTCCGCATCTTGCTTCACCAACATCTGCTCAAGCTCCAGCAAACAGTCAGCCTGCTCTCGCCCGGAACAATCTATCACCGGGAAGTTTTCTATCTTCGCCCTGCCACGCAACAACACCGGCAGCACGATCCCCCCTGCGGCACGTACCCCGTCAATCCGCGCCGGATAAATGGGACAGTCTGCCAACTGGGCCAGCCGTATAGCACCAGGCTTAAGTTTTCGATACGGATCACTATCGAGATGAATGGTGCCATGGGGAAACAGTGCCACCACCTCCCCCTCTGCCAAGGCCTTAAGGGCTGCACGAAAGGCCCGTTCAGGGCGCCCCTTCCTGTCCACCGGAATGCAACCTGCGGCTCGAAACAGCCAGGTTAGGCCGAAACGGTGGTACTGCTCACTGGCAATGATAAAGCGCAGACGACGTTTGCTGGCCGCGATAAGAAGGAACGGGTCAAGACCGGATATGTGGTTGGCCACCACGATCGCCGAACCACTTTCGGGAAGATAGAGTGAATCCCCCCGTAGACGGTGATAACGGTTGCAGAGGAGTCGGCCAAAGCCATCAATATGGTTGACTAGAGTTCCTCCCCAGTCCACCCGAGCAGCACGTCCGCTGACACGCCATAGCCATAAACCAACGGCAAAGAGAAAGAGTGCAACGAGACCAACGGTAAGGAGTAGCGGAAAGGATGCCTCACTGTTCACTGTCTATACCCAAGCTCATTTTCGTATAACGATATGGAACATATGCATACGCTCCGCTGAATGTGTGGCACTACTTTTTCTTCTGGTAGACCTTACGCTTGAAAAGATCATTGCGGCGACTGACCAGACGCTCAAGAAACAGCATGCCATCGAGGTGATCCATCTCATGCTGAATAGCACGTGCTTCAAAGCCCTGGCAATGGAATTCCTGCTCTTTACCGTCAATATCGAGCGCCTTCAGGGTGAGCGACTCGGCACGGATCACATTACCAGTATAGTCGGGCACCGACATGCAACCCTCACGCCCCACCGCCATCCCCTCCCAATCGCTAATCTCGGGATTGATCAAAAACAGTCTGCCATGATTTGGCACCGGCTTGCGGGTCTTTGAGCAGTCGACAATAATAATACGCTGAAAGCACCCTACCTGTGGTGCGGCGATACCAACACCACCGGGGCCGGTATCCATGGTCTCTTCGAGATCGGCAATAAAGCTGCGCAACGCATCATCGACCTGCTCGACCGGGGCCGACTCCTGCTTTAACTGCTCATCGGGGTAGGTAAGGATCTCAAGAACCGCCATGCTCTTATCCGATGAGGGTTTCGATGGTTTCCAGCTGTGCCTCAACGCCGTCCTGAACAACGATCTCGAGCGCCGACTGCAGTGCCTCAACCCCTTCGGTGGCATGACCCTCGATCTGCATAATGTAGATCGGCTTCTCCTCAGTACCGGCGACACTGGTCTCCATATCGAGAATGTGCAGCCCGGCCTCGGCCAGCCCACCAGTGATGCGTGAGACGATACCGGCGCGATCCGCACCGTAGACGGTAATGCGTACATCAGGCTCCTGATGGTGGTGTAAATCGGCATCGATGCGGTCGATGTGGCGGTGCAGCCCCATGGAGTCGGCCACCGGCTCCAGCAGGTTATCCAGCCCCCTGGTGCTCCCGTCGAACTGCACCATCAACATAATGGTGAAGTTGCCACCGAGACGCATCATGCTCGCCTCGCCCAGGTTACACCCACCGTCGAACAGGGCAGCACTAACATGGGCAACGATGCCGGGGCGATCTTTACCCACCAGGGTCAACATGTACCAATGACTCATCGTGTTACTCCTTAATGGAGGGTTGAGTGTGCCAGATAGATCACACCGATACCGAGGCCGATCAACAATACCTGCTGGATAGATGCAGTCAGCTGACTGCGCTTATGCAGGCCAGGGATCAGATCCGCCACCGCGATATAGATAAAGCTGGCGGCGGCGATGGCCAGCACATAGGGCAATAACTGTTGCGCCTCGCCAAGGCTGTAGTAGGCAAGCAATGCTCCGACCAGAGTGGTAACGCTGGCAAGGATATTGAAGAGAAGGGCCCTGGTTCGACTAAAGCCGCTGTGCAGCAGGATGGCAAAATCACCCACCTCCTGCGGGATCTCGTGGGCTGCCACCGCCAACGCGGTAACAATACCAAGATGTGGATCCACCATGAAGGCGGCGGCAATTAACACCCCATCGACAAAGTTATGCAGACCATCACCGATGAGGATCATCGCCCCAGAGGCGCTGTGTTCGTGGTTGTGCCCGGAATGGGCATCCGGGGTATGCGCTTCGCACGTATCGGAGTGGCAGTGTCGCCACAACACCATCTTCTCCAGAATAAAAAAGCCCATCAGGCCGAGCAATACGGTGAAGCTAATATCGTGTACATCACCGGCAGCAAAATCGATGGCATGCGGCAGCAGCGCCAAAAAGGCCGCCCCCAGCAGGGCACCGATGGCAAAACTGACTAAATGGGGCAGCAGGCGATTACGCCACGGCTCCGGGAACAGCAAAAAGGTAGAGGCGGCAATAACACTCAGCACTCCGCCCAGCAGGCTGAAGAGGATGATTTGAGTTAACAGGCTGAGATGCAGAAATTCCATGACGACAAATTATTCTGGTAATTAGGCAGGCATCATAACGCAAACCACCCCGGCATCAAGCCAATTCAGCTATTTTTCAATCCAGATCAACGAGGCAATACGCCCGGTCTGACCATCGCGGCGGTAGGAGTAAAAACGCTCCCGCTCGGAGAAGGTGCAAAGATCACCACCGTAAACCCGGGTAATACCACAGGCGGACAAGCGCTGACGTGCCAGCCGATAAATATCGGCCAGCCAACGATCAGCCTCACCATGTACAAAGGCCTCGGCGGCGGCCGGGTCCTGCTCAACAAAAGCGCGGCGCACCTCATCACCCACCTCGAAGGCGGCAGGACCGATGGCCGGTCCCAACCATGCCATCACCTCACCCTCGGCCGCCATCTCCTGCACACTATTTTCGATCACCCCATCGAGCAGACCGCGCCAGCCGGCATGTATTGCCGCTACCCGCTCACCGGCCATATCGCACAGCAGCAGCGGCAGACAATCGGCGGTAAGTACCGCACAGACCACTCCCGGCTGGACGGCAAACAGCGCATCGGCCTCGGTACCAGGCCGTGTACTCGCCGCATCGCAACAGGAGGTGCCATGCACCTGACTCAACCAGCGCGGCTCGGCCGGCAGCCCCAACTCCTCACACAGGCGGCGACGATTCTCGGCGACGGCAGCAGGGTCATCACCCACATGGTCACCCAGGTTGAGACTGTCATAAGGGGGCAGACTGACCCCACCAAGGCGGGTGGTAGTAAGTGCCCGCACACGCTTTGGCGCGGGCCAGTCAGGGGTGATGATCGGTAACGACACTCAGGACTCCGACTCGGCAAGATCCTGACGCAACACTGCCAGCAGCTGTTCCATATCTTCAGGCAGTGGAACCTGCCACTCCATATACTCACCGCTCTGCGGGTGTTGCAGGCCGAGGCGCGAGGCGTGCAGTGCCTGGCGGGGGAATTTGCGCAGGGTCTGTTGCAACAACTCACCACTGGCACGCGGCAGTCGCAGGCGTCCACCGTAGACCGGGTCACCTACCAACGGATATTTGAGGTAAGCCATGTGGACCCGGATCTGGTGGGTGCGCCCGGTCTCCAGCTTCACCTTAATATGGGTGTGGGCGCGAAAACGCTCCGCTATCCGATAGTGGGTCACCGCCGGTTTGCCATTTTGAACCACCGCCATGCGTTTGCGATCAACCGGGTGACGACCGATGGGGGCATCCACCTTGCCACCACCCGTCAGCACAGCATTAATCACCGCGTCATACTCACGGGTGAGACTGCGATCCTGTAACTGTCCAACTAGGCTGGTCTGCGCCTCCAGGGTACGCGCCACCACCAGCAGGCCGCTGGTCTCCTTATCAAGACGATGGACAATACCGGCACGCGGCACCGCATCAAGGTTTTGATCGTGGTGTAACAGGGCATTGAGCAGAGTGCCCTGCCAGTTTCCCGCCGCCGGATGCACCACCAGCCCCGCCGGTTTGTTGATAACGATAATCGACTCATCCTCATAGACGATATCGAGGGGAATTGGCTCAGGCTCCCAGCGCTCATCACGCTCCAGCTTTACCTTCAGGGAGATCTGCTCACCACCCAGCACCTTGTCCCGCGGCTTGCGTGACTTACCATCAACCTCCACCTGCCCCTGTTTCAGCCACTGGGTCAGACGTGAGCGGGAATAGTCAGAAAACAGCTCAGCCAGCACCTGGTCGAGGCGACGTCCCGCCTGCTCAGGCGCAACCTCGGCATGAAGCGTCAGCTCCTCCTCTGCATCATTCTCATTAGATTCGTTTATTCCGGACGGTGCCATAGGTATACTTAACCTTTATCAGGTGCTGCCTGTACATTAAAAACCAAAGAAACAGATCCTATGCGCTTTATTAAATTGTTGTCCATCATTTCCCTATTATCAGCTCTTGTCGCCTGCGCCTCGATTAATGAGGATCCAACCTCAGGTTGGAGTGCCGAGCGCCTCTACCAGGAAGCGAAGGATGCATTGAACGATGGTAATTACGAACAGGCCATCGAAAACTACACCAAACTCGAGTCCCGCTACCCTTATGGCCGTTATGCCCAACAGGCACAGCTAGAGACCATCTATGCCCACTACAAGGCGGGAGAAACTAGCTCGGCAGTGGCCGCAGCAGATCGTTTCATTAAATTCCACCCGCGCCATGCCAGTGTGGACTATGCCTACTATCTGCGCGGACTGGCGACCTTCGATCAAAACAAGGGGTTTCTAAACAAATATTTCAAACAGGACCCCGCTGCACGAGACCCTGCCGGGGTGCGCGAGTCATTCGACTACTTCAAAGAGCTGATGACCCGTTTCCCCAACAGTCGCTACAGCCCCGATGCCCTCAAACGTATGACCCAACTACGCAACACCCTGGCACGTCACGAAGTGCATGCCGCCGCCTATTACCTCAAACGAGGCACCTATCTGGCTGCAGCAAACCGCGCCAAATATGTACTGGAAAACTACCAACGTTCCACTGCCATACCCGATGCATTGGTGATTATGGTCAAGGCCTACCGCGAAATGCAATTAACCGACCTGGCCACCGATGCCATGAGGGTGCTGGAACTAAACCATCCAGAACATTCCGGTCTGGCCGAGCTAAAACAACAGGATAGCTCAATAAAACAGTAAGGGAGAGACAGCATGTGGGATTTTTTTGAAACGGTGCGGCACCGCCACTCAGTGCGAAAATTTCGTGATGATCTGCCGGTAGAAGCAGAAAAACTACATGCCATTCTGGAGATGGCCTGTGCCGCCCCCTCAGCGGGTGACCTGCAGTCTTATCATATCTACGTGATAAAGGACGATGCAAAACTTGAGCTGCTCAACGCCGCAGCCATGAACCAGCCCTTTATTACCGAGGCACCTATATCCCTGCTCTTCTGTAGCGACCCACAACGGGCAGCAAACAAATACGGCGAACGCGGTGAAAAACTCTACGCCCTGCAGGATGCCACCATTGCGGCCTCTTATGCACAACTGGCGATCGTTGCTGCGGGATTGAGCTCGACCTGGATCGGTCAGTTCGATGAGGAAAAACTGAAAAGTTCATTAAAACTGGAGGCCGGACTGGAGCCGGTTGCCGTCCTCTGCGTTGGCTATCCGGCAGAGCTGCCGGAAGAGTCACCCCGCCGAAATCTCGATGAGGTGGTAACACATCTGTAGGGGCGACTCCGCCGCGATGCACCTGGAATCGCGCTGGAAGCGCTCCTACGGCGCTCCCACCTAGATCGCCTCCGGACCCTCTTCACCGGTACGGATACGAATAGTACGCTCAACCGGTGTCACGAAGATCTTACCATCGCCAATCTTACCGGTACGGGCCACACCGACAATCGCCTCAATGCACTGCTCCACCATCGACTCCTCTACCACCAGCTCAATCTTTACCTTGGGCAGAAAATCGACTACATACTCGGCGCCGCGATAAAGCTCGGTATGTCCCTTCTGGCGTCCAAACCCCTTCACCTCGGTGGCCGTCATACCGGTCACGCCGATCTCGGAAAGCGCCTCGCGGACATCATCCAGCTTGAACGGTTTGATGATCGCCTCAACCTTTTTCATTTTTCTCTTCCTTATCGCTTAATCATATAGTGAAAGAATAACAGGAATTCGTACACTTGGAATCACCGCCGGCCAAAACCTGAGGTAATGGGGTAGCGGCGATCACGACCAAAGGCACGACGGGTAATGCGCACGCCGGGTGCTGCCTGACGGCGCTTGTACTCATTGCGATCCACCAGACCAATCACCCGCCGCACCTCATCCTCGTCAAAACCGGCGGCCACGATCTCATCACGACACTGATCCTGCTCCACATAACGCTCGAGGATCGCATCAAGAACCGGGTAATCGGGCAATGAGTCACTGTCTTTCTGATCAGGGGCCAACTCCGCTGAGGGGGGGCGGTCAATGACCCGCTGCGGAATCACATAACCGAGGGTATTGCGGTACTCAGAGAGGCGAAACACCAGGGTCTTAGGCACGTCTTTAAGTACATCAAAGCCACCGGCCATATCACCATAGAGGGTGGCATAACCCACCGCCATCTCGCTCTTGTTACCGGTGGTAAGGACAATTTTGTGCTTTTTGTTGGAGATCGCCATCAACAACACACCACGACAGCGCGCTTGCAGGTTCTCCTCGGTGGTATCGACTGGCAGCCCCTCAAACTCATGGGCCAACGAGGAGAGGAATGCGTTAAACAACGGCTCTATGGTGATCACCTGATAGTCGACATCGAGATAGTTCGCCTCCTCCTCGGCATCGGCCACACTCATATCGGCGGTATAACGCGAGGGCATCATCACCGCTTCCACCCGCTCAGGGCCGATGGCATCGACAGCAATGGCAAGGCTGAGAGCCGAGTCGATGCCACCGGAGAGCCCCAGCACTACGCCACGAAAGCCGTTCTTCTCGATATAGTCACGCACCCCCAGCACCAGTGCCTGGTAGACCGCCGCCTCTTCACCCAGTACCGGCGCCATCTCGCCAGGTCGCGGCGTCACCACCTCACCGTCGTAATCGAGTTCCACCAGAAACAGGCCTTCCTCGAAGGCAGGGGCACGCTGCACCACCTGACCATCACCGTCCATCACGAAGGAGCGACCATCAAATACCAGCTCATCCTGTCCACCGGCCAGATTGACGTAGATGATCGGTAGATGGACATCGGCCACCCGCTCCGCCATCACCTCTTCACGCTCCAGCTCCTTGCCGCTATGAAAGGGCGAGGCGTTGAGATTAAGGATCAGTTCTGCTCCCGCCTCGGCCGCCAGCGCCACCGGAGCGGGATGCCACACATCCTCACAGATGGTCAGGCCCACCTTGACCCCCTTGACCTCAACCACGCAGGGCTTTCTGCCCTCGGCAAAGTAACGCTTCTCATCAAATACGCTGTAATTGGGGAGGTGGTGCTTGTGGTAGGTAGCAACGGTATCACCGTCACGCAACAGCGAGGCGGCATTATAGAGGCCACCGCTGGCAGCATGGGGATAGCCCAGCACTACGTCGATACCGGAAACCTCATGCTTGACCCGCTCCAGCGCGTGCAGCACCCGATTGTACAGGCCGGAACGCAGCAATAGATCCTCCGGCGGATAACCGCTGAGGGTCAGCTCGGGGAAGACGATGACATCGGCCCGCATCTCATCACGGGCACGTCGGGCGGCGGCAATCACCTTATCGGCATTGCCCTCAATGTCGCCCACCAGCATATTGAGCTGGGCCATAACGATGCATAGCGTCGAAGCCATCTTTTCAGACTCTATCTAGTTAATTAGAGAATCTCTACGCCAAAGAATAGCGTAACGGTTCAGATTGCCCCTGTCTGTCCCGAGAACAAGGCACAAAATGTGAGCTTACAAATGTAAGTGACCATTTTGAAACGCCGTTATCGGGACAGACAGGGGTGAGCTGGGCCGTTACGAAGCGGCGAGGACTTCGGCCATCTTCGCACCCAGCTCGGCCGGGGAACGCACTACTGAGACACCCGCCTTTTCCAGCGCGGCGAACTTCTCCTCAGCCGTACCCTTGCCACCGGCAATAATGGCACCGGCATGGCCCATGCGCTTACCGGGAGGGGCGGTCACACCGGCGATGTAAGAGACCACCGGCTTGCTGATGTGTTTGGCAATAAACTCGGCAGCCTCTTCCTCAGCGGTACCGCCAATCTCGCCGACCATGATGATGCCTTCGGTCTGCGGGTCACGCTCGAACAGGCAGAGGCAGTCGATAAAGCTTAGACCGTGAATCGGGTCGCCACCGATACCTACACAGGTGGACTGACCGAGACCGGCCAGTGTGGTCTGATGAACCGCCTCATAGGTAAGGGTACCGGAACGCGAGACGATACCGATCTTGCCCTTCTGGTGAATGGCGCCTGGCATAATGCCGATCTTGCACTCACCGGGGGAGATCACACCGGGGCAGTTAGGACCGATGAGGCGCGGGCCGTTTCCACAGCTTTGCAGCGCCGCCTTGACCCGCAGCATATCCAGCACCGGAATACCCTCGGTAATGCAGACGATGGTCTCAATGCCTGCATCGGCCGCCTCGAGAATGGCATCGGCGGCGAAGGGTGCCGGCACATAGATCATGGTGGCGTCGGCACCGGTCTCGGCAACCGCATCATGCACGGTATTGAATACCGGCAGATCAAGATGAACCGAACCACCTTTACCCGGGGTCACACCACCCACCACGTTGGTGCCGTAGGCAATCGCCTGCTCGGAGTGGAAGGTACCCTGCTTACCGGTGAAGCCCTGGCAGATCACCCTGGTGTCTCTATCGATCAAAATCGCCATTACTTCGTCCCTCCCACTGCAGCAACGACTTTATGTGCCGCCTCGGTCAATTTATCTGTGGCTTCAATCGCCAGACCACTCTCGGCCAGCATCTTACGGCCCTGCTCCACGTTGGTGCCCTCAAGGCGCACCACTACCGGCACCTTGGCATCAACCTCTTTCACCGCAGCGATAATGCCCTCGGCAATCAGGTCACAGCGCACGATGCCGCCGAAGATATTGACCAGAATTGCCTCCACCTTCTCATCTGAGAGGATCAGCTTGAATGCCTCGGCCACCTTCTCTGCAGTGGTACCACCGCCCACATCGAGGAAATTGGCGGGGTCACCGCCTGTGAGCTTGATAAGGTCCATGGTCGCCATCGCCAGCCCGGCACCGTTGACCATACAGCCGATATTGCCGTCGAGACGCACATAGTTGAGGTCATGTTGCTTGGCACGGTACTCCGCCTCGTCTTCCTGAGTGGCGTCACGTAGCTTGGCCATCTCCGGCTGGCGGTAGAGGGCACTCTCGTCCAGATTAACCTTGGCATCGAGGGCAATGAGGTGTCCCTCGCCGGTTACCACCAGTGGGTTAATCTCCAGCATCGCGGCATCGCACTCGGTGAAGAGTTTGTAAAGCGACATCATGATGCCGCCCAGCTCACGCACCTGGGTGCCTGCCAGCCCCAGGGCAAAGGCAACCTGACGGGTCTGGTAGGACTGCAGCCCAACCACCGGGTCAACCGAAACGGAGATGATCTTCTCCGGGGTGTTGGCGGCGACCTCTTCGATATCCATGCCACCCTCGGTAGAGGCCATAAAGACCACGCGGCGGCAACCACGATCCACCACCACACTGAGGTAGAGTTCACGGGCGATATCACTCACACCCTCGATCAATACCTGATTAATCGGCTGCCCCTCGGCGCTGCTCTGGTGGGTCACCAGGCGGCCACCCAACAGACGATCCACCTCGGACTTCAGTTCGCTCATCGAGCTGACCAGCTTGACGCCACCCGCCTTACCACGGCCACCGGCATGTACCTGCGCCTTCACCACCCAGCGCTCGCCGCCCAGTGCCTGTGCCGCATGCTCGGCCTCGGTCACACTACCGGCCACCTGGCCCTGCGGTACCGGGATACCGTACTCGGCAAACACACCCTTCGCCTGATATTCATGGAGATTCATCGCTTCCCCCTAGGATTTTTATCACATTACAAATTGGCACATATTGTGGAGCAAACGGCCCGCCGGCGCAAAAGCAGTGTTTGTCGTAGCCAACCCCTTGCCGATACAATGTGGACTCCATAACCATATATAATGAGTCCAATGTCCCTGATACGCCTAATAGCCTTAGCTGTAATCTTCTGGCTGCTCTACCGTCTGATCCTCAAACTAATGAGCAAGGCCCAGCGCCACACACCACGAAAAGAAGCGCCACCCAGCGATGGCACCATGGTGCGCTGCGAGCGGTGTGGCCTGCACGTACCAGAGAAGCAGGCATTGACGAAAGACGGCAAAGCCTACTGCTGTGAAGAACACCGGGACTCCGGGCCAGGATGAATCATGGCCGATAGCCACAAGCTGCCCCAGCTCTTCAGCGAGAGTGCCCCGCCGATGGGTGATGGCATCAACAAAACCTGGCGGCCACTACACTTATTCAACCTCTACCGTTTCACCCTTGCCGCACTGTTTATTCTGCTCTATGAGATGAACAGCGGTATCCTGCCACCGCCGTTGGGGATGATGTGGCCAGAGCTATTCTACTCCACCAGCGTGGCCTATCTAGGCTTCAGCCTGCTGGCAATGATATTCATTGCCAGACGCCGTCCCTCATTCAACTGGCAACTCAATACTCATGTACTGGCAGACATCGCCTTTATCACCATACTGATGTATGCCAGCGGTGGTATCGCCAGTGGCGTCGGAATGCTGCTGGTGGTAAGTATCGCCAACGCCAGCATGCTCTCCGCCGGACGCGGACCGCTACTGTTTGCAGCCCTCGCCTCGCTGGCAGTACTGGCTGAGCAGACATTCTCCTTCCTGTCCCTAAGTGGTGCGCGCATAAGCTACACCCAGGCGGGACTCCTGGGCATCGCACTGTTTACCACTGCCATTATTGCCCATGTGCTGGCACGTCGTACCCGCGAGAGTGAAAAACTAGCGGCACAACGCGGCCTCGACCTGGCCAATATGGCTCAACTCACCGAATACACCATCCAGCAGATGCGTACCGGCGTACTGGTAGTCGACAACGACTACCGGGTGCGCCTGATCAACAGTGCCGCATGGCGCCTGCTGGGCGGCCCATTAGTACCAACCCACTCCCCGCTTGAACAGTACTGTCATGAGCTGCAACAACAGCTACAAAGCTGGCAACATGGCGAGCTCAGCCCAGGTACCACCCTAACTCCAGCACAGGGCCCCCACGAGCTACTACCGCAATACCTGCGCATCGGCACCGAAAAACCCAGCGGCACCCTGATCTTTCTTGAAGATGCCAGCGCCGCCACACAGCAGGCACAGCAGCTCAAACTCGTCTCACTGGGCCACCTCACCGCCAGCATTGCCCACGAGATCCGCAACCCACTGGGGGCCATCAGCCACGCCGCAGACCTGCTGGCCGAGGCCCCGGAACTGGCCGAGGCCGATCAGCGTCTGACCACGATCATCAAAAAACACACCCAGCGTATTAACTCCATTATCGAAGATGTGCTAAAACTGGGACGCCGCGATGAGTCACACAGTGAACTGTTTGAGCTTGCCTCATGGCTAAGTCAATTTTGCGAGGAGTTTCTACACGGTGAAGGTGAAGATAGGAACGCTATGGCGTGGCACTGTGATGAACCAGGCTTGCAGCTCTATTTCGACCCCAACCACCTGCGTCAAATCCTCACCAACCTCTGCCACAATGGTCTGCGCCACGCATCTGGGGCCAACAACCCCCGAGTAGAACTAGTGGCAGGCAGTACCAACGAGGAATGGGGGTATCTCGATATCATCGACCATGGCCCAGGCATCCCGGAACAACAGCAGGATAATATCTTCGAGCCTTTCTTTACGACCGAGAGCAGCGGCACCGGGCTGGGGCTATATATCGCCCGCGAACTGGCTGCCTGCAATCAGGCACAACTGCGTTACGAGCCTGACGAAGACAACAACAGTCGCTTTCGCTTACACTTCACCAAACAGCGTACAACCATAGAATAGGCATGCCACAGACCATACCTGCACAAGCCCACGCCCTGATCGTCGATGACGAGCCCGATATCCGCGAGCTGCTCGCCCTCACCCTGTCGCGCATGGATATCCGCAGCAGCGAAGCAGAGACCGTGGCAGAGGCACACAAACAGCTACAACAGGACAGCTTCGACCTCTGCCTCACCGACATGCGCCTGCCCGACGGTAACGGCATCGAGCTGATCCGCCATATTCAACAACAACACCCAGAACTGCCGGTCGCCATGATCTCCGCCCATGGCAATATGGATATCGCCATCGAGGCGCTCAAGGCGGGGGCCTTCGACTTTCTCAACAAACCGGTAGAACTACAGGCACTACGGGAACTGGTGAGCAGCGCCCTGCGCCTCAAAGGCAGCGCCAGCGCAGCGACAACAAAGAGCAATGAGCTACAGCTGCTGGGAACATCACAGGCCATCGAGTCTATCCGACAGATGATTCGCAAACTGGCACGCAGCCAGGCCCCCGTCTACATCAGCGGCGAATCGGGAACCGGCAAGGAGCTGGTAGCACGCATGATCCACGCTCAGGGACCTCGCGCCGACATGCCTTTTATCGCGGTCAACTGTGGTGCCATCCCCTCCGAGTTAATGGAGAGTGAGCTTTTCGGCCACAAAAAGGGGAGCTTTACCGGTGCACAGAGCGACAAGGATGGACTGTTTCAGGCGGCTAACGGCGGAACCCTGTTCCTCGACGAAGTAGCAGACCTTCCACTGGATATGCAGGTCAAGCTACTACGGGCAATCCAGGAGAAGGCGATTCGTCAGGTCGGAGCACAGCAGGAGCAGCACATCGATGTACGCATCCTCAGTGCCACTCACAAGGATCTAACTGAACTGGTTGCCAGCGGCAGCTTCCGCGAAGATCTGTTTTTCCGCATTAACGTCATCGAACTACATATCCCCAGCCTCCGGGAACGAACCGAGGATATCCCACTGCTGGTGGAACAGATCACCCTGCGCCTTGCTTCACAGATGGTTATAAGCCCGCCGAGCCTCACCAAAGAAGCGTTAGCGGCACTACAACACTATCCCTTCAACGGTAATGTGCGTGAGCTGGAAAACATACTGGAACGGGCACTAACTCTCTTCGAAGGAGAAACCCTCACCAAAGACGACCTCCTACTATCAAATATCAACCTTAGCCTCCCCTCGTCATATAAACCTGAACTTAATGGTCATAGCCTTGAAGAGTACCTGGAAAATATCGAACGTATCCTGGTAGAGAAAGCGCTAGCGCAGTGCAACAATAATAAAACCTCAGCTGCCCAGGAGCTAGGAATCACCTTTCGTTCACTGCGCTACCGGCTAAAAAAGCTGGGTCTAGACTAGAGCACTCTTTATCACCCGCCCAAGTCCCACAGAAATAACCACTTTGGCACCCTTGTATCAATTTTTGAAAAAAAGGGCTGACCAGGCGTGCTATTCTTTCGCCGAGAGTAACAATATACAAATAGCATAAATATTGGGCGAAACGACAGCATGGATCCGACTGCATACCAGACTATGGCTCAAACAGAAGACACCCACTGGTGGTTCTGCGCCCGACGCGCCATACTCAAAAAAATGATTGATCATCTCCAGCTCACTTCTGATGCCAGAATTCTAGAAATTGGCTCTGGTACCGGGGGAAACCTCAGAATGTTAAAGCAATTCGGGAGCGTAAGTGCCATTGAGATGGACTCTACGGCCCGAACACTTAGCATGGAGAAATACGGCGATGACATTGATATCCGCGGCGGATATTTTCCTCATGACAACCCATTCAGGGAAGACAAATTCGACCTCATTTGTCTCTTCGACGTGTTAGAGCACATTGAAAATGATGAGTCTGCACTAATGGGGCTACGTGATTTACTTGCAGATGATGGTAAAATCCTGCTCACAGTACCAGCATATCCGTGGATGTGGAGTACTCACGATACTACCCTCCACCACAAGCGCCGCTATACACGCTCCATGCTTCAAAAAAAAATAACAGAGGCGGGCTTTCATATTCAGAAACTTAGCTATTTCAACACACTGCTATTTCCTCTCGCCGTACTCGCAAGGTTAATCGATAAACTATTCAGCCGTGATACTGCATCAGGAACAGATACACCAAGGGGCTTGATGAACGCCCTATTGAAAAACATCTTTATGCTTGAGCATCACCTATTGAACCGTATTAACCTCCCATTTGGCGTTTCGTTCATTGCGATTATTGAAAATTCAGCGAAACGCTCTGCTAATACACTAACGCATTGATTAAATTTATTATTTGGCTGAGCCTAAGAGTAGCGTAACGTCGATAAGCAAACAAATTGATATCATATACTGTTGCCTATACCACCCTCAGCCCCCGACATAGATGCTCTGATAATAATCAATTATCGTACGGAATTTTTCATTATCACGTAGGTAGACTGAAAACCTTCTATCACGATAGATCAACTTAAACTCATTGCTTCTATCCAAACTCCCTACAAGGGTGGTTTTAGTATCAAAGATGACATAATCAATTTCATACTTTTCAATCACCTCCTCCCATCCCTCAGCACCAGTTTTTATTATTTGATACTCTGAAAACAACTGATCACCATAGAGATCGGCTCGGCCATCGATAAACACCTTGCTATCAGGATAGAGGCTGTAAATTAAATATCCACCATTATTATATGCATTGAGAACATTACCCTGAATCCCCGCCTTTTTGATAAAATCGACCGCGTCTACAGGTTGCGCATCACTCTCATAGGAGGCAATTCTATGCACTTCAGTTTGATGTAGGTGGTAGGTTCCTACAATTACCACAACAAGTAGGAACCAGTTAAACAAATAGCCCTTGACGCCAAGTTCAACAGAACCATTCATCACATACTGTCCCGCAATTTTAAGCGAAAAAACTTTCTCACCCCAATCCGTTCGACGTAATTGCATTGAGAAACGTTTAAGCGCTAACGCATAAAACGGAAGCGTAACCAACAAGGCAACAGGCATATGCCTTCTAGAAATGAAGCTCATCGCTATAAAGAACAAGGGGACAACAACTTCGACAAGACGTGGTCTACCTTCGGAGTATATACAAAGAAACAAAAACGAGAACATGTAGAGCAGATACAGTTTGCTTAATAACAGGTGAAAATCTGGAGATTTCCATTCTGTAATTACGTCTGTTAGTGATAGTGACATAACTTGAAATGGATAAACCCAGTGGTGATATGTATAAGGATTCACCAGTGACACACATATGCTCAGCAAGAGCACATACAATACCGGTCGAAGCGGCGTCTCTTCACCGCGCTTATTTATGCTCAACATTCTATCGAAAAGATCCGATGTGACATATAAAACAAGAAGTGCAATCCCAATGACATACCCACCATGCATGTTCACCCAGACCAGCATAATGGGTGGCAGCCAGTAAAGGCCGGTCTTTATATTGTGATAGCGATATCCAACTAGCGCATAGAGGTATAGGGCAAGAAACAAAAACGTTATAAGTTGTGGCCGAGGAAAATTAAACCTTTGGATAATCAAGAAGACTATAGCGACTACAAACAATAATACCGCATCATCTGCATTCAGCCTCCTTGCTGCACGATAGACCACATACACCGACAATGTCATGATGAGCGCAGAAAACAGCTTTACCCCATAAACACCAGTGTGCGCGTGAACAAAATATAGAACCACCTCGAAAAGCCACTCATGTAGCACCCACCATTTCCCATTAGCTGTAAACGAAAATATATCTCCCGTTGGCAAGCCCCCCGTCTGATAAATCACCTCCCCCGTCTTCAGGTGCCAGTAATAATCAAAACCCAGAGAAGTATGTAGCAAGAAAATTGCCGCCAAGAAGGTTAAAAATATAACCTGCTCAAGCTGGAGCCTCAAATAGCTAGGTAGCATTAGAATTACCCCTATGATTACTACCAACGTCTTCGTTGTAGGCAGGCACAACAATAGAGATAAAGTCTAATCCCTTATTAACATTTTCCTTTATCACCATAAACTAGTAATCCAAACTATTAACAGTTAGCGACTGGTATAACATCCACTCACCTGTAGTTGATAACGCCTTCCAACTTGAGGGTATGGCATCAGCCACAGATAGGCGACTTCGAATTAGCATGTAATCATACTTCTTGGATGCGCGCTGCAATTCCATTTTTGTCCAAACAACTCCATTTGTGGCCATTTTTATTGTATTGTCATTATATCTAACGGGCAACATGTCATTATAAACGAGTCCAAGACTAACACCCCCACCTACTAAAACATGGTAGTAATTATGCGTATGGAAAAAGGCTTGAGGATAAATATGTTGATCGAGATATTCTGACCCCCCATTCCGATACAATGGCAAAACTCTAGAATTTCTTGGTATCTTCTCTATTAAAGGAATAAGCTGCCGCTCTATTTCACCAGAAACAGATTGATGTGTTTTATAAATATCATAATACACCACTACCATAAATATCATGATTACTGCCAGATACCTCGCCTCTATTACTTTATACGACAAATACACAGCCAGAAACATATACAATGGTGCGACTAGCCTTGACGAGAAATAGGAGTATCCAAGAAAGTTAAATGGCAACAACATGTAAGCCAAGAACAGCAGGATAAGAAGATACTTATAACTTACCATCGGTTTGGTATGCTGCTCAGAACGCAATAACACATATCCTAAAATTGCCCACGCCGGCATCACATATAGCGATACCGGAAAAGTGTGATGACCGCTAATAGGCAACACAAGGAAGGAAAGGATTCTTTGTATTGACCAGTAGTAGTACAAATCAGGAAATGCTGTCGCCCCCCTTTCGCCACCAATATTTGCAGCTACAAACCAGACAATAAACAGCACTGTCCACAAAAGCGGAATCCAGTGTTCTTTGACAAAATTTTTCTTCTTTATCTTTCTGAATGCAAGAGAAGAGAGGCTCAGTCCACAGTACAGAAGCAACGTAAAGGGGTGCAGCAAAAAAAGTAATAGCGGGGCAACCAGCTGCAACCCTGTGCATACCTTATTTCGGCTTGCCAAACCAATTCTTTGATAGTCTATTATCAGCCATAATAGAATAGGAATAGATATTAAATAATTCAAAAAACCAAAATAATAAACCTGATTATACGACAGCGGAAAAATCAGCAACATTAACCAAGGCAGGTGATTCTGCCTGATCTGTATTCTTGAGTAATAGACGACAAACATGGCTATTAACATGAAATACAGAGATAAAGCAGCCTTTCCTGCATCCTCTATATCAAGAAATTTTTGAAACAGGTGGATCAAATAATAGGATGCTGAGTACGGACCTATTTTAGGCTCAATATGATAGTACTCATGCCAATCATAAGTGGCATCTTTTGCAGTTGAGACGATATTCGCTACCATCAAGTGGGCAGGGTAATCCTGCATAGGTGGGAAACGTACGTGCCACAGAATAAACAGCGATGCAACCAGCGCACTAAGCACCATGAGGTAATATAACCTAACTAACCACTGATTTTTCAACATGCAACCCTCAATTACAGGACAACAAGCCTACAGCATGGCAGGTACTGCACATCTAATATATAAAACCCCGCCCAGAATGCTCGCCACCGCTGTGCTATACCATGTTTACCCATGCACTGAATAATTCCCTAGCATAGCGAGATGTGGGTAATAAATTGACCCTCTCCTGGCAACAATCCCTATCGAATAGTTTAACGACAAATACCAGCATATCCTAAAAGCGATTCTATGATTCCGCCATTCTGTTATCTATCGCAGCATACTTTCTTCTGCTGCTCGCGCTGCTGGAGCAGCGCAATACTCCTATCCATGTATGCGTGGCATATTTAGCAAGTGCGTATACTCTCATACTGCTACTGAAGATAGTTACCACCAGGGAAAAGCAATAGAATCGCCACAAATTGCCTGAGAAGATACTACGGTAAATGAAAACACAACAAGACAGCTAGCGCCAGGACCCTGGTATCTCACTCCGTTCTCTGCACCACTACTTTTAAACTCGGACTCGACTGATGAGCCCCCTAACAAAACTGAGCACTGTAGTTCGGTGGAGGGCAGCTCCCAGCACAAATCCCCTTAAGCCGGGTACTGGTACACAGAACTGTGGATGGAAACTTCACGACAGGTGGAATGTCAACCGTTGAGGTGCCTGTGATGGATTGGGGTCAAAGTGAGGGTGGCATATTACGCCATAAAACGGGATGAAAACACAGACTCAATCCCAAAAACATAAACGGCCACAAAAAAAATCCGGGGCGGAAAACCGCCCCGGATTTATGATTGCACTCGAATCACCAGGAAACTATACCCAGTAATTCTACACCACCATTACTCAGTCCAGAAATCAAGACCGGTAAGAGAACTTGAGGTACAACGATCACCCAGCGCAATACCCAACATTACGCCGCCACGGCTAGAGGCGGTAAACGCGGTATAATCAGGATCTGTAGAGTCACCGCCCACTGTGTCACAACCGGCCGCGTTCCAGGTGGTGGTTGTATCACCATTGGCGTCTACAGTGTATGCACATTTGATTGGAGCACGGGTACCGCCCTCATGGCAGGCGGCAACATTAATGATGCCATTGGTCTCATCACACTCAAAGGCACCATTTACATTTGCCGATACACCAATTTTAACGGTCTCGTTCAGCAGCGCGCAGGTACCGTCAACACCAGTACCAGTACCATCCTGGCTGATTTTGATATTGTCGACATACGCTGTGGGGGCCGCCATCGCGATGCTAGCAAAGCCCAGTCCCATAACGACTACAACGGTAGAAATAATATTTTTCATGAGTTTTCTCCTAATAGCCTATGGTTAGATTTGCGCTGCAGACATAACAGTCAGCATGTTCTTGGTATCTGCCTTGGCAGCAGAGTCATTCGCCTTGGCGCGGTACTCGCTGAACTGAGGAATCGCAACTGCGGCCAAAATACCGATAATCGCCACAACGATCATCAGTTCGATAAGTGTAAAGCCTTTTTGTTTTTTCATGATAAATCTCCAACGAGTTATCCAGACTGAATGGGTTTGAGCCAAGACGCGCCTTGCGCGTCTTACCTGCTTACGATTCGACCCGGCCCTAATTTCCGCCTGCACTGCTGAAGACGAAAACTTTGTTTGGCTTCCATCGAATCGTTGTTAGTAGTGTAAGCATCTAGTGTGCCAATTATGTGACCGACTTCAGGAAAACCGTATTTGGCCGTAGAATAAGCACTAAAAGCACTATCGCAATTAGAACATCACCAAAGTTTCCCGCTCAGCAGCAACAATGTGACAATAATGGTCACCTCAAGTGACACGCTGTGGCAGTATTGGATTGCTCGTTTGGAGCCTGTGTATCTTCGTGCCCAGCTGTCACGGCGTATATTTGGCTATACATCTTCGCGTATTGAAAGGCGTTTTGGCCTCAACCGCTACCACCTTCACCTTTCAGCTGCGATCCAACAACAATTCAGTCTTTGTCACGATTAGCCATTGACATACCTCTGCGCCGTGGCATAAATACGTTACCTAAATATAAATAAGGGTTTTCTACCTGCCATGACACTGTTATCAGACCTACGCACCGGGATCTTGCTCGCCCGACGGGCCCGCTACATCTCTACCAGCCTGTGGCTTTTGCTGGCGATACTTGGTCTGGCACTGATGGCCGCCCAGTTCAGCGGTCGCCAACCGGCAACCGTGGCACTGGATGTAGGCCTCTCTGCAATAAAACTGTTTCTTCCGTTACTTATCATTCTCCTGGCACAGGAGCTGTTATCCCGTGAGTTTGACCGGAAATACTACCTCACCTCACTGACCTACCCACGCCCACGCCATTGGCTGCTGCTGGGGCGACTGTCAGCAATACTACTGTTGGTCTATTCCGCAATGCTGGTGATGGCTATAGCACTTGCATGGGTTACATCCCGCATTGCCATGGGGTATGAACAGGCCACCCCTGTCAATTTGGGCTCCACTTACTGGGTTACACTGGCATTTATCGCCATCGATCTGTTTGTACTCACCGCCTTTGCTGGTCTTCTCGCCATCACCGCATCGACCCCGAGCTTTGTATTGATTGGAACCCTGGGCTTCATGCTGATATCACGCTCCTACTCGAACATCATTGCATTACTGGAACGCGAACGCTTTTTGCTAGAAAACACTGATGTTTATCGGCAATCACTCGGGCTACTGGACTATTTACTACCTGATTTAGCTGCACTGGATGTGCGTATGATCAGCCTCTACGGTAAATTTGGGCTGCTGCCTACAGACTGGGCAGCCAGTCTGGCTGCAAACCTGGCCTACGGCCTTGCCCTGATAATTCTGGCGATCTTCTTCTTGCAGCGTAAACGATTCAGCTGATGAATTCTTATTCTATCCAGGCCACAACTAAACTGCTGGTGTCAACCCTGCTGGCTATCGGCTTGTTTCAGCTTGCGACACAGTTTCGCCTACCACCAGCCAGCCGCCATGCAGAGCAGTCTACTAGCACTGTTGTCATCTCTGCACCTATCCAGGTCTTAATGTATGCAGGTGACCGTTTTTTGGCGGCCAATCTGGAGGCCATGCGCGTGGCAGCCATTGGTCCGGCGCAGGAGGAGGCTCTTGCCGGATATCGTGCCCGTGCCCATGGGCTGGTGTCACAGCTCAATGCCTGCCATGAAGATAATCTTTACCTGGCCAACGCCATGCTGAGCTGGGGAGGCTCAGCTGATGAAGGCAACACTATTCTGCAACGCGCTACTGAGTGCCGCTATTGGGATGAAATGCCCCCCTTCCTCCTGGGTTTTAATCGCTATTTCTTTTTCCGCGACTTTGACGGTGCACAACAGGCCATTGACATTGCTGCGGCGCGTAGCGAAGAGAACAGCACAGCATTTCAACATATGTCGATCGCCATCGCTTCCAAGAAGTTAAATGATGAGAAAATGGCCGCAGCCTATTTACGTAATCAGCGTGACGAAGCAACGGATCAGAAACTTATAAAAAGGCTAGATCGACGACTGAAACGCCTTGAAGGCCTGATCACCCTGCGAGAAGCCCAGGCACACTTCGAGAAAGAACATGGTCGGCCATTGGCTCACCCCAACGAATTACTTAGCAGCGGTATCCTTGATAAGCCCCCACAAGATCCGATGCGAATAGGTTATGAATTTATCGATGGAGGCTTCCGGCTAAAAGCCCTAAAAATTGGTGGGATGGAGATACGCTAATGACTTCAACACTGGAATTTCACTCAGTCAGCAAGACCTTTAACAAACGGGGCAAACAGATCCAGGCCCTAAAGAACATCTCGTTCTCTATCAATGAGGGAGAGGTATTCGGCTTTGTCGGCCCCAACGGTGCGGGCAAATCCACCACCATCAAGGTCATGCTGGATGTGATCAATGACTATAAAGGCGAGGTGCTTATTTATGGCACACCCGCACGCCAGGCCGAAGCCCGTCGAGGCGTTGCCTACCTACCCGAGGCTCCGGCCCTCTATGAGCAGTTTACCCCGCTGGAGATCCTGAAGATGGCCTTGCGCATGTACGGCATCCGCCGCAGTGATGAAGAGGCATGGTGCATGCAGTGGCTGGAGCGTTTTTCTGTAGCGCAGAATGCGAAACGCCGTATACGTCAACTATCAAAAGGAAATGTACAGCGTGTCGCCCTGGCCCATGCCATGGTGGTACAGCCACGGTTGCTGGTACTGGATGAGCCACTCTCCGGCCTGGATCCAGTTGGACGAAGAGATGTCATTGATATTCTGCAGGAGTATAAAAATAAAGGGGGTGCCATCTTCTTCACCTCTCACGTATTGCACGATGTAGAACGCATTGCCGATCGCTTTGGTTTTATCAATGAAGGTGAACTCATTACAACCCGAGCTCCCCGAGAGCTTATTACTGAGCGTGCTGACCACTTCATCATCCGATACCAAACAGATGACAATACGTTAACCGAAGGGACACAACTGCGGGAGGGTGAATTTGAGCGAGAGATCACTCAAAGTGAAATGCCTGAATGGCTGGCACAGCTAAACGGCCAGGGGGGACGCGTTATAAACATTAAACCGGCGGCTTCCCTGGAAAGTGTCTTTTTCCGGGTGCTTGAGGAAAAGAAAAACAGTGCAAGCACTGGGGGGGTGGGATAAACATCCGAGCCATGGCATCTGAATAGTGGAATGGTGCCGGAGAAGGGACTTGAACCCCCAACCGTCTCATTACGAATGAGCTGCTCTACCAATTAGAGCTACTCCGGCAAAATAGAATATTTAACAACGCCATCAATAAAAGGCACGGTAAAGCCTTTAGCGACGAACAAATTGAAAGTCACTGACAAGCGAACGGGGGATTATATTGAAAGCGGCGCAGACAAACAACACGCCCAGAAATTATAAGCCTGCCGGCAACTCCCTAACACGGTAAACCACGTCCATACCGATGCTGCTGGTGCCATCAGGCAGGCTGGGGAGCTCCACTGCTGATGGCGTTTTAGCCGGAATATCCCACAATTCACCGGTATCAACATTGTAGATATGGTGGTGTTCAGTGGTATTGGTGTCGTAATAGATCTTACCACCATCGATACACACCTCACTGACAAGGCCATGTTGGCTGAACAGGTTGAGGGTATTATAGACAGTGGCCTTGGACACCCTGCCCCTGTCACTTAGCTCATTAATAACTTGCTCGGCACACAGGTGTTGCTGGCGCTCAAAAAGAATTTGAGCGATATCCACCCGCTGTCTGGTGGCGTTGATTTGCTGACTGAGCAACAAATTGATGACTTCCTGCTTATCCATAAGATCACCCCTGAGACTACGTCCATATTCAAGGTAAGGAAGTATAGTTGAAGAAAATAGAGCTTGTCTAGGTTCCCGTTGCAGGGCGGTGGTACGGTGTCGGCGCGATAATCGGCTCCAAACCAAGTAGTTGATCAGCCAGTAGGCGGGCCGAGGCCAGTCCGGTCACCACGCCATTGCGAAAATGGCCGGCATTGACATATAGCCCCTCAATACCACCACACGGGCCAATATAGGGTATGCCATCACTGGTGCCGGGGCGTAACCCTGACCACTGCTTTTCTATCGGATAATCAGCAAGTTGCGGCAGCAATCCTGTCGCAAAGGTGAACAATTCGTCCCGTCCCTGTTCGGTTGTTGCCTTATCGAAGCCCACATATTCCAGGGTGCTACCGGCCAGAATACGGCCATCGGCCCGGGGAATAAGATAGTGGTTACCAGAGAGTACGATGTGCTTCAGCAGGCCGGGCTCTGCACGAAACAGCAGCATCTGTCCGCGTACCGGCTCTACCGCCAACTCAACACCCTGTCGCTTAAGGATCTCTCCACTCCAGGCACCGCCAGCCACCACCACCTGCGAGGCAGGTACCATACTATCGGCCAGTCGAATTCCTTTTACCCTCCCCTCTTCTATGAGGATATCCTCAACCGGGCTCTGTTCGTGAATCGTTACCCCAAGCTGCTCGATGCTCTTGCGTAGCGCCTGCACCAGGCGGGGGTTGCGCATCTGTGCCACCGTTGGCATCCACAGGGCATGCTCAGAGGTTTCCCCCAGATTGGGTTGAAGCGACTTGATACCCACCCGATCCAGATATTCCATCTGGTAACCAAAGCGCCCCGCCCAGCTCTCTGCCTGTTGCTGTTGCCGTTCCTGCTCATCAATATCGAGCAGCAGCAGACCACTGTGCAGATACTCCGGATCAATACCCGTCTCGACCAACAACTCCTCGGCCAGTGCCTCGTAGTGTTGCTGCCCCCAGCGGGCCAGTTCAGTCACCGCATCGTCATAACGCCAGGGGTAGAGGGGCGAGATAATACCGCCACCGGCCCAGGAGGACTCGCAGCCTATCTCGCCTTTCTCATAGATAGCCACCCTGACACCAGCCTGTGCCAGGTAGCGAGCGGTAAGCATGCCGATAAGGCCACCGCCGATTACAATACTTTTAACCATCAACTCTCACATAAAGTTAGATACCAGAGTGTGCCACTTTAAACAATAAAAAGGGGGACTGGAATAACTCCAGCCCCCCCAATATCACACCAACCAGTTAATTAATATACTGCGGTCGATATACCATCCCATCCACCCCAATAAATGGCGGCATTGGGAACCGGATCTGTGTAAACGCTCCACGAGCAGAGGTAATCAATACCGATCAGAGCCTCATGTGTTGAGCCTGGAAGCTTATCCACATAGTAAATGGGATGTCCAAAGAAGGTCACCGGACATACCGTCGTTACATACGTGGGGTCATAGATCGGGTCAGTGGCGGTCACCTCTATATGCCCAGACCATGTCGAATTGTGGCTAACAACCGTATCGGTAGTACACGTGAACTCGGTATAAGCCAACGTTAACGGATATGGACCCGCAGGTACGTCGCATGTACCACTAACACTCCCACCATCACCCACCATATTGATGGTCAGGCTCTCTGTGCTAGCAAAGGTGAATGCATACACCCTTACCTTCACTTTCACAACCTCAGTGGTATCAACCACACAGGTCACAGGAGGTGCCGTGGTATCACCAGTAACGCTAAAGTTACCCGAGGCAATCGCTGAGTCTGTACCACACCAAAGCCCGCTACGAGGATTGATCACTCCCGTGCCACTCCATGTGTTGGTAAGACGGGTGTCTACGCTAACATCGCAGCTATATTCGACATCCGTACCGTTAAGAGCAGGATCATTGCAATGAGCGTCCAGTATGCCCGGACCCGTGTCCGGTGATATCGTAATACTGAGGCCGTCTAGAATGTCACTTTGTGGTACTGGAGTTCCATTAATCACCGTACCTTCAATGGTATAGACATCAATCGGACCATCCAGAGCAACATCATTGCCGCTACTAGGTGTAGTACTTGGCACCAGATTCAGGCCACTGAATGACCATGTCACCACATCACCTGTAACCGAGGCGGCTCCATTAGTACTTACGGCAGAGGTAATGCTATGGTCCGCGGGCACCGTAAACCTCACATCGCCGGTATAACCGCTGGTGTAACTGTTTTCCAACACCGAGCAGCTATATGCCGCTGTCTCTGCCCCTATAAATACCCACTGACAGCCGCTAGCTGTTTCAGCATCTGCTTCAATCAGCAGGGTCTCAGCGCTAAGGTCATTGCCTGCATCGACTATCACCGTACCCTCGATTGTGAAGTCGGTAAGCTGCTTACAGGTAAAGTCGGTTCCCGTTAAATTACTATTAATAGTGGTGAACGGATACTCCGATTCCCAACTGAGGTTTGCCTCGACATAGGGAATGGCAGTCGTGTCAGGAGCACACATAATATCTGTAGGGCTACTGACTACAACACTACCAGTCCACGGAGTCTCTTCATTGTCAGAATCTGTCCAGACATAGTAGTCACAGCTATAGCTAAGCGTATTCCCGACGATACTATCAATAGTGCAGCGATCGATACCGTCAGTGGTATTGATATTGCCATCAAAGTCACCAAGAGTGGGATCACCACTGCCCCAGGTCTCTGCAACGCTATCGTCAAAGGTTATCGTACCAGCAATGCTGTAACGGGTTGATGGTGGATCAGAGGGGTCATAACGACAGTCCAACCTTGCATCGTATTCATCTGGGTCAAAATAATTAAGGTAGTCCCACGGATAGCCTGCAAATCCTGCCAGAGCAATCCCCTCATCATTCACACCATCGTTATCGCCATCGTAGTTAAGACAAATGAAGTCACCCGGAACACTGTGGAACAGATTGGCCGTTGTCGTGTCGGCATCGGGATCGGCGTCAGGGTTGGACAGTACCGCAACACAGTCCGCTACCGTGGGGTTATTTCCCCGTGATAACACATAGTCGTGGCCAACAGTGTGTCCGCTCCAGGTACTATCTGGCAAGGTTGCAGCATCCTTAATACCCTGCGAATAGAAGATGGTTTCACCATACGCATCGACGACTTCGACATGGTCGCCGTTTGCATCAGTAGTGTACTTGTGAATCAGGCCACGATAGACACGACGCTTGGCTAACTCAACATCCTTCCAGGCTTCAACAAGCCCCGCATCAGGATCACCGACACAGGCATAATCCTGACTATTCGAGCCGATCATCACCAGCCCGATATTACCGTACCAGCCACCACCCAGGTAGCAGGTATAGTTAAAATATTCGTAATCGCCCGTACCAGTACCATTACCGCTAAAATCAACTACCGCGTTATTGTCACGATAGATATCCCCATCACTATTCGGCAGGGTTGTTAAATCCGTCGAGGTGTTCAGAGTATTGCCCGAAACTCCCGTAGGAATCCACCGGGAGCAATACGCCGCGTCGGAGGCTAAAACATAGACATCGTCATTACCCAGGTTCGAACCACCTGTTCGGTCAAAAAATACGGTGCCACTAATCTTAACGAAATCGGTACACCCCCCCTCAACACTACAGGCACTGGGTAGCGTTAACACCACATCTGCCGAGCCGTCTGCATTTTCAACAATTAACTCCAGATCACCGTCTCCATCATGATCATAACTATAGGTTCCATCCCCATTACTTGTTTCGGGGTTTGTTGTTTTCAAGTCAGCCATTTCAGTATCTGAAAGACTGCCATCGCCCAGATAAGCATCACCCGTTGGTGATGCCACCGCAGGCTCTGTGATCTCAGCCACATCAGCAGTACCACGTGGGTTTTTCCAGGCAAGATCGGATTCCAGCACCACTCTTTGGGTAGTATTACTGCGGTCAACCCAGCTTACCGTCACAACTACCGAGCTAACGGTACTATCAATAAGATCATCAGGATCAGTAGTGGCATCCCGACTTACCGCCCACCGGCGAGTGAAAGAAGCATTGGTTCCGGGAATAACGGCAGCATCCTGGTAGGTTGTCTCTCCCGTCGGCACATCAACCGGATATTCATACTCTGAACCCGGGGCAGGGTTTGCAACCGGAGCATTCAGCAAATTGCCTACCAATTTATGTGCCGTGCTGTAGCTTCGCATCTCATCAAGTTTCTGCTGAGCGAGGGAAAGAGCCTCAGCACGCGCTTTATTATAGGCACTTTCACCTACTAGCCTGGCTTGAAAAGTACCTATCGCCAACAACCCAAAAGAGAGTACGGCAACAGCAACCAAGGCCTCAACCATAGTAAAGCCGCGCTGTGATGAGCTAAAAAATAGATTACGCTTTAGCATGGTAAGCTCCTTACTGCTTAAGTCCGTTGTTACTAATTAAAATCACGCCAGCTGCCACCGCCGCCCGCGGGTCGGCCCTTCTTAAAGGTTGATTCAAGCACTTTGCTGTTGTAAACGATATCAAGGCTTCCACCACCACCACTATTCACACCACCTACCACCACCGATCCGATAGCATCCACGGAGCCCGTACCCGTTATGCTACCCATAACAAAAAGCAGACCAATAATTGTGTTATTTCCGCCGGCTGAGTAATTACCATCGACGATAATGATGACTGGCTCATCAACACTGCCAAAGGTGTTATTACCATTCATGGTGACATTAGCATTATCGACCCAGATAATTTTACCCAGCACACCATCCTGAGCTTCCAGGTCAGTGGTAATGATATCGGTACGACTCTCCTTATAAATCTTTGGCGTTGTGCCAAAAAAGTTCTCAAAAAACGCAGCCGAATTCAAATTGTCAAGACTGTTATCATTTTCGATAACATCAAGACCAACAACACTCGAACTTGACGAAGGTATAGTGCCGCAGATCACCGAACCACCAAGACAATCGGGGTAATTGGCGTCGGTAGGGTCTGCAATCTGTGTTGAGGTGGCTGCATTTGAGCCGACGTTAACATCGCCACCGGACCAGATTGTGGAGTTGCCCTCAGGGTTGGTCACCGTAGCCGAGCCGCCAATGACTACCCCGCCACGGGTCAACAGAGGCGTATCAGGCACATTAGGTATCGGGGGTACGATTACCAGGGTTTGAAAAATGGTTCTTTGCGCTGCGTTGTCATCACTACTGCCGACTGCTGTAATATTGGTCTGCACCAAGTCATTAGTAGAGGCATCCGTTAAGGTTACCGTGACACTACTGCCGTTAGTAAGCACAAAGGTATCTACATTATTGGCCACCGTACCATCCTTATCGGCATCGAAAACACTACTCGTCACCAAATCCGGAATATCGTCTCCATCATTATCCGCAGTCCGCGTCCAACCTTCTGCGGTTGCGGCTATCGCGGCCTCGATACCGGTCTCTGCAGCTTCAAATGCCATCCGACCCCGGTAGTCGTTGGTCGAAATCTTTTGCTCCATCAATACCGTGCGTGAGGTATAGAGGGTAACAAAGGTGATGGTTACCAGCACAACCAGAGATATCAGCAGTGAGGCAACCCCCCTCTGGCTGTGAAATTTCGCGGAGTTCATATTTTTAATGGACATTGTGTCACTCCCCATGGCCTTACGGTATTAACCGCACCAGATTATTACGTATAGTAACGTGTTGCTGCAAAGTGATAGACACATCCGTGTCATCAATAAGCTGGGCATTCAGCGTTATCAGCACATTACGAACTTCTACAACGGGAATGGACTCATCAGCAGGATAAGTGGCACGATAATCTGCAGGGTCAATGGTATAGCAGTCACGTTCCCCCCAGTCATCGACACCGCCAGCGCCATCATTATCAACCTCATCAGGCTCCAGCGTATTAATACAACTAGAATCCAAAAGAGCAAACGTTAATCCGGTTATGGTTACGCTTTCTTCATCATTCAATGTTGCCCACGTATCGTTCGCGTTATCACAGGAGTTGGACACATCACCAGCTGCTGAGTCGATACTTTGACGCATCTGTATCGCATCTCCCGTCGCATTCAGGCGAAAACCAAAACTCTCATTGTCATCCAGGTCACCATCTATATTTGCATCATAGGCATAGACAATACAGCTACCACTCCCCTGGCTGCCCTGATCATCATCGGCTGCATTGTGCACCTCAAGCGCTGTCGAACCCAGCTGATTAAATGGATTGGTACTCGGCTCGAGCAAGTTATCGTAATCATCCGGATCAATAAGCCCAGTAACGGGATCTGGATTATCCCAGTCAGGGCCACTTGCAAGTGCATAACCTGCGCGCCGTATATCATTAACCATAATATTCATAATGGCTGCTATTTCCTGATTGAGACGGCTCGACTTTATGGTGTCCCCACTGGTTCTCAGCGTAGTCAGATATACGCTTAAGACCATGCCGACAACAATTAAGCCTATCGCCATACCAATCATTAATTCGATGAGGGTCAGCCCTCGCTGAAATGCTCGACTATTTAAACGGGACATGTTTTATAACCTCCCACAGGAGCAGTAGATGGGGAACACAGCCTGACCCTCCCAATTACACCTATAATCACTCTTATCTCATAATCCTCATAGGAGACCCTTATCGTGCCATTTTGACCCACAGGCACAGTGCCTCGCGTGGGGTCAAAAGTGATTTGGTTTGTTGTAGTGGCAAAAGTCACACCGGGATAATCACTGGTCACAACCCGTTTAAGGACATTAACGCCGTCAACGCTCAAGACACATGGACTGGCATCGGTAAGAATATGGGAGGGGTTACAAGCGGTATTAGTGCTAACACCCATGGCATTGGCATCTATCCTTGCCGCCACATTTGTAGAGCGTGCAATAGCCTCAGAGCGTGCATAGACCAACATACTGTGAACGGCTTCAGCCGCGTCGATCACTCTACGTTTATCCATAAAACTGCTCATACTCGGCACAGCAATACCCAGCACAACGCTAAGGATTGCGACCGTAATCATCAGTTCAATTAATGTAAAACCCTTTTCCTGCCTCACGATCATATCCCCGCTCTTCCACTACCCGTAAGTATATCGCCCAATCCATTCCCTAGACAGGAAAAAACCGACCGTTCACTGTCTTTAATCGACCATTTATCGGAATTATAATACCAATCAAACAATCAACCCGTACCTCTCGACGCCATTGCTACTATAGTGCACACTATGATTCTGCAAGAGGAAACAAATCATGAAAAATAATGGATTCACTTTGATCGAAATGATGATTGTCGTCGCTATTATCGGTCTTTTAGCAAGTATCGCCTGGCCCAATTACCAGCAATATTTGAAAAAGTCGGCTCGCACTGATGCAAAGACCGCACTGCTTGGCTTACAACAGGCTCAGGAGAAGCTGCGAGCCAACTGTAGCGTCTATGGCACAATACTTGGCATCGACAATGACTGCACCCCGGGAGATGCTGCAAACACGACTGTTAACTATTCTGCAGAGACTCTGGAACGTTGGTATGACATAGACATCACCAGTGCAAATAGTACTGGCTATGTTGCCACCGCAACAGCCAAGGATCCGGGGAAACAGAGCGATGATACTGGGTGTACAACCCTGACCTTCACAGTAAATGCCGCAAATCCAAATGGATTAAGAGAACCGACAACTTGCTGGTAGCGTCTATTAGACGGTTATTGTAAGGCCTTCGGCAGCGGGAACATCATCTCTTCCCGTTGCCCTTCGCTCTCGGTCTCACTCTCCACACCCCACCCACGCAGGCGGGCAATCACCTCTTCGACCAGCACCTCGGGTGCGGAGGCCCCGGCGCTAATTCCCACCTGTTTCACCCCATCAAACCATTCGGGTTCTAACTCTCCGGCGTTATCAATCAGGTAGGCTGGTTTACCGAGCCGTGTCGCCAATTCGCGCAGGCGGTTGGAGTTGGAGCTATTGGGAGAGCCTACCACCAATACCACGTCACATCGTTCGGCCAGCCCGCGTACGGCATCCTGACGGTTCTGGGTGGCATAGCAGATATCATCCTTTTTCGGACCTATTATCTTCGGAAAACGCTGTCGCAGGGCATCGATGATGAGGCGTGCATCATCCATAGAAAGGGTGGTCTGGGTAACAAAGGCAAGCTCATCGGGATTATTGACCTTAAGTGCATTCACCTCTTCGATAGAGTCCACCCGATAGATTGCGCCGCCAGCACTGGTGTCATAGCGCCCCATGGTCCCCTCGACCTCAGGGTGGCCGGCATGACCGATCAGCACCACCTCACGCCCTGCCCTGGCGTGGCGCACCACCTCCAGGTGAACCTTGGTGACCAGCGGGCAGGTGGCATCAAATACGCTCAGGTCCCTTCTTTCGGCCTCCTGCTGCACCGCCAGTGAGACGCCGTGGGCGCTGAAGATCACGGTGGCCCCATCCGGTACCTCATCCAGCTCCTCGACAAAGATCGCCCCTTTGTCTCGCAGACCATCAACCACAAAGCGGTTGTGTACCACCTCGTGGCGTACATAGATGGGGGCACCAAACAGCTCCAGCGCACGATCGACGATAGCGATGGCGCGATCGACTCCGGCACAGAAACCACGGGGATTGGCGAGCTCAAGTTGCATGGGAGACTACTCTTCGTCGTTGGCAGCGCTGATATTCTCGATGGAGATGATCATCACCTCGAACATAATGGTATGCCCGGAGAGGGGGTGGTTGAAATCGACCAGTACGGAGGTCTCATCGGCCTCCAGTACCATCCCCGGCAGCTCCTCACCGTTGGGCAGGGTAAAGCCGATCACCATGCCTGGTTCCAGCGGCATCTTTGAATCAAACTCTTCACGCGGCATGGAGTGGATATTGGCGGTGTCCTTCTCGCCAAAGGCCTGATCCGCGGTGAGGTGGATGGTGACGTGATCATCTATCTTCAGCCCCTGCAGGGCATCATCCAGCCCGGCGGCCATGGTTCCATCACCAACGGTAAATTCAATCGGCTCATCATCGTCCCAGGTGGAGTCGACCACGTTGCCGTCTTCCATCGCCAGGCGGTAGTGCATCACCACCCGACTACCGGGGGCGATAACGGATGCTTTATCGGACAAGGGGGAACCTCACAATCAAATCAAGAGAAATAGTTTACCACAGGAGTCAGGATTTTCTGTCTGGCCGGAGGCTGTCGATAATCAATATGACGGCACCCACGCTAATGGCAATATCGGCCACATTAAACGCGGGCCAGTGCCAGCTGCCGTAATAAAAATCCAGAAAATCAACGACATAACCAAGCAGGATACGGTCCCAGACATTTCCGATGGCACCACCCAGAATCAGCGCCAGCGCCAGCGCCTCCCACAACTTGTCACGATCCAGATTTTTCAGCCAGAAAACAATACCGACACTCACCACCAAGGCGATAGCGGCGAAGAACCAGCGCTGCCAGCCTCCTGCCTGACTAAGAAAGCTAAAGGCAGCCCCAGTGTTGTGTACCAGGGTGAGATTGAATAACGGCAGCACTGCCACCGGCTCGGCGTAGTTGAGGCTGGCCGTCGCCATCCCTTTAGTGAGCTGATCGAGGGCGATCACCAACACTGAGAGCCATGTCCATTTAAGCATCATCGTCCTTTAGGCAAACTCGCGCTCTTCGCCATCACCATCCACGTTCTCCACGCAGCGGCCACAGAGCTGCGGGTGCTCGGTATGACTACCGACATCCTCGCAGTAGTGCCAGCAGCGGTCGCATTTCTGGTGGGCGCTGGCGGCCACTGCCACCCAGATCTCGTCACCCGACTCCAGGGTATAGTGGGCCGCCTCGGCAGGGGGCTGCTGGGCCATCAACTGGATATCGGCGGTAGAGGTAATGAGAACAAAACGCAGCTCATCTCCCAGGCGCCCCAGCTTATCGTGGATCTCGCTACCACAGGTGAGGGTCACCTCGGCCTGCAGGTTGGCACCGATCTCACCGGCATTGCGCAGCTGTTCCAGCTCGCGATTAACGGCATCACGAACCTCCATCACCTCACTCCAGTAACCGAGGTCCAGCTCGCCGAGATTCATCTCGGGGAAGAGATACCAGCCCTCAAGGAATACCGACTCACCACGTTCACCCGGCATGTTCTGCCAGATCTCCTCGGCGGTAAAGCTAAGCACCGGGGCCATCCAGCGGCTCATCGCCTCCAGCACATGGTAGATAGCGGTCTGTGCCGAGCGACGGCCCAGTGAATCGGGCTGCATGGTGTACTGGCGGTCTTTGATCACATCCAGATAGAAGGAGCCCATATCAATGGAGCAGAATTTGAGCAGCTTCTGGTAGACGAGGTGAAACTCGTAGTCGTCGTAGGATCCCTGAAGCTCACGCTGTAGCTCGGCGGCACGGGCCACGGCCCAGGCATCCAGCGGCAGCAGTTTGTCTGTCGACAACATATTCTTTGCCGGGTCGAAGGCGCTTTCTCCCTCCCCAACTTTTCCCAGATTAGCCATCAGGAAGCGAGCAGTGTTACGAATACGACGATAGGCATCGGCGGTGCGCTTGAGAACCTCATCAGAGTAAGTCATCTCATAACGGTAATCCGTCGAGGCGATCCATAGGCGCAGAATATCGGCCCCCAGTGTATTGGAAACTTTCACAGGGTCGACACCATTGCCCTGTGACTTGGACATTTTGTGCCCATTCTTGTCTACGGTAAATCCGTGAGTAAGCACTGACTTATAGGGTGCCTTACCGGTAGTGGCGATACTGGTAAGCAGAGAGGACTGGAACCAGCCGCGATGCTGATCCGAACCCTCAAGGTAGAGATCCGCCGGACGCTGCAGCCCATCACGGCGCTCCAGCACGGCGGCATGGCTAACCCCCGAGTCGAACCAGACATCAAGGGTGTCAGCGACCTTGTCATAATCGGCGGCCTCATCACCCAGCAACTCGGCAGGGTCGAGGTCGAACCAGGCATCGATGCCCTTCTCTTCAACCCGCTGTGCCACCTGCTCAATCAACTCGGCAGTATTGGGGTGGAGCTTGGCCGTGACCTTGTGTACAAACAGGGCAATCGGCACACCCCAGGTGCGCTGACGCGAGATACACCAGTCGGGGCGCCCATCAATCATCCCCTCAATGCGCGCCTGACCCCAGTCGGGCATCCACTCGGTATGCTTGATTGCCTCCAACGCCGCTGGACGCAGGGCTTTCTTATCTGAGGAGATACCCTGGTCATTGTTCCCGACAAGCTCGGGATACACGCCATCCATGGCGATAAACCACTGCGGGGTGGCGCGGAAGATGATGGGGGTATTGTGCCGCCAGCAGTGGGGGTAGCTGTGGCGCAGCGCCTGAGCATGCACCAGCTTGCCGCGCTCGCGCAGCACATCCATCACAGAATCGTTCGCCTTAAAGACGTGCTGGCCCTCAAACAGTTCGGTGCCGGGCAGGAACTTGCCGTCGCCGCCCACCGGGTTATCGACCTTGAGATTATATTTTGAGCCCACCGCGTAGTCCTCCTGACCATGGCCAGGGGCGGTATGTACCGCACCGGTACCAGCCTCAAGGCTGACGTGGTCGCCAAGGATCACTGGCACTTCGCGATCATAGAAGGGGTGTTGCAACTTTAGCCCTTCGAGGTCGGCACCAGAGCAGGTGGCGAGGATTTTGTAATCATCGATCCCATAACGTCCCATCACATCTTTCAACAGGCCATCGGCCAGGATCAAACGCTCGGGGCCGTGCTCACCGACACCGTCGCACTGTACCAACGCATACTCCAGCTCAGGGTTGAGGGCGACCGCCTGGTTGGCGGGCAGGGTCCAAGGGGTAGTGGTCCAGATCACCGCAGAGATCGGGCCTTCGCCCGGGTGGGCCTCGGTCTTCTGTACGCGACTCAGGAAGGCCTCGTCGTCAAGTACCTCGAAGCGCACGTCGATAGAGGGCGAGGTCTTGTCCTCGTACTCCACCTCGGCCTCGGCCAGCGCCGAGCCACAGTCGACACACCAGTGCACCGGCTTGGAGCCCTTGTGTAGGTGACCCTGGTCGATGATCTGACCGAGGGTACGGATAATGTCGGCCTCAAACTCGAAATCCATGGTGAGGTAGGGATTATCCCAGTCGCTAAGAACCAGCATCCGCTTAAACCCTACACGCTGCTTGTTGACCTGTTTGGCAGCATACTCACGGCAGGCGGCACGGAACTTGTCCGCGTCCACCTTGATACCGGCCTTGCCGATCTTTTTCTCCACCTGTAGCTCAATGGGCAGGCCGTGACAATCCCAGCCCGGCACATAGGGGGCGTCGAAGCCGCTCAGGGTCTTGGACTTAACGATGATGTCCTTGAGCACCTTGTTGACCGCATGACCGAGGTGGATGTCGCCATTGGCGTAGGGTGGGCCGTCGTGCAGGATGAATTGCTCGCGCCCCTTTGAGGCCTCGCGAATCATTCCGTAGAGATCCTTCTCCTGCCACGCCTTCAGCATCTCTGGCTCACGATTGGCCAGGTTACCGCGCATGGGAAAATCGGTCTGCGGCAGGTTAAGGGTCTTTTTATAGTCCGTCACGGCACTCTCACTTCATCAAGTCAAAATATCAGTATTAAGATTAACGGCGCGCGGCGAAAAAAGCCCGCGCCACATCGGCATCGTTGAGAATTTGCGCCTTCAGAGCATCAAATGACTCAAAGCGGCGCTCCTCGCGAATGCGGTGTAAAAAGTCGACATGGACGTAGCGTCCGTAGATGTCGCCATCAAAATCAAACAGGTGCACCTCCAGCAGCGAGCGGGTGCCCGTCTCATCTACCGTGGGACGGGTGCCGACATTCGCCACCCCGGCAACCGGCTCACCTTTGATACCGAACATCTCCACCGCAAAGACACCGTCCACCGGGGTCTTCTTGCGGTGCAGGAAGATATTGGCGGTGGGGAAACCGATAGTACGCCCCAGCTTGTTACCGTGGGCGACCCTCCCGCACATGCGATAGGTGCGCCCCAGCATCTGCTCTGCCGGCATCAGTTCTCCGCGCTGCAATGCCTCGCGGATACGGGTGCTGCTGACCCGCTCATCCCCCTGGCTAAAGGTGTGCATATTGACCACATCGAAGCCGTGCTTGGCACCGACCTGCTGCAACATGGAAAAATCACCGCCACGCCCCTTACCGAAACGAAAGTCGTCACCCACCACCAGATAACGGATGTCGAGCCCATCGAGCAGTACCTGCTGAATAAACTCCTCGGCACTCAGTTCGGCCAGTTTCTGGTTAAATTGCAGCGCCAGCACCCGGTCCACCGCAAAGCGGCGCAAGGCCTGTATCTTCTCGCGAAAACGGGTCAGCCGCGGTGGGATATCGCCGTGGCTGAAATACTCCTGCGGCTGCGGCTCAAAGGTGATCACCACCGCCGGCAGACAAAACTCACCTGCCTTCTCCGCCAGCTGCCCCAGCACGGCCTGGTGGCCCAGATGCACCCCATCAAAGTTACCTATAGTGGCAACGCAGCCCCGATGACGGGGACGCAAATTGTGAATACCGCGAATCAGTTCCATGGAACAGCCATTAAAAGAGGACGAAGCAGCCCGAAAAGCCGCTGATTATAACCTGATCTTTCACCGTTATTCAGGGGTTTGTGTACTCCGACCCAACAACATACGTGGACGCACGCCCACCAGCCAGAGGGCAGCGAAATAGAGCACCATGCCAAGCACCACCAGGCCACCCAGATGCAGGGCCCGCTCCATCGCCCCCCACACCAGCCACTGCTCTAGCGGACCGCGCAACCACCACAGCGGTATTGCCATCGCCGCGTTGGCAAATAACAGGCGCATAACAAAGTTGCCCCAGCCCGGTTGTGCTTTAAATACCCCACTACGGCGCAACTGGCGGAACAGCAGTCCGGCATTTATAAAGGCGGCCAGTGCCGTTGCCAGTGCCAGACCGGCATGTGGCCCCTCAATCCCCGCCATCGCCATCGGCACCACAAACAGCAGATTCAGGGCCATATTGGCGACCATGGAATAGACGCCGAAGCGCACCGGGGTACGGGTATCCTGGCGGGCGAAGAAACCGGGTGCCAGCACCTTCACCAGCATGAAGCCGAGCAGGCCGACGCCGTAGGCCATCAAACTGAGCGACGCCATCTCCACACTCTGCGCGGTGAAAGCGCCGTACTGGAACAGGGTGGCGAGCATTGGTGCAGCCAGAATGATAAGGCCCAGCGCAGCAGGGGTGCCGATAAGAAATACCCAGCGCATTCCCCAGTCTAAGGTTCGACTAAAGGCCTGTGGATCGGACTCGGCGTGCTTCTTTGACAGACTGGGCAGAATCACCGTGGCCAGCGCGATACCGAAGACCCCTAACGGAAACTCTACCAGACGATCCGAATAGTAGAGCCAGGAGACGCTACCGCTCACCAGGAAGGAGGCGATAATGGTATCGAGCAACAGGTTAATCTGTGCCACCGAAGAGCCGAAGATGGCGGGCAACATCAATTTAAGAATGCGCCGCACCCCCTCGTCGCGCCAGCCCCAGCGCGGACGCGGTAACAGCCCAAGCCTGGCCAGTGAGGGAAACTGAAACAGCAGCTGCAGCACGCCGGCGATAAATACCCCCCAGGCCAGCCCCACCACCGTCGGCTCGAACTGCGGTGCCAGAAAAAAGGCCGCACCAATAAGCGAGAGATTGAGCCAAACCGGGGTCACCGCCGGTATTGCAAAACGACCATAGGTGTTGAGAATGCCACCCGCCAGGGCGGTGAGCGAGATCAGAAACAGGTAGGGGAAGGTGATACGCAGCATCTCAGCGGTAAGGGCAAACTTTGCCTCATCACCACGAAAACCGGGGGCAAATACCGTTACCAGCGGCGTCGCCCCCACTATCGCCAATATTGTCAGCAGCAACAGGATGAGACCCAGGGTTCCGCTGACATTGGCCACCAGCAGCCGTACCTCGGCCTCGCTACGTAACGATTTGTACTCTGAAAGTACCGGTACAAAGGCCTGAGAGAAGGCCCCCTCGGCAAACAGGCGACGCAGGAAATTAGGGATCTTGAAGGCGACGAAGAAGGCATCGGTGGCAGCCCCGGCACCAAACAGGTTGGCAAAGACCATATCACGGGCAAAGCCCAGCACCCGTGAGACCATGGTAAAACCACCCACCGTGGCGGTAGATTTAAGAAGACGCGTACTCATCGTTATTATTCTGTGTTGTTCCGGTAGTCTCTATGGGCCAAGTCAGGCATAATAGCGCGCTCGGTAGTGGCCCGTCATGATCTATGAATCAATCGGACCAAAGCCGTTGACAGTTGGGGGTAAAACAGGCATAGTGACGCCCCCTTGAACCTTCGGAATTTTTTGGAGTAAGAACCTTGGCCAATTCAGCACAAGCCAAAAAGCGCGCCCGCCAGGCAGATAAGCGTCGCATCAACAACGTAACGCATCGTTCCGCTATGCGTAGCGCTATCAAGAACATTCTTAATGCGATTGAAGCCGGTGACAAGGCCGCAGCAGAAAGCGCATACAAGAGCGCGGTTCCCCTGATTGATTCCAATGCAGGCAAAAGTGGCCAGCTGCATAAAAATGCTGCTGCCCGCCAGAAGAGCCGTCTCAATACCCGCATTCGTGCCATGGCCTAATCGCCATCACCGATGCATGAAAAAGGCCGGTCAATGACCGGCCTTTTTTTATGTCAACGACATGGATGTTGTTGGTAGACCGCGTCGGGAACAAGCGGTCGATTGCACAGGAGCGGCGCTATCACCCTTAGCAAAGAATCAAATTGTCTCTGTGGATCAACTCCGGCTCATCTACATAACCAAGTAGCTCCTCAATACGGCCACTGGGTTGGCCCTTGATGCGATGAGTATCCTGAGCACTGTAGTTGACCAGACCTCGAGCAACCTCATTACCTGTCTCATCGACACACGAGACCATCTCGCCGCGCAAAAACTCACCGTCTACGGCCTTTACACCCACCGGCAACAAACTCTTACCCGAGTCGTGCAATACTCGCACAGCACCTGTATCCAGGGTGATGGTTCCACGCACCTGCAGGTGACCGGCCAACCACTGTTTGCGTGCACCAATCGGTTCCTGATCGGGGGTGAACAGGGTGCCCAACTCCTCGCCCGCGGCAATTCGTTGCAGCACCTTCTCTTCGCGTCCAGCAGCAATCACGGTGGCACTACCCGAACGGGCAGCAAGACGTGCCGCACGCACCTTGGTCAGCATGCCACCACGCCCCAATGAACCTCCCGAGCTACTAGCCATCTCCTCCAGCTCCGAAGCATTTACCGATATCTCATGAATCAGCCTGGCATCCGCATGTTGGCGGGGGTCTCTATCACACAGGCCATCCTGATCGGTGAGGATCACCAGCAGTTCAGCCTCGATTAGATTCGCCACCAACGCACCGAGGGTGTCGTTATCACCGAAGCGGATTTCATCGGTAACCACCGTATCGTTCTCGTTAACGATCGGCACCACACCGAGATCGAGCAGGGTGCGCAGGGTGGAACGGGCATTAATGTAACGGCTACGGTTAGAGAGGTCATCGTGGGTCAGCAACACCTGTGCGGTGTGCATATCGTGGCGCTGGAAGCATGACTCGTAGGCCTGCACCAGGCCCATTTGACCAACTGCGGCCGCAGCCTGCTGCTCATGCAGGGCATGGGGACGGGTAGTCCAGCCAAGGCGACTCATCCCCTCGGCCACGGCACCAGAGGAGACCAGTACCAGTTCGTGTCCCTGCTGACGCAGGGCAGCAAGCTGCTCCACCCATGAGGCGATCCCCTGCTGATTAAGGCCACGCCCATCGTTGGTGAGCAGAGCACTGCCGATCTTTACGACCCAGCGTCTGGTTTTGGTGATGTTTTGGCGAGTAGTCATGGAGCGAAAATAACGGAATCAACGGCGTGAGAAAAGAACTATTCGCCTTCGTCCTGCTCCTCCTCTCTACGTTGTTCCATATAGACCATAATATTCTGACTGAGATGTTCGGTACCCTGCTTGCTAATTGCAGCGATGCGGTATACCGGCCCCTGCCACTCCAGGCGCTTTACAATATCATCGCACAGCGCGTCACGCTCATCCTCGGGTACCAGATCCAGTTTATTAAGTACCAACCAGCGATCGCGTACTGCCAGCTCTTCACTAAACTTGGCTAACTCCCGTTCGATAGTTCTTACTGCCTCGACGGGGTCACTGCCATCGAATGGGGCGACATCGACCATATGCAGCAACAGCAGGGTACGCGATACATGCTTAAGGAACTGGATGCCCAGCCCAGCCCCCTCAGCGGCACCCTCAATCACTCCAGGAATATCAGCGATGACAAAGCTGCGGTGGTTCTCTACGCTCACTACACCAAGATTGGGATAAAGGGTGGTAAACGGGTAGTCGGCGACCTTGGGAGTGGCCGCTGATACAGAACGGATAAAGGTCGACTTGCCTGCGTTGGGCAGACCAAGCAGGCCGACATCCGCCAGTACCTTCAACTCCATGCGCAGGCTGCGCACCTCGCCCATGGTGCCGGGTGAGGACTGGCGCGGTGCACGGTTAACGCTGCTCTTGTAGCGGGTGTTACCCAGGCCGTGGAAACCGCCCTGGGCGATCTTCACGCGCTGCCCAATTTCGGTCAGGTCGGCAAGTACCTCATCGGTATCTTCGTCAACGATCACCGTACCGACAGGCAGCGGCAACACGAGGTCTTCGCCCCCCTTGCCGGTCAAATTGCGACCCTTCCCCGGCTGGCCATTCTCGGCCCTGAAATACTTGGTAAAGCGCAGATCCATCAGGGTATTAAGATTGGCATCTGCGACTACAATAATGCTGCCACCGTCACCACCATCACCACCATCGGGGCCGCCGAAGGGAATATATTTCTCACGGCGAAAACTTACACAGCCATTACCGCCCTTGCCCGCCTCGACCTTTACTCGCGCTTCATCGACAAATTTCATCTTCAACACCTGAACCATCATGCCGCCATAAGGCAGCCAAAACGAAAAAACCCCGCCATCGAGGCGGGGTTTTCATCAGCCTCAACCTCAAGCCAATTCTTAAGCGGGGATAATGCTCACGAATTTGCGATTCTTGGGGCCTTTCACTTCAAACACAACTTCACCATCAGCAGTGGCGAACAGGGTGTGGTCATGACCACAACCCACATTGTTTCCGGGGTGGAATTTGGTACCACGCTGACGCACGATGATGCTACCAGCACTAACAACCTCACCACCGTAGCGCTTTACGCCCAGGCGTTTGGATTCCGAATCGCGACCGTTGCGTGTACTACCGCCTGCTTTTTTATGAGCCATTGTTCTCTACCTCTGAATCTTGATTAAGCACTGATGCCGGTGATCTGCAGCTCAGTGAAATACTGGCGGTGACCCTGGCGCTTCATGTGGTGCTTACGACGACGGAACTTGATAATAGTTACCTTGTCGTCACGGCCATGACTTTTTACAGTCGCCGTTACCTTGCCGCCCTCTACCAGGGGGGCACCGATTTTGATGTCGTCACCGTTGGCAACCATCAGAATTTCGGAAAGGTCCAGGTTTGCACCAACCTCTTCCTCAAGCTTTTCAACACGCAGGGTCTGACCCTCGGTTACACGATACTGCTTGCCACCGGTTTTAATTACCGCGTACATTGCCGCTTCTCCAAAACAAAAACTGTATTCGACTTACGAAAGACCGGCGATTTTAGCGGCTTGCGCGGCGCAGGTCAATCACTCTTCGACAGAAGAATCACTCTTTTCGTCTTGACAGTCGCCCGTCCGCTACCTAGCATGCCGACTCTTTATAGTAATTGAACATGCCACGCATGGATATTCAGCAACTCTACAGTCTGGTCGCCGATGACCGAGAGGCCGTCGACACCCTCATCCGCCAGCGCCTCCACTCCGATGTGGTGCTGATCAATCAGGTCAGCGAATACATCATAAACAGTGGCGGCAAGCGCCTGCGCCCTGTGCTGGTGCTACTCAGCGCCGGGGCCTTCGGCTATCAGGGCAAACACCACCACGAACTGGCTGCAGTGGTCGAGTTTATCCATACCGCCACCCTGCTGCATGACGATGTGGTGGACGAATCCGACATGCGCCGTGGCAAGGAGACCGCCAACAACGTCTGGGGTAACGCCCCCAGCGTGCTGGTAGGCGACTTCCTCTACTCGCGTGCCTTCCAGATGATGATCAACGTACATAGCATGCGGGTAATGGAAATCCTCTCCGAGGCGACCAATATCATCGCCGAAGGTGAGGTGATGCAGTTGCTCAACGTGCACAATGCCGACCTTGAGGAGCAGGGCTACCTGGAGGTGATTCGCTACAAGACCGCCAAGCTGTTTGAGTCGGCCTCACAGCTAGGGGCGGTAATCTGCAATCGTAGCACCGAGGAAGAGGAGGCCATGGCCCATTACGGCATGCACCTGGGCACCGCCTTCCAACTGGTAGACGATGTACTCGACTACTCTGCCAGCAGCGAAGAGTTGGGTAAAAATATCGGTGATGACCTGGCCGAGGGCAAACCCACCCTGCCGCTGATCTACACCATGAACCATGGCTCTGCTGAGCAGGCAACACTGGTCCGTGAGGCCGTAGAACAGGGTGGTATCGATAAGATCGAAGAGATTCGGCAGGCCATTGAATCCGTTGGGGCCATCGCGTACACTGCGCGCACTGCGCGGGAGGAGGCCGACAGGGCCATCGCGGCACTGTCAATTATTGAGGATTCACCCTATAAGGATGCCCTCATCGCACTGGCCGACTACTCGGTTGAACGCAGTTTCTAGCAATACCTTTTCGGCGTGTAGCGCAGCCTGGTAGCGCACTTCGTTCGGGACGAAGGGGTCGGAGGTTCGAATCCTCTCACGCCGACCAATTTCCCCGATATTCTCCATTTATTTCACGTGCCTGGCGGTTAGCCATGCGCTCACAACGGCTATTCATTTAAACCTAAATCCGTACCTTCAGGACGGATGCAGGTTAAAATTGGCTTCTTACTTTGTGGCCAGCAAATAGATGGCAAAAAGCCCCTCATCGTCGACCCAGTGTCGCACCTCCCTAAATCCACTTGTTGCAGCGAGTTGAAGAAAATCTGTCGGCGAATATTTATAGCTGTTTTCTGTGTGCAAAGTTTCACCCGCCGCAAACTCAAAACGGTAACCATTAAATCGAAGATTCTGTATTTCTCTACTCACCAGATGCATCTCAACACGCCCATCCATTTTGTTGTAAAAGGCCTTATGGGAAAAGCACATCGGATCACAATCCATACCAAGATCATCCCGCATACGATGGACCAGATTAAGATTAAACTCAGCCGTCACTCCCGCTTCATCGTTATATGCCGCATTGAGTATGCTCTCGCTCTTTTTCGTATCCACACCGATGAGTAACATGCCATCACTACCCAGCACCCGATGAATCATAGAAAGAAACTGCCCAGCCTCTAATCGCTCAAAATTTCCGATACTGGAGCCCGGGAAAAACAACAGCCTCGACCCGCCTGGTGTAATACCTGGTATTGGCAGTGAGTGAGTAAAATCGACACAGGCGGCATGTACCGGTAACCAGGGGTAATCATCAACTAGCCGCGTTGCCGCCGACTTTAAATATTCAAAACAGATATCCATGGGAATAAAAGCCGATGGTCGCAGGCTATCAAGCAGTAGACGTACCTTGGCTGCACTGCCTGCACCGGGTTCGATCACCACCCGTCCCTGACCGGTTAGCGATGCAATTTCTGTCGCTCTCTGCTCGAGCATTTTACGTTCAATGGTTGGCAGATAGTATTCGGGTTGCTTACAGATTCTGTCAAAGAGCCGGGAGCCTCGTTCATTATAAAAAAATTTCGGTGGAATGGATTTATATGGTTTGGATAGCCCATCAACCACCGCATCATGCAGACTTAATGCCCCTGGTTTGTAATCGTAGAAGCTCACCCGCTTTTCCATTACGCATCTTCCGCCAGACGCAAACCGGTAAAGGCCCAGCGCTCATTGGGATAGAAAAAATTCCGGTAGCTGGCTCGAGTGTGATTGGCCGGTGTAATACAACTCCCTCCCTTCAACACCATCTGGTTCGACATGAATTTGCCGTTGTACTCCCCCATAGAGCCCGCCAGCGGTTTAAAGCCCGGGTAGGCGGTGTAGGGTGATGTGGTCCATGCCCAGAGATCACCAAACCACTGCGCCTTTTGAGTGGCAGGCATGGGGTGCAGGCAATCACTGTCTGCAAAGTTTCCAGCTATGGCTTGCTGTCCAAGTAAGGCCTCCAGCTCATCTTCCAAAGGAAGACGTTTACCTGACCAGCGAGCATAGGCATCCGCCTCATAGAAACTCAGGTGGCAGACGGGCTCATGGATATTCAACTCTCGCATACCACCAAGAGTGAACTGCTGCCACCGCTCCTCCCCCTGTTTCCAGTAGAGGGGGTGTGACCATCGCTCACCCTGTATCAAGGCCCAGCCATCCGATAACCACAGTGCAGGATTGCTGTAGCCACCATCCTCAATAAATTCGAGATACTCCCCGTTATTAATAAAGCGATCAGCCAATCGGTGTTCATGTAGCAACCGTTTATGGCGCGGGGTTTCATTATCGTAGGCAAAGCCCTCTGCGGCATGGCCGATGGACTGTATGCCGCCCTCTCGCTCTACCCAGTTCATTTTCCTGCCTGGGCCTTGAGAGTATTTAAGGTCTTTGCGATAAGCGGGCTTTAACGGGTTAACGGAGAAGTTATGTTTCACGTCCATTAACAACAACTCCTGATGCTGCTGTTCATGGTTAAGGCCCAGGGTCACACGAGCGACCAGTTCGGCCCACTGCGCCTCAGCCACACCTTCTATTAGCGCTTGCATCGCACTATTTACATGAGAACGGTACTGATACACCTCGTCAACCGTCGGCCGTGAGAGCATGCCGCGCTGGGCACGTGCAAGCATCTCACCATGAGTGATGTAATAGCTATTAAAGAGAAAGTCGAAACTGGGGTGATAGGGCTGATAGGCTGGGAGAAAATGAGGCAATACAAAGGCCTCAAAGAACCAGCTGACGTGCGCGAGATGCCATTTTGGCGGACTGGTCTGCACCATGGATTGAAGTGAATAATCATCGGTTTCCAGTGGCTTACAGAGACGCTCCGTATCACGGCGTATCCGCTGGAACAGCGTTACAAGAGTCGCACGATCCGAGGTGGTTATCACGGAGCTATCCATATTAAACCCTCTATCCTCTGCAAAGTCTCCCAGAAGGGTTAGCCACTACCAAAGTAAAAACTGAGCTTTCTACCCACTCAGTCTAGTACATGGTTTGCCGGCTTATATGGCATCACTAGAAAAAGCCGTCCTTCTCCAGCATTCAGGCACAAAAAAGCCCTGCAAAACAGGGCCTTATCGTTGTTGTAGTAAAATATTTAGTCCAGAATACTTTACATTCTCTTGAGTTCCACTTTAAAACGGAATATCGTCATCAAAGTCGTCAAAGTTACTGCCTCCAGCCGGGGCTGCAGCACCACTATTCTGCTGGGGTGCACTACCACCACGGTTCTGTTGTGGAGCCGACTGCTGCTGACCACCGGCATTACTACCACCCTGACTCTGGTTAAAATCGGCACCACCGCCGCCACGGCTGCCCAACATCTGCATCTCGTTGGCAACGATCTCGGTGGTGTAACGATCCTGGCCATTATTGTCCTGCCACTTACGGGTCTGAAGTTTTCCTTCGATGTAGACCTGTGAGCCCTTTTTCAGATATTCGCCTGCGATCTCACCAAGACGGTTGAACATCACCACGCGATGCCACTCGGTCTTTTCCTGCTTCTGGCCACTCTGTTTGTCGGTCCACTGTTCACTGGTGGCAATAGTAATGTTTGCAATTGCCGCACCCTTGGCACTATAACGAACCTCGGGGTCACGCCCCAGGTTGCCTACCAGAATGACTTTATTAATACCTGCCATGATCTCTTCCCCTAACTCTCTTCTCTAATTAGTCGTCGTTGTTTCGCTGCCTGTCCCTGCACAGCTATTCTATACTGACGGCCTTTAGCTTTCACTCACCATGTAACGCTGCAACACATCCATGTCGACCCGCTTCTTATCAACCTTCATATAGGCTACGCCATCCTCGGTACAGACACTGACCTCGGCTACCCCCGGGATACGCATAAGCTCCTGCTCCAGCGCGGCGGCACTATCAGTACTCTGCTCACCCACACGTATCAACTCGCTAACAAGATAGCGCGGTGGGCGCATGGTTGCAGCTACCAGCAGCCACAATAACAGCATACCGGCATTGAGGAGGAAAACTGCGCTGCTGCCCCATATACCGTAGGCCCAGCCCCCTGATACTCCACCAATAAAGGCACCAATAAATTGCGAACTGGCATATATCCCCATCGCCGTGCCTTTACCGTCGGCATGGGCCACCTTGCTTACCAGTGAGGGAAGCGTTGCCTCTAACAGATTGAAGGCACTAAAGAAGAGCAGCATCAGCACACCTATAATGATCACCCCACCATGATCCCAGGCAAGCAACAGCTGAGCCAGCAGCAGGGCCGCCACCGCCCCCACGAAGACCTCTTTCATCCGCCGCTTCACCTCGGCGATGATAATAAACGGCACTGCCAGTCCCATCGCCAGCACCATTACCGGCAGATAGAGCTGCCAGTGATCAGCCCCAGCAAAACCTGCATCGCGCAATGCCAGCGGCACGACTACAAAGCTCGAGGTAAGAATCAGGTGCAGCACGAAAATACCGAGATCCAGGCGTAATAGTTCCTTATCGTGCAACACCTCAGAGAATTGGGCCGGCACCGGCTCGGCATCACGATGAAAGGTAGATTTTTTCGGTGTCGGTACCGCAGTAAAGAGGACTGCCACACCACCCACGGCGAGCACGGCTGTCAGCCAGAAGATGCCAGGCACCCCAATCCACTGATTGAGTAGCGGTCCTGCCACCATCGCTGCCAGGAAGGAGAAGCCGATGGTCATACCTATCACCGCCATCGCCTTGCTGCGATGATCCTCTCGGGTGAGATCCGCTACCAACGCCATTACCGCCGCGGCTACCGCCCCCGCCCCCTGCAGGGCCCGACCGAGGATCACCCCGTGAATGGTATCGGCCATCGCCGCCACCACACTACCAATAGCAAAGATCAGCAGCCCTACCGCGATCACCGGTTTACGTCCGACTCGATCCGAGGCCATACCGAAGGGGATCTGAAGCAGCGCCTGGGTAAGGCCATAGACACCAATGGCCAGCCCCACCAGCAGCGGAGTGACGCCATCAAGATGCTCGGCGTAGAGGGCAAAAACCGGCAGGATCATAAACAGACCCAGCATACGCAGGGCGAAGATTGAGGCCAAAGAGAGAGCGGCGCGACGCTCAAGCGTCGTCATCTTTACTGGTGACATGGTATTCGTCTATCCAAGAGGGCAAAACCGATAAAAAGCGAATTTTATCTTTGCGTCGTTATCGGCAAACAACGTATATTAGCAGGTTCGATCAACGGCGGAAATGGTTCACTAGCATGGACACAATCAAACTTCGGGGTGCCCGAACACACAACCTGAAGAACATCGATCTCGACCTGCCCAGGGACAAACTCACCGTGATCACCGGTCTCTCCGGTTCAGGTAAGTCCTCACTCGCATTCGACACCATCTATGCCGAGGGGCAGCGTCGCTATGTCGAATCGCTCTCCAGCTATGCTCGGCAATTCCTGTCGATTATGGAAAAACCGGATATTGACCATATAGAGGGGCTCTCCCCGGCGATCTCCATCGAGCAAAAATCGACCTCTCACAACCCGCGCTCTACCGTCGGCACCGTCACCGAGATCTACGACTATCTACGCCTGCTATTTGCTCGTGCCGGCGAGCCTCACTGTCCGGAACACAACACGGTATTACAGGCGCAAACGGTAAGCCAGATGGTCGATCAGGTACTGGCCCTGCCCGAGGGGAGCAGACTTATGCTGCTGGCTCCTGTCGTGCAGGGACGCAAGGGAGAGCACCACCAGATATTCGACGAACTGCGTGCCGCCGGATATGTTCGAGTACGGGTTAACGGTGAGGTGGTAGAGCTGGATCAGGTTCCAGAATTGGAGCTTCGCAAAAAGCACACTATTGAGGCCGTTGTTGACCGCTTCAAGGTACGCGATGATATCAAGCAGCGTATTGCCGACTCCTTCGAGACCGCGCTTCATCTGGCCGACGGGCTGGCACGCATCGCCTTTATGGATGGTGAAGATGCCGAGATTATCTTCTCTTCCAAGTATGCCTGTCCGGTATGCAACTACTCACTTAGCGAACTGGAACCACGTCTATTCTCCTTCAACAACCCCGCCGGTGCCTGCCCGAGTTGTGACGGGCTGGGGGTCAAACAGTTTTTTGACCCCTCACGCATCGTCATTCACCCAAACTTAAGTCTGGCTGCCGGTGCAGTACGTGGCTGGGATCGACGTAATGCCTACTACTTTCAGTTACTCACCTCGCTGGCCGAACACTACAGCTTCGATATCGACACTCCATTCACAGAGCTACCAGCTCCAATACGTGACGTTATCCTTAACGGCAGTGGTGACGAATCTATCCATTTTCAGTATCACGGTGGACGGGCAGGTAAAGTAACCAAAGAGCACCCCTTTGAGGGGGTAATCCCCAATATGGAGCGCCGCTACCGTGAAACCGACTCCAGCGCGGTGCGTGAGGAGCTTAGCAAGTACTTGAACCAGCACGCCTGTCCCGACTGTGCGGGCACTCGACTCAGTGTAGGGGCGCGCCACGTCTTCGTCGCCGGGCACAATCTGCCCGAGCTTAGCTGTTTGCCGGTAGGAAGAGCTCGCGAACTGTTCCACGAACTGACTCTGCCGGGTTGGCGTGGTGAGATCGCCGCCAAAATAGTTAAAGAGATCAATGAGCGGCTAACCTTTCTGGTGAATGTCGGACTGGACTACCTCAGCCTGGATCGCAGCGCAGACACCCTCTCTGGTGGTGAGGCTCAGCGGATCCGCCTTGCCAGCCAGATCGGTGCCGGCTTGGTGGGGGTAATGTATATCCTGGATGAGCCCTCCATCGGCCTGCACCAGCGCGACAACGAACGGTTACTCTCCACCCTGTTCCACCTGCGCGACATGGGCAATACCGTTATCGTTGTCGAACACGATGAAGAAGCCATCCGTAGCGCCGATCACGTGATCGACATCGGTCCCGGAGCGGGCAGCCACGGCGGCGAGGTGATCGCCCAGGGTACAGCCGCCGAGGTGATGGCAACCCCCGCCTCGCTCACCGGTCAATACTTGAGCGGTAAGCAAAAAATTGAATTACCGACCGCACGTATTCCCTCTAATCCGCAACAGCAGTTGAAGATTGTAGGTGCCAGCGGCAATAACCTTAAAGCCGTTAATGCCGATATTCCACTGGGGCTAATGACCTGCGTTACTGGCGTCTCCGGCTCAGGTAAATCGACCCTGATCAACGATACCCTCTACCGCCAGGCCGCCATCGAGATCAACCGGGCAAGTCAGGAACCGGCCCCCTGCACTGAGATAATTGGCCTGGAACAGTTCGACAAGGTCGTTGATATCGACCAGAGCCCCATCGGCCGTACCCCACGCTCGAATCCGGCAACATACACCGGACTATTCACACCGATCCGCGAACTCTTCTCCGGTACTCAGGAGGCTCGTACCCGCGGTTATAACCCCGGCCGCTTCAGCTTCAACGTTAAAGGGGGACGTTGCGAGGCGTGCCAGGGAGACGGACTGATTAAGGTCGAGATGCACTTTCTGCCAGACGTCTACGTCCCCTGCGATGTCTGTAAGGGGAAGCGGTATAACCGTGAAACGCTGGAGGTAAAGTACAAAGGTCGTAATATCTACGAGGTACTGGAGATGACCGTTGAGGAGGCGCGTGAGTTCTTCAGCCCGGTACCCGTACTTGCACGAAAGCTACAGACTCTGCTTGAGGTGGGGCTGAGTTACATCAAGCTTGGTCAGAGCGCGACAACCCTCTCGGGGGGTGAGGCACAACGAATCAAACTGGCGCGAGAACTCTCCAAACGTGATACCGGGAGTACCCTCTATATCCTGGACGAGCCGACTACAGGCCTGCATTTTCACGATATTAAAAAGTTGCTTGAGGTTCTACACCGCCTGCGTGACCACGGTAATACCATCGTCGTGATCGAACACAACCTTGATGTGATCAAGACCGCCGACTGGATTATCGATATGGGGCCAGAGGGAGGAGATAAGGGGGGGACTCTGCTGGTAGCAGGAACACCGGAGGAGGTTGCAGCCTGTAAGGAATCACATACCGGGCAGTTTTTACGTCCGCTACTGCAACGTGATTAAGCTTGTGGTGTCACCACCCTTAGAACGTCGCCAACTTTTGCCCCAAAATGGTCTTCTGCCCGCCCCTGGTTAAGCGCGATCTCCAGTAGTCCATTGGAGTTTTCGTAACAGAGCGGGCTGCCAGAGGCGACATTCGCAAAGGTCTTTACCCTGGGAATAAGCTGATTGTGGTAGTGCAGACAGGCATCCTGCCCTAGCGCAGAGGCACGGATACCGCTGATCAGGTTACCGAAGTGATCAATATAGATCACCTCAGCAAGCTCCTCGGGCAATTGCAATAATCTCACCTTATCAACAGGCAAGAGCTCAAGATCTGGTTGTTGATCAGTTGCCAGCATGGCTGCCACCGGGGCAAAAAGGTCACGACCATGAAAACTGCTGGAGAGGTGTTCAGGGCGCCACAAGATTTCCCACTGCTGACACTGTTGTCCACGTCTGATAACAACATCGAAGAGGCCATTACCCGGGCCGACAAACCAGCGACCATCACAATTCACCACCACAGCCGGGCGATCCTCACTACCGACTCCGGGATCAACCACCGCTAGAAAGACTGTGCCCTTCTCAAAACTTTCAGCATAGGCTGCCAGTAGATAGGCATTGGCATGGATATTATGCACGGGTGCATCAGCAAAGAGATCGATCACTGGCACTGTAGGTGCGTGACGATGGAGCACCGCCTTCATTTGCCCCACATATGGGCCTGCAACACCAAAGTCGGTAAATAAAAAAATCATGATATCTCTATCTCCTAAACGCAAAAAAGCCGGGGACTACCCGGCTTTTCCTGCGAATAAGTGCTACGACTTACTCTGCAGCGGCCTCAGCGGTCTCTTCAACCACTTCTTCAGCCTCAACCGGACGGTCTACCAGCTCAACATAAGCCATCGGTGCGTTGTCTCCAGCACGGAAACCACATTTGAGAATGCGCAGGTAACCACCCTGACGCTCCTCGTAACGAGGGCCGAGCTCATTAAACAACTTGGTGACCATCTCGCGATCACGCATACGGGCGAATGCTAGACGGCGATTGGCAACGCTGTCCTTCTTTGCCATGGTAATGAGCGGTTCGGCAACACGACGAAGTTCTTTCGCCTTAGCAAGAGTGGTCTTGATCAGCTCATGACGAAACAGCGAAGAAGACATGTTACGAAACATAGCCTTACGGCTACTGCTGTTGCGGTTTAATTGGCGACCGGATTGACGATGACGCATTAGAGTGTTCCTTAAATACCGTTAACTTACTTGCTAAAAGGTAACCTAGGCGCTTGCCTTGGCCTCTTCAGCGTTTTTCAGGCTGGCGGGTGGCCAGTTTTCCAGACGCATGCCCAGAGATAGACCACGTGAAGCCAGCACGTCTTTAATTTCAGTAAGCGACTTCTTACCCAGATTAGGGGTCTTAAGTAGCTCAACCTCGGTGCGTTGAATCAAATCACCGATATAGTAAATATTCTCAGCCTTGAGGCAGTTAGCAGAGCGAACTGTAAGCTCAAGATCATCAACAGGACGCAACAAGATTGGGTCAATCTCAGGCTCTGCAGCCTCCTGTACAGACTGCTCTTTTCCCTGCAGGTCAACAAAGGTGTAAAGCTGATCCTGGAGGATAGTTGCGGCCCGGCGAATAGCATCATCAGGCTCAATAGTACCGTTGGTATCGATCTCGATAACCAGCTTATCCAGGTCAGTGCGCTGCTCTACACGTGCACGATCTACGGAGTAAGAAACACGGCTAACGGGGCTAAAAGAGGCATCAATCTGCAGACTGCCGATAGGGCGTGTCTCATCCTCAGCAACGAAGCGAGTATTAGATGGCTGATAACCACGACCCGACTCAATCTTCAGAGTCATGTTCAGGTCACCACCCTTAGTCAGGTTAGCTATAACGTGCTCAGGATTAATAATTTCAACATCATGATCTAGAGTGATATCACCAGCAGTAACCGGACCGGGGCCACTCTTGCTGAGCTGCAGAGTTGCGCTGGAGCGCTCATTCATCTGAATAGAAACACCCTTGAGGTTAAGCAGAATATCAATAATATCCTCCTGAACACCCTCCATCGCAGTGTACTCGTGCAGTACGCCATCAATGCTCGCTTCGGTGATCGCAGAACCGACCATAGATGAGAGCAGGATACGACGTAGTGCATTACCAAGAGTATGACCAAAACCACGTTCCAGCGGCTCAATAGTTACCTTGGCGCAAGTGTCGTTGATCTTCTCAACACCCACCATACGAGGTTTAAGCAAATCCAAACCTGTGCCTTGCATGAAAAATCCTCTCTACACTATCGAGTCAAATCTCGACATTCAGTGTCGCAGCCGGAGCTGCAACACTATCCTATTACTTGGAGTACAGTTCGACGATGAGCTGCTCATTGATGTCACTGGAAAGCTCACTTCGCTCTGGTATTGCCTTGAAGGTACCTTCAAATTTCTTGGCATCCACATCCAACCACTCAACTAAACCATTCTGCTGGGCAAACTCTACCGAAGACTTAACTCGCAGCTGCTCTTTGGCCTTATCTGCCACAGCAACGATGTCGCCAGCTTTAACCTGATAGGAAGGAATATTGACCTTGCCACCATTTACGGTAATTCCGTTGTGGCGAACCAGCTGGCGTGCCTCGGTGCGTGAAACGCCGAAACCCATACGGAAAACAACATTATCGAGACGAGACTCAAGCAGTTGCAGCAGGTTTTCACCCGTAGAGCCTTTAAGACGATCCGCTTCTTTGTAGTAGCTGCGGAATTGAGCCTCAAGCACGCCATAGATACGACGAACCTTCTGCTTCTCACGCAGCTGACCTGCGTAGTCTGACAAACGGGTACGACGCTGACCGTGCTGCCCCGGAGGGAAAGGACGATTCTCGATAGCACACTTACTGGTGTAGCACTTTTCGCCCTTAAGGAACAACTTAGATCCCTCACGGCGGCAGAGACGACACTTTGATCCGATATACCTAGCCACTTTATCAGTCCTCTTGCTTAAACACGACGTTTCTTGGGAGGACGACAACCATTATGCGGAATCGGCGTCACGTCGGTAATGTTGATAATCTTAAAACCCAGATTGTTAAGGGCACGAACAGCGGACTCACGACCCGGACCCGGACCCTTAACACAGACTTCCATATTCTTCATACCGAACTCCTGAGCAACGGTACCGGCACGCTCAGCTGCCACCTGGGCTGCGAAGGGGGTACTTTTGCGTGAGCCACGGAAGCCAGAACCACCAGCGGTTGCCCAACATAGAGCATTACCTTGACGGTCAGTAATCGTGATGATGGTGTTGTTAAAAGACGCATGAACGTGTGCAACACCGTCCACTACATTCTTTTTCACCTTCTTACGGGTGCGAGTGCTCGCTTTAGCCATAACCTGTTTCCTAATAACAGCTTTAAATCAAGTGCTTAGAGTACTAAGCTGTTTTATCTCTTGATTGGACGACGCGGGCCCTTACGGGTACGCGCATTAGTTTTCGTACGCTGACCACGAAGAGGCAGACCACGGCGGTGACGAATCCCGCGATAGCAGCCCAAATCCATCAGACGTTTAATATTCATAGAGACTTCACGACGAAGATCACCCTCAACGGTGAACTTTGCCACTTCTGTACGAAGTGTCTCGACCTCAGGCTCAGACAGATTCTTTACGCTCACATCAGGCTTAACACCTGCTGTATCACAGATCTGCTTGGCACGGGTTGAACCGATACCGTAAATCGACTGAAGAGCGATTACAGTATGCTTGTTAACCGGGATGTTGATACCAGCAATACGGGCCATTTAGCCACTCCCTAAATTCACAACAGCACAAACGCATGACGCGCCGTGAAAACGCGCCATACTATAGCCAAATGATGAATTGATCAAGTCCTGATTTTCAGCTCAAGAGCCGGAGTCAGGACACCAGAATATTAACCCTGACGCTGCTTGTGGCGGGCGTCAGAAGAACAGATCACACGCACACTACCGTTGCGGCGAATGATTTTGCAGTTTCTGCACATTTTCTTTACTGAGGCACGAACTTTCATTGTCTTACTCTCCGAAAAAATCTCTATTATGACCGCTGCGACTATAAGCCCTGGCGACCATAACCTTTCAAATTGGCCTTTTTCATCAGGCTGTCATACTGATGTGACATCAGATGGGCCTGTACCTGTGACATGAAGTCCATGACCACAACTACAATAATCAGCAACGAAGTTCCACCGAAGTAAAACGGCACATTCCAATATAGAATCAGGAACTCCGGTATCAGGCAGATGCCCGTAATATAGATGGCACCGGCCAGGGTCAAACGACCCAAAATCTTATCTATGTATTTAGCGGTATGCTCACCAGGACGTATACCCGGGACAAACGCACCTGACTTTTTCAGGTTATCTGCCGTCTCTCTCGGATTGAACATCAATGCCGTATAAAAGAAACAGAAGAAAATAATCGCCACTGCGTACATCAGCACATATAGCGGCTGTCCTGGTGACAGACTGGCTGAAATATCCTGCAGCCAGCCCATACCATCGCTACTTCCAAACCAACCGGCAAGTGTCGCCGGAAAGAGGATAATACTGGAGGCAAAGATCGGCGGAATAACACCTGCCATATTCACCTTAAGTGGTAAATGGCTAGCCTGTGCCGCAAACATCTTGCGCCCTTGTTGGCGCTTGGCATAATTAACCGTGATACGACGCTGCCCACGCTCAACAAAAACCACCGCTGCCGTCACCAATACTGCAAACATAAACAGAACAACAACCAGTGCACCATTTAACTGACCACTAGAGGCCAAATCCAAGGTACCGCCAATTGCTGAAGGTAAACCGGCAACAATTCCAGCGAAGATGATCATCGAAATACCGTTTCCGATACCTTTCTCGGTCACCTGCTCCCCCAACCACATCAGGAACATGGTTCCTGTAACCAGGGTAACAACGGTGGTAAAGATGAACAGGTTTTCCTGCATAATCACCACGCCACCTGATTGCTGCAACAGCATCACCCCAACACCAAAGGCCTGGAATGTTGCAAGAGTCAGCGTACCAAAACGAGTATATTGGGTGATCTTACGCTTACCAGCAGCACCTTCTTTATTCAGCTGCTCAAGCTTCGGCGACACCTTGGTCAATAGCTGAACAATAATCGATGCCGAGATGTAAGGCATGATACCCAGAGCAAATACCGAGAAGCGCTCAAGTGCACCACCGGAGAACATGTTAAACATGTCTATAATGGTGCCGCGTTGTGAGTCAAACAGTTTAGCCAGGGCTACCGGATCGATACCAGGCACCGGTATATGTGCCCCAATACGGAACACAAGAAAGGCACCGAGCAGAAACAACAGCCTCTGCTTCAGTTCGGTCAACTTACCGCCACCCGCCATTGAGCGGGCCATATCTGAAGCAGATGCACCCATATCAGGCCTCGATCTTGCCGCCAGCGGCCTCGATGGCACTCTTGGCACCTGCGGTCACACCGAGACCACGAACGGTAACAGCCACTTCAATCTTGCCTGAGTCAATAACCTTAACGCGCTTAATGTCCTGGCGAATCAGGTTAGCGGCTTTGAGTGCAACGAGATCAACTACATCACCCTCAACTTTAGCCAGCTCATGCAGACGAATCTCGTCGGTAGTACGCCCAACACGTGAACTAAAGCCCACCTTGGGAAGACGACGCTGAAGTGGCATTTGACCACCCTCAAAGCCCACCTTGTGGAAACCACCAGAACGGGACTTCTGACCTTTGTGTCCACGACCACAGGTCTTGCCTGTGCCGGAACCGATACCACGACCTACACGCTTAGCGTTCTTCTTCGCACCAGCAGCAGGTTTTAGAGTATTGAGATGCATATCAGTCCTCCACAACCTTAACCATGTAATACACCTTGTTTATCATGCCACGTGTGCATGGGGTGTCTTCTACCTCAACGGTCTGATGCATGCGACGCAGACCAAGACCTGAAACACAGGCCTTGTGCGAAGCAAGACGTCCGTGGACGCTGCGCACCAGCTTAACCTTGATCATTTTCTTGTCAGCCATGGCTTATTCCAGAATTTCTTTTACGCTCAAACCACGCTTGGCTGCCACTTCCTCAGGAGAAGAGAGAGAGGTCAGGCCATTCAGTGTGGCGCGAACGACGTTAATCGGGTTATTGCTACCGATACATTTGGACAGTACGTTGTGTATTCCAGCCGCCTCAAGCACGGCACGCATTGCGCCACCGGCGATTACACCCGTACCTTCTGAAGCAGGCTGCATGTACACTTTGGCAGCACCGTGACGAGCCGTTACTGCATATTGCAGTGAGCCTCCACTGGTAATGTGGACCTTACGCATATTGCGACGGGCCTCTTCCATTGCCTTTTGGATAGCTGCAGGAACCTCGCGGGCCTTGCCGGTACCAAAACCAACATTACCTTCACCATCGCCAACAACGGCCAGGGCGGAGAAAGAGAAGATGCGACCACCTTTAACAGTCTTGGCAACGCGGTTCACGCCGACAAGCTTTTCAGTCAAGCCGTCACTACTCTGCGAATTATCAAATCCAGCCATAACGTAAACCCTTAGAATTCCAGACCATTTTCACGTGCGGCATCTGCAAGAGCCTTCACGCGACCATGGTATTTAAAACCAGAACGGTCAAATGCAACCTTAGTGATACCAGCTGCCTTCGCCTTCTCTGCAATCATTTTGCCCACTGCGGCTGCCGCATCGGCATTACCGGTGTACTTAACGCCAGACTTAACATCAGCCTCAACGGTAGAGGCACTGGCAAGAACTTCCGAACCGGTAGGCGCGATCAGCTGAGCATAGATATGACGCGGGGTGCGATTGACACACAGGCGATAGACTCCCAGTGAACGAATCTTTGCACGACCACGCGTAGCACGGCGCAAACGAGTTAACTTTTTCGATTTCATCGTCATAACCTTATTTCTTCTTCGCTTCCTTACGGGCAACGTGCTCATCTGCGTAACGCACACCCTTGCCTTTGTAAGGTTCCGGCGGACGGTAAGCGCGAATTTCTGCGGCTACCTGTCCAACTTTCTGTTTATCGATACCCTTAATCAGCACTTCGGTCTGACTCGGAGTCTCAACCGTAATGCCCTCAGGCATTTGATGATTTACAGGGTGAGAAAAACCGAGGGTCAAATTCAGCACACTGCCTTGGGCCTGTGCACGATATCCAACACCAATAAGCGTCAGCTTTTTCTCAAAACCTTCTGTAACACCAACGATAAGGTTGTTAACAACCGCGCGGGTAGTACCGGTCAGCGCCAAAGCAGACTTACCAGCTTGGCGAGGAAGGAAAGCGACGTTGTCACCGTCCTGTTTGATCTCTACAACATCATGAACAACATGACTAAGGGTACCCTTGGAACCCTTAACATCAATATTCTGCCCACTCACGCTGACGGTAACACCAGAAGGTACGGCGATCTCTTTTAGTACTCTAGACATTCCACACCACCCTTAAGATACAGCGCAAAGCACTTCGCCGCCGAGTCCAGCCTTGCGTGCAGCACGGTCTGTCATCAATCCAGCAGAGGTGGAAATAATTGAAACACCGAGGCCATTTAGAACCTTTGGCAGCTCATCCTTACCTTTATATACACGCAGACCAGGGCGACTGATACGTTGGATTGTCTCAATCACAGGCTGGCCCTGATAGTACTTAAGGGTAATGGTTAGCGCAGGTTTGCCATCGATATCCCCAGAGGTGAAATCTCCAATATAGCCTTCGTCCTTAAGAACCTGGGCTAATGAAGCTTTCACCTTTGACAGAGGCATTGAAACCTCAGTCTTACTTGCAGATAACCCGTTACGCACACGGGTTAACATATCTGCAATAGGATCAGTCATGCTCATGCGATTATGCTCCTAAACTATTGAATCAGCTGATAATCAGCTGGTTTACCAGCTTGCTTTACGCAGGCCGGGAACGTCACCACGCATTGCAGCTTCGCGCAGCTTGTTACGGCCAAGGCCGAATTTTCTGTAATAACCGTGTGGGCGACCAGTAATTTCGCAGCGATTACGCTTACGCACTGGACTGGAATCACGAGGCAGTTTCTGCAACTTAACCACCAGAGCCTCAAGCTCATCCATACCCAGGTCAGGGTTCTTCATCTGTGCTTTGATCTCGGCACGCTTAGCGGCGTACTTTTTGACCAGCTTGGCGCGTTTCTTCTCGCGCTCAACCATCGATACCTTAGCCATGCTTAATCCTCAGCCTTTGCTTTTACCTTAAGCGGGAAGTTGAACGCCTTAAGCAGCGCACGAGCTTCATCGTCAGTCTTTGCGGTAGTGGTAATGGTGATATCCATTCCACGCAGCTTGTCGATCTTGTCGTAGTCGATCTCAGGGAAGATGATTTGCTCCCTGACACCCATGCTGTAGTTTCCTCGCCCGTCAAATGACTTGGCGTTAAGACCGCGGAAGTCACGAATACGGGGGATCGCGATACTAATCAGGCGATCCAGGAATTCATACATCCGCTCACTACGCAGGGTAACCTTGCAACCGATCGGCCACTCTTCACGAACCTTGAAACCGGCAACAGATTTACGAGCCTTAGTAATAATCGGCTTCTGCCCGGCGATCTTCACCATGTCGGCGGTCGCGTGCTCGAGAACCTTTTTATCAGCCGTGGCCTCACCAACACCCATATTCAGGGTGATTTTAGTGATACGAGGCACTTCCATAACATTGGAAAAGCCCAGCTCTTCTTTAAGCTGACCGACCAGTGTATCCCGATAGAATTCTTGCAATCTTGCCATTTTCTTAACCCGGCTTAAGCGTCAATTGTTTCGTTATTGGACTTGAGGAAACGTACCTTGCGGCCATCTTCAAGAGTCTTAATACCTACACGGTCTGCTTTACCGGTTGCTGCGTTAAAGAAAGCGACGTTAGATATATGCAACGGCATCTCCTTTTCCACAATCCCACCGGGAGCGCCAGCAGCCGGATTCGGCTTCTGGTGCTTCTTTACCATGTTGACACCACCAACCAATACGCGATCTTTTTCAACGATCACCTGATTGATAGTGCCACGCTTACCTTTATCTTTACCGGTAAGGACGATTACCTCGTCACCTTTCTTTAACTTACGCATCTTAAGTCTCTCTTAGCCTTACAGCACTTCAGGTGCCAGAGATATGATCTTCATGAAACGATCACCACGCAGCTCACGGGTCACAGGACCAAAGATACGCGTACCGACCGGCTCCAGCTTAGTGTTAAGTATTACAGCGGCATTACCGTCGAAACGGATAAGTGAGCCGTCAGAACGACGAACACCCTTACGGGTACGCACTACAACAGCGTTGTAGACATCACCCTTTTTTACTTTGCCGCGTGGTATTGCTTCTTTCACGCTGACCTTAATAATGTCACCAATACCGGCGTAACGACGATGTGAACCGCCTAGCACCTTGATGCACTGGACAACGCGGGCTCCGCTGTTATCAGCCACATCCAGTCGTGTCTGCATCTGAATCATGGAAAACTCTCCGCACAATCAATTTGCTGGCTACAGCGCCATCTACAAGGGCGCGAGATAATAGCACTAAACGACGTAAAGCCCAAGTCTTTTGTCCTGAGCTTAACGCTGTCTCCAGCGAGATAAATCAGCTAATTAGCTGGCCTTTTCCAATACCTTGACGAGACGCCAGGATTTGGACTTAGAAATCGGCCTGCACTCCTCAATGGAGACCGTATCACCCTCGTTACACTCGTTCTGCTCGTCATGTGCGTGCAGCTTGGTGGAACGCTTTACATACTTACCGTAAATAGGGTGAGCCACTTTGCGCTCTACCACGACAGTAATGGACTTATCCATCTTGTCACTGATAACGCGGCCAGTAACCGTACGAGTGTTAGTATCTTGCTCGCTCATTTTTCTGCCTTTTGGTTCAGAATGGTCTTAACACGAGCAATCTCGCGACGAACCTGACTAACACGATGAGGTTGAGACAACTGCCCAGTCCCCTTTTGCATGCGAAGATTGAACTGTTCACGAAGAAGACCCTTCAGTTCATTGTTCAGCTCTTCGACACTCTTACCTTTGAGTTCATTAGCTTTCATCACAGCACCGTGCGAGTTACAAATGTAGTCTTAAGTGGCAGCTTGGCAGCGGCCAGACGGAAGGCTTCGCGAGCAAGTTCCTCGCTTACACCCTGCATTTCATAGAGCATACGACCCGGTTGAATCTGGGCAACCCAGTACTCAACATTACCCTTACCCTTACCCTGACGAACCTCAAGAGGCTTCTGAGTGATCGGTTTGTCGGGGAAAATGCGAATCCATATCTTTCCGCCACGCTTTACGTAACGGGTCATGGCACGACGTGCGGCCTCGATCTGGCGAGAGGTAATACGTCCACGCTCTACGGATTTAAGACCGTATTCGCCGAAGCTTACCTTGTTGCCGACCTGGGCCAGACCGCGGTTGCGGCCCTTCTGCATTTTTCGGAATTTTGTACGTTTAGGCTGAAGCATTTTTCATCAACTCCATTACTTCGCTGCTGGCTTGTCGCTTACGGCAGCTGCCGGAGCTTCATTGCGTTCGAAGACTTCGCCTTTGAAGATCCACACCTTGACACCGATAATGCCATAGGTGGTATTTGCCTCGCAGACACCATAGTCGATATCAGCACGCAAGGTGTGTAGAGGTACACGACCTTCGCGATACCACTCACTACGTGCAATTTCAGCACCATTGAGTCGGCCACCGACGTTAATCTTTACACCCTGTGCACCAAGGCGCATAGAGTTAGTTACGGCACGCTTCATTGCGCGACGGAACATAATACGTTTTTCAAGCTGCTGAGCAATGTTTTGAGCTACCAGGGTAGCGTCAAGCTCAGGCTTGCGAATCTCTTCAATGTTGATGTGCACGGGCACACCCATCATCTCAGAGACAGTCTTGCGCAGGCGATCAATGTCCTCACCTTTACGGCCGATAACCAGACCAGGGCGACCACTATGAATAGTGATGCGGGCATTATTCGCCGGACGCTCGATCTGAATGCGGCTAACTGACGCTGCTGCAAGTTTCTTTTGCAGGTAGTCACGCACCCTTAGATCGGTATTAAGGAATTCGCCGTAATTCTTGGAATCGGCGTACCACTTCGAGGTCCAGTCTTTGGTAATACCAAGACGAATACCTGTCGGATGAACTTTCTGTCCCATTTCGGCCTCTCTATTTCTTTTCGGCAACTGCCACAGTGATGTGGCTAGTACGCTTGAGAATACGGGTTCCGCGACCCTTGGCACGTGCACGCATACGTTTCAGCGTGGGCCCCTGGTCAACGAAGATCTTGGCGACTTTCAACTCGTCAATGTCTGCACCATCGTTATGCTCAGCATTAGCGATAGCTGACTCCAAAACCTTCTTCACCAAAACGGCCGCCTTTTTAGGGCTAAAGGTAAGAATCTGCAAAGCCTGTTCTATAGGCAGACCGCGTACCTGGTCAGCGACCAGACGAACCTTCTGCGGAGAGATACGGGTGTTCATCAATTTAGCTACAGTTTCCATCATCTATCCCCTTACCTTGCCTTTTTATCGGCAACGTGGCCTCGGTAGGTACGAGTGGGAGAAAACTCACCCAGCTTGTGACCAACCATATTTTCTGAGACCAGTACAGGAACGTGCTGACGTCCATTGTGTACGGCAATGGTCAGACCAACCATTTCTGGCATGATCATGGAACGACGCGACCAGGTCTTGATCGGGCGACGGTCGTTGGCTTCAGCTGCAGCCGCGACCTTCTTCGCCAGATGATGGTCAATGAACGGGCCTTTTTTAATTGAGCGTGGCATCTATATCGCCCTCTCTACTTCTGTTTGCGACGACGCACAATCATGCCGTCGGTACGCTTGTTCGAACGAGTCTTGTATCCCTTTGTCGGGACACCCCAAGGGCTTACTGGATGACGACCGCCAGAGGTACGACCCTCACCACCACCATGCGGGTGATCGACAGGGTTCATAACCACACCGCGAACGGTGGGACGAACGCCGCGCCAGCGGCTAGCACCGGCCTTACCCAGTTTGCGCAGGCTGTGCTCAGAATTGCTGACCTCACCAATGGTGGCCTTACAGTCAGCAAGTACCTTACGCACCTCGCCGGAGCGAAGACGCAAAGTGGCGTGTGAACCTTCACGAGCCAGCAGCTGAGCCGAGGTACCGGCACTGCGAGCAATCTGCGCACCCTTACCAGGCTTAAGCTCTATGCAGTGCACCGTGGTACCCACTGGTATATCACGCAACTGCAGGCAGCTACCGGCCTTAATCGGAGCACCTGAACCGCTCATCAAAGAATCACCCGCAGATACTCCTTTCGGTGCAATGATGTAGCGACGCTCACCGTCCGCGAACAAGACCAGTGCAATATTGGCAGTGCGATTCGGATCATACTCAAGGCGCTCTACAACACCTGGAATACCGTCCTTGTTGCGTTTAAAGTCGATTACGCGATAGTGCTGCTTGTGACCACCACCAATGTGACGTGTGGTAATGCGACCGTTGTTATTACGACCACCGCTCTTGCTCTTCTTCTCAAGAAGAGGAGCATGCGGGGCACCCTTGTGAAGCTCGGGGTTAACCACTCTGACTACAAAGCGGCGACCTGGAGACGTCGGTTTAAGTTTGACTAATGGCATCGGACGCTCCTTTATTCAGCTTCACCGAGGAGGTCAATTTCCTGACCTGCCTGCAGTGCGATGTAAGCTTTTTTCCAATCGTTGCGACGACCCATCTTCTGGCCGAAACGTTTGGTTTTGCCCTTCATGTTAGCAACCTTAACCGAGTCAACCTTGACATCGAACAACATCTCGACGGCCTGCTTAATCTCAGGCTTGGTAGCATCAGTGGTTACCTTGAATACGTACTGGTTATTCTGCTCGGCAGCAATACTACTCTTCTCGGAGATAAGCGGTGCGAGCAGAACCTTCATCAAGCGCTCTTCATTCATGCCAGCATCTCCTCTAGAGCCGTCACCGCGGCAACAGTCATTATCACCTTCTCGAAGCGCACCAGGCTGACCGGGTCAACACGCCTGGCTTCAACCACATCAACATGCGGAAGGTTACGAGCGGAAAGGAACAGGTTATCGTCAACCTCAGAGGACACGATAAGAACGTTCTCAACTTCCATCGCCTTGAGCTTCTCGGCCAACTGCTTGGTCTTAGGGGCAGCAAGTGCAAACTTGTCTACCACCACCAGACGCTCCTGACGAACCAGCTCAGAGAGAATCGAGCGGAGGGCCGCACGATACATCTTTTTATTTATCTTTTGCCCGTAGTCACGTGGAGTTGCAGCAAAAGTGGTACCACCAGAACGCCATAGCGGACTGCGGATAGTACCGGCACGAGCACGCCCCGTACCTTTCTGGGCAAATGGCTTAGCTCCACCACCTCTTACACCTGAACGGCTCTTTTGAGCCTTGGTGCCAGAACGGGCGGCCGCCATGTATGCGGTCACAACCTGGTGTACCAGCGTCTCATTAAAGTCACGGCCAAAGGTACCGTCAGAGAGCTCAACGCTGTTTTTGGATGCACGACCAGTCGCGGTAGTTAATTTCATTTCCATGGTCACACCCCTTATTTCTTGGTCTTCACAGCGGGCAACACGACAACGTCGTTACCCTTGGAACCAGGAAGCGCACCTTTAATCAGGAGCAGGTTACGCTCCACATCTACGCGAACAATCTCGAGGTTCTGCGTGGTACGCTTCTTGTTACCCATGTGCCCAGCCATCTTCTTACCCTTGAATACACGACCTGGGGTTTGATTCTGACCGATAGAACCGGGGGCACGATGCGCCAGCGAGTTACCGTGAGTGGCATCCTGCATCTGGAAGTTGTGACGTTTGATAACACCGGCAAAACCTTTACCGATGCTGGTACCAGTAACGTCTACAATCTGACCTTCTTCGAAGATATCAACCTTGATTTCGGAACCGGCCTCAAGACCTTCGCCCTCGCCATCGGCAAGACGGAATTCCATAAGAGCGCGACCGGCCTCGACACCCGCCTTGGCGAAGTGACCTGCCATGGGCTTGATGACGCGGCTAGCGCGACGACTGCCAACAGTAACCTGTAGTGCGTTGTAGCCATCAGTATCGACGGTTTTCACCTGGGCGATACGGTTGGGCTCAACCTCTACAACAGTCACTGGTACAGCGACACCGTCTTCCGTAAAGACGCGTGTCATGCCGCATTTGCGACCAATAACACCAATTGCCATTATTCTGACCTCTATTTCGCACCGATTACGATTGACCAGTGCTAAAAATCAACCGCCCCGGCCAATGACCGGGGCGGAAAGCTTAAAAACGGACGCGTAGTTTACTGCAATTTGATCTGAACGTCGACCCCTGCGGCCAGGTCCAGTTTCATTAGAGCATCTACGGTCTTGTCGGTAGGCTCTACGATATCCATCAGGCGCTTGTGAGTACGCAGCTCATACTGGTCACGCGCGTCTTTGTTGACGTGGGGCGAGACCAGAATAGTGAAGCGCTCTTTCTTGGTAGGAAGAGGGATGGGACCCTTAACCTGAGCACCGGTACGCTTTGCAGTTTCCACGATTTCGCGTGCAGACTGATCAAGCAGACGATGGTCAAATGCTTTAAGACGAATACGAATTTTCTGATTAGACATAGTAATTACTCGATAATCTTTGCAACAACACCAGCACCAACAGTACGTCCACCCTCACGGATAGCAAAACGCAGCCCATCTTCCATCGCAATCGGTGCGATCAGGGTTACGGTCATCTGTACGTTGTCACCAGGCATTACCATTTCTACGCCTTCCGGCAGGTCGCACGCACCGGTTACGTCGGTGGTACGGAAATAGAACTGGGGGCGGTAGCCGTTAAAGAACGGGGTGTGGCGACCACCCTCGTCTTTACCCAGTACGTAAACCTCAGCTTCAAACTTGGTGTGCGGGGTGATGCTGCCAGGAGCTGACAGAACCTGACCACGCTCGATCTCTTCACGCTTGGTACCGCGAAGCAGGATACCGACGTTGTCTCCGGCACGACCTTCGTCCAGCAGCTTGCGGAACATCTCGACACCGGTAACGGTGGTCTTGGCGGTATCTTTAATACCAACAATCTCAATCTCTTCACCCACCTTGACGATACCGCGCTCGATACGTCCGGTAGCTACGGTACCACGACCGGAGATGGAGAAGACGTCCTCTACTGGCATCAGGAAGGCACCGTCTACGGCACGCTCTGGCTCAGGAATGTAGGTATCAAGGGCTTCAACCAGCTTGTAGATGGACGGTACGCCGATGTCGCTCTGGTCACCTTCCAGCGCTTTAAGGGCTGAACCGGTGATGACCGGGGTGTCGTCGCCGGGGAAGTCGTAGGAGCTAAGCAGCTCACGGATTTCCATCTCTACCAGCTCCAGCAGCTCTTCATCATCGACCATGTCGGCCTTGTTCATGTAAACAACGATGTACGGTACGCCTACCTGACGAGAGAGCAGGATGTGCTCACGGGTCTGGGGCATTGGGCCATCTGCGGCGGAACAGACCAGGATAGCGCCATCCATTTGAGCGGCACCGGTGATCATGTTCTTGACGTAGTCGGCGTGACCGGGGCAGTCAACGTGGGCGTAGTGACGAATGTCTGACTCGTACTCAACGTGGGCGGTGGCGATGGTGATACCACGTGCACGCTCTTCTGGTGCGCCGTCGATCTGGTCATACGCCTTGAATTCACCACCGTGTTTTTCGGCCATGCACTTGGTCAGTGCGGCGGTCAGGGTGGTTTTACCATGGTCTACGTGACCGATGGTACCTACGTTAACGTGCGGTTTCGTACGTTCAAATTTTTCTTTAGACATAACTCTCGCCTCACATGCTCAAACTTTAAAAATTAAACTCGTTTTACTACTGCATCGAACACACTAGCTGGTGCCTCTGCATATTTCGCAAATTCCATTGAGTAGGTGGCCCTACCCTGAGTGGCGGAACGCAAGTCGGTGGCATAACCGAACATCTCACGTAACGGCACCTCGGCCCGGATAATCTTGCCAGAGACGCTGTCCTCCATCCCCTGCACGATACCGCGGCGACGATTCAGGTCACCCATCACATCACCCATATAATCTTCAGGGGTGACCACTTCTATCTTCATCACCGGCTCCAGCAGATAGGGACTGGCTTTCAATGCCCCATCTCTAAAGCCCATCGAGCCGGCTATTTTAAACGCCATCTCGTTCGAATCGACATCATGGTAAGAGCCATCATAGAGCGTCACCTTGACGTCCTCTATGGGGTAACCGGCGAGAACGCCATTACCCATCTGCTCTTCAACCCCCTTGTCGATCGCGGGGATAAACTCTTTCGGTACTACGCCACCAACGATCTCGTTGATGAACTCGTAACCGACACCCTGCTCCTGCGGCTCCAGCCTCAGCCATACATGGCCATATTGTCCGCGACCGCCAGACTGCCTGATAAATTTACCTTCGACCTCAACGCTGTTGTGGATGCCTTCTCGGTACGCCACCTGTGGCGAACCAACATTACAACCCACCTTAAACTCACGCAGCATGCGGTCGACGAGGATTTCAAGATGAAGCTCGCCCATCCCGGAGATGATGGTCTGTCCAGACTCCTCATCGGTATGCACTCGAAAGGATGGGTCTTCCTGCGCCAGCTTGGAGAGGGCCACGCCCATTTTCTCCTGGTCTGCCTGAGTTTTTGGCTCTACGGCAACCGATATAACCGGCTCTGGGAACTCCATCCGTTCCAGGGTAATTACATTCTTCATGTCACACAGCGTATCGCCGGTTGTGACATCTTTGAGGCCTACTGCGGCGGCAATATCACCGGCGCGAACCTCTTTAATCTCTTCACGAGAATTGGCATGCATCTGCAGAATGCGACCAATACGCTCTCTCTTCCCCTTTACCGGATTCATCACCGCTTCACCGGTGGTCATGACGCCCGAATAGACCCGGAAAAAGGTCAGGGTGCCGACGAAAGGGTCAGTGGCAATTTTAAATGCCAGTGCCGCAAATGGCTCATCATCAGAGGCATGCCTGGTCGCCACGCTCTCTGCTTTATCATCAAGGACACCCTCGATGGCCGGTACGTCGACAGGGCTAGGCATGTAGTCGATGACTGCATCGAGTACCGCCTGCACGCCCTTATTCTTAAAGGCCGAGCCACAGAGACATGGCACGATCTCGTTGGCCAGGGTACGTAAACGCAACCCGGCCTTAATATCTGCTTCGCTGAGTTCGCCCTCTTCGAGGTACTTTTCCATCAGCTCTTCATTGGCCTCGGCGGCCGCTTCGATCATCTGCTCTCGCAGCTCCGCGGCCTGAACCTGCAGTTCGGCTGGAATATCTTCCCGCACGAAGGTGGTACCACGATCTTCCTCGCTCCAGTAGATCGCCTGCATACGAATCAGGTCGACCACCCCTCTAAACTCCTCTTCGGCACCGATATTCAACTGCAGTGCCACCGGAGTTGCTCCAAGGCGGGTCTTGATCTGCTCAACAACGCGTAAAAAATCGGCGCCCGAGCGATCCATTTTGTTCACAAATACCATGCGGGGCACGGCATATTTGTTGGCCTGACGCCAGACAGTCTCTGACTGTGGCTCAACACCGCCCACGGCACAAAACACTGCGCAGGCACCATCAAGTACGCGCAGTGAGCGCTCTACTTCAATGGTAAAATCGACGTGTCCGGGAGTATCGATAATGTTAATTCGATGCTCCTCAAACTGCTTTTCCATGCCGCTCCAGAAACAGGTGGTTGCTGCAGAGGTAATGGTAATACCCCGCTCCTGCTCCTGCTCCATCCAGTCCATGGTGGCAGCACCGTCATGAACCTCACCTATCTTATGTGAGACTCCGGTGTAAAAAAGAATCCGTTCAGTGGTGGTCGTCTTCCCGGCATCAATGTGAGCCATGATGCCGAGATTACGGTAACGCTCGATTTCTGTCTTGCGTGCCACGACCCTAAGCCCCGTAAAGTGGGCTTACCAGCGATAATGAGCAAAGGCCTTATTGGCCTCTGCCATGCGGTGTGTCTCTTCGCGCTTCTTAACAGCTGAACCTTTACTCTCGATGGCATCCATGATTTCACCAGCAAGGCGCATACCCATGGACTTCTCGCTACGCTTACGCGCAGAGTCTGCCAGCCAGCGCATGGCAAGGGCCATACCACGGTCACCACGAACCTCGATTGGCACCTGATAAGTGGCACCACCAACGCGGCGTGACTTAACTTCAACCATCGGGCGGATATTACCGAGGGCTTTCTCGAACATCTCCAGTGCATCACCAGAGCTCTTCTCGGCAACACGATCCAGGGCACCGTATACGATCTTTTCAGCAACAGACTTCTTGCCGTCCTGCATAACGATATTCATGAACTTGGAGAGGGTGCGGTTTCCGAATTTCGGATCCGGCAGAATCTCACGTTTCGCAGCTACTCTTCTTCTGGCCATCGACTCTAACCTTACTTATGACTTAGGACGCTTGGCGCCGTATTTAGAACGGCCCTGGCGACGATCACTAACACCGGCGGTATCAAGGGCTCCACGAACGGTGTGATAACGCACACCAGGAAGATCTTTAACACGACCACCACGAATCAGAACCACGGAGTGCTCCTGAAGGTTATGACCCTCACCACCGATGTAGGAGGTGACCTCAAAACCGTTAGTCAGACGAACACGGGCTACCTTACGTAGCGCAGAGTTCGGCTTTTTCGGGGTGGTGGTATATACACGGGTACATACGCCACGCTTTTGTGGGCAGGCCTCAAGGGCCGGTACATTGCTCTTGGCCGCTTTACGCTTGCGCGGCGCACGGACCAGCTGGTTAATCGTTGCCATGTTCCAAATTTGCTCCGGCTTTAAATAAACACAGGCCGGCGTATTCACCAGCCCGTGGGAAAAAGAAGCGGAATTCTATGACTGCACAGCAGCTATGTCAAGCACTGCTATCCACTCACTCCAAGTTTTCTCGGATTTAACCTTCCACTTCGCCTGTTTCTTCGACACTTACATCGGTGCTCACTGCTACCTCCTCCATGAAGGCCTCTTCAGCCTCACGGCGGCGGCGGCGCTCATTGTGGTAAGCCAGACCGGTACCCGCAGGTATCAGTCGGCCCACAATCACGTTCTCCTTGAGACCTCGCAATGGATCCATCTTTCCGGTAACCGCCGCATCGGTAAGAACACGGGTGGTTTCCTGGAAAGAGGCTGCGGAGATGAACGACTCAGTCGCCAGCGATGCCTTGGTGATACCCAGCAGCATGCGCTCAATAGTAGCAGGGGTCTTACCCTCGGCAATAACACGCTCATTCTCATCGAAAATGCGTGCAACCTCGAGCTGCTCACCCTTGAGGAAGCGGGTCTCACCGCCACTCTTAATCTCGGCCTTGCGCAGCATCTGCCGCACAATTACCTCAATGTGCTTATCGTTAATCTTTACACCCTGCAAGCGGTAAACGTCCTGTACCTCGTTGACGATGTACTGTGCCAGTGCCTCAACACCCTGCAGACGCAGAATATCGTGGGCACTCGGCTCACCCTCCACGATGACCTCACCCTTTTCTATGTGCTCACCCTCGAACACGGTGACGTGACGCCACTTGTGGATCAGCTCCTCATAGACATCACCCTCTTTAGGTGTGATCACGACGCGCTGCTTACCCTTGGTCTCCTTGCCAAAGGAGACCGTACCGCTAATCTCTGCCAGTATTGATGGCTCCTTAGGCTTACGGGCCTCAAACAGGTCGGCAACACGCGGCAGACCACCGGTGATATCACGTGTCTTCGATGACTCCTGAGGGATACGGGCAACAACGTCACCCACCCCTACCTCGTCCCCATCCTTCATGTTAACGATGGCACCAGCAGGCAGGAAGTAGTTAGCCGGGATATCGGTATCCGGAATCATCAGGTCTTCACCATCGGCATCAACCAGCTTCACCATCGGACGTTTGTCCTTACCGGCAGAACCACGCTGTTTGGCGTCAATAACTACCAGTGAGGAGAGGCCGGTAACATCATCGGTCTGAGTATTAACGGTCACCCCATCTTCGAAGTCGAAGAATTTAATGCGACCCGCCAGCTCGGTAATAACCGGGTGAGTGTGAGGATCCCAGTTGGCGAGGATATCGCCACCCTTAACCGCATCACCATCATTGATGCTGATCTTGGCACCGTAGGGCACCTTGTAGCGCTCACGCTCACGTCCACTTTCGTCGATCACGGTAATCTCACCGGAGCGTGAAACCGCAACATTGTGCCCGTCACTGTGCTGCACCAGTTTGATGTTGTGCAGGCGGGCACTACCGTTGCTCTTGATTTGAACGGTATTGACTGAAGCCGAACGTGACGCGGCACCACCGATGTGGAAGGTACGCATGGTCAACTGAGTGCCTGGCTCACCGATGGACTGCGCGGCGATAACACCAACCGCCTCACCTGCGTTGACACGGTGACCGCGGGCCAGGTCGCGTCCGTAACAGGCCGCACAGACACCGTAACGGGTATCGCAGGTAATTGGTGAACGTACCATCACGTGATCGATAGAGAGATTTTCAAGTACGGCAACCAGCTTCTCATCAAGCAGGGTGTTGCGCTCAATGACGACCTTATCGGTATCAGGGTCAATTACATCCTCAGCAACGACTCGACCGAGTACACGCTCGCTCAGCGGCTCGACCACGTCACCACCCTCGATGAGTGATTGCAGCAGTATCGCATTGTCAGTACCGCAGTCATCCTCGACTACCACCAGATCCTGTGCCACATCGACCAGGCGACGGGTGAGGTACCCGGAGTTAGCGGTCTTCAACGCGGTATCGGCCAGACCTTTACGAGCACCGTGAGTAGATATGAAGTACTGCAGTACGTTAAGACCTTCGCGGAAGTTCGCGGTGATCGGCGTCTCGATAATGGAGCCATCCGGCTTGGCCATCAGACCACGCATACCGGCAAGCTGACGAATCTGGGCAGCAGAACCACGCGCACCGGAGTCTGCCATCATAAATACCGAGTTAAAGGAGTCCTGCTTAACCGTTTCGCCCTTGGCATCAACCACCTCATCCTTACCCAACTTGTCCATCATCGCCTTGGCGACCTGGTCGTTGGTGTGGGACCAGATATCAATTACCTTGTTATAGCGCTCACCATTGGTCACCAGACCAGAGATGTACTGATTTTCAATCTCAGTCACCTCGGCCTCGGCACGGGCCAGAATATCTACCTTGTCCTCAGGGATAACCATGTCATTAGAACAGAAGGAGACACCGGAGCGGCTCGCCATACGGAAACCTAGGTACATGAGTTGGTCAGCAAAGATAACGGTATCTTTCAGGCCGAGGTCACGGTAACAAGCGTTAATAAGGCTGGAGATGGCCTTTTTTGCCATCGGACGGTTGACCAGCTCAAATGCCAGGCCGTCAGGAACGATTTCGAACAGCAGGGCACGACCGACGGTGGTGTCCTTAACGCTGATCTTATCGGTACGCTCACCGTTCTCATCGATCAGCACCTCTTTGAGGCGAACCTTCACGTGGGCATGCAGCTCGGCATTGCCATTTTCGTAGGCACGACGCGCCTCATCGATGTTGGCAAACATCATGCCCTCGCCCTTGGCATTTACACGATCACGACTCATATAGTAGAGACCGAGAACCACGTCCTGAGAAGGTACGATAATAGGCTCGCCATTGGCCGGAGAGAGAATATTATTGGTAGACATCATCAGGGCACGCGCTTCGAGCTGCGCCTCAATAGAGAGCGGTACGTGTACCGCCATCTGGTCACCGTCAAAGTCAGCGTTGAACGCGGCACAGACCAATGGGTGCAGCTGAATGGCCTTACCTTCAATCAGTACCGGCTCAAAGGCCTGGATACCAAGACGGTGCAGTGTAGGCGCACGGTTAAGCATCACCGGATGCTCACGAATAACCTCTTCGAGGATATCCCAAACTTCAGCACCCTCACGCTCAACCAGCTTCTTCGCCGCCTTGATGGTGGTTGCCAGACCACGCAACTCCAGCTTGGAGAAGATGAAGGGTTTGAACAGCTCCAGCGCCATCTTCTTGGGCAGACCACACTGGTGCAGTCTCAGGGTTGGGCCAACCACGATAACGGAACGACCAGAGTAGTCGACGCGCTTACCGAGCAGGTTCTGACGGAAACGGCCCTGCTTACCCTTGATCATATCGGCCAGCGATTTCAGCGGACGCTTATTAGAACCGGTGATGGCACGGCCACGACGACCATTATCCATCAATGCATCTACCGACTCCTGCAGCATGCGCTTTTCGTTGCGCACGATAATGTCAGGTGCATTCAGGTCAAGCAGACGCTTCAGACGATTGTTGCGGTTAATGACGCGACGATAGAGATCATTAAGATCGGAGGTCGCGAAACGGCCACCCTCCAGCGGTACCAGCGGACGCAACTCGGGCGGCAGTACCGGCAGTACAGTCATTACCATCCACTCAGGCTTATTACCAGAGTCGAGGAAGGCCTCAATCAGCTTGAGACGCTTGGTCATTTTCTTGAGTTTGGTCTCGGAGTTGGTCTCAGGGATGGTGGTACGCAGCTCTTCGGCCTCTGCATTCAGATCCATGGCACGCAGCAGGTCGAAGACCGCCTCGGCCCCCATCTTCGCGTCAAACTCATCACCATACTCTTCGATGGCGTCGAGATAGGTCTCATCAGAGAGTAATTGACCACGCTCCAACTGGGTCATTCCCGGCTCAATGACAACAAATGCCTCGAAGTAGAGCACGCGTTCGATATCACGCAGAGTCATATCAAGCAGCAGACCCATCCGTGAAGGCAGTGACTTGAGGAACCAGATGTGGGCGGTGGGCGAGGCCAGCTCAATGTGACCCATGCGATCACGACGAACCTTCGCCAGAGTGACCTCAACACCACACTTCTCGCAGATGACTCCGCGATGCTTGAGGCGCTTGTACTTCCCGCACAGGCACTCATAGTCCTTCACCGGGCCGAAGATTTTGGCGCAGAACAGGCCATCACGCTCCGGCTTAAAGGTGCGGTAGTTAATGGTCTCGGGCTTCTTTACTTCGCCGTACGACCAGGAGCGAATCTTGTCTGGTGAGGCCAAACCAATACGAATGGCCTCAAAGTCATCGACAGGACCCTGTTGCTTCAACAGCTTCAGTAGGTCTTTCACTGTGTTATCTCCTCAAATTGTCCGTTGCTTAACAAACCGTGTTGAACCACGGACTAATCTTCTTCCAGTTCGATGTCGATACCCAGCGCGCGAATCTCTTTCAACAGTACGTTAAAGGACTCAGGCATCCCGGCATCCATTCGATGATCACCGTCAACGATGTTTTTGTACATCTTGGTACGACCATTAACGTCATCAGACTTAACGGTAAGCATCTCCTGCAGGGTGTAGGCGGCACCGTATGCCTCCAGCGCCCACACCTCCATCTCACCGAAGCGCTGACCACCAAACTGCGCCTTACCACCAAGCGGTTGCTGGGTAACCAGCGAGTATGGACCGGTGGAGCGTGCATGCATCTTGTCATCAACCAGGTGGTTGAGCTTGAGCATGTACATGTAACCCACGGTTACCTCACGCTCAAAGGACTCACCGGTACGACCGTCATAAAGTACAGTCTGACCGCTATCGGGCAGGTCCGCCATGCGTAGCATCGCCTTGAGTTCATCCTCATGGATACCGTCAAACACGGGGGTGGCCATCGGCACACCACGGCGCAGGTTACCGGCCAGCTCCATCACCTCATCATCGGTGAAGCTGGCGATATCTTCTTGCTTACCACCGCTGGTGTTATAGATCTTATCGAGTAACTTACGAACTTCGTCGACCTTGGCCTTGGCCTGAATCATGGCGTTGATCTTTTTGCCAAGCCCACGTGCAGCCCAACCAAGATGGGTCTCAAGTACCTGTCCGACATTCATCCGCGAAGGTACACCCAGCGGGTTGAGTACCACATCTACCGGCTCACCGTCCTCGGTATAGGGCATATCCTCGACCGGTACGATCATGGAGATAACACCCTTGTTACCATGACGTCCCGCCATCTTGTCACCAGGCTGAATGCGACGTTTCACCGCCACATAAACCTTAACCATCTTCAGCACGCCCGGGGCAAGGTCGTCGCCCTGGGTCAACTTGATACGCTTTGACTCATACTGCGCATCAAAGTCCTTGCGTATGCCCTGAATCTGATCGCCGATGGCTTCCAGCGAGGCATTGGCCTCATCGTTTTTGAGACTAACCTCGAACCACTTGTCCTGCTCCAGCTCGGCCAGATAGGCCTTGGTGATCTTGTCACCGGACTTGAGCTTGTTGGGACCCTTTGCTGCAACTTTCCCCAGCAACATTTTTTCAGCGCGGGAGAGGGCATCCTCTTCCATAATACGCTGTTGGTCACGCAGATCCTTACGCACTCGCTCCAGCTCGCTGTCTTCAATTTGCTGGGCACGTGCATCCTTCTCCAGACCGTCACGGGTGAACACCTGTACACCAATTACGGTGCCGACCATACCGGAACGAACGCGCAGTGAAGTGTCTTTTACATCAGAGGCCTTCTCACCAAAGATGGCACGTAGCAGCTTCTCCTCCGGGGTCAGCTGGGTCTCACCCTTGGGGGTAACCTTACCAACCAGGATATCGCCCGGTGTCACTTCAGCACCAATGTAGACGATGCCTGACTCATCTAGTTTAGAGAGTGCGCCTTCACCAACATTAGGAATATCAGCGGAGATCTCCTCCGGCCCCAATTTGGTATCACGAGCGACACAGGTCAACTCCTCGATGTGAATCGTAGTGAAACGATCCTCTTCGACCACGCGCTCTGAGATGAGGATTGAATCCTCAAAGTTGTAACCGTTCCACGGCATGAAGGCGACCAGCATATTCTGACCCAGCGCCAGCTCACCCATATCGGTAGAGGAGCCGTCTGCCAGCACATCGCCGCGGGCGATAATATCACCGGGCTTCACCAACGGACGCTGGTTAATGCAGGTGTTCTGGTTGGAGCGGGTGTATTTGGTGAAGTTGTAGATATCAACACCCGACTCACCGGCTTCGGTCTCATCGTCATTGACACGCACCACAACGCGCGCCGCATCGACTGAATCAACCACACCACCACGACGGGCGGATACTGAGGTACCGGAGTCAATAGCAACGGTACGCTCAATACCGGTACCGACCAGCGGCTTGTCAGAACGCAGGGTTGGCACTGCCTGGCGCTGCATGTTTGAACCCATCAATGCGCGGTTGGCATCATCGTGCTCAAGGAACGGGATAAGCGAAGCGGCCACCGAAACGATCTGCTTCGGCGAGACATCGACATAGTCGACCTTATCGCGAGGCATCAGGGTGGTTTCATTCTTGTGGCGACAGGAGACTAGTTCATCAACGATCTGCCCCTTATCATTCAGCGCTACGTGGGCCTGGGCGATAACAAACTCGGCCTCATCAATCGCCGAGAGGTAATCAATCTCATCGGTAACCTTCATCTCCACTACCTTGCGGTAGGGGCTCTCAAGGAAGCCATATTCATTGGCACGCGCATACAGTGCCAGCGAGTTAATCAGACCGATATTCGGTCCCTCAGGAGTCTCAATAGGACAGACACGACCATAGTGGGTGGGGTGTACATCACGCACCTCAAAACCGGCACGCTCACGGGTCAAACCACCCGGACCGAGGGCCGAGATACGACGCTTATGAGTGACCTCGGAGAGAGGATTATTCTGATCCATAAACTGTGACAACTGCGAGGAGCCAAAGAATTCTTTAACTGCAGCAGAGACCGGCTTGGCGTTGATCATCTCCTGCGGCATCAGATTCTCAGATTCTGCCAGAGAGAGGCGCTCCTTAACCGCACGCTCTACACGTACCAGACCAACGCGGAACTGGTTCTCTGCCATCTCACCAACAGAACGTACACGGCGGTTACCGAGATGGTCGATATCATCAACCATGCCATTGCCGTTACGAATATCAACCAAGGTCTTCATCACCGCGGTGATGTCATCATTGGACAGGGTACCGTCACCGGTAACCTCTTTGCGGCCAATACGACGGTTGAATTTCATACGACCAACGGCAGAGAGGTCATAGCGGTCGTCGGAGAAGAACAGGTTGTTAAACAGGTTCTCGGCGGCCTCTTTAGTCGGCGGCTCACCCGGACGCATCATACGATAGATTTCCACCAGCGCCTCAAGGGGGCTATTAGTGGAGTCGAGACGCAGAGTATCTGAAATATAGGGACCCTGGTCCAGGTCGTTGGTAAAGAGTGTGTTGATCTTGCTAACACCCTCCTCCTGCAGCTTGGTGATCAGCTCTTCGGTAAGTTCATCATTGGCATTGGCAATGATTTCACCGCTGTCGGTATCGACAATATTATGAGCCAGCACTTTGCCGAGCAATGCATCAAATGGCAGCTCAATCTTTTTCACACCGGCCTTATCAAGCTCACGGATATGGCGCGCAGTAATACGACGCTCCGCCTCGACCAGTACCTTGCCCTTAACCACGATATCAGCCAGTGCGGTTTCACCACGCAGGCGCTCAGGAACGAGATCCAGAGAGAGTCCACCCTTCTTTTCAAAGTGGTAGGTATCCGTATCGAAGAACATCTCGAGTATCTGCTCGTTGTCGTAACCGAGTGCATGCAACAGAACGGTCGAGGGCAACTTGCGACGGCGATCAATACGGACAAATAGTGCATCCTTGGGGTCGAATTCGAAATCCAGCCAGGAACCACGGTAAGGGATCACTCGGGCCGAGAATAACAGCTTGCCTGAGGAGTGGGTCTTGCCCTTGTCATGCTCAAAGAAGACACCGGGTGAACGGTGCAGCTGGGAGACGATAACGCGCTCGGTACCATTAATAACAAAGGTACCGTTATCGGTCATCAGGGGCATCTCACCCATATAGACCTCCTGCTCGCGCACGTCTTTTACAGCCTTGGTCGATGACTCCTTGTCATATATAACCAGGCGCAACTTGACGCGCAGCGGTGCAGCATAGGTCATACCACGCAGTTGACACTCTTTAACGTCAAACACCGGCTTACCTAATCGGTAGCTCACGTAGTCCAGCGAGGCACTGCCGGAATAACTGACAATCGGGAATACCGACTTAAAGGCGGCGTGAAGTCCGCGCTCGTTGAGCGCATCCTGAGCGACATCCTGTTGCAGAAATCCGCGATAGGAATCGATTTGCATGGCGAGCATATAGGGCACGCCCTGGATGCTGGGACGCTTGCCGAAATCCTTGCGGATACGTTTTTTCTCAGTGAACGAGTAGGCCATCAGGGTTCCTCAGCTTGTCAGAACATTGCGACTGCCGTCAGCACCGGATTCCAGTCCGGCAAAGCTTCACGACAATCTTTAAAATCTTTGGGCGTTGTAGCGGAAAAAGGCCGGCAACCTCTGTCACCAGCCATTCTCACTAAATACCCGTACCATCCCTGGTCGCGAACATTAGCGATACAATCGCTAACGCTCTGTATTTCCTAATATCTTTAGGCATATTACGCCCTAAAATATTACTTCAGCTCTACCTGAGCACCAGCTTCTTCAAGCTGCTTCTTGAGGTCTTCGGCTTCAGCTTTAGGAGCGGCTTCCTTAATGGTTGAAGGAGCACCTTCAACCATCTCTTTCGCTTCCTTAAGGCCCTGGCCGGTAATAGCGCGAACTGCCTTGATAACAGAAACCTTGTTATCACCGAAGGAGGTCATGACTACGTCAAACTCGTCCTTCTCAGCAGCAGCTTCACCACCAGCGGCAGCGGCAGGGGCAGCAGCAACTGCAGCAGCAGCTGATACGCCAAACTTCTCTTCCATTGCTTCGATCAGCTCAACAACGTCCATTACAGACATGCTAGCAATTGATTCAAGGATATCGTCTTTTGATACGGCCATTTTCTTTACTCCAAATAAAAATTAAAACTAATTCCAGATACGCAATGCCAATTAGGCTGCGTCTTGTTTCTGATCGCGAATCGCAGCAACAGTGCGAACCAGCTTGCCAGGCACTTCGTTGAGGGTACGGGCCAATTTCTCGACCGGTGCCAACATCAATGCCATAACCATGCTGATTGCCTGATCTTTGGTTGGTAGGCTGGCAAGACGTTCAAGATCCTCAGATCCGAACATCTGGCCACCCATGGCAACCACTTTTACCTGCAACGCTTCATTCTCTTTCGCGAAGTCTTTGATTACTCTTGCTGCCGCACCTGGGTCTTCCATAGAGAAGGCCAGAAGCATCGGGCCGGTAAGGCCCTCCTGCATACAGGCGAATTCAGTACCTTCGACTGCACGGCGTGCAAGAGTATTCTTAACAACACGCAGATAAACACCACCGTCACGTGCCTTAGCACGTAGCTCGGTCATTTGCGTTGAGGTCAGGCCGTTATACTCCGCACCAATAGCGGAGTGGGCCTGTGCTGCGATTTCTGCAACATCAGCAACAATGGACTTTTTCTGTTCCAGGTTGAGAGCCACTCGAAATCACCTCTTTCAGTTTGAGTAACCCCGGCTAGGGGTTACACCACCTATAAGGACGACTAACTGCTTCGTCCCACCTTACGGTGGCCATCAGGAACAATCCATCTGGTACACCGTCTGCGCAGGCTCATAAAGATTTAACCCTTACGGTACCTACGGTCTCCGACGTCACCGGTATACACCGGTGGGCCGTATCCATGCGGCGGAAAACCACCGCATAAAAAAACTTATGCTGAGAGAGTTGCCACGTCCACCGAGACACCTGGCCCCATGGTGGTGGATACGGTAATCTTCTTCATATAAATGCCCTTGGCGCTGCTTGGCTTGATCTTCTGCAAGTCAGCCATCAGAGCCTCAAGGTTTTCACGCAGAGCATCAACAGCAAAGTCAACCTTACCGATGGAGCAATGAATGATACCGGCCTTGTCGGTACGGTAGCGTACCTGACCTGCCTTGGCGTTCTTTACTGCAGTCGCAACATCCGGGGTGACGGTTCCAACCTTGGGGTTGGGCATCAGGCCACGTGGACCGAGAATCTGACCCAGCATACCAACCACACGCATCGCATCGGGGCTGGCGATGACTACATCATAGTTCAGGTCACCCTTTTTCATCTCTTCAGCAAGCTCATCCATACCAACCACGTCGGCACCAGCCTCTTTGGCGGCATCGGCATTGGCTCCCTGGGTGAACACAGCAACGCGAACAGTCTTGCCAGTACCATGGGGCAACACGGTAGCACTGCGCACAACCTGATCAGATTTACGCGGGTCAACACCGAGATTAATGGCGACATCAACTGCCTCTACAAATTTAACTGCAGGCAGTTCTTTGAGCAGGCTCAGGGCATCATCGATGGCGTAAATTTTACCGGCTTCCAGCTTTTCGCTGATCGCCTTTGCACGTTTTGAAATAGCCATGATTATTTAACCCCCTCAGTCTCAAGACCCATGCTGCGAGCGGTACCAGCAATGGTGCGTACCGCGGCATCCATATCGGCAGCGGTAAGATCGGGCATCTTGGTGGTAGCGATCTCTTCAAGCTGGGCACGGTTAACCTTGCCAACTTTGTCCACATTGGGAACACCTGAGCCGGATTTAATACCAGCAGCCTTCATCAACAGTACAGAAGCAGGCGGGGTCTTGGAGATAAAGGTAAAGCTACGGTCGCTATATACCGTGATCACAACAGGGATCGGCAGACCTTGCTCAACGCCCTGGGTCTGGGCATTGAATGCCTTACAGAATTCCATGATATTAACGCCATGCTGACCCAGCGCCGGACCTACAGGCGGACTTGGGTTGGCCTGACCTGCAGGCACCTGAAGCTTGATATAAGCTTCTATCTTCTTAGCCATAATTCTCTACCTCTTGTGGGTGCAAACGCCTTTCGGCTCCCCTGTTTAAACGGGAATCTTACTCTACTCACCACACCGTGTTACCCGTATGCACGGTGTGACAAAAATCCTTAATAGCCCTTTTCGATCTGGCCAAACTCCAGATCAACCGGAGTGGAACGACCAAAGATGAGTACGGCGACACGCAGACGACTTTTCTCGTAATCGACCTCTTCGACCACGCCATTAAAGTCGTTGAATGGACCGTCGATAATGCGAACAACCTCACCAGGCTCGTACAACACCTTCGGTTTTGGCTTCTCGACACCTTCCTGAACTCGATCAAGAATCTGATTCGCTTCGCGATCACTAATTGGAGCAGGACGGTCTGATGTTCCACCAATGAAACCCAGCACCCTTGGTACATCTTTTACCAGGTGCCAGGAATCATCATTCATCTCCATCTGAACAAGGACGTAACCGGGGAAAAACTTGCGTGAGGTGTTACGCTTTTGTCCTTCGCGCATCTCAACAACTTCTTCAGTTGGCACCAGAATCTCACCAAACATATCCTGCATACCAATACGCTCAATGCGCTCTTCTAGCGAGCGTTTGACACTGTTCTCATACCCGGAATAGGCGTGTACTACATACCAACGCAAGGCCATCGTTTAGCTCCCTTGCCCAGTCAAAAGCTGTATACCCCAAGAAAGGAACATATCGAACACCCAAAGAATGATACCGACCAGAACGACCATCGCCATTACCAACAAGGTAGTATTGATAGTCTCTTTACGGGTCGGCCAGACAACCTTACGAATCTCGATAACAGCACCGCGGCTAAACGCCACAGCATGTCTACCGACCTCGCTGCGCGACGCAATAAATGCCGCAACACCAAAGCCTACCAATAGACCAAGCACGCGCACCACCTGCTGCTGCTCTTCAAAGATATAAAATCCTGCAAGAGCTGCTACGGCTAGCGCGAGCGCTATTATCAATTTAATTTTGTCTGCCATTCTGTTCTGTTCCTTGCTGCGTAAACAGCGAAAATGGCAGGCCAGGAGGGAATCGAACCCCCAACCTGCGGTTTTGGAGACCGCTGCTCTGCCAATTGAGCCACTGGCCTAATAAACGCAAGGACGCGAGATGGCAAAACCACCTCACGTCCCAAGCTTTTTAGTACTACTATTTACTCGATAATCTTTGCAACAACACCAGCACCAACAGTACGTCCACCCTCACGGATAGCAAAACGCAGCCCATCTTCCATCGCAATCGGTGCGATCAGGGTTACGGTCATCTGTACGTTGTCACCAGGCATTACCATTTCTACGCCTTCCGGCAGGTCGCACGCACCGGTTACGTCGGTGGTACGGAAATAGAACTGGGGGCGGTAGCCGTTAAAGAACGGGGTGTGGCGACCACCCTCGTCTTTACCCAGTACGTAAACCTCAGCTTCAAACTTGGTGTGCGGGGTGATGCTGCCAGGAGCTGACAGAACCTGACCACGCTCGATCTCTTCACGCTTGGTACCGCGAAGCAGGATACCGACGTTGTCTCCGGCACGACCTTCGTCCAGCAGCTTGCGGAACATCTCGACACCGGTAACGGTGGTCTTGGCGGTATCTTTAATACCAACAATCTCAATCTCTTCACCCACCTTGACGATACCGCGCTCGATACGTCCGGTAGCTACGGTACCACGACCGGAGATGGAGAAGACGTCCTCTACTGGCATCAGGAAGGCACCGTCTACGGCACGCTCTGGCTCAGGAATGTAGGTATCAAGGGCTTCAACCAGCTTGTAGATGGACGGTACGCCGATGTCGCTCTGGTCACCTTCCAGCGCTTTAAGGGCTGAACCGGTGATGACCGGGGTGTCGTCGCCGGGGAAGTCGTAGGAGCTAAGCAGCTCACGGATTTCCATCTCTACCAGCTCCAGCAGCTCTTCATCATCGACCATGTCGGCCTTGTTCATGTAAACAACGATGTACGGTACGCCTACCTGACGAGAGAGCAGGATGTGCTCACGGGTCTGGGGCATTGGGCCATCTGCGGCGGAACAGACCAGGATAGCGCCATCCATTTGAGCGGCACCGGTGATCATGTTCTTGACGTAGTCGGCGTGACCGGGGCAGTCAACGTGGGCGTAGTGACGAATGTCTGACTCGTACTCAACGTGGGCGGTGGCGATGGTGATACCACGTGCACGCTCTTCTGGTGCGCCGTCGATCTGGTCATACGCCTTGAATTCACCACCGTGTTTTTCGGCCATGCACTTGGTCAGTGCGGCGGTCAGGGTGGTTTTACCATGGTCTACGTGACCGATGGTACCTACGTTAACGTGCGGTTTCGTACGTTCAAATTTTTCCTTGGACATCGGTTACTCCTCCGAACCAGATAACATGATCAACATTAATAAAGGTACTACACTACTTATAATATGGAGCCCAGGAGCAGATTTGAACTGCCGACCTCACCCTTACCAAGGGTGTGCTCTACCAACTGAGCTACCTGGGCCTTTAAACTCTTTGCTCACAACATGGAGCGGGTGATGGGAATCGAACCCACGTAGTCAGCTTGGAAGGCTGAAGTTCTACCATTAAACTACACCCGCGCAAAGTGCGCTCCGAAGCTGGCTAGGTGCTCCGTCATCTTTCTTCATCAATATGGTGGAGGGGGGAGGATTCGAACCTCCGAAGGCGGAGCCGTCAGATTTACAGTCTGATCCCTTTAGCCACTCGGGAACCCCTCCATCGAACTAAGCCCGCTATTTTGATTCCCAAGCGAGCATCTGTCAACCACTGAAACAGTGATTTCTCATATTTTTCCACAGCCGTGACACCAACGGCCATGTATATGGACAAGCTAATATCGCCCATGCAAAAAATGGTGCCGACACGAGGACTTGAACCCCGAACCTACTGATTACAAATCAGTTGCACTACCAGTTGTGCTATGTCGGCAAAATCTAGCTGTAAACATGCACACTTATACAAGGCACGTGCAACAACAAGCGGCGTATTCTAAGGAATACGCACGCCATTGGCAATTTGTTGTTACTCAATTACACGAAGTTTTTGTGAAGTGTGGTTGTTTACTGGTATCAAGCATGGGGAGAAGCCCCTTAGGAAGGTTTTCATTATCCAGCCGGAATTTGACTAACATGCGCTTAGCCGGTAACTCAATCGCCTCTATTACCGGCTTACGTAGCCTAGCCTTAAGTGAAACGATTTCCTTGTAGCGCTGTTCAGCGCGTTCATGGGTAGAGAATACTCCCAGAGAAACAGCGTTTTCATAACTCCCGCTACGTACAATGAAGAAATCCTTTACCCGCTTCTTTTTAAGGATTTCTCCAGCTTCATTGGCCTTTGCTCTGCTTTTATAGGGCTTCAGCATCAACCAGTAATTAGCCTTATTGGTCTCGACAGTCTCGCGTTTGCTTTGTTTGATACCCCGTTTGGCCAGCAACTGCTGTAGTGATTTGGCATCACTAACTGTAGCTAGCAGAGAACTCTGATAGCAGATAACGCTTGTAGGGGGTGTATCTGAGGCAGCCATGTTCACATCCTCACTCTGCTTCGGTGTAGTTAATTCTACTGCAGGAACTAGAGGTTTCTTCTGTTCAACCGAGATCAGCTTGCGATGAGGAGGAGCTTTCCCTTCGTCAAGTTCAGAAAGGAGCTGCAACCCCTGGTTTACCGGTAATGTGCCACCGTAGGGGAAGTGTTCCTCACTCTCGGGGGCAAGCCATACTTTCCAACCCATAAACAATACATTGGTTAGCAGCAGTAAAAAAAAGAAACCTCTCATAGCCTTAGACTACTCCCCCTTTCCGCCACCATACCGGCCATCCCCATAAACACCAACTCTTTCTCATAACGTATATGGCTGCCCAAACGTGGTAACAGAGAAGCGGCATCACCACCGGTGATCACCATACTCACCCCCTCCCCACCAGACTCCAAGAGCGCTTTTCGCTCCATCCTGTCGATAAATCCAAGCAGTGCTTCGGTTACACCAAGCTGAATACAGCCGGTGGTTGAGGTGCCAAAACCGGGGATCATATCCTCACTTTCTGCAGAACCTATATGTTCAGTTCCTGCCCGTAAACTCTGCTGCATCATCTTCAGCCCGGGAATAATTGCACCGCCGAGATATTTGCCATTATGATCGACAAAATCAGCACTGCAGGCTGTCCCGCAATCAATCACAAGGACTGAACCCCCGATAAGTTTGAAGGCCCCTATCATTGCAGCCCAACGATCAACTCCCAATACAGAAGGCGAAACATAGCCATTGCTAACCCCTGCACAGAAAGTGGTCGTCAATAATTTAACCGGTGTTATTCCCCACCGTTGATGACAGGCATCTGCAATCTGACTCTCAATATCCTCGCTGCCAACACTGGCGATATAAATTGCTTCAGGTTGTTGTTTGATATCACCCAGACAATCTGGTGCATTTCCTGCCTCAATATAATCAAATCGAGTTGTCGATTGTAATGCCCCCCCTTCCAGGATGGCCCTCTTGAGCCGACTATTGCCTATATCAAAAAGGAGAATCAAGATCCGGCCTTACGCAGTGATACTTCACCTGCTGCATAGTGGTAAAGCTTCCCCTGTTGCTCGACCAGCAACAGTCCAGATTCATCGATGCCCCTTGCTATACCGTCACGGGTTTCATTTGCCATCTGTAGTCTCACCTCATGATCGCGCAGCATATCCCATTGCTGCCACTCTCCGCGAAAAGCCTCGAAGCCCTCCTGCTCATAAAGCATGAGAGCTTTAAAAAGATTGTTAAGCAAGCTGGCTACAACTTCATTGCGCCCAAGCGTAACGCCACAGTCACGTAACTGAGTCCACGCTTGATCGATAACGCCACCAACCGTCGTCGACATATCGTAGTTTACCCCAATCCCGATCACCGCATAACATGGCCCACTACTCTCACCGGCAACGTCTAATAAAATCCCGGCCAGCTTACCTTGTTCGCTAATAATATCGTTGGGCCACTTAATCCCGGTACCCGAAGCACCAAGCTCATCAAAACAACGCATCATAGCTACCGCCACAGCGAGACTTAATCCACTTAGACGAGACATACCATCATTAAATCGCCACACAACAGAGAGGTATAGATTACTAGCGTATGGCGAGTGCCAATGGCGGCCGCGACGTCCACGCCCCTCACTTTGATGCTCCGCAAGACAAACGGTACCTGAAGGAGCGCCGGACTCAGCCGCCTGTTTAAGGTACTTACTGGTAGAATCGATAGAATGAAAGATCTGCAGTCCCGACAGGCCGTTGCGGCAGTTGTCATCAAGTAGGACAGAAATACGTGATTCACTGAGTAATTCGACTGGAGTGGCCAGCCTATAACCCCGGCCGCTGACCGCATGAAGCTCCAAGCCTAAGGGCGAAAGTTGCTGCAGTGATTTCCATACCGCTGCCCGACCGATCCCCAGACTTTTACCCAGATCCTCACCAGAGTGAAAGCGTCCATCGGCTAGCATTGCCACTAATGCGTAAAGCGTCTCAGCCATTTATCTAAACAATAAGCCTCATCTACAATGTTGGTATATGAACCAACCATCTGTAAATAATGAAGGCAAAAAAAAACCTCTGCAAGAATACAGAGGCTTTTCTTTATTAAACCCTGGCAGTGACCTACTTTCGCATGGGAACTCCCACACTATCATCGGCGCTGAGCAG